>NZ_BPQQ01000004.1 GCF_022179325.1 Methylobacterium isbiliense | reverse complement strand
GTCCGCTTAGGTTCTTGTTTCGTCACAGATTTTTATCGCAAAACCGGCGACCACTTTTGCGAAATCTGCTTAGTGCGCGGTCGGCGCCCCCGCGCCGTCGTCCTCGTCCCCGTCCTCCCCGTCGCCGCCGGGCGGCGCGGAGCCGCGGCGCAGGGATTCGCGGATGAGCTCGTCGGTGAGCACGAGATGCGCCTCGCCGATGTCGGTGAGCCGCAGGTCATAGGCGGCCGGCAGGCCCTCCTTGACGTCGGCGAGCTCGATGCGGACCGTCCCGCCCTCGGGCGCCCGGATGACGCCCCGGAAGCGCTTGCGCCCCTCCAGCGGCACGCTGAGCTCCACCTTGGCCTCGTGGCCGGCCCAGCGGGCGAAGTCCTGGGCCCGCACCAGCGGCCGGTCGATCCCCGGCGAGGAGATCTCCAGGTGGTAGGCGCGGCCGATCGGGTCGTCGACGTCGAGGAGCGGCGAGATCGTCCGGCTCACCGCCTCGCAATCCTCCACCGTCATGGTGCCGTCCGGCCGCTCGGCCATGATCTGCACCGTGCAGCCGTTCTGGCCCGTGACCCGCACCCGCACGAGGCGGAAGCCGAGCCCTTCGAGGGAGGGTTCGACGATCTGCGCCACGCGCGCGGCCACGCCGGTCTCGGTGATCAGGCGCTTCTCGCCCGGGGGATGGTCTGGGGCGTCGGTCATGGAACCCGGCGGTGACGTCCTGGCGATCGGGGGCGGTTCCGCCCGCGCCGATGAGCCCGCGGCAATAAAAAAGAGCGGACCCCGGGGGGCCCACTCCCGCACCGCGATCATCGACCGCGAACAGAACTGTTGGTGAACAGATAGCCTCATGCGGGCCGGAATGCAAGGCGCCCGCCCGGCCTCGCCCGGGGCGCCCCGGGCGAGGCCGGCCTCACACGGGCGGCAGGCGCAGGTGCCAGTCCGTCGCCTGCTGGTAGGCTTGGCCCACGCGCAGGGCCGTCGCCTCCTCGTAGCCGCGGCAGACGATCTGGAGCGAGAGCGGCAGCCCCTCGGCGGAGAAGCCGCTCGGCAGGGCGAGCGCGCAGAGGTCGAGGAAGTTGCCGAAGCGGGTGAAGCGGGAGGGCATCACCGCCTGGTCCACCGCGTCGAGGCGGGGGGCCGGCGTCTCGGTGGTGGGGGTGAGGAGCGCGTCGAGGCCGACGAAGGCCCGGTCGAGCGCCCGCTTCATGTCCTGCTGCAGGCGCCGGGTGCGCAGGTAATCCCGGGCCGAGATCGACGCGCCGGAGAGGATCCGGGCGCGCACGTCCTCGTCGAGGGGCGCGGAGAAATCCTCCGCCACCGCGCCGTTGTGGAAATAGGCCTCCGCGTGGAGGATCGCCGAGGCGTTGACGAAGTCGACGAACCGGAACGGCAGCGCGACGTCCACGATCTCGGCCCCGAGCCGCTCCAGCTTGTCGAGGGCGCGGTCGTAGGCGACGAGCATCTCGGCGGCCACGCCCTCGCGCTCGGCGGCGGGCATGCGCCCGAGGCGCAGGCCCCGCACGCCCCGGTCGAGGGAGGGCATCGGGTCGGCGGGCGCGATGCCGCGGGTGTTGGGGTCGAGGGGATCCGGCCCCTGCATCACGCCGTAGAGGAGCGCCACGTCCTCGACGGTGCGGGCCATCGGCCCCGGCGTGTCGAGGGTGGTGGAGAGCGGCAGCACCCCGTGCGTGCTCACCCGCCCCACCGTGACCTTGAGCCCGGTGATGCCGCAGAACGAGGCCGGCAGCCGCACCGAGCCGCCCGTGTCGGTGCCGATCGCCCAGGGCGCCATCCGGCTCGCCACGGCGACGCCCGAGCCGCTGCTCGATCCGCCGGGCGCGCGGGGATGGTCGGGGTCCCAGGGGTTGAGGGGGGTGCCCATGCGCCGGTTGGTGCCCCAGCCGCCGAGGGCGAACTCCACCGTGTGGGTCTTGCCGATGAGGATCATTCCCTGGGCGATCAGGCGCTTGGCGATGGTGGCGGTGGCGGTGGCGCGCCGCTCGCGCAGCGTGTGCGAGCCGCCCGTGGTGACGCGGCCCTCGACGTCGATCAGGTCCTTGAGCGCCACCGGCACCCCGTGCAGCGGCCCGACCGCGTGGCCCGAGCGGATCGCCCGGTCGGCCCCCTCGGCGGCGAGCCGGGCGTCGTCGGCATAGACCTCCACGTAGGCCCGCAGGCGCGGATCGAGCCGCGCGATGCGGGCGAGCAGCGCCTCCATGGCCTCCACCGGGGAGAGCCGGCGGGCGGCGATCGCCCGCCCGAGGCCGGCGGCCGAGAGGAGGGTGGGGTCGGAATCGGCGGGGGACGCGTCGGTCATGAATCCTACTGCAGGCTCACGAGGGTCAGGTCGACGAACCACGATTGCGGCGAGACGAAGCCCTTCACCCTGGGCGACATCGCCCGCGGGTTGAGGTCGTGGACGACGTAGAGCCAGGGCGGATTGTCCACGAGGCGCTCGTGGGCCGCCCTCGTCGCCGCCGCGATCTCCCGGGGGTCGGTCGATTCGGAGAGCGTGCGCAGCCTGTCATCGAACGCCTCGTCCTTCCACTGCGCGAAGTTGAAGCCCTTCGGCGAGAGGTTGGCGGAGGAGAAGTAGCGCGCCATCACGCTCACGTCCGAGGAGGGCGAGCTGACGTTGAGCGCGAGCGCCCCCTGGAGGGCCGGGGCATCCGGGGCGGAGCGCCCGGCGGTGAGCAGCACCTGCCATTCGACCACGTTGAACGTGACATTGACCTCGCAGTTCTGCTTCAGGCTCTCCTGCAGGAACTCGTTCATCGGCAGGGGCTGCATCTGGCCCGAGCCCGAGGTCGAGACCATCACCGGGAAGGCGAGCGGCCGGCCCGGCCCGTAGCCTGCCTCCTTGAGGAGCGCCCGGCCCTTCGCCGGATCGAGGCCGTAGCGGTGCTGCGGCGCGCCGAAATTCGGGTCGTCCTTCTTGAGCCAGCCGACCGAGGGTTCGGCGGTGCCGTTCAGGAAGCCCACCAGGGCGTCGCGGTCGATGCAGTAGTTGAGAGCCTGGCGCACCCGCACGTCCCGGAAGGGGCTGTTGGGCGCGCCGATGTTGTAGAACCACGGCCAGATGTGCGGGTAGGAGCCGGTGGTGATGGCGAACCCGGCCTGCCGCAGCGACGGGATGCCGTCCGGCGCGGGCGCCTCGATCCAGTCCACCTGGCCCGCCCGCAGCGCCGCGATGCGGGCATTCGCCTCCGGGATCGGCATCAGCCGCACCCGGTCGAGCTTCGCCCGGCGGGCCGGGTCCCAGTAGCCGTCGTGCCGCGCGAGATCGACCGCCTCCCGGGGCGCCACGCGGGTGATGCGGAACGGGCCGGTGCCCGCCGCCGGCAGGGTGCCGACCCTGGCCCAGTCCCGCCCCGCCTTCTCGAACGAGGCCGGCGAGGTGAACAGGATGTAGACCGCCATGTAGGGGAAGTAGGAGGCCGGCACCGCCGTGGTGATGGCCACCGTGCGGTCGTCGATCTTGCGGTAGGATTCGACCAGGGGCGCCCGGGCGCGGGTGATGCCGGCCGCCGGCGGCTCGTACTGCTTGGCGTCCGGCTTGAAGTAGCGGTCGAGGTTCCAGATCACCGCGTCGGCGTCGAATGGCGTGCCGTCGTGGAAGGCCACGCCCTGACGCAGGTGGAAGATCCAGACGCGCTTGTCGTCGGGGGCCTGCTCCCACCGCTCGGCGAGGCCCGGGCGCAGTCCCGCGAGCCGGTCGGTGCGGGTGAGGTCCCACAGCACCAGCCCCTCGAAGACCGGATAGCCGAGGAAGCGCATGCCCTCGAAGCCGTTGTTCGGCATGCCGGTGGCGGTGGGCGTGTCGGCGGCCGTCATGGCGATGCGCAGGAGGCTCTCGGCGGCCTCGGCCGGCACGGCGGCGAGACTCGCGAGGAGGAAGCCGGTGAAGCGGTTCATGGCTGGCGGATCCCGGTCGGTCGCGACAACGCGACCCGCACCGGCCGCAAGACCCGGGCCATCAATCCGCGGGCATCCGTACTCCGCCCCCGCGGCAGTGCACACAATGCACTTTACAGTTTGATCGCGCCGGAGGATGCTCGCCCTGCGGGTAAACTGCAGGGCTCCGCCCGCCGCATCGTAGCACGAAAGCGGCGTCGGCCTGCGTGCGCACACCTGTGGATTCATCTGTAAAACTCATTCCCATTTCGAGACAAACCCTCGGGAATGGATAAAATTTAGTTGTGATTTTTCGCATAACCGGCTTCTCGGACGCCCCACGTACCTGCTACGGTTAAGACACATTAACCGGGACGTGTGGGATCATGCCTGCAAATGCGCTGCGGTCCGTGGGTTGGGCGCCGACGATTGCGATGTCGTGGCTGTGGGGGCTCGGGTTCTTCTATGCGATCCACGTCACGCTGACCTACGGGTGGCTCGGCTTCGTGGGCTTCGCGGCACCGAACGTGCTCGGCCTCTTCCTGTTCGGCTGGGTGCTGGGCGCCCCCGGACGCGACCCGGCGCAGATCCTCAAGACCATCCAGGGCTCCTATGCGGGCCTGTTCCTGCTCTGCCAGCTCGCCGCGGTGGCGATCACCATCTTCGGGTTCCTCGCCTATGCGTGGCGGCCGATGCTCGGCGCGGAGGCGGCGCTCGTCGCGGGCGTGGTCATCCTCGCCTCCTGCGCGGTCGGCCACGCGGTCGGCCTCAAGGCCCTGCGGGGTCTGCACGCGGCCTACCTCGTGCTCGGCGCCGGCGCGGCCCTGGCGGCGCTCGGCGCGCTCCGGGGCACGGCCGAGGCGCCGGTGCCGGTCGCGGCCTTCGACGCGCGCTTCTACGGCCTCGTGCTGCCCTCCCTGGTCGGCTTCCTGCTCGGGCCGTGGACCGACCTCCAGCAATGGCAGCGCGCCGTGGAGATCCGGGCGAGCGGCGCCAGCGTCCGCACCGCCTACGGGGTGGGCGCGGTGCTCTTCCTCGGGCTCCTCGTCCTCAACGCCGCCCTGGCGGCGGCCGCCGGTCCCGCCGCCGCCGTCGTGACGGCGGACGGGCTGCCGGGCGCGCAGCCGGCGGTGGCGGTGGCGGCGGGCGCCGTGCCGGCCGCGAGCGTCGCCTTCCTGATCTGGACGCTCATCGCCGCCACCTCGACCCTCGACAGCGCCTACGCGTCGATCCGCTGGTTCATGTCCTCGCTCACGGCGCGCAGCAGCTCGCCCCTCCTCGCCTTCGTGTCGCCGAGCCTCGTGTCCTCGCCGCTCTGGCTGGTCCTGGCGGCGATCGCGGTCGCGGCGGCGATGATCGGCGCGAATCTCTCGATGATGTACCTGATGCTGCCGTTCGCCACCCTGCTCGCCGGCGGCGCGGCCTGCCTCGTCGGCGAGGTGCTGGGGGCGGAGCGTCGCTACGACGGCACCCTGTGCGCGATGCTCGGGCTCGCGGCGGCGCTGATCTTCCTCGCGGGCTATCTCGGGCCGGCGCCGCTGCTGGCCACGGCCGCGCCGCTGGTGGCGCTGATCGGCGCGGCCCCGACGCTCGCGGGGCTGCGCGCCAAGCCCGCGGGCGAGGCCCCCCGCCCGGTCGCGGCGGTACCCGCTCCGGCCGAGCCGGCGCCGGCGCTCGTCACCCTCGCCAACGAGAACCACGCCTCGTCCTACGGCTTCGACGGCCAGTGGTTCGTCTTCCACATGACCCCGACCTACGACGACACCAACTCGGTCGGAAACATCTACTTCGCCAACTACGTGCGCTGGGTGGGCAAGGCGCGGGAGCTGTTCTTCAACGTCTGCATGCCGGATTTCAGCCTCGCCTCGACGGACTTCTACGTGCTGACCCGGGACTTCAACCACCAGTTCCGGCGCGAGGCGAAGGAGTTCGAGCCGATCGTGGTGCGCATCCGCATCGCCGCCCACAGCCGGAAGTTCGTAACCCTGGCGCACGAGATCCACAGCGAGACGCACGGCCTGCTCGGCCGCGGCGAGCAATCGCTGATGTTCGTCGACACGGTGCACTACCGGCCGCTCGACATCCCGCGCTCGATCGTCAAGGGCTTCCTGCCCTACTTCGCCGGCTCGGTCGCCGCCTCCCCGGCGGCGGCGCTGATGATCGGCGAGGGCGCGGCGGCCTCGTGAGACCAGCGGCCCCGGATGCTGGCACATCGGGCCGGTGAGACATCTCGATTGTTCGACGCCAGACCAAGGATCCGACGAAACAGCGAGAACCGAACCGGCGGTCACTGACCATGATCGCCGGCATGAGACCGGCGCGAGGCTTCTGCGCGCGGATCCCCCGGGATCCGCGCGCGTGCACGTGGTGGTCAGGCGGCGCGGCTGCGGGTGGCGAGCGGCCCGGGGAGCCGGGCCAGCGCCAGGGCCTCGGCGGCGGGCACCGGACGGCTGAACAGGTAGCCCTGGAGCTGGTGGCAGCCCTGCTGGATCAGGCATTGGCGCTGCGCCTCGTCCTCGACGCCCTCGGCGGTCGCCGTCATGCCGAGGCTCGTCGCCAGATCGACGATGGCCCGCACGATGGCGACGTCGCTGCGCTCCTGCGGCAGGTCGCGCACGAAGCTGCGGTCGATCTTCACCTTGTCGAAGGCGATGCGGCGCAGGTAGCTCAAGCTGGAATAGCCCGTGCCGAAATCGTCGAGCGAGAGGCGAACCCGCATGTCGCGCAGCGTCTGCAGGGTGTCGTGCACCGAGGCCGAGGCTTCGAGAAAGACCGATTCCGTCACTTCGAGTTCGAGGCGCGCGGGCGACAGCCCGCTGTCCTTGAGCGCCCGGCGCACCACCGCCGGCAGGTCGGAATGCCGGAACTGGATGCCCGACACGTTGACCGCGACGCTGAGCGGGGCGGGCCAGGTCGCGGCGATGCGGCAGGCCTCGCGGATGATCCACTCCCCGAGCGGAATGATGACGCCGGTCTCCTCCGCCAGCGGCACGAACTCCGCCGGCGAGACGAAGCCGCGCACCGGATGCTTCCAGCGCAGCAGCGCCTCGAAGCCCTGGATGCTGCCGAGGCGCGCGCCGACGAGCGGCTGGAAGTGCAGCTCGAACTCGTCGCGCTCCAGCGCGCCGCGCAGGTCGGCGGTGAGCGCCCGGCGCGCCTCGATCCGCTCGTCCATCTCCGCCTCGTAGAAGCGGTAGCCGTTCCGGCCCTCGCCCTTCATCCGGTAGAGGGCGAGATCGGCCAGCCGCATGATCTCGCGGGTGCCGTCGGTCGGCGCCACCGCGATGCCGATGCTCACCCCGATGCTGATGCGGATGCCGTCGATCGGGAAGGGCGCGGCGAGCGCCGCGACGATCCGGCCGGCGAGGTCGGCGAGGGCCGGCCGGGCGGGCTCCGCCGGGCCGCGATGCAGGATCGCGAACTCGTCGCCCGCGAGGCGCGCGACGAGCGCACCGGGTCCGGCCACGGCGCGCAGGCGCGCCGCCACGACCTCCAGCAGGGCATCCCCCGTGGCGTGCCCGAACGTGTCGTTGACGCTCTTGAACTCGTCGAGGTCGAGGCAGAGCACCGCGAAGCCGCCGCCCGTGCGGATCCGCTCGGCCTCCGCCACCAGCGCCTGCTGGAACGAGGCGCGGTTCGGCAGTTCGGTCAGCGAGTCGTGCATCGCGAGGTAGGACAGGCGGTCCTCCGAGCGCTTGCGCTCGGTCACGTCCGAGCCGACGCCGCGATAGCCCGCGAAGGCGCCGGCCCGGTCGAAGATCGGCTTGCCGCTGAGGCTCCACCAGCGCGTCTCGTCCGCGATCTCGACGGGAAGCAGGCAGTTGCGGAAGGTCTGGCGCCCGACGATGTGGCCCCAGAGGATCCGGCTCGGGTGGGCCGTGTCCCCGATCTGCCGGAACAGCCGCTCCAGGGGCAGGCCCTGCAGCTCGCGCTCGGACGAGCCGGCGACCTGCACCAGCCGGGACGAGACGTGCTGCAGGCGCAGCCGGCGATCGGTCTCCCACAGCCAGTCGCTCGCGCTCTCCTCGAAATCGTTGAGCAGGAGGTTGGTGAGTTCCTGCTGCCGCTCCAAGTCCGCCTGGGCCATCACCCGCGCGGTCACCAGACGGCTCAGGTGCAGGATCGTGAACAGGATGAAGCCAGCGTAGAACAGCAGCAGCACGCCGACATTGACGTAGAACAGGTCCCCGGTCATCGCGAGCGCGGTGAACGAGCCGACGATGATCGGACCCGAATAGCTGATCGCGGCCGCCGGCATCACGGCGGCGCTCATGCCGGTGGCGATCAGGCCGGCGCAGGAGGCCGCGATGAGGAGACGCAGCGGGGCATCCGCCGCGACGAACAGCATGACGGGGATCGAGGCGAGGAGCATCCCGTACAGGAAGGACACGGCCAGGACCGCGCGCACGAACAGCGGCGAGACCGCATCCGGCTTGGGACGCGTGCGCCAGCGCCAGCAGCGTTCGAGTGCCAGCCCGGCGAGCGGCATGACCAAGCCCTCGAGCGCGGCCACGTAGCCGCGGAACTCGGGCGTCCAGAACAGGACGGTGATGACCTGAACGACGCTGAGGCTGACCAATACGGTGAAGGGTGCCAGCCGCAGGGCGACGTCGATCTGCTCGACCTCGACGCGGCGCCTCAGCCCCACGTCCAGGGGGCGCGCACCATGTCCCGTATCGATGAGGAACGACAGCAAGATATCACGCGCGGCTGCATGGATGCGGAGCCCGAACGGTGACATCCGACGCTTGCGAATACCTTAACCGGCTCGGTCAACTTACCCACCGTGGCAATCCAACCTGTGCACACCGCGGCAATTCTCAGACCGCCCGATCTCGATGCTTGCCCTAAAGGCATCTTAGAAATGCGGATGATGTGCCGGCGAGACGCTCTGACGGGAATCGGCAGCCGCATCTTCGGTAGTATACGGTGCGGCCCTGACAACAGCCAGAACCGATGCGCCGCCAGAAATCATACGGATAACATTTAAATTTCAACCAAAATCTTGACAGGCGCCTGACAAATTCAAGTATCGATGCCATTCGCCACTGCCCTTGCGGAGCCAGCCGCCGATGCCGGCCACCGATCGACACCGGCTTGGATGGGCCACCCGGGGCGCCGGCCTGCCGAGCCGGAACCCCGGGGCGTCCGCATCACTGCATCAACTTCAGGAGGGCGCGGCCCTTCTTGGAGGCGAGTTCCTTCGCCTCGATGGTCTTATCGCCGTCCGGGTTCGCCGCCGCGAAACGCGCCTCGACGATCCCCAGGAATTCGGCTTGGTCGAGGGTGCCGTCCTTGTCCGGATCCGCGGCCTTGAGTTCCTTGGCGCTCACCCGGCCCTTCAGCTCCTTGGCGTCCAGCGTGCCGTCCTTGTCGGGATCCAGGCTGGCAAAGAGCGCGGTCGCGGCCGCCTTGACCTCGGCGAGGTCGAGGGTGCCGTCCTTGTCGGGATCGTAATCCGCGATCACGTCGGCCGGGCTCGCGGCCAGCACCCGACCCGCGGGCAGCACCCCGAGGACGGCAGCCAGCACGGCGGCGATCCGGAAAGCGGTCATTCTTGGCTCCTGTCGTGAGTTGAGGGGTCTCGCATGAGGCAGCGGCAGAACAGCCGCCGCAAGGTCAAGGCGACGGACCGGCACGAGGACCTGGATCCGTCATCTTCCCCTGCACTCATGCCGTCCCGGCCGCACGAACTGGATGAGCGACGCTCCTGAAACAAGCGCGGCTTGTGCCAGACCGGCGGGTTTGTCACTCGAAACCGGCCGCTGCTCCTGCGGCGAACCGGCGCATTGCCGCGAAGGCTTCGCCGTCTTGCCGCACGGGAACGGGCGTCTTGCCAAACACCATGCCACAGCGTGCCGGATCATCCCGCACGCGGGACGGGCGCGCCGCAGGCGGCGCACGGAAACGGCGGGCACGAAGGCCCGCCGCTCTTGTCCCTGGCGAAGGTGCGTTGCGCTCAGCGCGCGCCGGGGAGGCGCTGCGCCATGGCGAGGTGCTCCTGCATGGAGGGCAGCACCTGCTGGGCATAGGTGCGCAGGGCCGGGTTCGGGCCGGACTGCAGGTAGGCCTGGTGCGTCGCGATCGCCATCTGGTGCGACTGCACCTGCATGCGGGCGTAGGTGCGGTCGAAGCGCGGGCCGGCCGGGGTCTCGGCGAGTTCGGCCAGCATGGCGCGCTGCTGCGGGCTCAGCGGGATGACGTTCGTGGCCGCCGTGGTGGTCACGTCGCCGTCGAGGTCGACGGCGTTCGCGCCGACCTGCGCCCCGCGGGCCGCCCCCGCGCCCAGGCCCTCGACGGCGCCGGCCGGGCCGCCCTGCAGGGTGCCCGAGACCACGCCCGCCGCGGCGCCCGTCGCCGCCCCGACCGCGCCGCCGGCGATGGCGAACGGCGCCTCGACCAAGCCGCCGATGCCGGTGCCGCGGGCCACGTTCTCGCGCCCGCCGAGCAGCGCCACGTTGGCGGCGCGGTGATCGCGGATCATTTCGCGGGCGTACTCGCGCACCTGCGGGTTGCGGCTCTTCTCAAGGGCGAGCTGGCTGGAGCGCACTTCGAATGCGTTCGACATCAGCGCCATCTCGCGGAAGTCGCCGGCCTGCTGCGCCATGGCGGGAGCCGCCAAGGTCACGGCGAGAACAGAAGCAGCGAAAGCGGTCTTCATCGGGATGTCTCCGGGTGATGTTCTTCTTGGATCGGACGATGCTCGGGCTGGCACGCCCGCACACTTCCTGCGCGGCCTCCGGCATCGCTCTGCCCCGACAACGATGCTTGTCCGACGAGGTTCCGACCCAACGTCATGTGCCCATGTCATACCCTGCCTCCGCCGCGCAGAACCCCTCCCCTGGCCGCCGAGGGGGCGTCTCCGCTATGACCGGCCCGCCCGGACCGACGGGCGACCCGAGTTCACAACACCGTGACGCGCCCCTCGAAGCTGCCTCAGATCCAGATCCTGCGCGCGCTCGCGGCCCTGATGGTGGCGGTGAGCCACGCGCTCTTCGAGGCGGGTGGCCTCGCGGCGCGGGCGGAGATGTCCTTCACGCCGGCCGCGTGGCTGCCGTGGAACGCCGGGGTCGACGTGTTCTTCGTCATCTCGGGCTTCATCATCGTGCATGCGGCGGGGCCGCTGCACGGGCGGGCGGGCGCGGGCCGGCACTTCCTCGCCCACCGGATCGCCCGCGTGGTGCCGCTCTACTGGCTCGTGACCACGGCCTATCTCGGTGCAGCCCTCGCCGCGCCGCGCCTGCTCGGCGGCAGCCCGGTCGACCCTGCCCTCGCGGCGGCCTCCTACCTGTTCTGGCCGATGGCCCGCCCGGACGGGTTCGTGCTGCCGCTCTACTCGCTCGGCTGGACGCTGAACTACGAGATGGCGTTCTACGCGCTGTTCGCCCTCTGCCTGCCGCTGCGGCGGCGGTTCGCGGTGGGCGCCGTCACGGGCCTTCTCCTTCTCCTCGCCGCGCTGCACCCGCTCGCCGCACGGCTGCCGGTGGCGCTCGCCTACTGGAGCGATCCGATCGTGCTCGAATTCGCCTTCGGGGCCGCGCTGGGGCTCGCCCGGGCGGAGGGCGTGCGGCTGCCGGGCGGGGCGCGCCTCGTCCTGGCGGCGGGGGGCCTCGGCCTCCTCGCGCTCGCGGGCGAGCCGGGCGCGCTGCCGCGCTGGCTCGCCTGGGGCGTGCCGGCCGCGCTCCTCGTCGCGGCAGCCGGCCTGGGACGGGGCGGCGCGGCGGAATCCGCGCCGCTGCGGGCGGCGGTCCTGCTCGGGGACGCCTCGTACGCGCTCTACCTCGTGCACCCGTTCGCGGTGCGGGGCGTCCGGGTGCTCGCCGAGGCGACGGGCGCGGCGGGCCTCGGTCCGGTGCCGGTGGTGCTGGCGATGCTGGCGCTCGCCTGCGCGGTGGCGATCGCGGTGCACCGCCTCGTGGAGCGCCCCCTGACGGCCCGGCTGCGCCGCCTGCTGGAGAGCCGGCTCCCGACCACGGCCGCCGCGCCGCAACGCCCCGCACGCTGACGGGTTGACCCGGCCGATCCGCGAAGGACCCCTGCATGCGCAGCGCCCGGGCCAGGGGCGCACCACGACAGCCTCACCACCGGATCGGCCGGCGCCTCTTCCGCGCCAAGCCCGCGGCCAGCGCGACCGGGGCGGGGGAGCCCGGCGCCGGCGGGCGCTGACGTCTCAGCGACCGACGAGGCAGCCCACCGCCTTGCGCCAGCCCGCGAGCCGGCGCTCGCGCACGCTCGCCTCCATGGCCGGAGAGAAGCGGCGCTCCAGGCGCCAGTGATCGGCGAAGTGCTCGGGCTCGGGATAGAGCCCGCAGCTCAGGCCGGCCAGATAGGCGGCGCCGAGCGCCGTCGTCTCCTTCACCTCCGGCCGGTCGACCGGCGCGGCCAGCAGGTCGGCGAGGCACTGCATGGTCCAGTCCGAGGCCACCATGCCGCCGTCGACCCGCAGCACCGTGGCGCTGCCCTCGCCGTCCGGCCAGTCGGAGCGCATGGCGGCGAGCAGGTCGGCGGTCTGGTAGCAGACGCTCTCCAGGGCGGCGCGGGCGAGTTCGGCCGGGCCGGTGGCGCGGGTGAGGCCGAACAGGGCGCCGCGGGCGTCGGGCTCCCAGTAGGGCGCGCCGAGGCCCACGAAGGCGGGCACGAGGTAGACGTCCTGGCCCGGATCGGCCCGTCCGGCGAGATCGCCGGTCTCGGCCGCCGAGCCCACCACCTTCAGCCCGTCGCGCAGCCACTGCACGGCGGCCCCGGCGACGAAGATCGAGCCTTCGAGCGCGTAGGTGCGCACGCCGCCGATCTGGTAGGCGATGGTGGTCAGGAGCTTGTTCTGCGAGGCGACCGGCTGCGGACCGGTGTTGAGGAGCGCGAAGCACCCGGTCCCGTAGGTCGACTTGACCATCCCGGGGCGGAAGCAGGCCTGCCCCACGGTGGCCGCCTGCTGGTCGCCCGCCACGCCCCGGATGGGGATCGCGGCGCCGAACAGGTCGGGATCGGTGGTGCCGAAATCGCCCGAGGAGTCGCGCACCTCCGGCAGCATCGAGGCCGGCACGCCGAGGAGCCCGAGCAGGTCGTCGTCCCAGGCGCCCCGGTGGATGTCGTACAGCAGGGTGCGCGAGGCGTTCGTCGCGTCGGTGACGTGGAGCCGCCCGCCGGTGAGCCGCCAGAGCAGGTAGCTGTCCACGGTGCCGAAGGCGAGTTCCCCGGCCTCCGCCCGCCCGCGCGCGCCCGGCACGTTGTCGAGGATCCAGGCGATCTTGGTGCCGGAGAAGTAGGGATCGAGGATGAGGCCGGTCCGGGCCGTGACGAGCGGCTCGTGCCCCTCGGCCTTGAGCCGGGCGCAGAGGCCGGCGGAGCGCCGGTCCTGCCAGACAATGGCCCGGTGCACCGCCTCGCCGGTGCTCCGGTCCCAGACCAGGGTCGTCTCGCGCTGGTTGGTGATGCCGATGGCCGCGATGTCGCGCGCCGTGGCCCCGGCCCGGCGCATCGCCTCCCGGCAGGTGTCGATCGTGGTGCGCCAGAGGTCCTCCGGCTCGTGCTCAACCCAGCCCGAGGCCGGGAAGTGCTGCGGGAACTCCGCCTGCGCCAGGGCCGCGATCGAGGTGTCGGGCCGGAACAGGAGGGCGCGCGAGGAGGTGGTGCCCTGGTCGATGGCGAGGATGAGGGAGGACATGGGCGGGCTCGTCAGAGGGGTGGCGGCACGACGACCGTGAGGCCGAGGGTGGCGGCCGCCCGGCCGAGCCGCGTGTCGAAGGTCGCGAAGGGGAGGCCCGTCGCATGGACGAGCGCGAGGTGGAGCGCATCGGGTCCGCGCACGCCGAGGGCGGGCTGCTCGACGAAGCCGCGGGCCAGCGTGAACAGCCGGCGGGTGATGGCGATGGGCCGGCCCCGCGCCTCGTGCCATCGGCCGAACAGACGGATGGTCGCGCGTGCCTTCTCGGGCGTCGCGCGCCCTTCGCGAACGAGCCGGGACATCACGGCCGAGAATTTCAGGACCACGAGATCAGAGATCACCGGAACGATCGCTGGGTCGCCGAGCCACGCTTCAATCCGCCGGCTCTCCGCCTCCCCGAGGAACAGAGGCAGGAGAAGATTGGTGTCGAGGTAGACGCGGCTCAATGACCCTCGTCCCGCATGTCGCGAACCAACGCGGTGACATCGACGGGTTCCGCCAGCGTCATGCGGTTCGCCCGCAGCCACGCGATCTCGGCCTTCGTCACGGGTCCGGGCTCGGTTGGATTCTGCTCATCCGGCACGAGACGCACGAGATCCCCGTTCTCCTGTGCGATCACGATGTCCTCTCCCGCCGCGGCCTTCGCCACGAGTTCCGGGAGGCGAGCCGTCGCATCATCCATCGTGTAGGTCGTCATAGCGCTCTCCTCTGGCCATCCTAAGCAGATTTCGCAAAAGTGGTCGCCGGTTTTGCGATAAAAATCTGCGAAGAAACAAGATCCTAAGCGGACGAAGCGTTGGCTTGCCAACGCAAGTCTGCTTAGCGGACCGCAGAATGCCGGAGAAGGCGGGGCCGGCGCGCGCCGGCCCTCTTGTCCAGTCAGCTGCGCTTGCCCATCAGCTCCGCTTGGGCGGCGAGGCGGGCCAGCTCTTGATGAGCGTGTCGTAGTCGATCGTCTCGCCCTTCGGCTTCTCGTTGGCGAGCTTGCGCTGGGGCGCGAGCGTGCCGCCGGTCTCGGCCTTCTTGAACCACTCCTCGGCGGAGGTCTTGGGGTTGAGCTTCGGGCCGCACTCGCCCTGGACCTTCGAGCGCTCCAGGCGCGCCATCACGTCGTCCTGGGCCGCGGCCAGCGCGTCCATCGCCGCCTGCGGAGTCTTGGCGCCCGAGGAGGCGTCGCCGATGTTCTGCCACCAGAGCTGGGCGAGCTTGGGATAGTCCGGCACGTTCACGCCGGTCGGGGTCCATTGCGTGCGGGCCGGCGAGCGGTAGAACTCGACCAGGCCGCCGAGCTTCGGCGCGCGCTCGGTGAAGGTCTTGTCCCAGATGTCGCTCTCACGGATGAAGGTGAGGCCGACATGGCTCTTCTTCAGGCTGACCGTCTTCGAGACGATGAACTGTTGATAGAGCCAGGCCGCCTTGCGGCGCTCGAGCGGGGTCGACTTCAGCAGGGTGAGCGAGCCGGCATCCTGGTAGCCGAGCTTCATGCCCTCCTTCCAGTACGGCCCCTTGGGCGAGGGCGCCATGCGCCATTTCGGGGTGCCGTCCGGGTTCACCACCGGCAGGCCCGGCTTGACCATGTCGGCCGTGAAGGCGGTGTACCAGAACATCTGCTGGGCGACGTTGCCCTGCGAGGGCACCGGCCCGGATTCCGAGAAGGTCATGCCGGCGGCCTGGGGCGGGGCGTACTTCTTCAGCCACTCGACGTACTTGGTGACGGCGTAGACCGAGGCCGGGCCGTTGGTGTCCCCGCCGCGCTCCACCGAGGAGCCGACCGGGCGGCAGCCCTCCATGCGGATGCCCCACTCGTCCACCGGCTTGCCGTTCGGGATGCCCCTGTCGCCGTTGCCCGCCATCGACAGCCACGCATCGGTGAAGCGCCAGCCGAGCGACGGGTCCTTCTTGCCGTAATCCATATGGCCGTAGACCTTGACGCCGTCGAGCTCCTTCACGTCGTTGGTGAAGAAATCGGCGATGTCCTCGTAGGCCGACCAGTTGACCGGCACGCCGAGTTCGTATCCGTACTTGGCCTTGAACTTCTCCTTGAGGTCGGGCCTGGTGAACCAGTCGTAGCGGAACCAGTACAGGTTGGCGAACTGCTGGTCGGGCAGCTGGTAGAGCTTGCCGTCCGGACCGGTACCGAAGGACCGGCCGATGAAGTCCTCCAGGTCGAGGGTCGGCGAGGTGACGTCCTTGCCCTCGCCCGTCATGAAGTCGGACAGCGCCACGGTCTGGCCGTAGCGGAAATGCGTGCCGACGAGGTCGGAATCGTTGATCCAGCCGTCGTAGATGTTCTTGCCCGACTGCATCTGCGTCTGGATTTTTTCCACCACGTCGCCCTCCTGGATGAGGTCGTGGCGCAGCTTGATGCCGGTGATCTCGCTGAAGGCCTTGGCGAGGGTGCGGGCCTCGTATTCGTGCGTGGTGATGGTCTCGGAGACGACGTTGATCTCCATGCCGGCGAAGGGCTTCGCGGCATCGATGAACCATTGCATCTCCTTGAGCTGCTCCTCCTTGGAGAGCGTGGAGGGCTGGAACTCCGTCTCGACGTAGCGCCTCGCCTCCTCCATGCCGGCGAGCGCCGGGGCGGCGAGGCCGAGCGTCAGCGCGCTGGCGGCGGTGAGCAACAGGGCGCGGGTGTGGCGTGGCATGGCGTGGTGTCCTCCCGTGTTGTCGTCCGTTGGACGGTAGACGATCTGACGTGCGGCCGCTCAGGCGAAGCGGAACAGGAACGCCCCGTAGAGGAGCGAGAGGCCGAGCGCCCATTCGAGGCTCGGCCCGACGAAGCCGAGCCAAGCGAGGTTGATGAAGGCGGCTCCCAGCAGGGTCAGGAAGAGCCGGTCCCCGCGCGTGGTGGGAATGCGCAGGATGCCGACCCGCGGCGTCTCCGGGCGCCGCAGGGCGAGCAGCGTGAGCAGGGCGAGGAGACCGGCGATCACCGCGAAGAACACGGCGGTCTGCCAAGTCCAGGCCATCCAGGCCAGGTCGATCCCGGAGAAGTCCATCGCAGGCCTCCTCACACCCGGCCGAGGGCGAAGCCCTTGGCGATGTAGTTGCGCACGAACCAGATCACGAGCGCCCCCGGCACGATGGTGAGCACGCCGGCCGCCGCGAGCAGCCCCCAATCCATGCCGGCCGCCGAGACCGTGCGGGTCATGGTGGCGGCGATGGGCTTGGCGTCCACCGAGGTCAGCGTGCGGGCGAGCAGGAGCTCGACCCAGGAGAACATGAAGCAGAAGAAGGCCGCCACCCCGATGCCGGAGGCGATGAGCGGCATGAAGATCCGCACGAAGAAGCGCGGGAAGGAGTAGCCGTCGATGGCCGCCGTCTCGTCGATCTCGCGCGGCACGCCCGACATGAAGCCTTCGAGAATCCACACCGCCAGCGGCACGTTGAACAGGCAATGCGCCAGCGCCACCGCCCAGGGCGTGTCGAACAGCCCCACCGCCGAGTAGAGATTGAAGAACGGCAGCGCGAACACCGCCGGCGGCGCCATCCGGTTCGACAGGAGCCAGAAGAACAGGTGCTTGTCGCCGAGGAAGTGGTAGCGCGAGAAGGCGTAGGCCGCCGGCAGCGCCAGCCCGATCGACAGCACGGTGTTGATCGCCACGTAGGACAGCGAGTTGAGGTAGCCGCCGTACCAGCTCGGATCGGTGAAGATCCGGATGTAATTGTCGAAGGTCAGCTCGCGCGGCCAGAGCGTGAGCGCGCCGGTGATCTCCTGGTTGGTCTTCAGGCTCATGTTGACGAGCCAGTAGATCGGCAGGAGCAGGAAGGCGAGGTAGAGCGCCATCACGAGGTTGCGCCCGCGCATCAGGCGGCCCTCCGGTCGAGGTCGATGCTGGTGGCGGGCGGGATCGCCGCGCCCGGCGCGTCGGCCGGGTCGGCCTGCACGGCCGCGCCGCCCGCATCGACATTGGTCATCACGGTGTAGAACACCCAGCACACGGCCAGGATGATCAGGTTGTAGACCAGCGACATCGCGGCGGCCCGGCCGAGGTCGAACTGCCCGAGCGCCAGCTTCACGAGGTCGATCGACAGGAAGGTGGTGGCGTTGCCGGGGCCGCCGCCGGTGAGCACGAAGGGCTCGGTGTAGATCATGAACGAGTCCATGAAGCGCAGCAGCACCGCGATCAGCAGCACCCGGCGCATCTTGGGCAGCTGGATGGTGCGGAAGACCGCGAAGGCCGAGGCGCCGTCGATGCGGGCGGCCTGGTAATAGGCGTCCGGGATCGACTTCAGGCCCGCGTAGCACAGGAGCGCCACGAGGCTGGTCCAGTGCCAGACGTCCATGACGAGGATCGTGGTCCAGGCGGCGAGCGGGCTGCCGACGTAGTTGTAGTCGATGCCGAGGCGGTTGATGGCGTAGCCTAGCAGCCCGATGTCGCCGCGGGCGAAGACCTGCCAGATGGTGCCGACGACGTTCCACGGGATCAGCAGCGGCAGCGCCATGACCACGAGGCAGAACGCCACCGCCCTCCCCTCCCGCGGCATGGCGAGCGCCACCGCGATGCCGAGCGGCACCTCGATCAGCAGCACGAGGGCGGAGAACAGCAGGTTGCGCCACAGGGCGTCGAAGAACCGCTCCCCGAACTGGCTCGATGGATCGAGCAGCTCCTGGAACCAGCCGAGGCCGTTCCAGAAGAACTGGTTGTTGCCGAACGTGTCCTGCACCGAGTAGTTCACCACCGTCATCAGCGGCAGCACCGCCGAGAAGGCGACGACGAGGAACACCGGCAGGACGAGGAGCCACGCCCTCTGGTTGACGGTCTTGGTCATGGCCGGGGGCTCCCGCACAGGGCGACGGGCGGCCGGACGCGGCGGGAGGGCCGGCACGGACGGTCGTGCATCGCGCGCCTCACGCCGCCGCCTCCCCGGGCACCAGGGCGCCGTCGGCGTAGATGTGGATGCGGCGCGGGTCGAGGGTGAGCGCGGCCTCGGTGCCGTCGACCCCGTCGCCCTCCCGCAGCGTCGCGACGAGCGGCCGGCCGGCGAGTTCGACGCGGGCGAGACGGCTGCGGCCGATGTCGTCGATGCGGCGCACCTGCACCGGCAGGCCGGGGCCGCGCGGCGCCAGATGCGCGAATTCCGGCCGGATGCCGAGTTCGATCCGGGCCGTTTCCGGCAGGCGCGGATAGGCGCGCGCGAGTTCGATGGCGTGGCCCGCGACGGTGGCGGTGCGGCCCTCGACGCGCGCCGGCAGCAGGTTCATGCCGGGCGAGCCGATGAAGTGGCCCACGAAGGTGTGGGCCGGGCGGTCGAACAGCTCGTCCGGCGTGCCGGTCTGCACCACCGCCCCGTCATGCATCACCACCACGGTGTCGGCGAAGGTCAGCGCCTCCGTCTGGTCGTGCGTGACGTAGATCATCGTCAGGTCGAGCTTGCGGTGCAGCTCCTTGAGGGTCGAGCGCAAGCGCCACTTCAGGTGCGGGTCGATCACGGTGAGCGGCTCGTCGAACAGGATCGCGGCCACGTCCGGGCGCACGAGGCCGCGGCCGAGCGAGATCTTCTGCTTCATGTCGGCCGTCAGGTTGTTGGCCTTGCGGTCGAGCACGCCGGTGAGGTCGAGGAGGCGCGCGATCTCCTCGACGCGCGCCCGGACGGTGGCGGCGGCCACCTTGCGGTTCCGGAGCGGGAAGGCGAGGTTCTCGCGCACGCTCATGGTGTCGTAGACCACCGGGAACTGGAAGACCTGCGCGATGTTGCGCGCCTCGGTCGGCAGCGCCGTCACGTCGCGGTCGTCGAACAGGATGCGCCCGCGGGTCGGCACCACGAGGCCCGAGATGATGTTGAGCAGCGTGGTCTTGCCGCAGCCCGAGGGGCCGAGCAGCGCGTAGGCCCCGCCCTGGCGCCAGACGTGTTCGATCTCCTTGAGGGCGTAATCCTGCGGCCCGGCCGGATTCGGCCGGTAGGCATGGGCGAGGTGGTCGAGGGTGATGCGGGCCATGGTCGCCTCACGCCGCCGCTTGCGCGGGCGCCGCCGCAGCGCGCCGTCCGGCCTCGTCGAAGACGAGGAGGTGGCGCGGATCGAGGTGGAGCACCGTCTGGGTGCCGGGCTCCAGCCGGCGCACCCCGGGCACCTGGGCGACGAAGCGGTGCTCGCCCGCCGCGACGTGGACGAAGCTCTCCGAGCCGGTGATCTCGGACACCTCGACGGTCGCCGGGAACGCGATCGCCTCCGCGGGCAGGGGATCGAGCGCGAGATGGTGGGCGCGGAAGCCCAGGGTGAGGCTGCCGTCCGGCGCGGAGGCGAGGCTGCCGGCCGCGCGCACCTGCCCGCCGGTGGAGAGCGAGACCCGCCCCGCCGCCTTCACGGCCCGCAGGGTGTTGAGCGGGGGATCGGAGAAGACCCGCGCGGTGGTGAGGTCGTCCGGGCGGCGGTAGACCTCGGCGGTGGGACCGAACTGCGTCAGGCGGCCCTGGTACAGGCTCGCGGTCCGGCCCCCGAGCAGCAGCGCCTCGGCGGGCTCGGTGGTGGCGTAGACGAAGATCGCGCCGGTCTGCGCGAAGATGCGCGGCAGCTCCTCGCGCAGTTCCTCGCGCAGCTTGTAGTCGAGGTTGGCCAGCGGCTCGTCCATCAGCACGAGGTCGGCGCGCTTGACGAGCGCGCGGGCGATGGCCGTGCGCTGCTGCTGGCCGCCCGAGAGTTCGAGCGGGCGGCGCTGCAGGTAGGGGTCGAGCTTGAGCAGGCGCGCCGCCTCGCGCACGCGGGATTCGATCTCGGCCCGGGGCAGCCGCGCGACCCGCAGGGGCGAGGCGATGTTCTCGTAGACGGTGAGCGAGGGGTAGTTGATGAATTGCTGGTAGACCATCGCCACGTTGCGGCGCTGCACCGGCCAGCCGGTCACGTCCCGCCCGTCCACCCGCACGCGGCCCTCCGTGGGGGCGTCGAGCCCGGCCATCAGGCGCATCAGGGAGGTCTTGCCCGCGAGCGTCTGCCCCAAAAGGACGTTGAGCGAGCCCTTGTCCAGCGCGAGCGACACGTCGCGGATATGGGTCTCGGCGCCCACCCGCTTGGTCACCCCTTCGAGCACCACGCTCATCGCGCCCTCCCGTCAGGCGGCCGAGGAGGCGGCCGCGCCCCCGCGCATGAACGCGTCGAGGGCGGCGGCCTCCGCCGGGTCGAGCCGCAGGCCGAGCTTGGTGCGCCGCCACAGCACGTCGTCGGCGCGCATCGCCCATTCCCGCCGCATCAGATAGCGCACCTCGCGCTCCGTGAGATCCGCCCCGAACACCCGGCCGAGATCGGCGGCGGTGCGGGCGCCCTGCAGGATCTCCCGGGCGTCGGTGCCGTAGGCGCGCACGAGGCGCGCGGCGTGGGCGGGCGCGAGGTAGGGATGCTCGCGCCGGACCTGGGCGACGAGGTCGTCGTAGCCCGTCACCGGGAAGTCGCCGCCCGGCAGGCCCGCGCCCCTGGTCCAGGCCGGCCGGCGCGCCGCGGGCAGGTGGTCGCGCAGGCGCTCCAGGGCGGCCTCCGCGAGGCGCCGGTAGGTGGTGATCTTGCCGCCGAACACCGAGAGCAGCGCCGCCCGCTCGGGACCGGCATCGAGGGTCAGCACGTAGTCGCGCGTCGCCTCCTGCGCCTTGGTGGCCCCGTCATCGTAGAGCGGGCGCACGCCCGAATAGGTCCAGACGACGTCCTCGCGCCGGATCTGTTCGCGGAAATACTCGCTTGCGGCCGCGCACAGATAGGCGATCTCCTCCTCGCTCGCGCTCACGGCGGCGGGGTCGCCGCGGTAGTCGCGGTCGGTGGTGCCGATCAGCGTGAAGTCGCGCTCGTAGGGGATCGCGAAGACGATGCGGCCGTCCGCGTTCTGGAAGATGTAGGCCCGGTCGTGCGCGAACAGGCGGCGCACGACGATGTGGCTGCCCTGCACGAGCCGCACGCCCTCCGCCGTGTTGGCCCGCACCACGCCGGTGAGCACGTCGGCCACCCAGGGGCCGGCCGCGTTGACGAGGACGCGCGCCTGCACGGTCTCGCGGCGCCCGCCCGCCTCCTCGACGGCGACCTCCCAGCGGTCGGCCAGCCGCGTCGCCCCGACGACCCGGGTGCGCGGCCGGACCACCGCCCCGCGCGCCGCCGCGTCTCGGGCGTTGAGGACGACGAGGCGGGAATCCTCCACCCAGCAATCCGAGTACTCGAACGCCCGGCCGAAGCCGGGCTTGAGCGGGGCACCGGCCGGGTCGCGCGCGAGGTCGAGGGTGCGGGTGCCGGGCAGGCGTCTGCGCCCGCCGAGATGGTCGTAGAGGAAGAGGCCGAGGCGCAGGAGCCAGGCGGGGCGCAGGCCCGCATGGTGCGGCAGCACGAAGCGCAGGGGCCAGACGATGTGGGGCGCCATGCCCCACAGCACCTCGCGCTCCATCAGCGATTCCCGCACGAGGCGGAACTCGTGGTGCTCCAGGTAGCGCAGGCCGCCGTGGATCAGCTTCGTCGAGGCCGAGGAGGTGCCGCTGCCGAGGTCGTTCTGCTCGAACAGCACGACGGATGCGCCGCGTCCGGCCGCGTCGCGCGCGATGCCGCAGCCATTGATGCCGCCGCCGATGACGGCGAGGTCGAACAGGCCGGGCTGCTCGCGCCGCAGGCTCAAGGCCGCCTCCCTCGGGCTCGTTTCGCTTCTGTCTGAAAACGAAGCTATTCGAGCGCGAAAGTGAACGCAAGTGGCGAAAAACGAAAGCCGGCGCTTTCGCTTGAGGCCGTGGCGCAGGGTTCGCCGTCATCGGGCCGGCGCACCGGTCCTCCCGCGGTGCGGTGACGGTCCGCTCAGGCCGATGCCCCGGCGGCGGCCGGCGAAGGGGCGATTGCGGCGAAGCCGGCACGGCTTAAGCACCCCTTTACCATGACCGGGCCAGATGAGCTTGACCGAGCGTAAGACGCAGGGTTGCTGCAGGCGTTCCCGTCCTGAGCTGCCGCATGCCGCAGGGAAAAGGCCGCAGGAGTCGAGATGCCGGTTCGGCGCGCACGATCGGAGAGGCTGGCCGCCGGTCTTCTCGTCCTCGCGGCCGCCCTGGCTGATCCGGCGGCCCCGCGCGCGCAGAGCCTCGACGAGGCGTCCGCGGCGGCGCTGGACGCGAGCTTCGCGCTTCGCGCCGAGCGCGCGCGCCAGGACGGGGCCGAGAGCCGGCTGCGCGGCGCCCTCGATGCCTTCATGCCGACCGTGTCCTTCAGTGCCGACCGGCCGCTGCGGAGCCGGATCAGGTACGCGCCCGAGGCCGAGCCGACGGTCGTCGGCCTCGATTCGACGCCGCGCCGCGCGCCGACCGTGGTCGGCCTCACCGCGAGCCTGCCGGTCTTCGACGGGTTCAAGCGCTGGCATGCGCTGCATTCGGCCCGCACCCTGGCGGATGCCGGGCGCTTCCTGCTGATCGGCCGCCGCCAGCAGGTGCTGCTCGACACGGCCGTCGCCTACATCGCGGTCCTGCGCGACACCCGCATCCTCGCCGCCCGGGAGGCGCAGCTCGTCGCAACCCGCCGCATCCAGGACTTCACGCTCAAGCAGTTCGAGGTCAACGACGCGACCCGCACCGACGTGGCGCTGACCCGCTCCCGGGTGCAGGAGGCGGAGGCCCTGCGCATCCGGGCGCAGGCGGATCTGGCCGCCTCGCGCCTCGAATTCACCCGGCTCACCCGGCTCGCCCCCGAGCGGGTGGTGCCGCCGCGCCTCCCCGACACGCTCCCGCGCGACCCCGAGGCCTTCGTCGAGCTCGTGCGCCGGGCCAATCCGGGCATCGCGGCGGCGAACCTCGATGCCGTGGCCGCCGGCCACCAGGCGAAGGCCGCGGTGTCCGACCTCCTGCCCCAGGTCAACCTGCAATACGCGAAGGTCGCGCAGCTCGGCTACAGCCCGGCCCTCGACCGGATCACCGACACGACGACCCGCGTCGTGGCGACGGTGCCGCTCTACGAGCCCGGGACGCTGCCCCGCATCGGAGAGGCGTCGGCGCTGGCGCGCCAGCGCGGCTACGAGGCGCAGGACAACGAGCTCGCGACGCTGACCGCGGCCCGGGTCGCCTTCCTGCGCCGTCAGGCCACCGCCGAGCAGCACGCGCAGCTCGTCGCCCGCGTCGGCCAGTTGCGGGCGACCATGCGCGGCTTCGAGATCGAGCGCGGGGCCGGGTTCCGCACCGTCCTCGACGAGCTGAACATCCGGGCGGAACTCGCCAATGCCGAGGTGGCCGCCGAGATCGTCCTGAACGAGCGGGACGGGCAGGCGCTCCAGCTCGCCGCCGCGGCGGGCCAGCTGGAGGTCGGCGAGGGCGTGCCGGCGGCGCGGCGCTTCGAGGCCCTCGCGCCTGCGCCGCCCCCGCTCCGGCGCTCCATCGCGGCCGCGGCCCCGGCCGGCGCGCCCCGCCTGCGCGGCAGCGTCGCCGCGCAGGCCTCGCTCAGGCCGCCTCCGGCATGGGCGATCCGGGCCGCGCGGGCGGAGGCGGCACCTCGATGAGCCGCCCGTTCTCGATGCGCAGCACCCGGTCGACCTGATCGAGCAGGCGCTCGCTGTGGGTGATGAAGACCTTGGCGGCCGGCACGGTCTTCAGGCTGGCGATGAGCGCCGTCTCGGTCTCCGGGTCGAGGTTGGCCGTCACCTCGTCGAGCAGCATCAGCTTCGGGCGCCGGCAGAGGGCCCGGGCGAGCAGCAGGCGGCGGCGCTGGCCGGTGGAGAGGACGCTGCCCTCCTCCGAGACGTGGGTCGCGTAGCCCTGCGGCAGCCGCTCGATCTCCTCCCGTAGGCCGACCTGCACCAGGGCCGCCTCCATCTGGGCATGCGACACCGCGGGATCGAACAGCGACAGGTTGTCGGCGACCGTGCCGGCGAACAGGCCGTCATCCGCGAAGACCACGCCGAGATTGGCCCGGTACTCGCGCTTGCCGAACTGGCTCAGGGGCGCCCCGTCCACCGTGAGGCTGCCGGCGGCGGGCTCGCTGAGGCTCGCCAGGATGCGCATCAGGGACGACTTGCCCGAGCCGGAGGCGCCCATGACGGCGATGGTCTCGCCCCGCGCCACGTCGATGGCGAGGCTCGCCCCGGTGAGGATCGGCTCCTCGCCGCGTCCGAACCGGATGCTGACGTCCTCGATCCGCACCTCCTTGCGGATCGCCCTGTGGAAGTGCGCCTCGTGCAGGCCCTCCTCGGGCTCCTGCCCGATCACGTCGTCCAGGCGCCCCACATGCACGCGCAGCGCCGCGAGCTGCAGCAGGCTGGAGGTGAGATGGTTGACGCGCTCGAAGAAGTCGGAGCGCAGCGCGATGAAGGCGTAGAGCGTGCCGATCGTCAGCGTGTTCCTGATCACGCCGGTGATGCCGAGATAGAGCGTCGCCACGGTGCTGACCGCGATGACGGCGTGCATCAGCAATTCGGCATCCAGGCCGGCCTTCTTGGCGCGGAAGTCGAGGTTGGCGAAGCGCGAGAAGCTCTCGAACCAGTGCATCGAGAACAGCTCGGTGCTGTTGTGGGCCTTCAGGCTGCCGACCCGCTGCAACCCGTCGAAGAGGCGGGCCTGCTCCTGCGAGCGGGCCTCCAGCGACCCGGCCGTGGCCCGGTCGAGGATCGGGAAGGTGACGAAGCGCATCGCCAGCACGGCGACGAGCGTCGCCAGCGTGATCGAGGCCATCACTGGCGAGTAGTAGTACATCAGCCCGACGAGCAGCACCGAGGTGGCGATATCGGCAAAGGAAGTGACGAGCCCGCCGACGAGGAAGCCGCGGATCGTGTCGATCGACTGCAGGCGGGTAACGAAGTCGCCCGGATGGCGCAGCTCGAAGTAGCTGAGCGGCAGGCGGAAGGCGTGACCGACGACGTTGCGGGTGAACTGGAGCTGGAGCAGCGTCGAGGCGCGCAAGGCCACGTAGCCGCGCAGCCACTGCCCGAACGCCTCGAACAGCATCATCACGATCAGGCCGGCGGCGAGCATCTGCATCAGGTCGAGGTCGACCTGCGGGATCACGACGTCGAGGGCGACCTGGAGCAGGACCGGCGTCGTGAGGCCGAGCAGCGAGATCGCCACCGAGATCAGGCTGATCTGCCACACCGTGCTGCCGAGCCCGCGGGCGGTGCGCAGGATGTCGAACAGACCGAGCCGCTGGCCGGCCTTGTGCCGCCGGAAGGTCATCCGGGGGGCGAATTCGAGCACGATGCCCGTGAACAGCCCCTCGATGTCGGCGCGGTCGTAGACGCGCAGCCCGAATTCCGGGTCGTGGACGTGGTAGCGGCCCCGCCGGATCGCCTCCAGGACCACGAAATGGTTGCCCCGCCAGTGCAGGATCGCCGGCAGGGCCACGGCGTCGAGATCGGCGATCCCGTCCAGGGCGTAGCCGTTGGCATCGAGGTCGAGGCCGTCGGCCAGCGCGGCGATGTTGGCGAGGGTCATGCCGTTGCGCGACAGCGGGAAGAGCGCGCGCAGGTAGTTCAGGTCGATGTCGTGCCGGTGGAAGTTGGCGATCATCGCCAGCGCCGCGAGCCCGCACTCGTTCGCCTCGCACTGGAGGATCGTCCGCACCCGCGGGCTGCGGGAGAGGACGCGCGTCAGCCACTCGCTCATGGTCGTCATCCTCTGCCGCGCATGGCCCGGATCGGATCGAGCATCCAGTCGATCAGGCGCCGCTTCTCGACCACGATGTCGGCCGAGAGCGTCGAGCCGATCCGGATCGGCTCGTCGACCCCGTAGGCGCGGATGGTGCGCGCGGTGGGCCTCACCTCGACCCGGTAGACGGATTGCCGCGGGGCCGCGCCCGCCTCGCCCGCGCCCTCGTCGGGGGCTCCCAGCATCGGGTTGCGCAGGGGCGTGGCCGAGATCACCGTGATGGTGCCGTGCGCGATGCCGAAGGTCTTGAACGGGAAGGCGTCGTACTTCAGCACGACCTCCTGCCCGACCTTGGCAAGGCCGATCGCCCGCGCCGGCACCTCCAGCACCACCACCGGATCGGCCCGGGTGTCGCCGAGGATCGCGACCACCTGGTCGGCGCTCACCGAGGCCCCGGGCTCGACGTAGAGCCCCGCGACCTGGCCGTCGACGGGCGCCACCACGTCGATGCGCGACTGGGCGCCCAGCGAGGTGATCTGCGCCTCGACGGCGCTGAGTTCGGCCTCGGTGGTGGCGAGCTGGGCGGCCTTCTCGGTATCGCCGGTGCGCTGGGCGCGCAGCCGCTCGGCCGTGCCCTGCTTCAGCTCGGCGCGCCGCGCCCGCAGCTCGGCGATCTGGCGCGCGTAGTCGAGGGCGATGCGGCGCTGGTTGTTGAGGGTCTCGCGGGTCGCGTAGCCCTGCTTCAGGTAGGCCTCGATGCGCGCCGTCATCTCCTCCTGCTGCCGCAATCCCTCCTTGAGCGTCCGCTCCTGCTCGTCGAGGGCCTTGACGACCGCCGCGACGTTGCGCTCGGTCTCGCCGCGGTCGCCGCGGGTCGAGTCGAGGTAGGCGGTGAGCCGCGCCTGCTCGCCCTTCAGCGTCCGGCGCCGCTCCTGCAGGCTGCGCAGGGAGGCGCCGACGGTGGAGACGCCGCCGGTGGTCTGCTCGCGCAGCTGGATCTGCATCAGCCGCTGGCCGCGGAGGACCGTGTCGCCCTGCTTGACCCCGATCTCGCGCACGATGCCGGCGGCCTGCGCGTCGAGGCGGGTCAGGCCCGAGGCGGCCGAGACGTAGCCGCGCACCGCTTCCGACCGGGCGAACCGGCCGAGGAACAGGGCGGCGATGATGACGACGATCAGCCCGCCGAAGAACCATCCCAGCCAGACGCTGCCCCGGTCCTGCTGGAGATGGATCGCGCCGCCGATGCGGCGCCTGGGAAAGGCCGCCTCTGCGGGCGGAGGAGCCGCGGGTTCGCTCATCGGGCGTGGGGTCTCGCCGCTTACGCCGCGATGTCGCGCGGCGTCCCTTCTCCTGCCGAAGGGTCATCCGGGATCTTGGCCGCTTCGGGTAAATATTCGCCGAGCGTGGACCACAGGTGCCATTGCTCGGGCCGGGCGGTGAGCGCCGCGCGGATGTGCCGGGCCATGATCCGCGCCGCCTCGGCCCGCTCCTCGGGGGCGCTGCCGCGCACCTCGAACGGCTGCCCGATCCGGATCAGGTCGCCGTCGCGCTCGATGGTGGTCGCGCAGGGCACGACCAGCGCGCCGGTGAGGCGGGCCAGGGTATCGGTGCCGAACGCGAAGCTGAACGGGCGCCCGAACATCGGCATCGGCACGGGCGCACCGTAGGCGGGCGGCAGGTCGCAGAACACCACGACGACCGCGCCCTTCTGGGCGAACCGGACGGCCGACAGGAAGTCGGCGCGCGCGCCGACGTTCAGGAAGCGGACCTCTGCGCCGAGCTCGCGCAGGCGCTCGATGACCTGCGTCTCCATGGCCATGTCGTCCCGCTGGCGCAGGACCAGCATCGGCCGGCCCGGGAAGAACCGCACCATCAGGCTGGCGAGGCCGAGCACGTAGCTGCCCATGTGCAGGGGCGCCAGGATCACCGGGCGTCCGGTCGAGGCGGCGCGCCGGAGCACCTCCGGCTGGTCAACGCGGACGAGGTCGAGGTCGCGCAGGATCGCGGGCAGGCTGCGCGTGCGGAGGGCGCACCATTCGATCTCCGCCACGCGGTCGTGGTGGAGGGCCGCACGGTCGAGGCGGACCGCCTCCCGGCGCGGCAGCCGCAGGATGACCTGAAACATCTCGGCGAGGCCGAGCCCGTCGGTCCGGCCCGTGAGCCTGACGCAGAGGCTGCGGGCCGCGAGCGCGATCCCCAGCGCCCGCCGGCGCCACCGCAGCGGCAGTCTCGCCAGGAGACCGTAGAGCAGAGGGAGATGCGGGGCGGTGTCCATCGTTCAGAACCTTCGGGATGGCACCGCCCCGCGGTCAGTGCGGCCTCAGCACTTCTTCGACTTGGTGACGGTGTAGCTCTGCTGCGGCGGGCAGGCCGGGGGCGGCGGGGGGCAGGCCGGCGGCGGCGGCGGGCACCAGCAGCAGCCGCCCGCGACGGCACCGAGGGTCTTGGCGTCGAGCTTCTTCATGATGCTTTCCTGTGTGATCGCAAGGGCTTGTGTGTCCCTTGCAGGATCTGGATGCCGGAATCGGAGCAGGCTGTCGAGATCATGCGATCGTGCATTTCCAATGGTTAATCGGAGGCAAATCGGAAAACGCAAGATCTCCAATGGATTACTTTGCGTAAGGATCGAGTACGTAGGTATTCGGAGGTGTGTGTCGTGCGCCCGCCGATCGCGCGACGGCCCGGTCCGGCCGGTCCGTGCGGCAGGGCCGCGGTCGCTCCCCGGGCCGTCTCCTGCGTGGCCCGTCCTCTGCGGTGTCCCGGCACCGAACCGGAGTCGCGCCGCGGCGGCGCCCCGGCCTTGCGGGGCCGCGATCGTCTCCTTTCCCCTTGCGGCGCCCGCCTCCCGGCGTCATCTGCTCAGGGAGGCGGCGGGAGTGGTGTCGGGATGAGCGATCGGCGCGGAGGCCCCCGGGGCGACCTGAAGCAGCGGGTGCGCACGGCGCGCGGGCGCACGGTCTCCTCGAAGCGCTGGCTGGAGCGCCAGCTCAACGACCCCTACGTGGCCCGCGCCAAGCGCGAGGGCTACCGCTCGCGCGCCGCCTACAAGCTCCTGGAGATCGACGAGCGCTTCCACCTGCTCAGGCCCGGCCAGCGGGTGGTCGATCTCGGGGCGGCCCCGGGCGGCTGGTCGCAGGTCGCCGCCGCGAAGGTCGGCAGCCATCCGGGCGCCGCCGGGCCGCGGGGCCGGGTGGTCGGCATCGACCTCCTGGAGATCGAGCCGATGCCGGGCGTCGACTTCATCACCCTCGACTTCCTCGATCCGAGCGCGCCCGCCCGCCTCGTCGACCTGCTCGGGGGGCCGGCCGACCTCGTGATGTCCGACATGGCCGCCAACGCCACCGGCCACAGGAAGACCGACCACCTGCGCATCATGGGTCTCGCCGAGACCGCTGCCGCCTTCGCCCGCGAGGTGCTGGCGCCGGAGGGGGCCTATCTCGCCAAGGTGCTGCAGGGCGGCACCGAAGGCGCGCTGCTCGCCGACCTCAAGCGCGACTTCGCGGTGGTCCGCCACGTCAAGCCGGCCGCGAGCCGGGCGGATTCGAGCGAACTCTACGTGCTCGCCACCGGCTATCGCGGCGAGGCGGGCGGGCCGCAGGACGGGGAGCCGGATGAGGACGAGACGGCCTCGGATTGGCGGCCCTGAGCGCCTGACGCCCACGCAGGCCCGGGCGCTCGCCCGCGCGCTCCTCCTGGCGGAGGGCTACACGCCGGTCGCCGAAGGCGCCCGCAGCGGCAGCCTGTACCTGCGCGCACCGGGGGCCGCGCAGCAGATCCGCATCGCCGACCACGCCCGCACGCCCCGGCGGCGCCAGCAATACCCGCAGGTGGTCGCGAGCCTGATCCTCGCCTCACCCCTGTCGGAGGCGATGGTGCGCGAGCGCGTGGCCGGGGCGCTGCGCGTCGTGGCGGCGGCGCAGGCCGCGCCCGCGGCGGAGGCGCCCTGAGGCGGTCCTCACGCGGCGATTGCGAGCAGGACGGGCGCGAGGGGCGAGACCAGGACGGACCCGATCCGGGATCCGGCGTCGGCGGCAAGGGCCCGCGTCGCCCGGCGCAGGACCGCGAGGGTGGCGGGCGGCAGAGCCTCGGCCTCGGCCCGCGCCGCGAGGGTGCGCATCACCCGCAGGGCCAGCCGCTGCGAGGAGGTGGGACGGGGATGCACGTGCTCGACCAGGAGGGCGATCACCTGCTCGAACATCCGGCAGCGCCTGACCAGCTCCCCGGCTTCAAGGTTGTCGTTCACGCAGCCTCACCGAGCGATCCGGGCCATTGTCGGCATGGGGACTGGTATCGGGCGGATCAAAGCCCGGCCCATCCGCGGCGATTACGCAGGCCGGGGGCGGGACGCAATGCACCGCGCAATCCTGCCGCAACGGCCGAGGTCTACACGGCGCCGCAGCCGACGGAGGTTCCCATGCGCGCCCTGATCGAGGATCTCGCCTTCATCGCCAAGCTCGTGCTGATCGCCGGCTGCGGCATCTGGCTCACGGCGGCGCGGGCCGACGAGGCCGCGCCCCGGCCGGCGCCCGCCCTCGTCACTCCCGCATCAGCGCGGTGAGGGCCGCCAGGGCCTTGGCGCAATCGCCGGGCGGCACTTGCGCGCCCAGCCGCAGCGCATCGTTGAACTCGGGCAGGAAGCGGTCCTGCCACAGGGTCTGGCCCACCCGCGCGCGCATGCGCTCGGAGAGCAGGCGCAGGGCGGCCTGCGTGGTCGCCTCGTCCGCCCCGCAGGCGGCGGCCTCGCCGACGATGCGCCCCTGCCGCTCGCCCTCGATGTGAGGCAGGACGAGTGCCCGCTCCTGGGCCGCGGCCGGCCCGGCGGCGAAGGCCGCCAGCAGGGCGAGCCCGAGGGCCAGCGCCCCCCGCACGGCCCCGCTCACGGCCGCGGCCGGACCTTGAGGTAGCCCTTCAGCCGCAGGTACTCCGCCAGGATCGTGCAGATCGCGGCCCCCCGGCTCAGCTGCTCCACCGCCGCGAACTCGGTGAGCGCCGCCGCCACCTCGTCGGGGATGTGGAACGCCTCCTCCTGCGTGGTGGCCTCCGGCTCGGGCGGGTCGGGTTCGGTCATCGCGCATCTCCACTCCTGCCGAACACGCCCCGGCCGGGCTTCGTTCCCCGGGCGGAAGCGGCGCCCGGCGCTTGCGCCCAGGATCTTGGTCCTGCACCCTTTTCAGGCCCGGCGGAGGACGGCGCGGGTCAGTGCCCTTCGGCGGTGAGGAAGTCGAAGTCGCAGCCCTCCGGCGCCTGCAGCACGGTGCGCCGGTAGAGGGCCTTGTAGCCGCGGGCCAGGGCGGGCGGCGGCACGACCTCGGCCAGGCGGCGGCGGATCTCGTCCTCCTCCACCAGGAGGTCGATGCGCTTCTCCTTCACCGAGAGGCGGATGCGGTCGCCGTCGCGCACCGCCGCGAGCGGGCCGCCGATGGCCGATTCGGGCGCGACGTGCAGCACGATCGACCCGAAGGCGGTGCCGGACATACGCCCGTCCGAGATGCGCACCATGTCCTTCACCCCGGCCTGCGCCAGCTTCCTGGGGATCGGCAGGTAGCCGGCCTCCGGCATGCCGGCGGCGTGGGGCCCGATGTTCTGGAGCACCAGCACGTCGTCCGGCCGCACGTCGAGGTCGGGATCGTCGATTCGGCGGGCGAGGTCGTCGAGGCCGGTGAACACCACCGCCCGCCCCTCGCTCTCGAACAGCGCCGGCGTCGCCGCCGCCCGCTTGAAGATCGCCCCGTCCGGCGCGAGCGAGCCCGAGAGCGCCACGAGCCCGCCGACCGCCGAGACCGGGTCGCCGAAGGGCCGGATCACGCTCCGGTCGACCCAGTCGAGCGGCTCGTCCAGCCGCTCGGCCAGCGTGCGGCCCTCGACGTCGATCGTATCGAGGTGGAGGAGCGGCTTCAGTTCGCGCAGCAGCGCCCCCATGCCGCCCGCCGCGTGGAAATCCTCCATGTAGCCCTCACCGACCGGCTTCAGGTCGACGAGGACCGGCGTCTCGTCCGAGATCGCGTTGAGGCGCTGGTTGGTGATGCGGATGCCGCGCCGTCCCGCGATGGCGGCGAGGTGCACCACCGCGTTGGTCGAGCCGCCGAGCGCCATCAGGACGCGCAGCGCGTTCTCAACCGATCGTTCGGTGACGATCCGGTCGGGCGTGATCGGATTCGCGATCAGGCCGACGGCGGCCCGCCCGCTCGCCTCCGCGGCGACGAGCCGGTCGGCGTGCACGGCGGGGATCGCCGCGGTGCCCGGCAGCGACATCCCCAGCGCCTCGGCGAGGCAGGCCATGGTCGAGGCCGTGCCCATCACCGCGCAGGTCCCCTGCGTGACCGAGAGGCGGCCCTCGACGGTGGCGATCTCGTCGGCGTCGACCGTGCCGGCCCGGTACTTGGCCCAGAAGCTGCGGCAGTCGGTGCAGGCGCCGAGCCGCTGGCCGCGGTGGCGCCCGGTAGACATCGGCCCGGTGACGAGCTGCACCGCCGGGCGGTTGGCCGAGACCGCCCCCATGAGCTGGGCCGGCACGGTCTTGTCGCAGCCGCCGATCAGCACCACGGCGTCCATCGGCTGGGCGCCGATCATCTCCTCGGTGTCGATCGCCATCAGGTTGCGGTAGACCATGCTGGTCGGGTTGAGGAAGACCTCGCCCAGCGACACGGTCGGGAAGGGCCGCGGCAGCGCGCCCGCCGCCAGGACCCCGCGCGAGACCGCCTCGACCAGTTCGGGCACGCCCCGGTGGCAGTTGTTGAAGCCGGACGGCGTCATGGCGATGCCGACCACCGGCTTGTCGAGGAGCCCCGGCGAGATCCCCATCGAGCGCGCGAAGGAGCGGCGCAGGAAGCGCGCGAAATCCCGGTCGCCGTAATTGGTCAGGCCGTTGTCGAGGCCGTGGGGCTTGGGCACGGGCGTGTCTCCCTCCGGTTGGTCGTTGCGGCCGGTGCTTACGCCGAATGCGGACCTGCGCCTATCCGCCCGGCATGGGCGGGCCGACGCGGGCCGGCCAACCCACGTGCCGGCGTCCCGTCTCCCGGGCGGACGAAGGACACCGGAACCGGCGACCCCGCCCGGGATCGCGGATCCCGCGCGGGGCCGGGACGGAGTGGCGGGACGAGGGATCCCGCGCGTCAGACCACCCGGCGCGGGCGCTCGGTGAAGGTCGCGTCGTCCTCGGCAGGCTTGGGCTGCGGCAGGACCACCGGCGTCGCGGTCGCCGCGAAGGGCGGCGCGGAGGTGTCGAGGCCGTTGCCGTGGGGCCGCGGCGGCTTGGTCTCCGCCACCGGAGCGGGCTTGCCCTCGCCCGCTTGCGGCGGCTTCGTCTCGCCGGTCCGCGGCGGAGCGGGTTCGGGGGCCGGCATCCGGGTCTCGGCGGCCGGCACCGGCGCGGTGCGGGCCGGCTCCGGGGCGGCCAGCACCTCCCGCTGCTCCTCCGGCTCCTCCGGCTCCGGCTCCTCGGGCGCCTCGGCCTCCTCGGGGCCGCGGGTGATGAGGTCGGGCGGGGTCTGCCAGACGAAGGCGTCGAGGCGGCCGCTCACCGGCGAGATCGGCGCCCAGCGCTCGGAGACGATGCCGTCCGCGCACCACGCCGGATCGCGTGGGGCGCGGGCGGCGCGGGCGAGCCATTCACGGGCGCGTCCCGAGCCGCGGCCGTGCTCGGCCTCCTCGATCTCGGCCATCAGCAGGTAGGCGCGCCGGGTCGGGGATTCGGCGATGAGCGGGGCCAGCACGTCGCGGGCACGGCCGAACTCGCGGGATTCGAGGGCCGCCCGCGCGATGGCGAAGCGCGCCTCCGGGTGCCAGGACGAGAGGCGGGCCAGGGTCTCGGCCCGGGCGAGCCGGTCGCGGCTCGAATCGCCCGGGCGCAGGTCGAGATAGACGCGGGCGAGGTCGGGATGCGGGCCGGCCTTCCAGGCAGCCTCCACCACCCGGGCGGCCTTCTTCAGCTCGGCCCGGCGCGACAGCAGGCGCCCGGCCACCGCGGCCGCCGGCACGAGGTCGGGGGCGAGCTTCACGGCCTCCATGGCCTGGGCGAGGGCGCGCTCGGGATCGCCCGCCTCGCGCTCCTGCGCGCTGGCGGTGAGCAGCACCGCCCGCTGGCGGCGGGCCGCCGCCTTGTCGGCGATACCGAGGGAGGCGCGGCGCGACACGGTGTCGAGGGCGCCGCTCCAGTCGCGGTCGGCGCACTGGGCTTCAAGCACCGCCTCGTTCGCCCAGGACACGCTCGGGGCGAGGTGCGCGGCCTCCGCCGCGTAGGCCCGGGCCGTGGCCTCGTCGCCCTGGCGGCGCGCCTCCACGAACAGGCCGCGCAGGCCCAGCACCCGGGTCTCGGGATCGTCCGCCATGCGCCGGAAGGCGCGCTCGGCCCCGGCGCGGTCGCCCGAGATCTGCGCCGCCTGCGCGGTGAGGAGCAGCGCCAGCGGCTCGCGGCCCAGCAGGCGCTCGGCCTCGCCCGCGTGACGGCGCGCCGCCACGGGATCGCCGGAGCCCACCGCCACCATGCCGCGCGAGAGGGCCGAGTAGCCCCGCGCCCGCCGCCGCTCGCGGCTCGAGCGCGAGATCCGGCGCGGCAGGCCGATCAGGCCGCGGGCGAAGGCCCAGGCGAAGCCCAGCACCACCGCGAGGACCAGCACCCCGACGAGACCCGCCGCGAGGCTGGTCGCCACCTCGTAGCCGCCCCAGGTGACGGTCACGACGCCGGGATGGTCGGCGAGCCAGACCGCCGCGTAGGCGGCGACGGCCAGAAGGGCCAGGAAGGCGAGAGCGCGCCACATCGGTTGTTCAACTCCTCGAATCCGCGCGCGGGCCTGCGCGGCGGGGGCAGCGATGCCCCCGGAGATCAGTCATCGGTCGGGCGGCCGGGCGGGCCGCCGGGTGTGAGCCGGCGCGGCCGTCGCGGGAAGACCCGCGCCGGACCGCGCCGGAAACGACGGACCGGTCGCCCGGCCGCGAGGGGCCGGGCCGCCGGCCTCAGCGGGCCGCGCCGGTGAGCGACGCGAAGGCGGCGGCGAGCCGGGCGCGGGCGGCCTCGCCGGCCGCGACCCGGGCCTTGAGCGTGTCGCCGAACGCCGCGGCCTCCTTGCGGGCGGCCTCCGGCAGGGTGTCGAACGCGGCCGCGGCCTCGGGCAGCGCGCCGCGGTCGAGGGCGGCCTGCACCTTCGCCACGGCCGCTTCGGTGGCGTCGCCGGCCGGGGACGCGGGGGCGCCGGGCTCCGCGGGGGCATCCGTCCGCCGCACCGCCACGATCGAATTCGCCATGCTGGCGAGCCGGTCGGTGACGGTGCCGCGCTCGGCCACCTCGCGCTGGCGCGCGGCTCGGACGGCGGCGGTGATGCGGTTGCCGATCCCCTGGAATTCCTGCGCCAGCGCCTGGGCGGTCGGCGCGCCGCGGGCCGCGAACGGCTCCAGGGGGGCGAGCGCCGCCGCATCCCCCGGCCCGAGCTGCTTGAGCGCCGCGAGCGCGTCGGCGTAGGGCGCCCCGAAGGCAAGGGCGGCGGCGATGCGGTCGGCCGCCACCGCGCGCAGGCCGGCCTGCAGCGTGCCCGCCTCGGCGCGGCCGGCGATCTCGCGGGCGAGGTCGGCGAGGCGCTGCTCCTGCGCCTTGCCGCGGGCCTCGAAGGCCTGCTGCAGCGCGTCGAGCCGGCCGGCCAGGGCCTTGTCGGCGGCCTCGTCGGCGGCGGTGCGGCGGCCGAGATCCGCCTGCACGGCCTTGAGGCCGGAATCCAGGCCGTCGAGGCGGCTCCTCAGGTCGCCCGTGTCGGATCGGCCCTGCAGGCCCGCGAGGGACTGCGACAGGGCATCGACCTTCTGGCGCAGCTCCGGGTTGTCGATGCGGCCCTGGAGACCGGCGAGGCGCTGGTCGAGCGCCTCGAACCGGGCCTGGAGGTCGCCACCGGCGGGCGCTGCCGCGGGGGCCGGAGCGGCAGCGGGTGCGGGCGCGGCGCCCGTGGCGGGCGCGGCGCCCGTGGCGGGCGCGGCGCTCGCCTTCCTGAGCGCCTCGGCCGCTTGTTCGGAGGCTGTCCTGGCGGCGGCCTCCGCGGCGGCGACGCGCCGGTCGAGGGCCTGCACGCTGTCGCGGGGGGCGAGCGCGGCGAGCCGCTGGTCGAGCCCGGCGGCCGCCGGATCGCCGGACGTCTGCGGTCCGATCCCGTAGGCCGGGCCGTACACGGTGACGCCGTAGAGGAGCCCCGCCCCGACCACGCCGCCGAGGAGCGCCGCCGTCAGCACGGAGCCGAACCCGGCTCCCGAGCGGGCCGCCGGGGGCGGGGCTGCGGCCGGCCGGGGTTCCGGCTTGGCCGGCCCCGCGGCGGGCTTGGGCGGCTCGGTCCTGAGAGGGTCGGGCTTCACGGCCGCGCCGGCCGGGCTCGGCTTCGACAGGTCGGGTTTGGAGAGGTCGGGCTTCGAGAGGTCGGGTTTGGCGGCCTCCACCTTGGCCGGTCCCGGTGCCGCAGCCGTCGTGGCGGCGGCAGGACCGGTCTTCGGTACGCTGGAGGCGGTCGCCGGACCCGGCGTTCCTGCGGGCTTCGCCGGGCCGGTCGCTCCTGTGGGCGAGGCCCCCGTCGACGGCGGCACGGCCGAGGCCGGCCCGGCCGGCTTCGCGGCCATGCCGGTCGCGCCCGGCGCGGCGGACGGCCCGGTGGCGCCGGTCGGTCCGGTGGCGCCGGTCGGTCCGGTGGCGGGTTTCGCGGCCTCCCCGGGCTTCGTCACGTCCGCCGGCTTGGCGCTGTCTGCGGGCTTGGCGATGTCCGCGGGCTTGGCCTCGCCGGGTCTCGCGCCGGCGCCGGCCGCCGGGGCGGACGAGGCCCCGGTCGCCCCCGGTGCGCCGGCCGCAGCCGGGGAGGCGCCGGGTCCGGTGGCGCCGGCCGGCTTCCCGGCTCCGGGCGCGGGACCGCCGGGCTTCGGCGCCTCCCCGGGTTTGGGCCCCTCCTTGCCGGGCTGCGCGGCCGGGCCGGCGCCCTGCGGCCTGGGCGGCGTGTCGCTCACGCGGTTCGCCTTGAGGTCGATGATCGGACCGCTCGCCGGGTCGATGCGTCCGCCGGGCCGGTTGCGGGAATCCTGCTTGTCCTTGTCGGATGGGGTCACGGCCGAAGATCCTCACGACTGCGCCGGGTGCGGGCAGGCCCGCCGGCTGCCTCTCACCCCGCGTTGCCGCGGCCCGGCGGCGGCTCTGCGCCCGCCGGGACCGCGAAATGGTCTGCCGTCCTTAGCACCGCTTCCGGTCCCGGCGCGAGGCCGGCCAGCATGGCCTCTTCGGTCGGCTGCGCCGCGACGAAATGGGACACGATGCCGGCCGCGACCAGTGGGGCGGCCACGTCGGGCGACAGGCAGAGATGCGCGAGGCGGGCGAAGTCGCCCTCGCGTCCGGCGGCGCGCGCAAGGCCGAGGGCCGTCGCGGCGCTGCGCCGGGAGTAATGGAGCGCGGCGTCGAGCCGCCCCTGCGCCAGCGCCGCCGCGGCCTCGTCGGGCAGGCGCGCCAGCGGCGTCGCCGCATAGGCCGTCCAGAGCGTGACGGCAAAGCCCGCGGCCGCGAGCGTCGCGGCGGGCTCCGGCTTGCGCTCGCGTCCGGCCGCATGGAGGAGGCGGGCGCCCGGCGGCAGCGCCCCGGCGACGAGGCCGGCGAGCGCCGCGGCGTCGCCGTCCGCGTCGCGCACGGCCGAAAAACCCGCCGCCCGCGCGGCCGCGGCGGTCCGGCCCCCGACGCAATAGGCGGGCAGGCCCGAGAAGCCGGCCGCCGCGGCAGACGGCACGGCATTCGCGCTCGTCAGGATCAGCGCGTCGAACGGCCCCTCGGGCGGCGGCGCGTGGCTCGGCGCGAGGTCGAGGACCGGGGCGAGGAGCGGGAGGTGGCCGAGCCGGCGCAGGCGCGCGGCCGTGCGGGCGCCGGCCGGCAGCGGGCGGGCGACCCAGACCCGCAGGGCCGCCGGGATCGCGCCCGGCCCCGCTCCGAGGCGGCCCGTCAAGTCGCACGCCACGCCGCTCACCTCGCCTCCCATCTTTGCGGGGCGGGCGCCCCGGGTTATCTCACCCCACCATACCGGCCCCGGCGCCGCGCGCCATCCCTCCGGCGTCCGCCGCCCGCGAGAACAGCCATGATCGTCCTCGGCATCGAGACCACCTGCGACGAGACCGCGGCCGCCGTCGTCGCCACGGGCGAGGACGGGCGCGGCGTCATCCGCGCCCACGAGGTGCTGAGCCAGATCGCCGAGCACGCGGCCTATGGCGGGGTGGTGCCGGAGATCGCCGCGCGCGCCCACGTGGAGGTGCTCGACCGGCTGATCGCCCGCGCCCTGCACGAGGCGGACCTCACCCTCGCCGACCTCGACGGCATCGCGGTCGCGGCGGGGCCGGGCCTGATCGGCGGGGTGCTGGTCGGCCTCGTCACTGCCAAGACGCTCGCCCTCGTCGCGCGCAAGCCGCTGCTCGCGGTCAACCACCTGGAGGCGCACGCGCTCACCGCGCGGATGACCGACGGCGTCGCCTTCCCGTACCTGCTGCTGCTGGCCTCCGGCGGGCACACGCAGCTCGTCGCCGTGAAGGGCGTGGGCGAGTACCTGCGGCTCGGCACCACCATCGACGACGCCATCGGCGAGGCCTTCGACAAGGTGGCCAAGCTCCTCGGCCTGCCCTACCCGGGCGGCCCCGAGGTGGAGCGCGCCGCCGAGAGCGGCGACCCGGAGCGCTTCTCCCTGCCCCGCCCGCTGCTGGGCCGGCCGGAGCCGAACTTCTCGCTCTCCGGCCTCAAGACCGCGCTGCGGATCGAGGCGGAGCGCATCGCGCCCCTGACGGGCCAGGACGTCGCCGACCTCTGCGCCAGCTTCCAGGCCGCGGTGGTGGACGTGGTGGTGGACCGGGTGCGGGTGGCGCTGCGGACCTTCGGCACCGTCGCTGGCCATCCGACCGCGCTCGTGGCGGCCGGGGGCGTGGCGGCCAACGGCACGCTGCGCCGGGCGCTGGCGCAGCTCGCGGGCGAGGCGGGCCTGCCCCTCGTCGCTCCTCCCCTGCCGCTCTGCGGCGACAACGGCGCGATGATCGCCTGGGCGGGCATCGAGCGGCTGCGGCTCGGCCTCGTCGACGACCTCATGGCGCCGGCCCGCCCGCGCTGGCCCTTCGCCGACGCGCTGCCCGCCGCCGAATGAGGAGCGCCCGCCGCACGGAGGCCGCGCCGGACCACGCCGAGGTCCAGCGCCGCTGGCGCGCCCTGGTGGACGAGCGCCTGCCGGCGGCGGCGCGGCCGGACTGGCCGGTGCGCCTCAACCATTGCTTCGCGCGCATCCTCCTCGACAATGCCTGCGGCGGGCCGTGGCGGGCGAGCGTCGCCCCGCCGGCCTGGGCGAACATGCCGCCCGCGCGTCTGGCCGAGGCCCTGGCGCTCGGCGAGGCGGTGCTCGCGGGCCGGGCCGATCTCGCGGAGCTGAACCGGCGCTCGCTCGCGTGGCGGGGCCATCCGCGCGGGATTCCCGCGCCCCGCGCCCTGCGCGAGGGCGACCTCCTGCTGCGGCGCAGGCGGCACGAGGACGACGCGCCCTTCGCGGCCCTCAACGCCGATCCGGAGGTGATGCGGTTCTTTCCCGCCGTGAAGAGCCGGCGCGAGAGCGTGGCCGAGGCGCGCGCCCTCGACGGGCGCTTCGCGCAGGACGGCTTCGGGCCCTGGGCGCTGGAGGCGTCGGGCGCCTTCGTCGGGTTCGTGGGCTGCTGGCGCCCGCTGCGGCCGCTGCCGGTCGCGGGCGATGCGGGGCTGGTGGAGATCGGCTGGCGGCTCGCCCGCGGCGCCTGGGGTCGGGGGCTGGCCACGCGGGGAGCGCGGCTCGCGCTCGCGGACGCGTTCGGGCGCTGCCGGCTCCCCGAGGTGGTGGCCTACACGGCCGTGCTCAACACGCCCTCGCGCCGCGTGATGGAGCGGCTCGGCATGGTGCAGGCCGGGGACTTCGCGCATCCCGCGCTGCCCGAAGGCCATCCCTTGCGGCCGCACGTGCTCTACCGGCTGCGCGCGGCGGATCTCGGGGGCGGCGCATGAGCGGGACCGGACCGGTCGCGGTGGTAGGCGGGGGCGCCTGGGGCACGGCCCTCGCCAACGCGGCGGCCGTGGCCGCGCCCGGCGAGGTGCTGCTCTGGCTGCGCGATGCCGCCGCCGCGCAGGCCATGGCGCAGAGCCGCGAGAACGCCCGCTACCTGCCCGGCGTGCCGCTTCACCCCGGGGTGCGGCCGAGCGCGGACGCGGCGGCGCTGCGCCGGGCCGGCACCGTGCTCGTGGTGACGCCGGCCCAGACCCTGCGCGGCGTCCTCGCGGCCCTGAGTCCCTTCCTGGGGCCGGACACGCCGCTCGTCCTGTGCGCCAAGGGCATCGAGCAGGGCAGCGACGCCTTCCTGACCGATGTCGCCGCGGCGGTGCGGCCCGGGTCGCCGCTCGCGGTCCTGTCCGGCCCGAGCTTCGCGGCGGACGTCGCCCGCGGCCTGCCCACCGCCGTGACGCTCGCGGCGGCGGACGGCGCCCTGGCGGCCCGCCTCGCGGCGGCGCTCTCGGGGCCGAGCCTGCGGGTCTACCACGGCACGGATCCGCGCGGGGTCGAGATCGGGGGCGCGGCCAAGAACGTGCTGGCCATCGCCTGCGGCGCGGTCATCGGGCGCGGCCTCGGCGAGAGCGCCAGGGCCGCGCTGGTCGCCCGCAGCTTCGCCGAACTGATGCGCTTCGCCCGCGCCTACGGCGGCCGCCCCGAGACCCTGATGGGCCTCTCGGGCCTCGGCGACCTCGTGCTCACGGCCGCCTCCCCGCAATCGCGCAACTTCGCCTTCGGCGAGCGGCTCGGGCGCGGCGCCTCCCCGGAAGAGGCGGCGGGCGGCAAGCTCGCCGAGGGCGCGCTCACGGCCTGCGCCCTCGTGGCGCTGGCGCGCCGGCGGGGGGTCGAGATGCCGGTGGCCGAGGCGGTGGCGGGCATCGTCGCGGGGGAGATCGGTCTCGACGAGGCCATCGCCGCGCTGCTGAGCCGGCCGCTGCGGGCCGAGCACGAGCCGGACGCGGGCACCGTCGCCGCGCCACCGCACCCGGCCGACCCGGCCGCCGCGAAGGACGTTGGGGCAGGCTGATTTATGTTACTGCTCCCCGTGCCCGTCTCACGGGAAGATGTCCCCTAGATTGCGCGGGACGCGGTTCTGGCCTGTGGCATTCCGTGGTATGCGTCTTGGTTGTCATCAGGGGTGTCGGGGCACGGGAAGCACCCGACCTGCGAGCGCGAACAGTATGGTGTGCACATGACCTCTCTCGAGCCCGTCCGGGCGGGCGCGGACGCGCTCCGCCTCGACAACCAACTCTGCTACGCGCTGTACGCCGCCTCGCACCGGATGACGAAGTGCTACCGGCCCCTGCTGGAGCGCCTCGGCCTCACCTATCCGCAATATCTCGTCCTGATCGTGCTGTGGGAGCACGACGGGCTGACAGTCTCGGAGATCGGCCGGCGGCTGCGCCTCGATTCGGGGACGCTGACGCCGGTCCTCAAGCGCCTCGAAGGCGCCGGCTTCGTACGCCGCACCCGCCGCCAGGAGGACGAGCGCGAGGTCGAGATCAGCCTCACGCCCGAGGGCAAGGCCCTGCAGGAGGAGGCCGTCGAGGTCCGCCGCGAGGTGGTGCGCCAGCTCAAGATGTCGGAAGCCGAGATCGCCGATCTGCGCACCCGCCTCGACGACCTGATCGTCACCCTCGGCGGCGAGGCCTGAGGGGAACCCTCCTCCATGCCGGCGGTAGTTTGCCGGGTAAATATTTTGTCTTGAGGAGGTGCCCTGCCTCCGCATAAGGAAGTGGCCCGGCCGACGCACGGGCCTTCCCCGCAGAGGCGTTCCGTCCGATTGCCGATAGCCGCGTGACCATCTTCCCGCCCCATGGCGGCTTCGGGCCGCGAGATCCCGGCCGGCCTGCTGCTGCGGCGCGAGGCGGCGCGGCATGAAGAGCCTGCGGAACCTCGCCAGCGCGATCGCCGGCTGGTCGGAGGGCGCGGATCTGCCGCGCCGGCAGGTGGGCGTGCTGCCGCTGCGCACGGGGCCCGACGGCGCGCTCCAGATCATGCTCATCACCTCGCGCGAGACCCGGCGCTGGGTGATCCCCAAGGGCTGGCCCATGAAGGGCCTCAAGGACCACGAGGCGGCCGCCCGGGAAGCGTACGAGGAAGCCGGCCTGATCGGGCGCGTCAGCAAGCGCGCGGAGGGCAGCTATTTCTACCACAAGCGCCTCAAGAGCCGCGACGCGGTGCTGTGCCAAGTGCAGGTCTTCCGCCTCGACGTGCGCCGGCAGCTCAAGGACTGGCCGGAGCGGGCCGAGCGCGAGGGGCACTGGTTCTCGGTCCAGGAGGCGGCCGATGCCGTCACCGAGGCCGGCCTCGCCGCCCTGATCCGGGCCATCGGCGGCCGCAGCGACAAGGACAAGCGCGCCAAAGGCCAATCCGGCGCAAAGCGCTGATTCGGCGCAAAGCGCTGTCCGGCGCAAAGCGCTGTCCGGCGCCGCCTCAATCGTCCGCCGCAGCGGCGTACACCCCTTCGGCCCCGATGCCGTCCTCCAGCATCAGCCGGGCGCGGGCGCGCAGCTTCTCGGTCTCGCTCTTGAGCTGGCCGCAGGCCGCCAGGATGTCGCGCCCGCGCGGGGTGCGGACCGGCGAAGCGTAGCCGGCATTGAACACGATCTCGGAGAAGCGCTCGATCCGCTCCCAGTCCGAGCACTCGTAGCGCGAACCGGGCCAGGGATTGAACGGGATCAGGTTGATCTTGGCCGGAATGCCCTTGAGCAGGCGCACGAGTTCCCGCGCCTCCGCATCCGAATCGTTCACTCCCTTGAGCATCACGTACTCGAAGGTGATGCGCCGGGCGTTCGACACGCCCGGATAGTTGCGGCAGGCGTCGAGCAGGGTGCGGATCGGATACTTGCGGTTGAGCGGCACCAGCTCGTCGCGCAGGTCGTCGCGTACGGCATGCAGCGAGATCGCCAGCATCGCATTGGCGTCGATGCCGAGCCGCTCGAAGTGCGGCACCACGCCCGAGGTCGAGACCGTGATGCGGCGGCGCGACAGGCCGAGGCCCTCGTGGTCGCTCATCACCCCGATGGCGTCGATGACGTTGTCGACGTTGTAGAGCGGCTCGCCCATGCCCATGAACACGATGTTCGAGACGAAGCGCGAGCCGTCCACCGGCACGAAGGTGCCCTTGGGCGGGGTCTGGCCGGGCCAGTCGCCGAGCCGGTCGCGGGCGACGACGAGCTGCGCGGTGATCTCCTGGGCCGAGAGGTTGCGCACGAGGCGCTGCGTACCGGTGTGGCAGAACGAGCAGGTCAGCGTGCAGCCGACCTGGCTCGACACGCACAGCGTACCCCGGTCGTTGGCCGGGATGTAGACGCACTCGATCTCGGCGCCGCGGTTGTGGTCGTGCCGCCCGGTGGGCGGCATCCGCAGCAGCCACTTGCGGGTGCCGTCGCGCGAGACCTGCTCGCTCACCACCTCGGGGCGGTCGAGGGTGTAGGCTTCGGCGAGCTGGGCCTTGAGGCCCTTGCCGACATTGGTCATCGCCTCGAAGGAGGCCGCGCCTCGCACGTTGATCCAGTGCCAGAGCTGGCCGGAGCGCATGCGCTGCTCGCGCTCGGGCACGCCGATGGCGGCGAGCCGCTCCGTCAAGGCGAAGCGGGTGAGGCCGACCAGGGAAGTCCTGCCCGTGGCGGCCATCGCCTCCGGGCGCACCTCCGGCGCCTTCTCAATCGCATCGAGGGAGGAGGGATCGGCGCGGCGCTCGCGCCGCGCGGTGTCGAACGACGCGCTCGCCATGGGAAACCTTCGGATGGGCAGGTTTCCGAGCATATAGGGACTTTGCGGCCGAAACGCGAATGCCGCTCCGTCCCGCCCCTCATGCGGCCCGGACGGTGGCGAGGAAGCGCGCCACCTCGCGTCCGAGATGCTCCGAGCGGTCCGACAGGGCCGAGGCGGAGGAGAGCATCTGCGAGGCCGCCGCCCCCGTCCCGTCCGCCGCCAGCGCCACGCCGGTGATGGTGTCGGTCACCGCACTCGTGCCGGCCGCCGCCTGGCCGACGTTGCGCACGATCTCCTGCGTCGCCGCGCCCTGCTGCTCCACCGCCGCCGCGATCGTGGTCGCGACAGTGCTGATCTCCTGGATCCGGGCCGTGATGCGCGCGATCGCCGAGACGGCCTCGCTCGTGGCGCCCTGGATCTGACCGATCTGCTGGCCGATCTCGTCGGTGGCCTTGGCGGTCTGGCCGGCCAGATTTTTCACCTCGGCGGCAACCACAGCGAAGCCGCGGCCGGCCTCGCCGGCCCGCGCCGCCTCGATGGTGGCGTTGAGCGCCAGCAGGTTCGTCTGGCCGGCGATCGAGGCGATCAGACCCACCACGTCGCCGATCCGGGCGGCGGCCTGGCTGAGGTCCCGCACGAAATGCGCCGTGTCGTCCGCCTCGCCGACCGCGGTTTGCGCGAGGCTGGCCGAACTCGTGACCTGCCGGCCGATCTCGCCCACCGAGGCGCTGAGCTCCTCGGCGGCGGCCGCGACCATGTTGACGTTGACCGCGGCCTCCTCGGCGGCCGAGGCCACGCTGGTGGAGCGGCCCGCCGTCTCGGCAGCGGTGGCGGACAGGCTCCGGGCGGTGTCCTGCAGGTCGGCCGCCGCGGACGAGACCGTGCGGATGATCCCGCCGACCTCACGCTCGAAGGTGTCGGCGAGGTCGCGCGTCGCGCGCCGGCGCTGCTCCTCGGCCCCCGCACGGGCGAACGCCGTCTCCTCCTCCAGGGCACGGGTGCGCATCAGGTTGTCCTTGAACACCTGCACGGTGCGCGCCATCGCGCCGACCTCCTCGCGGCGGTCGCGGAACGGCACCGCGGCCGTCGCATCGCCCTCCGCGAGCCGCTGCATCAGGCCGGTCATGACACGGATCGGCCGGGACACGGCGCGGTCCAGCAGCAGGATGCCGAGGAGCGCGGCCGCCAGCATGGCGGCGACCCCGACGGCCAGCGCCGTGTAGGCCCGCCGCATCGCCTCGCCGGCGGCGCTGCCGCGCGTCTCCATGAGGCCGCGCTCGGCCTCGACGGCCTCCGAGGCCGTTTCCCGCAGCGCATCCATCCACCGCTTGCCGGCCCCCGAGGCTTCCATCTGCCGCGCCTCGCCGCGCGTGGCCTCGTCGTCCATGAGCGCGATCTCGCGCGCGGCCAACTGCTCGCGCCACTTGCGGGCCAAGGCGTCGATCTCGTCGAGGCGCTCGCCCTGCGCGGGATCCTCGGCCACGAGAGCCCGGGCGGCGGCGAGTGCCGTCGCGTAGTGCTTCGTGCCGTCATGGTAGAGTTTGAGGAACCGCGCATCCGCCGAGAGCAGGTAGCCGCGCAGGCTGGCCTCCTGGCCCACCACCGCCGCCGTGAGCGCCTCGATCTGGGACAGGACCTTGTAGGTGTGGTCGCGCTGCTGGTTCGCCTCGTCGACGGCCCTGAGCGTGACGAGGCTGACGGCCGAGCACGCCAGTGCCGCGCCGACCACTAGCGCGAAGGCGAGGAGGAGCTTTGCCTTGAGACGGAGGTCGGTGAGGCGACGCATCGTGATCGAATCCGGCGGGTCAGGAGAAGCGGGCACGGCGGACGGCCTCGCCCCCTGCACGTCTTCAAGCCGGACGCTGTCTTGATACGATGAAGTTTGAGTTAAACGGAGCGGCCGCTCCCTTGGAGCAGACACCGTCGTCGGACGACCAGTAGAACGGCACCGAGGCATTGCCGGAACTGGTCGAGCCGCCGCGCCGGACTGCGCCCTCGCGCGGCCGGCGCGGGGCGGCCTACTTGCACTCCTCGCGGGTGCGCTTCATGGCATCGCCGAACCCGTCGAGGCTGTACTCGTCCGTCGAGGCGTTGCCGCGCTGGGAGAGGGCCTTCACGACCACCTTCTTGCCCCGGCTCATCTCGGCGACGGCCTTGCCCTCGTCGGCGGGGTTCTGCAGCCACGCGTTCGTGCCCTTCACCACCAGCCCGTAGCGGGCGCGGTCGATGGCGAACGACGGGTCGTTCGCCGCGCTCGCGGGGGCCGGCACGGCGCCGTTCGCCGCCGCGGTCTCGGTGCCGCCCGGCGCGCCTGCCTGGCCGGCGCCGGGCTTGAGGGGGAAGCCCATCATCAGGGCGATCTCGTTCGAGGCCCGTTCGCCCTTGCGCACGGTCACGAACAGGAAGGCGTCGGTGTCCTTGAGGCTCTTGAGGAACCGCTCCCGCGGCTTGGTGATGGCGTAGCAGATGCGCGCCTTGCCCTCCCCCGCCACGTAGACGTTCCAGACCCCGTAGGTCTCGACGAGGCTTGCCTGCAGGCTCGGCGGCGCCGCGGGCTCGGCCTTGGGCTTCCCTCTGGCGAGCGCCGGACCGGCGAGGAGCGACAGGGCGAGGACGGAGAGGAGGGCGCGGCTCATGCGGGCATCCTAGAGCATCGGCCGAAGGCTTAAAAACGGCAACGGACGGCGGATTTCCCGCCGAGGGGATCATCCGAAGCTTGCGCGGGGCAGGCTGCGGCCGGTTCCGCATCGAATTGCTGCGCTGCACGAATGACCGGGCGGGTCGCTTGCGGCATGGTCCCGCCGCCCCGGCGCGAAACCAACGACGGTTCCCCATGACAGCCTTGCCCGAGACCATCCCCGTGCGCGAGGCGCACCGCTTCCCCACGCAGGCTCTGGACGCCTTCCTGGCCGGGCAGGGGCTGGGCGGGCTGCGCGAGCTGCGCCAGATGCGGGGCGGCCAGTCGAACCCGACCTTCCTGGTGGCGGCGGAGGCGGGCGAGTACGTGCTGCGCAAGCAGCCGCCCGGCAAGCTGCTGCCCTCGGCCCATGCGGTGGACCGCGAGTTCCGGGTGCTCCAGGCGCTCGGGCGCACCGACGTGCCGGTGCCGCGGGCGATCGCCTTCTGCGCCGACCCGGCGGTGATCGGCACGCCGTTCTACCTGATGGAGCGGCTGCACGGCCGGGTGTTCTGGGACCCCGCCCTGCCGGACCTGCCCCGCGAGGAGCGGGCGCCGATCTATCTCGCGATGAACGAGGCGCTGGCGCGGCTCCACCTCGTCGATCCGGCGGCGGTCGGCCTCTCGGATTTCGGCCGGGCCGGCAACTACTTCCGGCGCCAGATCGAGCGCTGGTCGGGCCAGTGGGCCGCCTCGAAGACCCGCGAGAACGAGGCCATCGACCGGCTCGCCGCATGGCTGCCGGCCCATATCCCGGAGGACGACGAGACCCGCCTCTGCCACGGCGACTTCCGCCTCGACAACATGATCTTCCACCCAACCGAAGCCCGGGTGATCGGCATCATCGACTGGGAACTCGCGACGCTCGGGCATCCGCTCGCCGACCTCGGCTACAACTGCATCGCCTACAACACCGACCCGTCCGTCTATCGCGGCCTGCGCGGCCGCGACCTCGACGCCCTCGGCCTCCCGAGCCAGGAGGAGTACGTGCGCCGCTACTGCGCGCGCACCGGCCGGCCGGACGGCATCACGCCCTTCCACCTCGCCTTCGCGCTCTTCCGCCTCGCGGTGATCCTGGAGGGCGTGCTCGCCCGCTCCAAGGCGGGCAACGCGTCGAGCGACGAGGCGGCCGAGAAGGGCGCGCTCGGCATCGCGCTGGCCGAGCGGGGCTGGGAGCTGGCCCGCGGGTAGGACCCGCGGGGGCAAAGCCCCCGCGAGGCCCCGGATCAGGCGGCGCTGGCCTCCCGGCTCAGGCGCCGCCGCAGCCGGTTCATGCCGTAGATGGTGGCGAGCCGCAGGCGGGCGGTCCGGACCGGGGCCGCCCCGCGCTCCGCCTGCACCGCCGCGATGATCCGCAGCGCCTCCGCCACGGAGCGCTCCAGATCGACGTCGACCGATCGGGCCGAAAGGCTCTTCTGCATCGGATCACACCCCCCTGTTGCTTGAGGCGCGAACCAAACAGGCGATTTCGGCGGCCGAGGGGCCGGACCGTGGCGGCCCCGGCGGTTTTCCGGGCGGTGTTGCGGCAGGGTGACGGCCTATCCCTCGGGCTCGGGCGGCGTCGGCAGCACCGCGAGCCGCACGGCCGCCGCGAGCGCCGCGAGGTAGAGCGCGCCCACGAAGGCCGCGACGCCGGTCCAGCCCGCATGGGCGAAGAACCAGCCCCCCGCGGTGCCGAGCACCGAGGAGCCGAGATAGTAGAGGAAGAGGTAGATCGAGGAGGCCTGCGCCCGGTCGGCCAGCGCCCGCCGCCCGACCCAGCTGCTCGCCACCGAGTGGGCGCCGAAGAAGCCCACCGTCGCCACCACGATGCCGGCGATGACGAGAAGCAGGCTCTCGGCGGTGGTGAGCGCGATGCCGCCGAGCGCCGTCACGATCGCGACCCACAGCACCCGCCGCTGCCCGAACACGCCGGCGAGGTGCCCGATGCTGGTCGAGGCGGCGGTGCCGGCGAGGTAGATCGTGAAGATTGCCGCGATGGCGGTCTGGCTCAGGGAATAGGGCGGCTCCAGCAGGCGGAAGCCGATGTAGTTGTAGAGCGTGACGAAGCCGCCCATCAGCAGGAAGGCCTCGGCGAACAGCCAGGGCAGGCCTGCATCGCGGAAATGGTGCAGGAAGGTGCCGGGCACGCTGCGCCAGGGCAGGGGATGGGGCGTGAAGCGCGCGGAGGCCGGCAGGCTGCGCAAGAAGGCGACGGCGGCGGCGAGCGCCAGCAGCCCGATCACCGCCATCGCGACCCGCCAGCCGTACAGGTCGGTGAGCGCCCCGCTGAGGAGCCGCCCGGCCATGCCGCCGAGCGAGTTGCCGCTGATCAGGAGCCCCATGGCGAGCGCGATGGCGCGCCCGTGCATCTCCTCGCTCAGATAGGCCATCGCCACGGCCGGCACGCCGCTCATCGCGAGGCCCGCCAGCGCCCGCACCACCAGGAAGCCCTCCCAGGTCGGCATCAGCGCGGCCACCAGGGTGAGGAGGGCGGAGGCGAAGAGTGACACCACCATCACGGGCTTGCGCCCCCAGACCTCGGAGAGCGGGCTGACCACCAGCAGCGCCACGGCGAGGAGCCCGGTCGAGAGCGAGAGCGAGAGGCTGCTCTGCGCCGGGCTCACCCCGAACTCCTCGGCGAAGACCGGCAGCAGCGGCTGCACCGCGTAGAGCACCGCGAAGGTCGAGAAGCCCGCCGCCGCCAGCGCCAGGGCCGTGCGCCGGAAGGCCGGCGTGCCGACCTCGATGCTCTCCCGCATGGACCACCCTCCCCGCCGCCGAGGGTCCGGCGTGACGCAGGCGTGGCGGTGGGTCAACCGGTCCGGCCGGGAGGCGCCCTGCGCGGGGCGCAGGGCTGCAGGATCCGGCGCACGGCCTCCCACGCCCGTTTCGACGGAGGCAGGGGCCCCGCGTCGTCCGTGTGGGCCTCCGTTGGGACGGAGCCGGGCGCCCGGGCGGGTAACCGCGTCGCGCGGCGGGGCTCAGCGCCGCTCCGCCTCCTGCTGGATCAGCGGGGTGATGCGCCGCACGGTGACGCGGCGGTTCTCGCGGGAGGGCTCCTGCGTGCTCACCTTCAGGGACTGCTCGCCGTAGCCCTGCGTGGTCAGGTTCTCGGGCGGCACCCGGAAGTCGCGGGTGAGCACCGCGGCCACCTCCTGCGCCCGGCGGTCCGAGAGCGACAGGTTGTCGACGTCGGAGCCCACGGCGTCGGTGTGGCCCTCGATCAGAAAGACCTCCTGCGGGTTGCGCTGGACCGCCTTGGCGATGGCCTCGGCGATGACCGAGAGGCGCTTCGCCTGGTCGGAGGAGATCAGCCAGGAGCCGGTGTCGAACGTGATGGTGTCGAGATCGACGCTGCGCATGCGCGCGCGCAGGGTCGGGCTGTAGCGCACCTCGTCGAGGGTGTAGCGGCGCTCCACGGGCGCCACCGGCGGGGCGGTCAGCGCCTCGTAGATCAGGCCCTCGTCGGCGCGGTCGGCCTCCACCACGTAGCGCTCGCGGGGGATGCGGATGTCGGGCGGCGGCAGCACCACGACGTCGCGGGAATAGCCGCGCGGGCGGCCCTCGTAGGTGTTGTCGATCAGCACGACCTCGCGCCCGTCGCGGGCGCGGCGGCTGCGGCGCAGCAGGCGGCCGTCCTCGTCCACCACGGTGACGATCTGGACGCCGCCGGGCCGGTCGATGATCGTGACCGTATCGGCCCCCCGCCGCTCGATGCGGGCGCTGCGGTCGAGCTCGCGGAACCGCTCCGTCTCGTCGTGGCGGATGTAGGTGCGGTCGCCCTCGCGCACGATCACCCGGCCGGGCTCGCGGATGTAGAGCCGGCCGCCCTCGTTGTATTCACGGCGGGCGCGGCGCACGTCCTCGTAGCTGCGCACATCCGCATCGCCCCGGCGGTAGCCGCCCGGGATGTAGTCGGGCTCGTCGCGGCGGTAGCCGCCGGGCACGACGTCGCGGCGGTCGTCGCGGCGATCGAGATCCCGGCGATCCGAACCCTGCCGGTCGAGGTCCCGGCGATCGAGATCGCGCCGATCCAGATCGCGGCCGTCCGAACCCCGGCGATCCGGGTCACGGTCGCGCCGATCCAGCTCCCTCCGCTCGCCGTCGCGGCGATCCAGATCGCGCGGGTCGCGGTCCTGCGGGCCTATCGGCGCACCGGGCTGCACGCGGTCCGGCGCCGGACCGGAGCGCCCGCTCGGGGTCGCGCCGGGCGGAGCGGCCGGGCGGCCGGGCTCGGTCTGGGCCGGGGGCACGGGCGGCGTCGGCCGGTCGGGGGCGGGACGCGCGGGCTCGGCCGGCGCCGCGGGCTGGCGTGGCGCCTCGGGCGCACGCTGCGCCGGTGCGTCGGGGCCGCGGCGCTCGTCGCGGGTCCGCTCCTCACGGGAGCCCAGACCGTCGCGGTCGCGCGCGCCGTCGCGCGGCGGAGTCGGTCGCTCGGGCTGACGCGGGGCGGCGGGCTCCTGGCGGGGGGCGGGACGCTCGTCGCGCTCGGGCCGCTCGCCACGCTCCGGGCGCGGCGCGGGCCGCTCCCGCGGCTCCGGCCTCTCGCCGCGCTCGGCCGGGGCGGCGCGCTCCGGTGCGCGCTCGCGCGGCTCGGGCCGTTCGGCCGGACGGTCGCGGGGCTCGGGGCGAGGCGCGGCCCGCTCGGCCGGCGGCGCCGCCCGTTCGCGCGGCTCGGGACGCTCCCGTGGCTCCGGCCGCTCGCCCCGCTCGGGACCGCCCCGCTCGGGGGCGCGCTCGCGCGGCTCCGGCCGCTCGGCGCCGGGACCGCGCCCGCCGGGTCCCCCGCGCTCGGGGGCGCCCCGGTCGGGGCCGCCCCGCTCGGGGCCGCCACCGCGCTCCGGCGGCCCGCCGCGCTCGACACCGCCGGCCTGCGCGAGGTCGATGCGGCCCACGGCCGGCTCCGCGGCGGCATCTCCGCCGGGCAGAGGCTGAAGCAGCAGGGCAGGCAGGATCGTCCCGGTCAGGAGCAGGGCGCGGACGGGCCGCATCAGGTCACCTCGCGTCAGGTCAAAGGTCCTTCCGAACAGCGAACGGCCGGAATGGTTCCCCCGGCGGCGCGTTGCACCCCCCGGCGTTTCCCGGGAGAATGGCGGCCAAGACCGGCGGACGGGGGCGCCTTCTCGTGAGCGAACACATCAGCCCGCGCCAACAGGACATCCTGGCGCTCGCCCGTCAGCAGGGACGCGTCAGCGTCGAGGACCTGGCGGCCCGGTTCGAGGTGTCGCCCCAGACCATCCGCAAGGACCTCAACGAACTGTGCGACAGCCGCCTGCTGTCGCGGATCCACGGCGGTGCCGTGGTGTCGAGCGGGGTCGAGAACGTCGCCTACGAGGCGCGCCGCCTCGTCGCCCACGCGGAGAAGCGGGCGATCGGCCTCGCGGCCGCGCGGCTGATCCCGCACAGCGCCTCGCTGTTCATCAACATCGGCACCACCACCGAGGAGGTGGCCCGCGCGCTCGGCGACCACGAGGACCTCCTCGTCATCACCAACAACCTCAACGTCGCGACCCTGCTCTACCGGAACCCCCGGATGAACCTGATCCTGGCCGGCGGGCCGGTGCGGCGCACGGACGGCGCGGTGATCGGCTCGGCGGCGGTCGACTTCATCAACCAGTTCAAGGTCGACTACGCGGTGATCGGGGTCTCGGCGATCGACGAGGACGGCACGCTGCTCGACTTCGACTACCGCGAGGTGCGCGTCGCCCGTGCCATCATCGAGAATGCCCGGCGGGTGATCCTGGTGGCGGACAAGCTCAAGCTGGAGCGCTCGGCCCCGATCCGCGTCTGCCATCTCGGCGAACTCGACGCCTTCGTCACCGACGCCCTGCCCTCCGCCCCGCTGCGCGACCTGTGCACGGCGCACGGGGTCAGGCTGGTGGAGACGGATGCGGCGGCCGGCGCGGCCGGGATGCAGGAGGACGGATCTTCGCCCGCTCCGCGCGAGCCTCTCTCCCGGGCGGAAGAGGGGTAGGGGATCGACGATCCGCACGGGATCTCCTCGCCGGGGCCCGCGTGGCTGAAGCCCGCCGCGGGCGCATCCTACTCCCGCGGCATCGGCCGCCAGTTCGGCGGGGCCATCTCGAAACCCTCGAACCGGAAGCCCGGCGCCACGGTGCAGCTCACCAGAGTCCAGGCCCCGAGGCTGGTGGCGGTCTGCCAGTGGCGGGCCGGGACCACGATCTGCGGCCGCTGGCCCCGCGCGAGATCGGGGCCGAGATGCTGGGCGTGCGCGTCGTGGCCGTTCGGGCTCACGGTCAGCACCAGGGGCGCTCCCGCGTGCCAGAGCCAGATCTCGGCCGCGTCGACCCGGTGCCATTCCGAGGTCTCGCCGAGGTCGAGCAGGTAGTAGATCGCCGTCGAGGCGGCGCGCCCGTCGATCTCGTGCGGATCGCGGAAGGTCTCGCGGTAGTGCCCGCCCTCCGGGTGGGGCTGGAGGCCGAGGAGACGGATCACCTCGGCGGCGGTGAGGCTCGGGCTGGTCACGGGACGGGCTCCTCCAGGCGCGCGGCCGGCGCCGCCTCGGGCACAAGCCAGCCGCGATAGTGAACCACGAGGCCGGCGAGCGGCAGGTGCACCGGCACGTCGAAGCGGAAGCGGCCCGCCGGATCGACGGATTCGCGCGCCGCGGAGGCCGGCGCGAGCGCGCGGGGCAAGGGGAGCGGCCCGAGGCGCCAGCCCTCGACGACGAGGCCCAGGCCGTCGCGGCCGGCCGGCACGGCGAGGCGGAATTCGAGGAGACCGAAGCGCTCGTAGACCCGGGCGGGACCGGCAGCGCGCAGGCGGCTGCGGAAGCGGCGGTCGCCGAAGCGGCGGGTCCAGACCTCGCCGTCGCGGTCCGGCGCGATGGTGACGGCGACCGGCACGTCCTCGCCCGCCGCCGGGAAGCCCACCAGCCCCGCGGCGAGGCGGGCGAGCGGGTTCGTCCCGCGCGTCACGGTGGCGCGTCCGCGCAGCGTCAGGGCGCCGGCCGCGCCATGCACCGCCCGCAGGGGCTCGGGCAGGTCGGCGAAGGCCGGGCCGAGCACGCGGGCGAAGAGGGACGGCTCGCGGGTGACCGCCGTGCGGATGCGGTGGCGCGCCATCTCGGCTTCGATCGCCGCGAGGTCGAGCAGGCCGACGCAGGGCCCCGCGCCGGGCGGCAGCGGCGGGCCGGCGAGCCAGCGGCGCACCAGCGCGAGCGCCGGCAGCGTCGGCACGAACGGGCCGTCGCCCCCCTCCGCCAGGAGCGTCCAGGTCGCCGCGGCGGGCCGGCCGGCCTCGTCCGCACCGCAGGCCCGCACCACCATGCCGCCGCGGTCGGACCCGAGCCTGTCGACGAGGCCCGCCATCCGCAGGAACGGCCGCGCGAGGGGCAGGAGCGAGGGCAGGAGCCGCAGCCGCACCGGCAGGCTTGCGAGCCAGAGGCCGAGATGCAGCGCTTCGAGTTCCAGCCCGGCGCGGAAGTCGGCGGTGCGCACGGTGGGAAAGCGCGCGGGCAGGATGTCGAGGTCGGGCGTCTCGCAGAGCGAGGCGAGGCGCCGGCCCAGCCCCGGGATCGTGACGCGCCCGGGCAGCCCCCAGCCGGGCCGGGTCGCCCAGGCGCCGTCGCGCCAGACCCGCACCGGACGGCCCACGTAGGAGAGGATCGAACGCATCACCGAGAGGCCGCGGGGCGCGCGGTTGCCGGGGACCATCGCGATCTCGATCGCGTCCACGCGCCGCCAGCCGGCGGTGAGGCGGTCGAGCACGGCGTTCGAGAGGGCGGGCGTGGTGCTGGCGCCGGTCAGCGCCGACACGCCGGCCGCCCGCGCGGCGGCATCGAGGGCCGCGAACCCGGCCACGAAGTCGCGCGCATCGGCCAGATCGGCGTAGGGCAGCCCGGCCGCGATCGCCGCGCGGGCGAGCGCATACGGGTCGCCGCCGCGCGCCAGCGCCTGGTAGGGACCGGCGGCATCGACGATCCCGGCAAGCCTGAGCGCCCGCAGCGCCTCCGCGTCGGCCCGCACCGCGTCGAGCCGCACGGCCTCGATGCGCCGGCCGGGATGCGTCCGGGCCACGGTCTCGGCCGCCTCCCTCGCCCGCGCGAGGTCGCGCCCGGCGATCACCACCGTGCAGGCCGTCGTGGCGGCGAGGCCCTCGACGAGGCGCCGGCCGAAGGCGCCCGCGCCCCCGACCACGAGGATGCGCGGCGCCGGCATCACGGGGCGTCGGTGAGCACGCGGCCGGCGAGCTGCGGCGGAGGCACCGCGCAGGCCGTGCGGCCGAACAGCCGGTAGCGGTTGCGGGCGATCAGGTCGTAGAGCCGTTCGGCGAGCGGCCGCGGCAGGCGCGTCAGGATCCGCGTCCAGGCCCAGGCCGGCCAGTCGCGCAGCACCGCGGCGGCGGCATCGAGCTTGAAGTAGGCCATCCCCTCGCGCAGGACCGCGACCGTCTGGGGGCGCTCCGGATCGATGCCGAGCCGGGCGGCCAGCGCGCGCCCGTAGGGCGACTGCACCGGCACGAAGCGCCAGCGCCCGGCCCGGTCGCGCACCACCACGAAGCGCACGAAGGCCGAGCAGAGCACGCACACCCCGTCGTAGAGGATCAGCCCGTCGGCGCCGGGGAGCGGGCGCGGGCGCCAGTCCACTCGCATCAGTCCTCTCGCATCAGAACCGGTTCTTCCACTCGCGCAGGGCCGTGAACACCGCGGCCGGATCGGAGCCGGGCGCGAGGTTCACGGCGCGGGCCAGCGCCGGCTCGGTGGCGCGCAGGAAGGGGTTCGTCGCCTTCTCCTCGCCCAGCGTCGTCGGGATCAGGAAGCGCCCGTCGCGCTTCACCCGCTCGGCGAGGTCGGCCCGGGCCTTGAGGTTGCCGTTGCCGGGCTCGGCCGCGAGCGCGAAGCGGGCGTTCGACAGCACGTAGTCGTGGCCCGAATAGATCGCGGTCTCGTCCGGCAGCGGCAGGAAGCGGCTGAGCGAGCGCCACAGCACCTCGGGCGGGCTCTCCATGACCCGGCCGCAGCCGAGGGTGAACAGGGTGTCGCCCGCGAAGACGAGGCGTTCGCGCTCGAACCAGTAGGTGACGTGATCGGCGCAGTGGCCGGGCGTCTCCCAGACCGCCGCCGCGAGGCCGCCCACCGTGACGGTGTCGCCCTCACCCACCCGGACATCCACCTCCGGCACCGCGTCGCCGGCCTTCTCGGGGGCCGTCACCCGGGCGCCCGTGCGGGCCTTCACCTCGGGGATGCCCTCGACATGGTCGAAGTGGCGGTGGGTGACGAGGATGTCGGTGAGGCGCCAGCCGGTCTCGTCGAGGGCGCGCAGCACCGGCCCGGCCTCCGGCACGTCGATCGCCGCGCAGGCGCCGCTCGCCGGGTCGTGCAGCAGCACGCCGATGTTGTCGCTCCGGCACAGGAAGGTGCGGATCTCAGGCATGGGCGTCTCCCGGGCAGCGTCGTCGGGCAGAAGGTAGGGCGGGCGGAGGCCGGCCGCATCCCTGCCCAACGGCAACGCTCGGTGCCGACGACCGTGATGCCGACGACCTTGGCGCCGCGCCGGGAATTCCGGGGAGCCGGACGCTTGTTCCCGCCCCCCGCCTTGCCGCGCGGGCCGACAGCACCCATTGATGACCCGTCCAGCGGCGCGGCGCGGGAGGTCGGATCGTCCGGCGCTCGGTGCGGCGTCGCGCGAGTGCTCCGTGCCCGATTGTCCGTGCTTATGAGCGTCGACGTCACAGACCTGCGCGCCTTCTACAACGGCCCCCTCGGCGCGGTGACGCAGCGCCTCGTCGGCCGCAACCTGCACCGCTTTCTCGGCTCCGTCGCGGGCCTGCGGGTGCTGGGGCTCGGCTACGCGGTGCCCTATCTCGGCCCGGTGCGGCACGCGGCGGAGCGGACGCTGGCCTTCATGCCGGCCACGCAGGGGGTGGTGAACTGGCCCGCCGCCGGGCGCTCGGCCTCGGCTCTCGTCGACCCGACCATGATGCCCCTGCCCGAGGCGGCGGTGGACCGGGTGATCCTCGTCCACGCCATCGAGGCGGTGGAGAGCCCGGCCGACCTGCTGCAGGAGGTCTGGCGCATCCTCACCCCGGGCGGGCGGCTGGTGCTGGTGGTGCCCAACCGCCGCGGCCTGTGGGCGCGCCGGGACGCCACGCCCTTCGGCCACGGCCAGCCCTACAGCCGCTCGCAGCTCGGCCGCCTGATGCGCGAGACGCTGTTCTCCCCCGAGGGCTGGGCCGAGACGCTCTACGTGCCGCCGGTCGAGAGCTGGCTGACGCTGCGTACGGCGAGCGCGTGGGAGCGGGTCGGCACGGGCCTGTCGCTGCCCTTCGCGGGGCTGCACGTGGTGGACGCGATCAAGCAGCTCCACCGCCCCGTCACCGTGCAGGCCCGCCGCGCCGCGCGGCTGGCCACGCCGGTGCTGGTGCCCTCCCCGGCCCCCGTCCCGGGCGGGGTGTGAGGCCCGTGACGCCCCTTCCCGGTCTCGAAGCCGCGCTCCAGAGCTTCCTCCTCGCCCTGCCGGCCCTGTTCTCGATCGTCAATCCGCTCGGCGGCGCGCTGATCTTCGCGGAGGTCACGGGCCGGCGCACGCATGCCGAACGGGCGCTGCTCGCCCGGCGCATCGGGCTCTACGCCTCGGTCGTGATGCTGGTCTCCCTCTGGGCCGGCGCGGCGCTGCTCGCCTTCTTCGGCATCACGCTCGCGGCGCTGCGCATCGCGGGCGGCTTGGTCGTGGCGGCCCAGGCATGGCGGCTCCTGGCGGTGCCGGAGGAGCGCGAGGCGCGCAAGGCCGCGCAGGCCGAGCCGGCCCGGGGCCAGGAGGTGGCGGGCTCCCTCGACGAGATCGCGTTCTTTCCCCTGACGCTCCCCTTCACCACCGGCCCCGGCACCATCTCGGTCGCCATCGCGCTCGGCGCGGCCCGGCCCGAGAGCGGGCCGGGCCACTGGGGCTTTCTCGCGGGCGCCTCCGCCGCGGCGCTGGCCATCGCGCTCGCGGTGCGGGTCGCCTACGCCTCCGCCGACCGGGTGGTGGAGCGCATCGGCCACGCCCGGGCGCGGGTGCTGGGGCGGCTCTCGGCCTTCCTGCTCCTCTGCGTCGGCACCCAGATCACCCTCACGGGCGTGACGGACGTGCTCGGCCCCCTGCTGGCGGCGCGCGGCCGCTGAGCCTGGACGGCCTTCGTGGTCGAGAGGCGCCTCGATCGCAGGCGCCGCCTTGGCAGGCGCGGTTCCGGCCTGTACCACGCACGCGCGGCCCGCGGCGGCCGGGCTTGACGAGCGTTGAGGACGCGATGCGTCTCGTGGTGGTGGGCGCCTCCGGGCGCATGGGCCGGATGCTGATCCAGGCGGTGGCCGGGACCGAGGGCTGCACGCTCGCGGGCGCGGTCGAGCGCGAGGGGGCGGAGGCGGTCGGCCAGGATGCCGGAAGCCTGGCGGGGCTGGCGCCGCTCGGCGTCGCCGTGACCGACGATCCCCTGCGGGTCTTCGCGGAGGCCGACGGGGTCCTCGACTTCACGGCGCCGGCCGCCACCGTGGCCTATGCCGAACTCGCCGCCCAGGCGCGCATCGTCCATGTGGTGGGCACCACCGGCCTGCGGCCGGAGGATCTGGCCAAGCTCGCGGCGGCGGCGCGCCACGCGCGCATCGTGCGCTCGGGCAACATGTCGCTCGGGGTCAACCTGCTGGCCGGCCTCGTGCGCAAGGTCGCGGCGACGCTGGGCGAGGATTTCGACATCGAGATCCTGGAGATGCACCACCGCCACAAGGTGGACGCGCCCTCCGGCACCGCGCTGCTCCTCGGCGAGGCGGCGGCCGAGGGCCGCGCGGTGGCGCTGGCCGAGCGCAAGGTGGCGGTGCGCGACGGCCATACCGGCGCGCGCGCGCCCGGCAGCATCGGCTTCGCCACCCTGCGCGGGGGCAGCGTGGTCGGCGACCACAGCGTGATCTTCGCCGGCCCCGGCGAGCGCATCGAACTCGGCCACCGGGCCGAGGACCGCGGAATCTTCGCCCGCGGCGCCGTCAGGGCCGCGCTCTGGGCGCAGGGCCAGCCCCCCGGCCTCTACGGCATGAACGACGTCCTGGGGCTCTGACCCCTCTCATTCACGGAGCGACACGGCAGATTATGGAGCGCCTCCTCGTCCTCGCACGGCACGGCCAGAGCGAGTGGAACCTCAAGAACCTGTTCACCGGCTGGCGCGACCCTGGCCTCACCGAACTCGGCGTCGCGGAAGCGCGGGCGGCGGGGCGGCGGCTGAAGGCCAAGGGCATCCGCTTCGACGTCGCCTTCACCTCGGCGCTGAGCCGCGCGCAGCGCACCGCCGCCCTGATCCTCGAGGAACTCGGCCAGTCCGACCTGCCCACCATCGCGGATGCGGCGCTGAACGAGCGCGACTACGGCGACCTCGCCGGCCTCAACAAGGACGATGCCCGGGCGCGCTGGGGCAAGGAGCAGGTCCACCTCTGGCGCCGCTCCTACGACGTGCCGCCGCCCGGCGGCGAGAGCCTGAAGGACACGGTGGCCCGCGTGCTGCCCTACACCATGCGCGAGATCATGCCGCGCGTGCTGCGCGGCGAGCGGGTGCTGGTGGCCGCCCACGGCAACTCGCTGCGCGCCCTCGTGATGGTGCTCGACGGCCTCACCACCGAGACGATCCCCGGCCTCGAACTCGCGACCGGCGTCCCGCTCGTCTACCACCTCAATGCGGACACCACGGTCGCCAGCAAGGACGTGCTCGACCGCGACGCGTGAGGGACAGATCGGAACCCCCTCTCCCGCACGGGAGAGGGGAGACCGCGCCGGATCATGGGCGCAGGGTCAGGCTCCGATTCCGGATCGCGGCCGCTCTCAGAACGGCGTGTAGTCGCCGCCGTCGGTGATCGCGTCGAGCGCGCGCTCCACAGCGGTCACGGCGTCGAGCAGCATCTGCACCGAGCGTTCGGTCTCGGCCTGCGGCCGGCCGAGCGCGGCCGTGCGCGCCCCGACGTCGTGCAGCTGCTCGGCGATGGCCACGAGGTCTGAGACGACCGCGGCGGCCTCGCGGGCGGTGGTCTCGGGCGCGCGGCGCGCGCGCAGGGGGACGACGTTGCTCATCGAGTCGAAGCATCGCGCAAACCGCCGAGCCGCACCAGCCGGGAGTCGCGCCTCTCCACCGGAATCCCCGCACACGCGGCGCGGCGGGCACAGGCGCACGCAATCGCCCCCAGGCCTCGGCCCTCGCCTTGACCGCGCCCCGATCCGCCGCGAGGACCGTCCCTTCCCGAGCACCAGGATCCGACCGATGAAGCTGTCCGCCCTCGCCGCCGCCGGCACGCTCGCCGCCCTTCTCTCCGCCTGCACCAGCCTGGAGAGCGAGCGCACCGCCTTCAGCGAGACCTTCAACTCCCAGAACTACGTGCGCTCGACCGACACCAACGGCACGCAGCGCCGGCCCGACGTGAACCGCATGTTCACGCAGCCGTCCGTGCCGAGCATCGCCAACCGGGGCAACTGATCCCGCGCGGGCCCCGCCGGGGCCGCTACTCCTTGGCCAGTGCGTCCGCGAAGGCCGCGATGCGGTTGCGGGCGTAGGTCGGCAGGCCGGCGCTGATCGAGGTGCCGGTGTTGAACGAGGAATTACCCATCAGCACCTGCGCGGGCAGCAGGTTGCGCAGCACCGGCACGCGCTCGTACTCCTTCTTGCGGTCGAGCACGTCCGCCTTGATGCCGAGCGCCATGGTGGCGGTCACCACCGTCTTGCCGGGATCGTTCGCGGCCGGCTGCAGCACCGCCAGGAACTTGCCGAAGCGCAGGATCTGGTTGACCCAGAAGATGTTCTGTTCGAGCGCGCCCGCCACCGGCGCCTCGATCCGCGTCAGCGCCGCGAGCCTGCCCGCCTCCTCGGGGGGCAGCACCCGGAGTTCGCTCTGGAACGAGACGAACTCGGCAATCTTCTTGCCCCCTTCCTCCAGCTTGTTGGCGAGCTTCACGCCGAGCGGCAGCTTGCCTTCGAGGTCGTAGCGCGACTCGATGCAGAGCGTGTCGGGCGCCGCGCACCAGGGCCGGTCGGGCCGGCGCGCGAAGGCGGCGGCCGGGTCCTTGGTCGGGGTCGCCTCCGAGGGGCTCAGGGCCTTGTGCTTGATCGCCGGGTCCATGCGGCCGAGGAAGGCGAAGGAGGCGAAGCGCTTCAGGTCGATGCGCTCGGGCGCGCGCGGCACCACGAACCGGGCCTCCGCCACGTAGACCTTGAGGGTCTCGTGGCGGTTCTTGGTCACGCCGTTCGCCGTCACCGGGTAGTCGGGCTCGACATAGGCCGGATGGGGCGTGAGCGCGGCCTTCTCGGCCGGGCGCGTGCGGCTCCATTCCGCGAAGGGCACGAGGCCGCTCTCCGGGTTGGCCGGGTTGTCGCGGTGGTCCGTGAAGGCGATCGTGCCGGGCGCGATCGCCCCGGCATCGAGGGCCGCCACGCTCGGGACGTCCTTGGTGCGGTACTGGGCGAGCGCCGGTCCCGCCAGGAGGCAGAGGAGCGGCGCGAGCAGGCGGAGGGAAGCCGTCGGGATGTGGTGCAAGGTCGGGGATCCGGCTGGTGCCAAGACGGGTGCCAAGACTGGTGTCAAGACGGGCCTCGCCGGGAGGCGGGCCTCAATAGGTCGGATCCTCGCCGAAGAAGTAGTCGGGATCGCGGCGGCGGGGGCGGCGCACCCCCTCCTCGTCGTCGCCGAAGGGCGAGCGGGCCGCGCCGCGGCCGGGCCAGAGCGGCTCGGGCGCCGGCACCGGCTGGGCGCGGCGCAGGGGGGGCTGGCCGTCGCCGAAGAGCTGCCGCCCGAGATCGCCGAACGGATCGTAGCGGTCGTCCTCCGGCCGCCCTCCGTCCACGATCGCATCGCCGTCCTGCTCCGCGTCCGGGCGCATGGCGTAGAGCGATTCCTGCGGCACGAGGCGGTACTGCGTGTCGGCGAGGCGCCCGTCCGGCTGGAGCCGGAAATGCTCCATGAACCCGCCGCCGGCCATGCGCTGGCCCGAGCGCAGGTCGATCGGCGCGTCGGCGATGAGGCGCTTGGCCTCCGGGCTCGGCGGGGCCAGGGGGCTCTTGGGCACGCCGTTCGCCCAGGCGGCCTGGAGGATCTGCCCGAACAGCGGCACCGCGAGGGACCCGCCGGTCTGGCCGCGCCCCAGCGTGCGCCGCCGCCCGTCCGCGTTGTCGTAGCCGATCCAGACCGCGATGGTGATCTCGTTGGTGAAGCCCACGAACCACGCGTCGTTCTCGTCCTCGGAGGTGCCGGTCTTGCCGGCCACGTAGGGGGAGAAGCGGCCGAGCGCCGCCGCGGTGCCGCGCTGGGTGACGCCCTGGAGCAGGCTCTTGAGCTGGTAGAAGGCGACGCGGTCGGCCGAGCCGATCCGCACGGGGCCCCGCCCGGCATGCCGGTAGAGGGTCCGCTCGCCCTGCGACACCGCCTCCAGGGCGTAGGGCGAGGGGCGCTCGCCCTCGTTGGCGATCGCCGCGTAGAAGGCCGCGAGGTCGATCATCCGCACCGGCTGGGCGCCGAGGACGAAGGGGTAGTAGCGCTCGCACTCGGCGTAGAGCTGGGCTTCGAGGGCAAGGTCGCAGACCCGCTTGAGGCTCTGCTCGGGCCGCTCCGCGATGCCGCCGCGCAGGAGCTGCGCGGTGACGAGGTTCTTCGAATGCTCCAGGCCCCGGCGCAGGGTGATCGCCCCCGCGCCGCCGCCGTCGTAGTTCTTGGGCGACCACGACTGGCCGACGCCGCCGATCGGCGGCAGGGTGACGGCCGCATCCATCACCAGGGTGTTGGGCTGCAGCCCGCCCGAGAGGGCCGCCAGATAGGTGAGGGGCTTGAGGGTCGAGCCGGGCTGGCGCACGCTCTGCGTCGTGCGGTTGAGCTGGCTCAGCGGGTAGGAGAAGCCGCCCGCCATCGCCAGGATGCGGCCGGTGCGGTTCTCCAGCACCAGGGCGGCGCCCTGCACCTGGGGGCGCACGCGCAGGTCCGCCCGCACCCCGCCCTTGCCCTCCCGCAGCGACACCCGCACCACGTCGTAGGGCGCGAGCCGGCCGCGGGCCTGGGCCGCGTTCAGGCTCGCCACGCGCCCGTCCGCGAGGCCGACGCGCGTGCCCTTCTGGCCGGTCTCCAGCACCACCGCGAGCGGCCAGTGCACGTCGTAGAGGGGCGCGCGGGCGGTCTCCAGCGCCCGCTGCCAGGCGGGTTTGGGGCCGGCGGGCCGTGCGGCGGGCGTCGCCTTGGGGGTGCCGGCCTTGCGGCCTGGGGAGGCCGACGGGGCCGGCTGGGCCGGCGCCGTCTGAGCGGGGGCCGGCTCGGGCGCCGCCGGGGCGGGGCCTGCGGCCTCGATCCGCTTCACCGCCTCGGCGAGATTGAGTTCCGGCCCCTCGAAGCGGGCGCGGCCCGTCGCGGCCTCGTAGCGCGCGAGCCCGTCCTGCAGGATCGTCTCGGTGGCCGTCTGCAGGCCGGCATTCAGCGTCGTGCGCACCGTGTAGGAGCCGGCCGTGAGCGAATCGAGCCCCGCCAGCGTGCGCGCCTCGCGCCCGAGATGGTCGACGAAGTGGAAGCCCGCCTCCTGGCGCGTGCGCTCCAGGGGCACGAGGCCGAGACCGCTCTGGAGCGCCGCATTCGTCTCGGCCTCCGTGATGACGCCCTCCTCCTTCATGCGCGAGAGGACGTAGGCCCGCCGCTCGCGGGCGCGCTCGGGGTAGCGGTCGGGGCTGTAGTAGTTCGGCCCCTTGGGCATGCCGGCGAGCAGCGCCGCCTCCGGCACCGTGAGGTCGCCCACCGACTTGCCGAAGTAGCTGCGCGCCGCCATCTCGATGCCGTAGGCGCCCCGGCCGAGATAGATGCCGTTGAGGTAGAGGCCGAGGATCTCGGACTTCGTCATCACCTGCTCGGCGCGGGCGGCGACGATCATCTCGCGGATCTTGCGCTCGTAGGTGACGTCGTCGCCCACCGACAGGTTCTTGACCACCTGCTGGGTGATGGTCGAGCCGCCGGCCGGGCGGCCCGGCGAGGCGAGGTTGCCGATGAAGGCGCGGATGACGCCGCGCTCGTCGATGCCCTTGTGGCTCTCGAAGCGCTTGTCCTCGGCGGCGATGAAGGCCTTGCGGACCAGCGCCGGCACCTGCGCGATCGGGACGGTGACCCGCCGGCCGTTCGGCTCGGAGGTCTCGGCGAAGCGGGCGCCGCGCCCGTCCAGGATCGTGCTCACGCCCGGCAGCGCCAGGGTCTTGAGCGCGCCCGCCTCCGGCAGGTCGGCCGCGGCCTTGTTGTAGAACTCGATGACGGCCCGGGCCTCGAAGGGCGAGTTCGGCGGGTTCTCGCCCTTGCAGAACTGCTTGTAGCTCGTCACCAGCTCGCCGAAGTCGAGGCCGTGCAGGATCTTGGCGTCGCCCGCGACGGCCTTCGGGTCCTCCATCGCGGTGGCGATCAGCTCGTCGAGGTTGATGTCCTCGATGTCGAACGCCTTGCGCATGTGGGCGCAGCCGTCGCGCAGCAGCCGCACCACCTCCGGGCCGTCCCGGGCGGGGTCGAACTGGGTGCGGATCGCGTCCGGCCGCGTCGTCGCCTGGCTCAGCGTCAGGGCCGTCGCGAAGAGCTTGATGAGGATCGGGTTCATGGCGCCTTGAGCCCGGCCGCGGGCGGTCCCGCCAGAGAACGGCCGGCGACCTGAAGGGGACGTGTACAACGCGGCTCTTTTAAGGTCGGGCGGCCCCGGAACCGGGCCGGCCCCGGGGCCGTTCGCCGGACAGGGAGCCGCGCCCGCGCGCCTCCTGCGGGCCCCGCCGCGAGACCCCGCGATGGACGACCTCGCCCGACAGCGTGCCGCCTACGCCGCGACGGTGGCCGCGCGCGCCGGCGCGCGCGACGCGGCCCTGATCCGCGCCTTCGCCACCGTCCCGCGGGAGCGCTATTGCGGCCCCGGCCCGTGGCTCGTCATGGACGAGGCGGGGTTCGACACCGTGCCGGCGGACGAGCCGGCCGGGCTCTGCCGCGACGCGCTGGTGGCGCTGCGGCCGGAGGCCGGGATCAACAACGGCGAGCCGAGCCTGCACGCGCTCTGCCTCGCGGCCGCCGCCCCGCGGCCCGGCGAGCGGGTGCTGCAGGTCGGGATCGGCGGCGGCTACTACACGGCGATCCTCGCCGAACTCGTCGGCCCGGGCGGGCGGATCGACGCCTACGAGGTCGATCCGGATCTCGCCGCCGCGGCCGCGCGGGCGCTGGCGGCGTATCCGTGCGTAACGGTCCACGCCCGCTCCGGGGCGGCTCCGCCGCTGCCGGAATCCGACCTGATCTACGTGAGCGCGGGCGCCGCCGAGCCGCTGGCGGTCTGGCTCGACGCCCTCTCGCCCGCCGGGCGCCTGATCCTGCCGCTCACGCCCGAGCGCGGCGGCGGCGGCATGCTGCTGGCCGCGCGCCGCGGGCCGGACCGGCCGGCGGAGGTGCTCGATGCCCGCTTCCTGTCGCGCGCCGCCTTCATCCCCTGCCTGGGCGCCCGCGATCCCGCCGCCGCCGCCCGCCTCGCCGCGGCCTTCGCGCGCGGCGGCATGGAGCGGGTGCGCAGCCTGCACCGGGGGACGGCGCCGGACGCGAGCGCCTGGGTGGCGGGAGAGGGGTGGTGGCTGTCGACGCGGGAGGCACAGGCGTGAAGTGACGCGTTCGGCCGGCCGTGCAGGCCGTATCGTGCGCGGTTCGTGGGCCAAGTTCCCCGCCGGGAGCACGGCCGGTGTGCCTGAGATCATCTTGGCGGCGCGGTCGTTTCGGTCAGCGTGCCATGAGGGAGCCACTGGCCGGATCCATGACGAGGAAGAACTTGGCGCCCCAAGGACCCCCGACATCCGGGACGGTCGATACGCTGACCTGATCCACGGCGGCGATCACCATGGCGATGTCACGCCCGGTCATCAAACCGCAACTCTGCCCGCAGGATACTTGACCGCGGCGATTTGCGCAGGCGACGCTGACGCAGTGCCCTGAATGATCGTAACATACAGATGATCCGAACGGCAGGGCTCGTGCAGATAGTCGACTTTATAGTCAGCCTCTGGCCACTTGTTTCCGGCCTTGTGCTCGGGCTCGCAGTGCCGGCGACAGCCTGGGCTTTCGGACAGCTTATAGGCATTTTCCTTGGCCGCCGGCGCAAGCGACTCGCCAGCGATGAGTCATTCCGTAAGCTGGATGCGAAAAAGCACAACGAGCACATCAAGCTGATCGGCAGCTTCTGCAACACCCTCGGAGCCGCGATCCTTGGTGCCGCATTCATCGTGCCTTACATTGGGCAGCGTGTAGGATCGGAGCAGGTGGATCTGCGGTGGGTCGGCGCTGGCTTGGCCCTCCCACTCGCAGGGCACTTCGCTCTTCGATTCATGAAAAGCGAGGGTTGACTCATGGCTTCGACAACTCTGCTCCTGATCGTGGTTGGCGCCGTCATCGGCTCCGGCATCGGATATGCCTACCTGTCGTCTCGGGCATTCGATCGGAAGCACCCTGAGCATATCAGATAGTTAACACCCTCAAAGTGAGATCATCCACGCCTCAAAAGGCAAGATTTGCGCCCGGATCGGCGAGAAGTCAGAGCAAGCCTTATTGGGCAAGCACATGGCCGCATCAACCCGGTCATCCATGCCAAGGCGGCTGAGGCCGCCAAGATCGCCGACAAGAGCCTCGTCACATGGACCGACCATGATCTGAGGTGCGGCGGTTCGCCTGCGAGGAACGGCCTGACCGTGATCCCCCGCGTCCTCATCCCGCCACATCATCGCAGCCACACCAACGGCTCAAGATGCTGACGAATCGGCCAGTTGAGCCATCTCGATCGTTCGAGGCCAAATCAGAGATTTGACGAAAAATCGAGAACCGGATCAGCAGTCATTTTCAATGACTGCTTGTATCAGATCCCTCTCGGAGATGGTTGCGTCTGCAGCGGTTCGGGAGGCGTTCCGATCCGCCGCCAAGGTCAATTCGCCGCTAAGTCAGGGGGCGACCCAACGCCGTCCGTCCGCCCCTCGGCGGTCCCGGTCCGCGCATCCTGGCGCCCGCCGCCCCGCGCCTCAGCCCCGCGACATCGTCAGCGGCGGCTCCACCTCCGGCGGCAGCGGGGAGAGGTAGCCCTCCGGGCCGGTGCGGGCGCGCAGATCGGCCCGGGCGGCCTCGCGCAGGGCCGGATCGGCGATGAGCGCCGCGCCGAGCGCCGCCATCGCCTTGGCGACCTGCACCACCGCCTTGTGGGCGGCCGGCGCCTTGCCCTGCGCCACCACCTGCCAGGTGTGGAACGGCGTGCCGACCGCCACCGTCGGGGCGTGGGCCTGGACGGTGGGCACGACCCAGCTCACGTCGCCGACATCGGTCGAGCCGACCGCAGGGTTGCGCCGCGCGTCGCGCGGCACGAGGAAGTCGGCGAGCGGCGCGTCCCCACGGGGCCGGCCGATGGTGCGGTAGACCGCCTCGATGTCGCCGGGGCTCAGCGTCTCCTGGATGGCGCGCGCGAAGCGGCGATCCTCCTCGTCGAAGGGCGGAGGGCCGAGATCCTCCATGATCCCGTGCAGCGCCTCTTCGAGGGGCGTGTTGCCGACGAGGTCCGAGACCGCGCTGACGACGCGCATCTCCATCGTGGTCTCGGTCATCAGCGCCGCCCCCTCGGCGATCCGGCGCACGCGCCCCACGAGGTCGCGCATGCCCGGCAGATCGCGGGCGCGGATGGAGTAGCGCACCCGGGCATGGGCCTGGACCACGTTCGGGGCGATGCCGCCCGCGTCGAGCAGCGCGTAATGCACCCGGGCGTCGTCCGGCATGTGCTCGCGCATGTAGTTGACGCCGACGTTCATCAGCTCGACGGCATCGAGCGCGCTGCGCCCGAGATGGGGGGCGGCCGCCGCGTGGGCGGCCCGGCCCGTGAAGGTGAAGTCGGCCCGGGTGTTGGCGAGCGCGAGCGGAGGCGCCACCTCCCAGAAGCTCGACGGGTGCCAGGTGATCGCCGCCTCGGCCTCCGCGAAGGCGCCCGCCCGCACCATGAACGCCTTGGCGGCCCCGCCCTCCTCGGCCGGGCAGCCGTAGTAGCGCACCCGGCCCGGCTGCCCGGTCTCGGCGAGCCAGTCCTTCACGGCGCTGGCGGCGAGCAGGGCCGCCGCCCCGAGCAGGTTGTGCCCGCAGCCGTGCCCCGGCCCGCCGGCCTCCACCGGGCGGTGCGCGGCGACGCCCGCCTCCTGGCTGAGCCCCGGCAGCGCGTCGTACTCGCCCAGGAAGGCGATCACCGGCCCGCCCGCCCCGGCCTCGCCGATGAGCGCGGTGGGGATGCCGGCGACGCCCTCGGTGACGGCAAAGCCCTGGTGGCGCAGCTCCTCCGCATGGGCGGCGGCCGAGCGCGCCTCGGTGTAGCAGACCTCGGGCGTCGCCCAGACGCGGTCGGCGAGGGCGAGCAGCCGCTCCCTGCGGGCATCGACGTGGCGCCAGAGCGCGTTGCGGTTGTCCATCGGCCTCTCCCGGGTTCCCGCTCCCCCATGCAGGGATAGGGCCGCACGGCCCCGCCGCAAAGGCCGGCGCGCGACCGTCGAGCGCGTTGACGTGAGCCCTCGCCTCGGCCAAGCCTCGGGCATCCGCCGCGGCGGGGCACGGGGGCGCATGCGGCTCAACGACCATCCCCTGCGGGCACGGGTGCTGGCGGAGGTTCACGCCCGCCCCTTCATGCCGGTCGCCACGCCCCGGCGCTTCCTGCACTACGCCTTCCTGACCGACGGAGAGGCGGCGAGCGCCGACCGCGCCGCCCTCGACGCCTATTGCGCCTCGCTCGGCCTGCCCGGTCCGCCGCCGGGGGCCAAGCAGCACCGGGTCGCCTTCTCGGGCGCCATCCTGCGCTGGGAGAGCCACAGCGAGTTCACGACCTACACCTGGGAGTTCGCGGACGGGCAGGGTCTCGCCTTCCAGCCGCAGCCGGACGCGCTGGCCGGCGTCATGGAGGGGCTGAGCCAGCCCGGGGATCTCCTCGTGGCGGTGGACCTGCATCTCTTGGTCGCCGGCGCCGGCGAAGTGCCGCCCGAGATCGCCGCCGCCTTCACGCCCGCCTCGCTGGCGGTGGCGCAGGCCGAGGGCGGGGCGGCGGTGATCGCCACCGATTTCCAGCCCGATCCGCACGGCTTCGTGCGCATCCTGGTGGCCGACCGGGGCATGACCCGGGTCGCGGCCGGCGCCCTGGTGCAGCGGGTCATGGAGATCGAGACCTACCGCACCCTCGCGCTCCTCGGCCTGCCGGAGGCGCAGGCCCTCGCCCCGGCGATCCGCCGCATCGAGACGGCGCTGCCGGAGCTGATGGAGGAGATGCGCGGCAGCGAGGGCTTCGCGGCCAACCACGCCCTGCTCGACCGGCTGATCGCGCTTGCGGCGGAGCTGGAGGCGGGCGCCGCCCGCTCGCTCTTCCGCTTCGGCGCCACGCGCGCCTACGATGAGCTGATCCGCCTGCGCCTGACCGCGATCGGCGAGCAGGCGATCCCGGGCCGCACGAGCTGGTCGGTCTTCCTCGCCCGCCGCTTCAATCCGGCGATCCGCACCTGCATCGCCACGGCCGAGCGCCAGGACACGCTCTCGCGCAAGCTCTCGCGCACCGCCCAGATGCTGCGCACCCGGGTCGACGTCGATCTGGAGCGCCAGAACCACGCGCAGCTGCAGGCGATGAACGAGCGGGTGACGCTGCAGCTGCGGCTGCAGCAGACGGTCGAGGGGCTGTCCGTCGCGGCGATCACCTACTACGTGGCGAGCCTCGTCCACCTGATGCTGGAGGGCGCGCATGCGGCGCACCTGCCGGTGGACGCCACCATCGGCACCGCGCTCGCGGTGCCCCCGATCGCGCTCGCCGTCGCCTGGACCGTGCAGCGCATCCGCCGCAGACACAGCCACCCGGACCGGGACTGACGGCGGGCGCGGCGGGGGTCAGAACAGCCCCTCGATCTGCCCGTTGGCGTCGAGGTAAATCCCTTCTGACGCCGGCACCTTGGGCAGGCCCGGCATGGTCATGATCTCCCCGCAGATCACCACCACGAACCCGGCCCCGGCCGAGAGGCGCACGTCGCGCACCGCCACCACGTGCCCGCTCGGCGCGCCGATCAGGCCCGGATCGGTGGAGAACGAGTACTGGGTCTTGGCCATGCAGACCGGGAGCCGCCCGTAGCCGTCCTTCTCGAACTGCGCGAGCTTGGCGGCGGCCTTCGACTCGATCTGGATGTCCGCCGCCCCGTAGAGGGTCTGGGCGATGGTGCGGATCTTGTCCGAGAGCTTGGCCTCCTCGGGATAGACGAAGTTCGGGGTCTTGGGCGCGCCGGACTCGGCCAGCGCCACCACCGCGCGGGCGAGGTCCTCGGCGCCCGCGCCGCCCTCCGCCCAGTGGCGGCAGGTGATCGCCTCCACGTCGAGCTTCTCGCGGCAGAGCGCCTTGAGAGCGGCGTGCTCGGCCTCGGTGTCGGCGTGGAAGTGATTGACCGCCACCACCACCGGCAGGCCGAAGCGGCGCACGTTCTCGACGTGGCGGGCGAGGTTGGCGAACCCCTTCTCCAGGGCCTCGACGTTCTCGCTGCCGAGGGCCTTCTTCTCGACCCCGCCATGCATCTTGAGCGCGCGCACGGTCGCCACGATGACGACGGCGCTCGGCGACAGGCCGGTCTGGCGGCACTTGATGTCGATGAACTTTTCCGCGCCGAGGTCGGCGCCGAAGCCGGCCTCCGTGACCGCGTACTCGCCGAGCCGCAGGCCCGTGCGGGTGGCGATCACCGAGTTGCAGCCATGCGCGATGTTGGCGAAGGGGCCGCCGTGGATGAGGGCCGGGCTGCCCTCCAGCGTCTGGACGAGGTTGGGCTGCAGCGCGTCCTTCAGCAGCACCGTCATGGCGCCGGTCGCCTTGAGGTCCTTGAGCGTCACGGCCTTGCGGTCGCGGGTCTCGGCCACGACGATGCGGCCGAGGCGCTCCTCCAGGTCGGCGAGGTCGCGGGCGAGGCAGAACACCGCCATCACCTCGGAGGCCACCGTGATGTCGAACCCGTCTTCGCGCGGGAAGCCGTTGGCGACGCCGCCGAGCGACTGGGTGATGGAGCGCAGCGCCCGGTCGTTCATGTCGACGACGCGCCGCCACGCGATGCGGCGCAGGTCGATGTCGAGTCCGTTGCCCCAGTAGATGTGGTTGTCGATCAGCGCGGCCGCCAGGCTGTGGGCCGAGGTGATGGCGTGGAAGTCGCCCGTGAAGTGGAGGTTGATCGCCTCCATCGGCACCACCTGCGCCTTGCCGCCGCCGGCCGCCCCCCCCTTCATGCCGAAGCAGGGGCCGAGCGAGGGCTCGCGCAGGCAGATCACGGTCCGCTTGCCGATGCGGTTGAGCGCGTCGCCGAGGCCGACCGTCGTGGTGGTCTTGCCCTCGCCCGCGGGCGTCGGGCTGATCGCCGTCACCAGGACCAGCCTGCCCTCGGGCTTCGCCTCCAGGGAGGCGATGTGGGCGTGGTCGATCTTGGCGATGTGCCGGCCGTAGGGATGCAGCGCCGCATCGGGGATGCCGATTGTCTCGGCGATGGCGCTGATCGGCTGCAAGGTGGCCGCGCGGGCGATCTCGATGTCGGTCGGCATGGAACCCGTGCTTGTTGTTGTCGGGAAAGGACGTGGCGTGCGTCGTCGAGCGGACCTTATGCCGGGCGCGCGGATTCAGGCTAGACTAAATCGGTTGAGCGTTTCGCTCAGAAAATTCTAACGGTGGGGAACGGGGCTGCGCCCCGTTCCGGTCGCGAGGGGGCACCTCACGCCACCGCGCGGATCACCCGGCCGAGCTTGTCCACGAGTTCGCCGATCTGATCCTCGCTGATGATGAGGGGCGGCGTCACCGCGATGGTCTCGCCGGTGATGCGGATCATCAGGCCGAGGTCCTGGAAGGCGCGGTCCATCGCCTCGAAGGCGCGCGCGCCCGCCGCGTCGGGGCGCGAGGCGAGGTCGATCGCGCCGACGAGCCCGAGGGTGCGGATGTCGAGCACGTTCGGCAGCCCGCGCAGGGACATCAGTGCCTCCGCGAAGACCGGTTCGAGGCGCTTGGCGCGCCCGAACAGGTCCTCGTCGCGGTAGACGTCGAGGGTGGCGAGCGCCGCCGCACAGGCGAGCGGATGCGCCGAATAGGTGTAGCCGTGGAAGAGTTCGATCGTGCGCTCGGGGCCCTTCATGAAGGCGTCGTAGATGCGGCTGCTCACCAGCACGCCGCCCATCGGCACGGTGCCCGAATTCACCGCCTTGGCGAAGGTGATCATGTCCGGCACGACGCCGTAGCGCTCGGCCGCGAAGGCGTGACCGAGGCGCCCGAAGCCGCAGATCACCTCGTCGAAGATCAGCAGGATGCCGTGCCGGTCGCAGATCTGGCGCAGGCGCTGCAGGTAGCCCTTGGGCGGCGGCAGCACGCCGGTGGAGCCCGCCATCGGCTCGACGATCACCGCCGCGATCGTGGAGGCGTCGTGGAGCGTCACGATGCGCTCCAGATCGTCGGCGAGATGCGCGCCCCAGTCGGGCTCGCCCATCGTGAAGGCCTGGTGCTCGCGCGAGTAGGTGTGGGGCAGGTGGTCGACGCCCGCGAGCAGCGTCCCGAAGAACTTGCGGTTGGTGACGATGCCGCCGACCGAGATGCCGCCGAAGCCGACGCCGTGATAGCCGCGCTCGCGCCCGATCAGCCGGGTGCGCCCGCCCTCGCCCCGCACGTTCCAGTAGGCGAGCGCGATCTTGAGGGCGGTGTCCACCGCCTCCGAGCCCGAATTGCAGAAGAAGGCGTGGTCGAGATCGCCCGGCGCCATCGCGGCGAGCCGCGAGGCCAGCGTGAAGCCGCCCGCGTGCCCGAACTGGAAGGCGGGCGAGAAGTCGAGTTCGGCCGCCTGCGCCTGGATCGCCGCGACGATCGAGGCGCGGTTGTGGCCGGCGTTGCAGCACCACAGGCCCGCCACGCCGTCGAGCACCGCGCGCCCGTCCGGCGTGTAGTAGTGCATGTCCTTGGCGCGGGCGATCATGCGGGGGTTGCGCTTGAAGGCGCGGTTGGCCGTGAAGGGCAGCCACCACGCCTCGAGGTCGTTCGGGGCCACGTCGCCCTGGGATCGGGCATCGTTGGCTGCCCGCAGGCCCGCCGCGCTCGTCATCGCATACTCCCGCCGATTTGCGTCGCACGACGCTATCAGGCGCCTCCGCGCGACGCAAAACCGGCCGCGTTAAGCATGGAACACGGTTCTGGCGAACGGCGCGGGCGCCGGTGAGGATCGCTTCACCGGCGGCGGCGAGAATCCGGCGACCGAGGAGCCGGGGATGGACGATGGGGTTCTGGCTGCGCGCCGCGCTGGTGATCGGCCTCATCGCCGCCTTCGCGCCGGGCCGCCCGGCGGAGCCGGAGCGGGGTGCCCGGACCGGGGCGGCCGATCCGGCGGATGCGGCCGCCGCGACCGCCGCGCAGGCCGCCCGCACGCTGGCCGCCCTTCCGCCGGACCTGCGCGAGCGGGTGCTGCGCGAAGGGACCGCCGAGGCCGGGCGCGCCCTCGACGCTCTCCTGCGCGGCAGTCTCGCCGGCCAGCGCGGCGCGCCGACGGCCCCTTCCGCCGCGCGCCGACCCATCGAGTGAGGCCGGCCCCGCCACCGCGTCCGAAGCCCGCCCCATGCCCCGCCGCCGCCGCACGGGCCGACATCCCGAACCCTTGTCGTGCGCCGATCTCCGGTTTGCGAGATTATCCCGGGCATCTCCTTGCACAGCGCCTTGCCGCAGCGAGCCTGCACGGTGCCGTTCGCTCTCTGACCTTCTGGATGACCCGGCCCTTTGCGGGGAACTTCTTGGCCGGAGCTCCCGGTTGTGGCAGAGTGAGGGGGCTCAGCGTGCCCGCGGACGATGATTCGCCGGTCCGCTCACGTGCCGGAACGCCCCGTGCCCCGCTTCTTCTTCGACGTTGTCGATGCGACGCGCAGTATGCCCGATGAGGCGGGTCTCGACTGCCGGGATCTGGGCGAGGCGCATCACCAGGCCTGCGCCCTCATCGAGGAGGCGATGGAGGGACCGGAGACCGTCCGGGTGGATTGGCATCACTGGCGGGTCGAGGTGAGCGACGAGGCCCGGCGCCTGCTTTTCACGGTGCCGTTTCCCCAGCGCATCGATTGAGCGCGTCCACCGAGGACGCTTGCGTCGGGGGACATTGGCGTCCGAGGACACTTGCGTCAATCACTGGTATATTGCATGCGCAAACCTCGACCGCCCGGCGAGGGCCGGGATCCGCCTTCCTGGGGAATGGTCGCCATGATACTCATGAGGGGTTTATGGGGTGCCGCCGCGACGGCGGTGCCGGACGGTCGGTGGGAGCCGGCAGGGGCGGGCGATCATGGTTGAACGCGGCGGGGTCCTTCCGGAGCCGGAGATCCGGGCCACGCTCGACATCCTCCTGAATCGGCCCCCTTTCGCGCGCTCGCCGAAGCTCGCGAGCTTCCTGCGCTTCGTGGTGGACGAGGAGCTGGCCGGACAGGGGAACGCCCTCAAGGCCTACACCATCGCCACCCAGGCGCTCGGCCGCGGCGCCGATTTCGATCCGACCCTCGACCCGAGCGTGCGCGTGGAGGCCGGGCGCCTGCGACGCGCCCTCGACGAATGCTACGCCCAGGCGGGTGCGGACCTCGGCGTGCGCATCCGGATCCCGGTGGGCGCCTACCGCCCGCACTTCGAGCGCCCCGCCCCGGAGCCGGCGGCCCCGGCGGAGGCGCCGGTCGCGCCGCCCGCCGAGCCCGGCCTGCCCGCGCCGGCGCCCGTCGTCGTCGCGTTCAGCCCGCGCGGGCAGGCGGCGGTGATCGCGCTCCTCGCCGGGATCCTGCTCATGCTGTGCATCGAGGTCGGCCTGATGCTCAGCGCCCGCCAGGCGGAGGCCGATCAGCGGCAGCTGATCAACGCCACCGCCCAGGCGAAGTGACCCCGCCGCCTCAATGCGTCCAGCGCGTCGCGAACCGGGCGAGCTCTGCCGCATCCGCGAAGGAGACCACCTCCAGGGTGCGCGTCTCCTCCGGCCAGCCCGGAAACGGTGCGTAGGTCACGGGCCGCAGGCTCAGCACCGCGCTCGGCGCCTCGGCGCGCGCCCAGTCGCGCACCTCCTCGGCGAGCGCGCCGGAATCGTCCGGCGCGATCAGGCCCGAGGCGGGCCGCAGGGCGATGACGTAGGGGCCGAGATCCGGGTGCTGCTCCCGGAGCACCTTGACGATGTCGATCATCCGCCGGCCGTCACCACGCCTGCGGCTCGTTGATCTGCACCACGGCCTGCGCCTTGGTGAAGTTCGGGATGTCGGCGAAGATCTCCTTGCCGTGCCGGGCCGCGGCCTGCTGGAAGTCCTCCAGCGACCGGAAGGTCAGGAGTGCGATGATCTGGAAGGGCGGCGGGCTGCCGTCCGGGGTCGCGGCGGCCTTCACCACCTCGGCCTTCTCCAGCCCCATCGTGGACCAGCGCTCGCGCACGAGCGGCATGTGGTGGCGCAGGTAGTAGTCGAGATCGAAGGCGGGCGCGTCCGCCCCGCCCGGATACATCACGCTCACGAGGATCATGTGCGTCTCCCCCTCCCTGGTCGGACGGTCGCGCCATCCGGGCCGGCACAGGAGCACCGATCCTCGGCCGCCGCAACCGGGTCAATGCAGCTTCACCCGCGGCTCGGTGTGCCGCGTCAGCGCGCGGGCCGCGGTGTCGAGGGCGACCTTCCAGGTGCCGTGCAGGGCCTGCTGGTGCATCTTGTAGAGCGACTGGTACATCATCCGGGCGAAGAGCCCGGCGATGAAGACGTTCTTGCCGCGGATGAAGCCCATCAGGTTGCCGACCGTGGTGTACTCGCCGAGCGACACGAGCGAGCCGAAGTCGCGGTAGCGGAACGGGGCGAGCGGGCGGCCCGCGAGGCGGTTCGGCATCTGCCGCAGCAGGTGCGTCGCCTGCTGGTGGGCGGCCTGGGCGCGGGGCGGGACCGGCGCGCCCGTGGCCTGGTCGACCAGGTGGGCGCAGTCGCCGATGGCGAAGACGTCGGGATCGCGGGTGGTCTGCAGGGTCGGCAGGACGACGAGCTGGTTGTTGCGGGTGGTCTCGAGCCCGCCGATCTCGCGCAGCACGTCCGGTGCCCGCACGCCCGCGGCCCAGACCGTGAGTTCCGCCGGCACGAAGCCGCCATCCGCCAGCAGCACGCCGTCCGGGCGCACCTCCGTCACCCGCGCCTTCGTGCGCACCTCGACGCCGATCCCGGCGAGCAGCGTCATCACGTCCTGCGACAGACGCTCGGGCACCGCCGGCAGGATGCGGTCGGCGGCCTCGATCAGGGTGAGCTTCAGGTCCTTGTCCGGGTCGATCCGGTCGAGGCCGGTCGCCGCGACGTGGCGCGTGGTGCGGTGGAGTTCGGCCACGAGTTCGGTGCCGGTGGCGCCCGCCCCGATCACCGCCACGTGCAGTTGCCCCGGCCGCACCGGATCGGGCTGCGCGTGGGCGCGGATCATCGCGTTGACGAGGCGGCGGTGGAAGCGCTCGGCCTGGTCCGGCGTGTCGAGGGCGATGGCGTGCTCCTTCACGCCGGGCGTGCCGAAATCGTTGCTGGCGCTGCCCACCGCGATCACCAGCGTGTCGTAGGGCACCGCGCGCGCGGGCGTGACCTCGCGCCCCTCCGCGTCGTGGCTCGCCGCGAGCCGGACCTCCCGGCGCTCGCGGTCGAGGCCGGTCATCTGGCCGATGCGGTAGCGGAAATGATGCGCATGGGCGTGGTGCAGGTAATCCACCGCGTGATGGCCCACATCCATGCTGCCCGCCGCCACCTCGTGCAGCAGCGGCTTCCAGATATGGGTACGCGAGCGGTCGACCAGCGTGACCTCGGCCTCCTTGCGCCGCCCGTAGCGGTCGCCGAGCTTGGTGGCGAGTTGCAGCCCGGCCGCCCCGCCGCCCACCACCACGATCCTGTGCCGTTCCGTCACGTCCGCCTCCCCCTCACGCCCGCAAGTCTAGCCGAACGGCCGGGAGGTTGGGCAGCCCTTTCCGCAGCGGAAGGCGTACGAATGTCCGAGGCCTGCGCCCCGGCGATCCATGCCTCGCGCCCGTGCTACGCGTCGCGGCCGTGAACCTGGGCGGGCGGCGCCGTTGCCTCCACCGCCGTGAAGGTCTCCAGGATGCGGTAGCTGTGCTGGGCGCCCGCCGGCACCAGCCACGAATCCCCGGGCTCCAGCCGCACGGTCTGACCTTCGAGGACGAGTTCGGCCCGGCCCGCGACGACGTAGCCCACCGTCTCGTAGTCGCGCGCGGCCGCGGGCTTGTCCTCGGTGGGCGGCTCGTTCTCCCACAGCCGCATCGACACGCGCTTGCCCGAGGCGAGGTAGCGCTCGCCCTGGGGGCCGCGGGGCGAGGTCTCGCCCGACACCTTCTTGATCGTGGTCTCGGCCATCGGCTCCTCCGGGGTTGCGCGGAGCCAACGGGGGCGGAGGCGCGACGTTCCCCTCAGCGCAGCGAGCCGGCGATGGCCTGCTGGATCCCGCGGATGTCGGCGCCGCGCTTGAGCGTGCGGGCGATCGGCGCGGGCTGGCCCGAGACCCAGATCTTGAGCTCGGAATCGAGGTCGAAGCTGCCGGCATTCTCGACCGAGAACGACGTGATGGCGCGGTAGGGCACGGTCAGGTACTCGACCTTGCGCCCGGTGAGGCCCTGGCGGTCCACCAGGATCAGGCGCCGGTCGGTGAACACCATCAGGTCGCGCACCACCCGGAAGGCGACCTGCACGGTCTCGCCCGCCACCAGCATCCCGTCGAGTTCCCGGGCGACGTCGGCGGGGCTGACGTCGCTGCCGTGGCCGAGAAGGCCGTCGAGAAGTCCCATCGCCGCCGCCTCAGAAATCCGTCGCCAGCCCCTTCACCTCCCAGTCCGCGTAGCGGACCGGCTCCAGGCCGCCGCGGCCGTCGATCTCGCGCTCGCGGCGGATCTCGGCCGCGCGGGCATCGATGGCCTCGCGGCGGGCCTGCGCCTCGGCGAGCGCCCGCGCGGCGGCGGGATTCAGGGCCTTGGGACTCACGGCCTTCTGCGCCGCCCCCGGCGGATTGGTCTCGTCCATTGTCCGCATCGCACTCCCGCTTGCATCCGGGGCGCCGCGGTGCCAACCCCGGCCCCTCGCGCGCCGCCCCTCCCCTGCAGGTGGAGGGGACGCGACGCGACGTCAAGGCGGGAGCGGCATTCCGGAATGGACGACCAGCACGACGATACGGTGGCCGGCCTGCCGGCGAGGCGGCTCGCCGCCGCGAGCGTGGCCGATCTCCTCGGGGCGCGCTCCGGCACCGCGCTCGACGACGTGCTCGATCCGGCGGCCGCGCGCGCCGCCCTCCCGGGCCAGGACCTGGGCCTCGCCCGCGCGATCGCGACGACGACCTTCCGGCACTTCGGGGTGATCCGCCACGCCCTGCGGGCCCGCCTCGCGCAGGGGCTGCCGGAGGATCAGCCGAAGCTCCTCGCGGTGCTGGCCACCGGCGCGGCGCAGATCCTCTACCTCAACGTCCAGGACCACGCGGCGGTGGATCTCGCGGTGCGGCTCGCCAAGGGCGATGGCCGGATGCGCCACCTCGCCGGCCTCGTGAATGCGGTCCTGCGCCGGGTCTCCCGCGAGAAGACCGCCATCCGGGCCGAGGGCGACGCCGATCCCCTCGGGCTCAACACCCCGGCCTGGCTCGCGGCGCGCTGGAGCGCGGCCTACGGCGCGCCGGCCGCGCGCGGGATCGCCGAGGCCCATGCCCGGGGCGCTCCCCTCGACCTCACGGTGCCCGCCGACGCCGAGATCTGGGCCGAGCGCCTCGGGGCCCGGCTGCTGCCGACCGGCGGGAGCCTGCGCCTCGACGACGCCCGCACACCGGTGCCGCAGCTGCCGGGCTTCGCGGAGGGCGCGTGGTGGGTGCAGGACGCGGCCGCCGCGCTGCCCGCCCGCCTCCTCGGCGTGCGTCCCGGCGAGCGCGTCGCCGATCTCTGCGCGGCCCCGGGGGGCAAGACGGCGCAGCTCGCGGCCGCAGGCGCCCGGGTGCTGGCCGTCGACCGCTCGGCCGCGCGCCTGCGGCGCCTGGAGGAGAATCTCGGGCGGCTGACGCTCTCGGCCGAGACGCTCGCGGCCGATGCCCTCGCCCTGCCGGACGAGGCGGCCTACGACGCCGTGCTGCTCGACGCGCCCTGCACCGCCACCGGCACGATCCGGCGCCATCCCGACGTCGCCTGGACGAAGCGCGAAGGGGACCTCGCGCGGCTCACCGTCCTCCAGGCCCGCCTCCTCGACAAGGCGGCCGGCCTGCTGCACCCCGGCGGGCGCCTCGTCTACTGCACCTGCTCGCTGGAGCCCGAGGAGGGCGAGGCCCAGGCCGAGGCCTTCCTGGCCCGCCATCCGGACTTCCGGCGCGAGCCGGTCGCGCCCGGCGAGGTCGGCGGGGAGGCGGGCTTCGTCACGGCGCGCGGCGAGCTGCGCACCCTCCCCTGCCACTGGCCGGCCGGGGAGGACCGCGGCGGGCTCGACGGCTTCTTCGCCGTACGGTTGCGGCGCGGCCGGAATCCGGCCTAGGCCGGCGAAGCTGTTCACAAGGGCGGCCGCTCGGTTTGACGCCGCCGTCATCCTTCACCAATGGTTGATCGTGGGCCCGGATCGGGCCGGTCGCCCCGAGGCGACGCCAAGGAGGTTGCGTGCAGTGGGGGCCTGACCGCTGGCGGTTCTACCGGCTCGTCGGTCAGGAGGCCGGCCGCACCCTGCGGCGCGGCGCGGCGCGGCTCCGCTCGGGCCCCTCGGCCCTGTCGCGCCTGAAGCCGACCCGCCTCGTCATCGCCCCGCACGACCTGCGCACCAGCGACGCCACCCTGGCGGCCGACATCTATGCCGGCCTGTTCGTCTTCGCCGGACGGGCGCTGGCCACGGGCGGGCGCTCGCCCTTTGACTTCGCGCCGCCCTCGCCCGAATGGGGCGAGGCGCTCTACGGCTTCGGCTGGCTGCGCCACCTGCGCGCCGCCGACAGCGCGCTCGCCCGCTCCAACGCCCGCGCCTTCGTGCAGGACTTCATGGCCGGCCGGGGCGACCGGGAGATCGCCAACCGCCCGCACGTGACGGCGCGGCGGCTGATCTCGCTGCTCGCCCAGTCGCCCCTCGTGCTGGAGGGCGCGGACCACGCCTTCTACCACGCCTTCCTGAAATCGCTCGGGCGCTGCGTGCGCACCCTCGACCGGGCGCTCGGCCGGGGCATCCCCCCGCGCGAGCGTCTGAGCGCGGCGGTAGCGCTCACCTATGCGGGCCTGTGCTGCGACGGGCTGGAGCCCGTGCTGCGCCGGGGCGTGCGGCTGCTCACCCGGGAGCTCTCCCGCCAGATCCTGCCGGACGGCGGCCACCGCAGCCGCAACCCGGCCGTGGTCAAGGAGCTGCTCCTCGACCTGCTGCCCCTGCGCCAGAGCTTCCTGTCCCGCGACACCGCCCCGCCGGAGGCGCTGCTCAACGCGATCGACCGGATGCTGCCGCTGCTGCGGCTGCTGCGCCACGCCGACGCCTCGCTCGGCCACCACAACGGCATGGGGGCGACGGAGGCCGACCAGCTCGCGACGCTGCTGATCTACGACGGCGTGCTCGCCCAGCCGCTGATGCACGCGCCGCATACGGGCTACGCGCGGCTCGAAGGCGGCGCCACGCTGGTGGTCGCGGATGTCGGCCCGGCGCCGAGCCCCGCCTACTCGACCCTGGCGGGGGCGGGCTGCCTCTCGTTCGAACTCTCCAGCGGGGCGCAGCGCCTGGTGGTGAATTGCGGCATGCCGGCGAGCGGGGAGGAGATGCGGCAATTGTCGCGCACCAGCGCGGCTTATTCCACCGCCGTGCTCGCCGACGCCTCCTCCTGCCGCTTCCTCAACCCGCCCGGGCCCGGCATCGCGCATCCCCTGGCCGCGTGGCTCAAGGGGCGGATCGGCCCGGTCATCGTGCGCGGCCCGGCCGAGGTGCCGGTGGAGCGCGGGCAGGAGAGCGGCACCCAGGTGCTGGCCGCCCGCCACGACGGCTACGCGCCGACCCTCGGCCTCATCCACGAGCGCCGCTGGCGCCTCTCGGCGGACGGCGCCCTGCTCCAGGGCGACGACGCCTTCGTGGGCGCCGAGCGGCCCGGACGCGCCGGGACGCACGGGCGCGCCGAGCCGGACCCGGTCGAGGCGGCGATCCGCTTCCACCTTCACCCCTCCCTGCGGGTCGGCCGCGAGGGCCGGGCGGTGCGCCTCGCGGCCCCCGGCGAGGCGTGGCTGTTCGAGGCGGACGGCATCGACCCGGTGATCGAGGAGAGCGTGTTCTTCGCCGCCTCCAATGGGGCGCGGCGCACCGAGCAGATCGTGCTTCACCTCACGGTCCAGGACGGCACCCGCGTGGCGTGGCGCTTCCGGAAACTCTGAAGCCATCTCACGATTTTGCAGTGCAGCATCTGGCCCCGCAGGGTGGATTCTGCTACCGGGCGCCGCATCTCTTCCACCAGCCCTCCGCGACGCCCGGGGGCTGGCCCCGTTGCCAGGATCCGTAGCCCATGGCGAGCGACCTCATCCCCGTCACCCGCGCGCTGCTCTCGGTCTCCGACAAGAGCGGGCTGATCGACTTCGCCCGGGCGCTGGCGGAGCGGGGCGTCGCCCTGGTCTCGACGGGGGGCACGCACCGGGCGCTCAGCGAGGCGGGGCTCGCCGTCACGGAGGTCTCGGACCTCACCGGCTACCCGGAGATGATGGACGGGCGGGTCAAGACCCTGCATCCGGGCGTGCACGGGGGCCTGCTCGCCGTGCGCGACAACCCCGAGCATCAGGCGGCGATGCTCGCCCACGGCATCCAGCCGATCGATCTCCTGGTGGTGAACCTCTATCCGTTCGAGGCGACGCTCGCGGCCGGCCGCCCGCCCGCGGAGTGCATCGAGAACATCGACATCGGCGGCCCCGCGATGATCCGGGCCGCCGCCAAGAACCACGAGGACGTGGCGGTGGTGGTCGACGTGGCGGATTACGCCGCCGTGCTGGCCGACCTCGACGCCACGGGCGGCGCGGTCACCCGCGCGACCCGCCGCCGCCTCGCCCGCAAGGCCTTCGCGCGCACCGCCTCCTACGACGCGGCGATCGCCGCGTGGCTGGGCGAGACCGGCCCCGCCGAGGAGGCCGCGCCCGTGTTCCAGGCGCTCGGCGGCACCCTCGGCCAGGGCCTGCGCTACGGCGAGAACCCGCACCAGCAGGCCGCCTTCTACCGCACCGCCGGCGCGGCCCGGCCCGGCGTCGCCACCGCCCGGCAGCTCCAGGGCAAGGAACTCTCCTACAACAACCTCAACGACACGGATGCGGCCTTCGAGTGCGTGTCCGAGTTCGATCCCGGTCGCACCGCCGCGGTGGTCATCGTCAAGCACGCCAACCCGTGCGGCGTGGCCGAGGGCGCCTCGCTGCTCGCCGCCTACGAGCGGGCGCTGGCCTGCGACCCGGTCTCGGCCTTCGGCGGCATCGTGGCGCTCAACCGGCCCCTCGACGCGCAGGCCGCGCGGCGCATCGTCGAGATCTTCACCGAGGTCATCATCGCGCCCGCGGCGAGCGAGGAGGCGACCGCGATCGTGGCCGCCAAGAAGAACCTGCGCCTGCTCGTCACCGGCGGTCTCGCCGATCCGCGCCAGCCCGGCACGCTCTGGCGGAGCGTGGCGGGGGGCTTCCTGGTGCAGAGCCGGGACGCCGCGGTGGTGGACGACATGCCGCTGCGGGTCGTGACGCGGCGCGCGCCGAGCGAGCGGGAGATGACCGATCTGCGCTTCGCCTTCCGGGTCGCCAAGCACGTGAAGTCGAACGCCATCGTGTACGCGAAGGACGGCGCCACCGTCGGGATCGGGGCCGGGCAGATGTCGCGGGTCGATTCCTCCCGCATCGCCGCCTGGAAGGCCGCCGAGGCCGCCAAGGCGGCGGGCCTGCCCGAGAGCCTCGCCCGCGGCGCGGTGGTGGCCTCGGACGCCTTCTTCCCCTTCGCGGACGGCCTTCTCGCCGCCGCCGAGGCGGGGGCGACCGCGGTGATCCAGCCCGGCGGCTCGATGCGGGACGACGAGGTGATCCGCGCCGCCGACGAGGCCGGCCTCGCGATGGTGTTCACCGGACACCGCCACTTCCGGCACTGAGACCGGGCTCCGTGCCCGGCTCCGGCGGGGGCGGCGGGGCGGGACGCCCCGGCTCACCGCCGAGGGAGAGCGCATGACCGACCCCGCGCGGAACAAGGCGGCCGTGATCGCCTTCTACGAGCTGATGTTCAACGAGTGCCGGCCGCGCGAGGCGATCGAGCGCTACGCGGGCGACGACTACATCCAGCACAACCCGCACGTGGCGACCGGCAAGGACGGCTTCATCGCCTATTTCGAGCGCATGGCGCGGGAATGGCCGGGCAAGCGGGTCGAGATCAAGCGGGCGATCGCCGAAGGCGACTTGGTCGTGCTGCACTGCCTCCAGCACTGGCCCGGCGACCACGATTACGCGGCGATGGACATCTTCCGGCTCGATGCCGAGGGCCGGATCGTCGAACATTGGGACGTGCTGCAGGTCATGCCCGGGTCGTCGGCCAATCCGAACGGGATGTTCTGAGCATCGCCGGCCGCACCGGGTCCCGGCCGCAGGCGGCCTTCCCGGGCTTCGGACACGTCGTCATCCGAGCGTCTCGCCGCGGCGCGGCGATCCACGCCGGTCTCGACGGCGGGTCTCAGCGCCGCCAGTCCACCGGCGGGCGGGTGCGGCGCTCGACCAGGGGGCGGCCGACCTTGCGCTCGACGATCACCGTGCGGGGACCGCGCAGGCCGTTGCCGGAGCTGATGATGCGCTCGGGCGCGCGCTCCGAGCGCGGCCTGGCGGCCTGGAGCACGTGCGGGCGCACCTCGTCCGGCGGCAGGCCGATCAGCCCGGCGGCGATCTCCACCTGCTGCTCGAGGTCGTCGGCGAGATCCTGGGCCGCCGCCACGGCCTCGGCCACCGTCGGCGGCTCGCGGCGCACCCGAATGGGCGGCAGGGGGCGGTTCTTGTCGATCGGCTTCTTCACGGGACGGCTCATCATCATCACCGGAGAATAGCGCAAACGCGGCCCTTGTTGCAGTGCAGCACGGCGAATTTCAGCCATGCTCGGCAGCGCGGTCCGCCCTGGCGGCACGGCCGGTTCGGTCTACGCGCTGCTGCCACTTCGGAAATTCGCTTCGGTGAGCGTCCCGGCCGGCCGCGCGGTACTGACCCCGGGCATGTTGTCGCAGGTTTGCGCGACCTGCGCATCCCCGAGGGAGGCGCGCCGCCCTTGTCCGGCCCGGATCGCCAGGCAAGACTCCGGGCCGTGACGCTTCCCCCCGCCCTCCCCCGGGACCCGCGCCTGACGCCGGCCCGCCCCGATCTCGCCGACGAGCGCCTGCGCGGCCTCGTCGAGGCCGCCCGCTACGTCCCCGGCACGCCGCAGCGCGTGACGGCGATGCTCGCGCCCCTGCGCCGCGCCCCGCGCGCGGACGCCGCCCTCGACACCGAGGCCCTGTGCGGCGACCCCGTCACCGTCTACGAGGTCGCGGACGGCTGGGCCTTCGTGCAGCTCGGCCTGGACGGCTATGTCGGCTACCTGCCGGCGGCCGCGCTCGGCCCGCCCGATCCCGCCCCGACCCACCGGGTGACGGCGTTGCGCAGCTTCGTCTTCCCGGCCCCGGACCTGAAGCGCCCGCCGCTGGGGCATCTCAGCCTCGGCGCGCGGGTGAGCGTCGTCGCGACCGAGGCCGGCTACGCGCTGCTCGCGGGCGGTGGGGCCGTGTGGGCGGCGCATCTGTCCGCGCCCGATGCGCGCGCGGCGGATATCGCCGGCACGGCGGAGCGGCTCGTCGGCACGCCCTACCTGTGGGGCGGCCGGTCGAGCCTCGGCCTCGACTGCTCCGGCCTCGTCCAGCTCGTCCTCGGGGAAGCGGGCCTCGCGGCCCCGCGCGACGCCGACATGCAGGAGCGCGGCCTCGGCACACACCTCCCTGTCGATCCCGCCGGCCTGCGGCGGGGCGACCTCGTGTTCTGGCGCGGCCATGTCGGGCTGATGCTGGACGGCGAGCGCCTGATCCACGCCAACGGCCACCACATGGCGGTGGCGGTCGAGCCCCTCTCGGTCGCCACCGCCCGGATCGCCGCCGCCGGATCGGGGCCCGTGACCGCGCTGAAGCGCCTCGCCTGAGCGGACGGCGCGCCGAGCCGGCTCCAGGGGCCTGCGCCGCGGCCGGGGGCGCCCTGCTGCCGGTGCAAGGCTCGGCGCTTGATTCCGGGGCGGCGCGGCCGCACCCCTGCGGGCTCGTCCCGCCCCGATGCTCCCCGCACCGATGACATCCACAGCCGCGCCCTTCACCCGCGCCGGGATCCTCCGGGGCGTGCGCCTCAGCCTGCCGATCTGGCCGAGCATCGCGGTGTTCGGCGCCGCCTACGGGGCGGCGGCGGCGCAGCGCGGGCTCTCCCTGGCGGAGGCGACCGCGATGAGCGCCTTCGTGTATGCGGGGGCCTCGCAGATGGTGACGCTGGAGGTCTGGGGCCGCCCCTGGACGCTGAGCGCGCTTCTGGCGGCCATGACCGTCACGGCGCTCATCAACGCCCGCATGATCCTGATGGGCGCGACGATCCAGCCCTGGATGCGCGGCTCGCCGCCCTGGCGCACGGCGCTCAGCCTGTTCGTGCTGGTCGATGCGAGCTGGCTCATCGGCGTGCGCCACCGGGCGGAGGGCGGCAACGATCTCGGCGTGCTGGTCGGGGCCGGCGCCGGCCTGTGGCCGCTCTGGGTGCTGTCGACCGCCGGCGGGCACTTCGCCGGCGCGCTCGTGTCCGAGCCGCGCGTCTACGCTCTCGACATGATCATGCCGGTGTTCTTCGCCGCCATGCTGGCTCCGCTCTGGCGCGGCGTCCGCCCGGCCCTGCCGTGGCTGGTCTCGGGAGCGGTGGCGCTCGTGGTGCAGCACGTCGTGCCGGGCTACGGCTTCATCGCGGCGGGCGCCCTCGCGGGGCTGGTCACCGGCGCGCTGGTCGATGACGGGGCGGCGCGGTGAGCCCGGGGGCGAGCGCGGACTGGCTCGCCGGCCCGGCCGGCTCCGCCGTGGCGATCCTGGCGCTCGCCCTCGTCACCTATCTGTGCCGCGCCTCCGGCGTGGTGCTGATGAGCCGCGTGCGGCTCACCCCCCGGGTCGAGCGGGCGCTGCGGGCGCTGCCGGGCTCCATCGTCGTCGCCACCGCGCTGCCGACCGGGCTCTCGGCCGGCCTGCCCGGCCTTGCGGGCCTTGCGGCCGCCGCCGCCGTGATGGCGCTGACCCGCTTCGAACTCGCCGCCGTCGCGGCGGGGCTCGCCACCGTAGCGCTCGGCCGGGCTCTCGGCCTGTGAGGCCCCGCAAGGGGCTGGCCACCGTGGCGCTCGGCCGGGCCTCGGCCTGTGAGGCCCGCATCGGGGCTGGCCACCGTGGCGCCCGGCCGGGCCCCGGGCCCGCGCGTCGCGATCACCAGGGCAGCGTCTCGCCCCGGTAGTCGAGGTAGACGCAGCCCTTCTGCCCGAGCCGGCGCTCCAGCACCTCCGCCATGCCCGCGGCGCTCGTCGCCACGTCGATATCCGCCTCCGGCCCGCCCATGTCGGTGCGCACCCAGCCCGGATGCAGCAGCACGACGCCGAACGGGGCGTCGCGGTGGCGGACCTCGAAGCTGCGCGCGAGCGTGTTGAGGCCGGCCTTGCTCGCCCGGTAGCTCTCCCAGCCGCCGCTCTCGTTGGCGCCGACGCTGCCGAGGATCGAACTCATCAGCACCACGAGGCCGCCCGGCGCCACGCGCGGCACCAGCGCCTCGGCGGCGCGGATCGGGCTGATCGCGTTCGTCTCGAAGACCTTGAGGGCGCTGGCGCGGCTGCCCTGCGGCACCGGCACGTGCGCCTCCGTGGCGACGCCCGCGACGATGAACACCACGTCGAAGCGCCTGCCCGCGAGGGTCTCGGCGAGCCGGGCCACCGCCGCATCGTCGTCGATGTCGACCCGCTCGATCCGCGGCGCCGGCTCGAGGCCGTCGAGACCCGGGGCCGGCCCCCGCGCGGTCGCGGTCACGTCCCAGCCGCGGGCCATGAGGGCCTGCACCACACCGAGGCCGAGCCCCCGCGACGCGCCGACGATCAGCGCCGATCTGTTCTCATGTCCCATGACGGCGGTCCTCCGTGCCTTGCCGGCAGGGAGATAGGGCGGCCCCGAAGGCCGTCCGGCCGCCCCCGCCTAATCGGCGTCCCGGTCGCCCTCGCCCGCCTCCAGACCGGGACCGTCGAGGTCGTCGTCGGCCTCCTGCACGTCGAGGCCCGAGGCGCCCGCGAGGTTGCGGGCGGCGCGGCGCAGGAGCTTGCGCAGGCGGCGGCGCTCCTTGCCCTCGAACCCGTCGAGCATCTCGGCCTCGACCTCGTCCCAGATCCGGTCGATGGCCGCCGCCTTGGCCAGACCCGCCTCGGTGAGGCGCACCCGCACGATCCGCCCGTCGCCGGCCTCGGCCTGACGCTCGACGAAGCCGAGGGCGGCGAGCCGCGTCACGGTCTTGGAGGCGGTGGGCGGCCGCACCCGCAGCGTCGCGGCGAGATCGCCCATCGTCATGGTGCCGGCGGCGGCCAGCGCCTGCACCACCTGCTCCTGGCCGGCGAAGAGGCCGAGGGCGGCGAGCCGGTCGCCGATCCGGCCGCGATGCATGCGGGCGGCCTGCACCAGCGCCCAGCCGACGCTCTTGGCGCCGGGCGGGCGCAGGCGCTTGGCCGCCTTGCGGGGCCGCTCCTCGGCCTCCGGGGGCAGTGCCGGCTCGACCGCTGCCATCGCGAAACGTTCCTCTCTCCGGCCGCGCGACCCCGCGGCCCTCGGGGCACGACGTCATCCTACAGGCCCTCTGCCGTCGCGCCGTGACGGACACATGACAGCCTGCGCCCCATGCACAGGGCAACCGCGCCCTGCGGCGTAGGCGCAGGCCACCGATCCGGCGTAGATCTCGGACCTCTCCCACCGGAGCCAGACCCCGATGCCGGCCCGCCCCTGGCAGGATCTCACCAGCGCCGAGATGCGCGCCCGTCCGATGGAGCGCGCCGTCGCGGTGCTCCCGGTGGCGGCCGTGGAGCAGCACGGGCCGCACCTGCCACTCGGCACCGACGCGATCATCGCCGAGGGCTATCTCGCCCGCGCGGCGGCGCTGGTGCCCGACGACCTCGACGTGCTGCTCCTGCCCGTGCAGGCGGTGGGCAAGTCCGACGAGCACCTGAGCTTTCCCGGGACCCTGACGCTCACCGGGGAGACGGCCCTGCGGGCCTGGGTCGAGATCGGCACCGCCGTGCACCGGGCCGGCTGCCGCAAGCTCGTCCTCGTCACCTCCCACGGCGGCAACAGCGCCCTCATCGATCTCGTGGCGCTCGAGCTGCGCCGCGCCTGCGGCCTTCTGGCGGTCACCACCGCCTGGAGCCGGTTCGGCTACCCGCCCGGCCTCTTCCCGGAGGACGAGGTGCGCCACGGCATCCACGGCGGCGGGATCGAGACCGCCCTGATGCTGGCGCTCCGCCCCGACCTCGTGCGGCGCGAGGCGGTGCGGGACTTCGTGCCCCGCACCCGGGCGATGGCGCGGGACTTCACGCATCTCAGCGCGGGCCGTCCGGCCGCCTTCGCGTGGCTCGCCGAGGATCTCAACCCGGAGGGCGCCATCGGCAACGCGGCGCTCGCCACCGCGCAGGCCGGGTGGACCGCCCTCGACCACGGCGCGCGCGCCTTCGTGGCGCTCCTGCGCGACGTCGACCGCTTCAGCCTCTGAGCCCCCTGCGCCGACGGACCGGTTGGGCGGCAACGCAGCGGCAGGAGCCCCGCCAGACCGGCGCCTGCCGTTCCGCTGCGCGCCACCCTCGCGGGAGCCGGAGCGGCACACTATATCGACGCCATTCCCGCCGACCCGATCCGGCCATCCAGCCCCACGAATGAGTCGCCGCATGTCGGACAAGATCCCCGTCACCGTGCTCACCGGCTACCTCGGTGCCGGCAAGACCACCCTCCTCAACCGCATCCTCACCGAGCCGCACGGCAAGCGCTACGCCGTGATCGTCAACGAGTTCGGCGAGATCGGCATCGACAACGACCTCGTGGTCGGGGCCGACGAGGAAGTGTTCGAGATGAACAACGGCTGCATCTGCTGCACCGTGCGCGGCGACCTGATCCGCATCATGGACGGCCTGATGAAGCGGAAGGGCAAGTTCGACGCGATCATCGTCGAGACGACCGGCCTCGCCGACCCCGCCCCCGTGGCCCAGACCTTCTTCGTCGACCAGGACGTGGGCGAGGCCGCCCGCCTCGACGCGGTGGTGACGGTGGCGGATGCCAAGTGGCTGTCCGACCGTCTGAAGGACGCCCCCGAGGCCAAGAACCAGATCGCCTTCGCGGACGTGATCCTGCTCAACAAGGCCGACCTCGTGGACGAGGCGGGCCTCGCCGCGGTCGAGCGGCAGATCCGGGCGATCAATCCCTCGGCCGTCATCCACCGCACCGTGCAATGCGCCGTGCCCCTCGACGCGGTGCTCGACCGCAAGGCCTTCGACCTCGACCGGATCATGACCGTGGAGCCCGAATTCCTGGAGGAGGGCCACCACCATCACCATGCCGAGGAGATCCGGTCGATCTCGGCGCGGCTGCCGGGGGCGGTCGACCCGAACAAGTTCATGCCCTGGATCTCGGACCTCACCCAGGTGCAGGGCCCCGACATCCTGCGCTGCAAGGGCATCGTCAGCTTCCCCGACGAGCCGCGCCGCTTCGTCTTCCAGGGCGTGCACATGATCCTCGACGGCGACCTCCAGGACGAGTGGAAGCCGGGGGACCCGCGCGAGTCGCGCGTCGTCTTCATCGGCCGCAACCTCGATGCGGACACGATCCGCCGGGGCTTCGAGGCCACGCGGGCCTGACCGCCCGCCCCGTCAGCGCACCGTGACCTGATCCTTGATCCGCTCGAACACCGCCCGGCTCAGGACGCGCTTCGAGAGCAGATCCTGCGGCGCGGCGTAGGGGCGCCCGGCGATGATCGCCTTGCCGATCAGCCCGCCGCCGCGCAGGCCGTTCAGCTCGGCGAGCGACGCGGTGTTGAGGTCCACCGCCCCGGCGGGCGCCCGGGGCGCCTCGGCGGGCGGCTCCGGCGGCAGCGTGGCGGCCGGCGGCGAGAAGACCGGCGGCGGGAACACCGGCGGGGCGGGCGGCGGCGCCTCGGCGGCTGGAGGCGGCGGAGGGATGGCCGGGGGGCGTGAGGGTGCGGGGCCGGTCCCCGCATCGGCCGCGCGGGCGGGCTGTTCCGCGGTGGGCGGGGGAGGCTCGGGCGGACGCGGCGCGGGCGCCGCCGCCGGCGGCGCCGCGGAGGGGACCACCGGCGGCCGGGGACCCGGCATCAGCAGGTGCCACAGGCCGGCGAGGCCCGCGGCCAGGACCACGATGATGAGCGCGCGCGTGATGGCTGATCCGGTCAGCATGCGGGACGGGTTCCGGCCGTGAAGTGCGGCGAGCCTCAGGACGACCGTGTCATTTTAGTGACGAGCGGAGCATGACGTTCGGGCAGGCCGCGGCCGGGTTTCCGGCCGGCCTCAGGGACTTGGCCTCAGGGACTTGGCCTCAGGGACTTGGCCTCAGGGATTTGGCGGCGGCGCATCGAGGTGGCGGCCCTCGTGGCCGAGATGCAGGTAGCTGGGATTGAACAGCACCGCCCGCTGCAGCGCTTCGAGCCTGTGGATCGTCAGCTCCCGCCCGCCGAGCGAGATCAGCCCGGCGCTGCGCAGGTCCTGCAGGGTGCGGTTCACGTGCACCACCGAGAGGCCGATCGTGTCGGCGATCTCCGCCTGGGTGAGCGGCAGGTCGCAGACGCCGCCCCGTGTCAGGCCGAGGAGCCGCTGCCGCACGAACAGCTCGCACAGGAGATGCCCGAGCCGCTCGAAGGCGGTGCGCTGCCCGACATTGACGGTCCATTCCCGCTGGATCGACACGGACGTGAGCGCATCCCAGCACAAGGCCTGCGTCAGGCGCGGGTAGGTGGCGAAGAGGTGCCCCACGCTCTCCACGGCGATCTCCGCCAGGGTGACGGTGGTGATGGCCCCGACCGAGTGGTCCATCTCCCGCAGGACCGGCGCGCTGAAGTCGCAGACGTCGCCCGGCAGCAGGTAGGCGATGATCTGGCGCCGGCCATCCTCCAGGGTCTTGTAGCGGCAGGCCCAGCCCTCCAGCACCACGTTGATGACACTCGGCGCATCCCCCTCGCGGATGATGTCGTCGCGCGAGCGCACCCGCCGCGTCCGCACCTGCGTGAGCGCGTCGAGCGCGTCCTTCTCCTCGGCGGACAGGCGCGCGTAGTGCTCGAGCTTCATGATCAGAAACTGGGACAATGGGACGCCGATCTCACAACCAGGCGTAAGTGTGGACGCAAGCCTCACCCCTGCGACTTAACCCATGTTAATGATCGCTCCGCGCCGCGCCAGCAGTCCCGCGCTTTTCGCGGCGGGCGGACCTGGGCTGCATCGGACCCTTCCGCCGGTGTGGCCCCACCACCACAACGCATCCGGAACCGGAAGCTCGGCCGCACGCGGGGGATTGTGATCCGCGTCCGGATCGGCAGGGTTGCGCCGGGAGAGACGACGTGCAGCCCCGGAGGGAGCGATGACGTCCCAGACCCGACCCGGCCGATGGCTGCAAGCCGTCCCGGTCCAGCCCGCGCTTCGGTGTCCGGAAGCGTCTCCGTGCGGCGGCGAGCACCTCGTCGGCGCCCTCGCCCCCGGCCTGCAGGCGGTCTTCGATCCCTGCCTGTCGGAGGCCCTGCCGTCCGACCTCGCGGACAGCCTCGCCGATCTCCTGGCGCGGCTCGACCGGGAGGCTCAAGCCCCGACCTCCGCCTCAACCCGCGTGCGCTAGAGTTCCATGACCGAACCCGCCTCCGAACAGACCCGCGTGCTCACCTTCCCCCAGGTCGTCCCCGCCGCCCCCGCGGACGAGGGCACGGTCTCGATGATCGAGGTGCTGCAGGAGCAGCTCCGCCTCGCCCGCGAGGGCAAGCTGCGCTCGGTCGCGGTCGTGTCGGTCTCCGCGGATGGCGGCTCGATCGGGACGCAATGGTCCTGCACCCACGGCGACATTTCAAGCCTGATCGGCAAGCTCACGGTGCTCGCCCACGACATGATGGCGGCCCGCAAGTAGGCCGCCCGACCCGGCGTCCTTCCGGGACGCCGGGATCCGCTCCCGACAGCTTTCGCCGGCCCGGCCACCAGGGCGGCGCCGGGACGGGTGCAGCACAAGACCTCTCGGCAGGCTCGCCGGGCGGTCGCGCCCGGACGGTGTGACGAGGTGTCGGCGGTCAGCCCTTGCGCAGCCGCTTGGCGTTGGCCCGCACCTTCCGCCGGTAGCCCTTCACCACCTGCAGGGGCGTGCCGCCCGTGGCCGTGAGCTGCGCCGCGCGGGCCGCGGCCTCGACCTTCTCCGACACCATGCGGCGCGCCTCCTTCCGGGCGGCCGGGCCGCCGCGGGAGAGTTTCGCCACCCGCAGGCCGATCACCATGTTGGCCTCGGCGGCGAGGCGGGCCGCCTCCATCGAGAGGCGCAGCCAGGATCCGATCATCCCCATCTCCCGATCAGCGCCGGCGAACGGCCGCGCCGGACCCTGAGGTCAAGCGGCGGATGGCGCGTTCGTTCCGGCCCGGTCACGGAATGGCGCCCTGCGGCAGCACGAAGCCGCCCGGCGTGTGGGTCGGCTCGGGCTTGGGCTGCGGCTTGGGCTGCGGCCTGTCCTGAGATCTCGGCTTGGCGGGCCTCTCCGCCCCGGGCTCCGCATTCGCGCCGGCGGCCGGTCCGGCCGGCTTGGCCGCCGGCCGCTTCGGCTCGGCCACCTTCGGGGCGTCTCCGCAGGCCTGGAAGCGCAGTTCGGCCAGCACCGCCGTGCTGTCGTCGGCCCGGATGCGCAGGAGTGCCGGCAGGCCGTCCGCGGTCTCCCCCCAGCGGATCCGTGCACCGCCGCTCTGCGCTTCGAGGCTCGCGGGCGCCGGGCCGCGGCGCAGGTTGTCGTGGTCGGGGCCGTAGGCGGTCGCGGCCTTGCCGCGGATGACCACCTGCAGCACCTCCAGCACCTCCGGCGACAGGGGGCGCAGGGGATTGTCGCGGGTCAGGACGCCCCGGCGCGTCACCCAGAGGCTGAACTTGGTCCCGGCCGCGAACTGCGCCGCCTGCCGGCCGCAGGCGACGGCGGGCGCCTCCTGGGCGCCGGCGGCCCCGGCGGCGAGGAGGAGGGCGAACCCGGCTCCGGCCCCCATCCCTCTCGCCATCCTCATCGCTCCCGCCTCATCGCGCCCGGACCCTTCATCGCGTCCCCTCGTCGCGATGCTCGCCGGGATCGTGCTCGATCACCTGGGGCGGGGTCCGGCGGGGCAGGGAGGGAGGCGGGGCACCCTGATCCGGCGCGGACCCCTCCGGGCCGGCCTCCAGCACGGTCGCGGTCCGGTCGACGGGGCTCGCGGGCCGCGGCCCGCCGACGTCGTAGAGTTCCTCCCCGCGCTCCTCCAGGGCGTATTCGTGCGGCAGGCGCAGCGGCGGGCGCTGGCTCAAGGCGCGGGCGATCAACAGGCCGATGCCCACGAAGAGAATCGCTGCCGCGGCAACCAGGATCCCGACCATCTCCACCCAACCCGGCCGTCGCCCCCCCGGCATCGGCCGGTCGGGGTCGCGTCGGCGCCTCGATCGTGACGCGCGGGGCGCATCCTCCGATTGACCCCCTGCCGCCGCAAAAGGCAAGCGCCGGCCGGGACGCGCTCTGCTGCGGGCCCGCCGGGGCTGTCGTTCCGCATGACGAATCGTCACGGCGGCATGCTAGGGGGGCGGCGCGGACCATCGGGCGATCCCGTCCGGCATCGGCGTGCCGCCCGAGCGGAACGGTCCTTGCGTGGGCTTGCGAGCCCCGCTTCCCGCGGATTGCAGGCGTGTGACGAGATGCCGATGTACAGGCCCGACGAGAGCCCCGACCCGCACCGCAGCCCGGAGACCCTGGAGGACGACCTCAGGGGCCTCGTGGAGCAGGCGCGCCAGCAGGCGAGCGAGGACCCGTTCCGCAACCCCGTCCTGACCATCGCGCTGGCGATCAGCCGCCGCATGGACCGGGGCGAGGTGACGGAAGCCGATCTCGACGGGCTGTTCGGCAGCCTGCGGCTGCAGGCGCTGGAGGAGCGGGCGGCCCGCCTGCGCGGCTATGTCGGCCTGGACGAGGGAGCGGGCGACGACCTCGATGCCGCGGTGCCGCTGGTGATCGGCGACACGCATTCGGGCGAGGCGGATTTCGAGGCCGCCCGGGCGCGGCTGGAGCGCCCGCGCTTCGCGGCGGTCTTCACCGCCCACCCGACCTTCGGCATGCCCAAGGCCGTGGCCCATGCCCTGGCGGAGGCCGCCTCGCTGCCGCGGGCCGAGGAGCGCCGCGGGCGGCTCGCGGACGTCGCCGGCCTGTCCTCCCGGCCCGATCCGGTCATCACGCTCAACGACGAATTCGCGCAGGCGCGCCACGCCGTCCAGCACGGCCGGGCGGCCCTCGACGCGCTCAACGCGGCGCTGCTGCGCGCCGCCCGCGCGCGCTGGCCCGACCGCTGGAGCGAACTCGTGCCCCAGCCCGTGGTGATCGCCTCCTGGGTCGGCTGCGACACCGACGGACGCACCGACATCGGCTGGTGGGACACCCTGCGCTACCGGCTCGAATCGAAATGCGCGCAGCTCGACCGGGTGCTGGCGCAGCTGCCCGACGATCCCGCCGCCGCCCCGGTCCGGCGTCTCGCCGAGAGCGCGCGCGACGCCGTGGAGCGCCAGCTCGCGGTAGCCCCCAAGCTCGGCGACCAGCCGGGCCTCGACGTGGTCCACCGCTTCGCCCTGGCGTTGATCATCGAGCGCGAGCGCGCCCAGACCGAGGCCGGGCCGCTGCTGGCCGCCCTCGACGCGGCGGTGGCGGGGGCGGCCGACGACGAGGCGCGCCTGTCGCTCTGCGTGCTGCGGGCGGGCTGCGCCGCGCACGGGCTCCAGAACGGCCTGCCGCATTTCCGGCTCAACGCGACGCAGGTCCACAATGCGGTGCGCCGGTCGCTCGACCGCGACGGCGACCCCATCGACCCGGCCCAGCGCCGCTCGCATCTGACCGCCATCAACACGCTCCTCGACCACGTCACGGCGGTGCCGGTGGATTTCGGGGCGCTCGCCGCCGAGCGGGCCTCGGCGGCGCGCCTGATGATGACGATCGCCCAGATCCTCAAGCACGTGGACGGCACCCACCCGGTGCGCTTCCTCATCGCCGAGACCGAGACCGGCTACACCCTGCTCGCCGCGCTCTGGCTCGCGGAGCATTTCGGCATCGGCGACAAGGTCGAGATCACCCCGCTGTTCGAGACCGCCTCGGCCCTGGAACAGGGCGTGCACGCGATCGAGGACGCGCTGCGCTCGCCGCACTGGCGGCGCTACCTCAAGCGCCTCGGCCGGCTGGTGGTGCAGTTCGGCTACTCCGATTCGGGCCGCTACGTCGGGCAGATCGCCGCCACCTTCTGGATCGAGCGCCTGCGCTTCCGCATCGGCGAGCTGATGGTCCAGAACGACCTCACGGATGTCGAACTCGTCATCTTCGACACCCACGGCGAATCGATCGGCCGGGGCGCCCATCCGGCGAGCCTGAAGGACCGCCTCGCCTATCTCGCCCCCGGCCACGCCCGGCGGCGCAACCGCGAGGCCAACCTCAAGGTCCGGCTCGAATCGAGCTTCCAGGGCAGCGACGGCTACCTGATGTTCGGCACCGCCCCGCTCGCCCGGGCGACCGTGCTGCGCATCGTCGAGCACGTCTTCGCGGCCGGCGAGCCGGCGCCCGACCCTATCTACGACGAGCCGGACTTCGCCACCGAGTTCTTCACCGGCGTGCGCCAGTCGATGGGCACGCTGGTGGACGATCCGGGCTACGCGGCCCTGCTCGGCACCTTCGGCCCGAGCCTCATCGACCGCACCGGCTCGCGCCCGGTCGCCCGGCAGTCGGATGCGGGCGGCCCCGCCGCCATCACGCATCCGCGCCAGATGCGGGCGATCCCCAACAACGCCATCCTGCAGCAGCTCGGCTACCTCGCGAATTCCCTGCACGGGATCGGGCTCGCCGCGGCCCGCGCGCCGGACCTGTTCCGCGACATGCGCGCGCAATCGGAGCGGTTCGGCCGCGCCTTCAGCCTCGCCCAGCACGCCGCCGGCCACAGCGACCTCGACGTGCTGCGCGCCTACATCGACACGCTCGACCCCGGCATGTGGCTGGAGCGGGCGCGGCGGGCCACGCGGGACGGGCGGCGCGAGGAGATCGTCGCCATCGCGGCGGCCCTCGACCGGCTCGACCTCGCGCCCCGCCTGCGCCGGCTGTTCGGGCGCCTCACGCACGACCATCTGATGCTGCAATCCGTGGCGCCCGATCTCGGCAGCATGTCGGTGCGGCTGACCCTGCTGCACGGCCTGCGCCTCGCGCTGGTCCACCGGATCTGGTTCCTGGCGGTCCACATCCCGGATTTCAGGCCCCAGGGCGGCGTCACCCGCGAATCCCTCCTGGAGCGCCTGCTGCGCCTCGACGTCGCCGCCTGCCTGACGATGCTGGAGGAGATCTTCCCGGTCACGCCGGACCCGACCCTCGGGCTCAATTTCGGCGAGCCGCCGGGGCCGCGCGGCGTCGGCACCTACGAGGCCGAGCACCGCACGCTGTTCGCGCCGATCGGCCGCCTGTTCGCGCAGGTGCGCGAGGTCAGCGGCATGATCCAGCACGAGGTGGGGGCCTTCGGCTGAACGCCGCCCCCCGGCGGAACCGGAGGAGGCGTTATCCCGTCATCCGCGGCACCGCGGCGACGAGCCTTTGCGTGTAGGGATGCGTCGGTGCCGCGAAGACCTCCGCGGGCGCACCCTCCTCCACGATCTCCCCCCCGGACATCACCGCCACCCGGTCGGCCACGGCCTCCACCACCGCGAGGTCGTGGCTGATGAACAGGTAGGTGAGGCCGTGCCGGGCCTTCAGGTCGGCGAGCAGGCGCAGCACCTGCGCCTGCACGGTAAGGTCGAGGGCGGAGACCGGCTCGTCGAGGACGATCACCCGCGCCCCCGCGGCGAGCGCCCGCGCGATGGCGATGCGCTGGGCCTGCCCGCCCGAGAACTCGTGCGGGAAGCGGTCGAGATGCTCCGCCTCCATCCCCACCGCCTGCATCAGCTCCCGGCTGCGCGCCTCGCGCGCGGCGGGGGCCACGCCCGCGAGGAAGCGCAAGGGGGCGGCGAGCGCCTGCCGGATGGTCTTGCGCGGGTTGAGGGAGGAGACCGGGTCCTGGAAGACGTACTGCACCGCGCGCCCGAGCGCCCGCGGCCCGGCCGCCGCCAGATCCGCGAGCGGGCGGCCCTCGATCCGGATCGTGCCCGAGGTCGGCCGGACGAGCCCGACGAGGCAACGCGCCAGGGTGGACTTGCCGCAGCCGGATTCCCCGACGATGCCGAGCGTCGTCCCGGCCTCCACGGTGAGCGACACGCCCTTGAGCGCCGCCACCGGCGGCCGCGCGCGGGCGAACAGGGCGCGCCGCGCCGGATAGGTCTTGACGAGGTCGCGCACCTCGACGGCGGTCACGGGCGGGCCTCCGGCACCGGGCGCGGCTCCGCCGAACGCCTCCGGCCGAGCACCGGCATGGCGGCGATCAGGCCGCGCGTGACGGGATGGCGGGGGGCCGCCAGCAGCGCCCGCGTCTCGCCCTCCTCCACAATCCGCCCGCCCTGCATCACCGCGACCCGGTCGCAGATCCGCCGGACCACCCCGACGTCGTGGCTGATGAACAGGATCGCGAGGTGCCGCTCGCGGCGCAGCCGGTCGAGCAGGTCGAGGATCTCGGCCTGCACGGTGACGTCGAGGGCGGTGGTGGGCTCGTCGGCGACGATCAGGTCGGGGTCGTTGGCGAGCGCCATCGCGATCGCGACCCGCTGGCGCTGCCCGCCCGAGAGCTCGTGCGGGTAGGCGAGCCCGATCGTTTCGGGCTCCGGCAGCATCACGGCGGCGAAGAGGTCGCGGGTGCGCGTGCGTGCCGCGCGGGCCGGCAGCACCCGGTGCACGCGGATCGCCTCCGCCACCTGATCGCCCACCCGCATGAGCGGATGCAGCGTGGTGAGCGGGTCCTGGAACACGTAGGCGATGCGCCGGCCCCGCAGGCGCCGCAGGCCTTCGGGCGGCAGCGCCAGGAGGTCGTCGTCCCGGAACGCGATGGTGCCGCCCCGGATCAGCCCGGGCGGCGAGGCGACGAGGCGGGTGACCGCATGCGCCGTCACCGACTTGCCCGAGCCCGATTCGCCGACGAGGCCCAGGCACTCGCCCGGCGCGACCGCGAGGCTCACGCCCCGGACCGCGTCGGCTGCGCCCTCCGGCCGCGCGAAGGCGACCGTGAGGTCGCGCACGGCGAGCCCCTCGGCCGGGGCGGCGGGCGCGAGCCCGGGCGCCACCCGCGTCGCCGCGCCCGGGCGTCCGGGCGTGCCGCCGCGCAGGCGCGGGTCGAGGGCGTCGCGCAGCCCGTCGCCGATCAGGTTGAGGCTCATCACGATGAGGAAGACCACGAGGCCCGGCACCGCCGCGACGGCGGGCGCGGTGATCAGCACCTTGCGCCCCTCCCCCAGCATCGCCCCGAGATCCGCCTGGGGCGGCTGCGAGCCGAGGCCGAGGAAGGACAGGCCCGCCGTCTCCAGGATCATCCAGCCGACCGTGGTCGAGGCCGTGATGACGATCACCGGCATGACGTTCGGCAGCACCTCGGTGAGGAGGATGCGGGTCTCGCCCATGCCGGAGAGCCGCGCGGCCTCCACGAAGTCGCGCCCGCGCAGCGCGGCCGCCGCGCCCCGCACGGTGCGGGCGAAGAACGGGATGTTGGCGACGACGACCGCGTAGAGCGCGTTGAGGAGCCCCGGCCCCAGCGCCGCCACCACCGCGAGCGCGAGCAGCAGGTAGGGGAAGGCCATCAGCACGTCGATGACGCGCATCAGGATCGTCTCGGTGCGCCCGCCGAGGAATCCCGCCGCCAAGCCGATGGCCGAGCCGACGAGCGCGGCCAGCAGCGCCGCCGCGAGGCCCACCGCGAGGCTCACCCGCGTGCCCCAGACCAGCCGCGCGAGGAGGTCGCGCCCGAGCGCGTCGGTGCCGAGCCACGCCCCCGGGGTGAAGGGCGGCAGCAGGCGGGCGGCCGGGGCGGTGGCGTTGGGGTCGGCGAGCGGCAGGAGGGGGGCCGCGAGCGCGACCGCGCCGACGACGGCCATCACCGCGAGCCCGCCCGCGGCGAGGCGGTTCTCGAGCAGGCGGGCGGCGAGCGCCCTCACGCGCCGATCCTCGGATCGAGCAGGCGCTGCAGGAGGTCGGCCGCGAGGTTGAACAGCACGTAGGCCGTCGCCACCACCAGCACCCCGCCCTGGACCAGCAGCACGTCGCGGGTGGCGATGGCGTTCACCAGCATCCGGCCGATGCCGGGCCACTGGAAGACGGTCTCGACGTAGACCGCGCCGCCGAGCACGAAGCCCGCCTGGATGCCGATCACCGGGATGACGGTCACGAGGGCCGCCTTGAGGGCGTGCGCGACGATGATCCGGCGCTCGGGCACGCCCTTGGCCCGGGCGGTGCGGACGAAGTCCTGCCGCAGCACCTCCAGCATGGCCGAGCGGGTGAGCCGCGCGATCACGCCCGCGGCCACGACCGCGAGCGTCACGGCGGGCAGGACGAGATGGGCGAGGAGATCGGACAGATCCTCGCCGCCGGTGATGGCGTACATCCCGCTCACCGGCAGCAGGCGCCAGCGCACCGAGACCAGCAGGATCAGCAGGAGGCCGAGCCAGAACGAGGGCATCGAGATGCCGACGAGCACCGCGAGCGTGGCGAGCCTGTCGGCGGTCCCGCCCTGGCGCACCGCCGCGACGATGCCGACGAGAAGCCCGATCAGGGCGGCGAGCACCAGGGCCGCCCCGGCCAGCACGAGCGTGGCGGCGAAGCGCTCCCCCACCTCGTCGAGCACCGGGCGGTTGAGGCTGTGCGAGCGCCCGAGATCGCCCGCGAGCACGTGGCCGAGCCACGCGGCGTACTGCACCGGCAGGCTGCGGTCGAGGCCGAGTTCGGCCCGCACCCGGGCGAGCGAATCCGGCGTGGCGTAGGGGCCGAGGATGGCGAGCGCCGGATCGCCCGGGATCAGCGCCATGATCAGGAAGACGATCAGGCTGAGGCCGATCAGCACCGGCACGAGGCCGGCGAGCCGGCCGAGGAGGTAGGCGCCCACCGGTCTAGCGCTTCGTCACGCCCGACAGGCGCAGGAAGAACGAGGGTTCGAGGGTCAGCCCCTGCACGGCGGCGGTGGTCACCGCGCTCTGCTTCCAGTGCGCCACGAAGGCGATCGGTGCGTCCGCGACCACGATGGCCTCGGCCTGCCGGTAGAGGTCGGCGCGGCGCGCCTGATCGGCGGTGCGGCGCGCCTCGGCGAGCAGCCGGTCGAGATCCGGGTTGGCATAGCCCCCCGCGTTGAAGCCGCCCTGGCCGGGCCGCGCGTCGCTGCGCAGCGCCAGGGAGGGCAGCATGTCGGGATCGTTGGTCATCCAGGCCATCTCGGCCATGTCCGCATCCTCGCCCAGGCCCCGGTTCACCCGGGCCAGATAGGCGTTCCACTCGTAGGTGGCGATGCGGGCGGTGAGGCCCACCGCCGCGAGGTCGGCCTGGATCGCCGTGCCCATCGCCACCGGATCGAGCATGCCCGAGCCGCCCTCCGCCACGAGGAAGCGCAGGGTCGCGCCCTCCGCCCCGGCCTCGCGCAGGAGCCGGCGCGCGCGCTGCGGATCGTGCGGGTAGCCCCGCTGCGACGGGTCGTACGCCCAGGCGAAGGCCGGCGCGATCAGGCCGTGGGCCGGCACGGCGGTGCCCTGGAGGACGTGCGCGGCGAGCGCCTGCCTGTCGATGGCGTAGTTCACCGCCTGCCGCACGCGCGGGTCGCGCAGGGGGCCGGCCTGCGTGTTGAGGATCAGGAACCAGAGATGCGGGCCGACCTGCTCGCGGACCGCGAAGTCCGGGCGGTCCCGGAACAGCGCCAGGGCGTCGGGCGGCATCTCGGCCATCACGTCGACGCCGCCCGCCAGCATCTCGGTCGCGCGGGTGTTGGGATCGGTGAGGGGCCGGAAGATCACGAGGCGGGGCTTGGCCGCCTCGCCCCAGTAGTCGGGGTTGCGCTCCAGCGTCACCTTCCGGCTGCTCTGCCAGCCGGCGAAGCGGAACGGCCCGGTGCCGACCGGGGCACGGGCGAAGGCCCCTCCCCTCTCCATGACGGCCCTGGGCGAGACGATGAGGCCGGTCGGGTAGGCGAGATTCGCCAGGAACGGCGCGTGGGGCTCCCGCAGGACGAAGCGGACCGTGCGCGGGTCGGGCGCCTCGACCCGTTCCACGACCCGGAACAGGAACGCGAGGGGAAAGGGTCCGGTCCGGGCGGCCGGATGGTCGCGGTCGAGGAGCCGCCCGAAATGGAACCGCACCGCCTCGGCATCGAAGGGCGTGCCGTCGTGGAAGCGCACGCCCTCCCGCAGCCGGAAGGTGTAGCGGCGGCCGTCCTCCGAGACGGTCCAGCTCTCGGCCAGGGCCGGCTCCACCTCCAGCGTGCCGGAGCGGTAGCGCACCAGCCCCTCGTAGAGGTTCACCAAGATGCGGGCGTCGTTGGTGGCGGTGCTGACGGCGGGGTCGAGGGAGGCGGGCTCCGCGGTCTGGCCGACGACCAGCACGTCGTCGGGGACGGGCGCGGCGGCGGCGCCGGTCAGCCACGCGGCGGTCAGGAGACCCGCGAACGCGGAGCGGAGTGGGATCACGGTCGGTCCTCGCGGCCCAGGGTGCCGCCTCGCGGCCAGAGTACAGCCTCGCGGCAAGGGTGCCGCCGCAGCGGCTAACGTGGGGGCAGCCGGTTTCGTTGCCTCCGGGACGTGCAGATCGCCCGCGCCGAGCCGAAGCGGAACTGGCGCGGAAGCCCCGGATGGGCTTCAATCGCTCAACCGTCCCCGTCCCGGCCAGGAAGCTTGGGCATAATGGCACGTACGTTGCCAAGGGGTGGGCGGCGCCGGCGCGGGCCGGCCGAAAGGGAGGAGCGAACGATGCGACGGGGCTGGGGACAGGATGGGCGGATGCGGGCGGCCGGCGCGCTGGCGGCGTTGATCGTCGGTGCGAGCGCCGGCGGGGCGCTGGCGCAGGAGAAGGTGCTGCGCATCGGCATGACGGCGGTGGACATCCCGCGCACGCTGGGCCAGCCCGACCAGGGCTTCGAGGGCAACCGCTTCACCGGCATCCCGATCTACGACGCGCTCACGCACTGGGACCTGTCGAAGGAGAACGAGCCCTCCGTCATCATCCCGGGGCTGGCCACCGAATGGGCGGTCACCGACGACAAGACCAAGTGGGTGTTCACGCTGCGCGACGGGGTGCGCTTCCACGACGGCTCGGCCCTCGACGCCGAGGCGGTGGTCTGGAACGTCCAGAAGGTGCTCGACAAGACGGCGCCGCACTACGACCCGAGCCAGGTCGGCGTCACCGCCTCGCGCATGCCGACGCTGCGCTCGGCGCGCGCCCTCGACAAGCTCAAGGTCGAGCTGACCACCTCGGAGCCGGACGCCTTCCTGCCCTACAACCTCACCAACCTGTTCATGGCCTCGCCCGCGCATTGGGCGGCCAAGCTGCAGGCGGTGCCCGCCGGCGTCACCGACCCGGCCGAGCGCGCCAAGCAGGCCTGGTCGGCCTTCGCGGCCGATCCGTCCGGCAGCGGCCCGTTCCGGGTGACCCGCCTCGTCCCGCGCGAGCGGCTCGAACTCGCCGCCAACACCGCCTACTGGGACGAGAAGCGCCGGCCCAAGATCCCCAAGGTGGTGCTGGTGCCCCTGCCCGAGGCGAATGCCCGCACGGCCGCCCTGCTCTCCGGCCAGGTCGACTGGATCGAGGCCCCCGCGCCCGACGCCGTGCAGCAGATCAAGGGCCGCGGCTTCAAGATCTACCAGAACCCGCAGCCGCACGTCTGGCCCTGGCAGCTGTCCTTCGTGGAGGGCTCGCCCTGGCGCGACAAGCGGGTGCGCCACGCCGCCAACCTCTGCATCAACCGGGCGGAGCTGAAGGAATTCCTCGGCGGCCTGATGGCCGAGCCGAAGGGCACGGTGCCCCCCGGCCATCCCTGGTGGGGCAACCCGAGCTTCGACATCCGCTACGACCCGGCCGCGGCCCAGAAGCTGATGAAGGAGGCGGGCTCTTCGGCCCAGAAGCCGCTGCCCGTGAAGGTGCAGATCTCGGCCTCGGGCTCGGGGCAGATGCAGCCCCTGCCGATGAACGAGTTCGTGCAGCAGAGCCTCAAGGAGTGCTACTTCGACGTCTCCTTCGACGTCATCGAATGGAACACCCTGTTCACGAACTGGCGCCAGGGCGCCAAAGACCCGACGGCGCGCGGGGCGCAGGCGGTGAACGTGTCCTTCGCCACGATGGACCCGTTCTTCGCGATGGTGCGGTTTACCTCGACCAAGACCTTCCCGCCGGTCTCGAACAACTGGGGCTTCTTCGGCAACGACGAGTTCGACGGGCTGATCGCCGCCGCGCGCAACACCTTCGAGGCCGGCGCGCGCGATCAGGCGCTCGCCAAGCTCCACGCCCGCATCGTCGAGGAGGCGCCCTTCGTCTGGATCGCCCACGACGTGGGTCCGCGCGCGATGTCGCCGAAGGTCAAGGGCGTGGTCCAGCCCCGCAGCTGGTTCATCGACATCGCCACGATGTCGATGGAGTGAGGAGCCGGCGGCGGGCGCTATGCCCGCCGCCGTAACCGTCCCGCGGGTCCGGGCGAAGGGGACCGCGTGAGGCGCATCGTCCGTGACGTGCCCGGAGGCGTGGGAGCCATGCGGATCACCTTTCACGGCGGCGCGCAGGGCCCCTGGGCGGTGACGCGGCTCGTGGCCGTGGCGGGCGAGGGGCTGGCGCCCGTCGCGCGGCTGCGGGTCGATGCGGGAGCCGCCGAGGAGGCGCCCGACAGCGTCTGGCGCCTCGCCGGCGTCGTCGGCCATGCCCGCTACGCCACCCGGGCCGAGATCGACACGCTCGCGGCGATGCAGCCGCCGCTGGCGCGCCCGGAGGCGACCTGCGCGGCCCTGATCCCGATCCGCAAGTCGCCCGCATGGTGGGCGCTGGCCCAGGACGAGCGCCGCGCGATCTTCGAGGAGACCTCCCATCACACGGCGATCGGCCTGCGCGCCCTGCCGGCCGTCGCGCGCCGGCTCCATCATGGCCGCGACCTCGGCGAGCCGTTCGATTTCCTCACGTGGTTCGAGTTCGCCCCCGCCCAGGCCGACGCGTTCGAGGCCCTCGTCGCCGCCCTCCGGGCGACCCGCGAGTGGGACTTCGTGGAGCGCGAGGTCGACATCCGGCTCGTCCGCGACGCGCCCGTGGACGGCTGAGGGCCGGACGATGACCGCGCCGCCCGACCCGAACGACGAGGAGCTGCTGCCCCGGCTTCGGGCGCGGGAGGAGGCGGCCTTCCGCCTGCTCGTGCGGCGCCACCACGTGCGGCTCGTCGCGGTGGCGCGCGGCCTCTCCCTGCCGCAGGAGGCCGCCGAGGAAGTGGTGCAGGAGGCCTGGATCGCCGCGATGCGCAACCTCGACGGGTTCGAGGGGCGCTCGTCCCTGCGCACGTGGCTCACCGGCATCGTCGTCCTGATGGCCCGCAAGGCCGCCGCCGCGCGCCGACGCACCCGCACCTTCTCGGATCTGGCCGGACCGGACGACGAGGAGGGCGGCGTCGACGCCGATGCCTTCCTGGCCGACGGGCATTGGCGCGAGCCGCCCTGGCACTGGTCCGAGGTGGACCTGGAGCGGGCGCTCGCGGGCCGTCAGGTCTGGGCGGCCGTGCAGGAGGCGATCGGCGCCCTGCCGCCGCTCCAGGCCTCGGTGATCCGCCAGCGCGACGTCGAGGGCCTGGGGGCGCGCGAGACCGAGGCGATGCTGGGCCTGAGCGAGGCGCGCCAGCGGGCGCTCCTCGACCGCGCCCGGTTCCGGATCCGCGCGACCTTCGAGCGCCTGACCCGGGAGGCGCCGGCGCGCGCGATGCCGTGAGCATGCCATGAGGAGAAGCGGATGAAGTGCCGGGAAGCGGCCGAGCACGCGAGCGCGCTCCTCGACCACGACCTCGACCTGACGCTGCGGGCGCGGCTGCGCCTCCACCTCGCGGCCTGCGCCCCCTGCCGGCGCTTCGCCGAGCAGGTGCGCGCCACGCGCGATCTCCTGCGCGGGGCGCCCGCGCCTGCGCCCGACCCGGGCCGGGAGGACGCGGTGGTAGCCGCACTCCTGCGCGGGAAGCCGGAGCCCGACGACGGGCCGTGAGGCCGCCCGGTGCCGCGCGTTCGGCGCGCGCGATCCGGGCCTGCGACGCCACAAAGCCTGAGGGCGGGATCGCACGGATGATGCGCCGGGGAGTCTCGTCAGCACCCCCGGCAGATCGCCGTCGCGATCAGCCGGCCGAGGGCGCGGCTGCGGCGGTCGAGGTCCGGGCGGGTGCCGCCGCGGGCGTCGAGCGCGGCGCCGTCGGGCTTGGTGGTGCCAAGCAGCGTCACGTGGCGGAACGGGCGGGGCATGGCCGGTGCGGCGGCGGTCTCGGCCGCGGCGGGCGCCGCGAGGGCGAGGAGGAGGGCGAGGGCGGGCACGGTGCGCATGGCGGGCTCCTTGCGGGGCTGGCGGGGGGGGTTCAGGCGAAGGCCACGGCCATCAGGCCGAAGAAGGCCGCGAGCGTGCCGAGCACGGGGGTGAGGGCGGCGAGGGGATTCTGGCGGGTCATCGGTCGTCTCCGGTTCGGGCGGCGCCGATCGCCGCCACCTGTCCGCTGAGTGCCGCGGCGCAGACCGATCCGCGTGCGCTTGCGCACGGCCGTGATAGGCTGGCCCGAGGAGGAGCCGCGATGACGAGGGGATCCGCGCCGGCCGGAGCGGGGGCACGCTGCGGGACGGGGGCGTTCGTCTACGCCGACCTCGTCCCGGTCACGGACTTCGCCCGCGTCCTCGACGACGGCGCCTACCGGGCGGTGCCGGACGGGTGGTGGCTCGCCGTCACCGACATCGTCGAATCCACCGCCGCCATCGCGGCCGGGCGCTACAAGGCCGTGAACTACGCGGGGGCGGCCGCCATCGCGGCCGTGCGCAACGCCCTCGGCGGGCAGGACCGGGCCTTCGTGTTCGGGGGCGACGGGGCGAGCATCCTCGTCGCGCCGCACGAGGCCGAGGCCGCCCGGGCGGCGCTCGCCGCCACCGTGGCGTGGGTCGGCGCCGAGATGAACCTGAGGCTGCGCGCCGCGCTCGTGCCCGTCGCGGCGCTGCGGCAGGCGGGCCACGACCTGCGCATCGCCCGCTACGCCCCCTCGCCGCACGTCGCCTACGCGATGGTCACCGGCGGCGGCCTCGCCTTCGCGGAGCGGGCGCTGAAGCGGGGCCTCTACGCGGTGGCGCCCGCGCCGGGGGCACGGCCCGACCTCACCGGCCTCACCTGCCGCTTCGCTCCCGCGCGGGCGCGCCACGGGCTGATCCTGTCGGTGCTGGTGGTGGGGGCCGAGGGCGCCGACCCGGCCGCGATCCGCGGCGTGATCGGCGACGTGCTCCGCCTCGTGGCCGCCGCGCCGGCGATGGGCCGGCCGCTGCCCGACGAGGGCCCGCCCCTGTACTGGCCGTCGGACGGGATCGCGCTCGAAGTCGCGGCCTCCCGGAGCGCGGGGCAGCCGCGCCTCGTGCGCCGCCTCGCCGTCCTGGCGCGCACGCTCGCCGCCTCCCTGATCTTCCGCTTCGGCCTGCGGGTCGGCGGCTTCGAGCCCGCGCGCTACCGGCGCGAACTCGTCGCCAATGCCGATTTCCAGAAGTACGACGACGGGCTGCGCATGACCCTCGACTGCGACGAGGCCCTCGCGGCGGCGATCGAGGGGCGGCTCGCCGCCGCGGAAGCGGCGGGCCTCGTGCGCTTCGGCCTGCACCGCCAGTCCGCCGCGCTGACGACCTGCATCACGGTGGTGCCGAGCGAGAGCGACCACGTCCACTTCATCGACGGGAATGGCGGCGGCTACGCCCGGGCGGCCCAGAACCTCAAGGCCAAGGCCGGGGCCGGGATGGCGGCCTGAGGGCGGACATGCGGAGCGTCGTTCAGCCCGAGATCCCCTTCCTCACCGCCCTCGACGCGGCGACCGCCGCGGCGCTGCGGGCGCGCCTCGAACCGATCGCGGTGGCGGGCGGGCAGGTGCTGTTCCGGCAAGGCGACCCGGCCGACGCGCTCTACGCCCTGGTGTCGGGGACGATTGGCATCTCGGCGCGCGATGCGGCGAGCGGCGAGGAGCGCCCCGTCGCCCGCGTGCGCCCCCCCGAGACAGTGGGCGAGATGGCGCTGCTCTCGGGCGAGCCGCGCTCGGCCACCGCGACCGCCCTGCGCGACGCCTTCCTGCTGCGCCTCTCCAAGACGGCCTTCGACGACCTCGTGGCCCGGCATCCGGCGACGATGCTCTACTTCGCGCGGCTCCTCGCGGAGCGGTTGCGCACGGTCTCGGCCCACACGCCCCTCGCCGTCGCGCCGATGACCTTCGCGGTGATCGGCGTCACCGGGGACGTGGACCCGGCGGCCTTCGCGGCCCGGCTCGCCGCCGCCCTCCCCGGGCGCACGGGCTGCCTCGCCGCATGGCCCGACGAGGCGGACGAGACGTGGTTCCACGCCTACGAGACGGCCCACGACCACGTCGTCTACGCGGCCGAGGCGCCGGGTCCGGGCTGGCCGAACCTGTGCCTGCGCCGGGCCGACCACGTGCTGCTGCTCGCCGCCCCCGGCCGGCCGGCGCGGGGCGCCCTCGACGGCCGCATCGCCATGCCGGTGCCGGGCTGGACGCGCCAGGACCTCGTGATGCTGCAGCCGCGCGACGCCCTCCGCCCGGCGCCGCTCGACCCGACCCTGGCCGGGCTGCCGGTGGCGATGCGTCTCCAGGCGCGGGCGGGCAGCGCCGCGGACCTCGCACGGGTGGCGCGCCTCGCGGGCGGGCGGGCGCGGGCGCTGGTGCTCGGCGGGGGCGGCGCGCGGGGCTTTGCCCATCTCGGCGTGATGAGGGCGCTCGAAGAGGCCGGGCTCGCGGTCGATCTCGTGGCCGGAACCAGCATGGGGGCCGTCACGGGAGCCAGCCTCGCGATGGGCTGGAGCCTGCCCGAGATCCAGGCCCACACCGTCTCGGCCTTCGTGGAGAGTTCGCCGCTCAACGACTACACGCTGCCGCTCGCGGCCCTCACCCGCGGCACCAAGGTGGACCGGCGCCTCGCGCAGCATTTCGGCGATGCGCGGATCGAGGATCTCTGGCTGCCCTATTTCTGCGTCTCCTCGAACCTCACCACCGGGGCCGCGATGGTGCACGAGCGCGGCCTCCTCGCGCCGGCCCTGCGCGCCAGCATCGCCATCCCGGGCCTGCTGCCGCCCGTGCTCGCCCCGGAGGGCGTGCTGGTGGATGGCGGGATCATGAACAACCTGCCGGCCGACCTGATGGCCGCCCGCGGGCGCGGCGCGGTGCTCGCCGTCGACGTCGCGAGCGACCTTGCCCTCGACACGATGCCCCGGCGCAGCCTCCGTTCGCGCCTGTTGCGCCGGGCGCTCGGCGTGCCCTGCGCCATGCCGGGCATCGCCCAGATCCTGCTGCGCTCCGCCACCCTGTCGAGCGACGCCTCGGCGGCCATGGCCCGCGCCCGCGCCACCGCGGTGCTGCGCCCGCCGCTCGCCGGCATCGATCTGAGGGCGTGGCGCAGCTACGCGGCCGTGGCCGAGATCGGCTACCGCCATGCCCGCGCGCGCATCGAGGCGGGCGCGCTCGACGCCTGGGCGGCCGGGATCGCGGTGGCGGGGCAGGACCGGTCCGGCATGGCCCCCGTCGCCGGCTGACCCACCGGCGGCGAATCGCGCGCGGGCGCACCGCGAGGCGGAGCCGTAACCGATCCTCCGGCCTGCGATCACGCTAGAGCATTTTGCGTCAACGGCTCGCCCAGAGAGCCAAAACGAGCCTTTCGAGCCGACAACCATCGATCTTTGAGCTGTTTTGCTTCAGTATAGGCCAAGCAATAGCCACATGGCCTAAGTCGGAATCGAAACTGCGACATCCAAATGTTATGCTATCCGTACTAGATGTTGCGACGACCACAACGATCGATTCCTTGATGCCAATGAGACGCGCTCACACCCGTTCCAATCTGATTAAGCCGGTCGTCATCTCGTCGGACGAGTCGATCGACGACGTCAAAGGCACGCTGGTGGACGTCGACGCGCAGGGCGCGCGCATCATCGTGCCGCTCGGCTTCCGGTTTCCCGACACCGTCTATCTCAAGTTGAAGGCCGGCGGACTGCGCTGGGCCTCGACGGTAGTCTGGCAGCGGCCCGGCGTGATCGGGGTTGAGTTCCACTGATCCGTCACCCGCCCGGCTGCATCCTGTCGCGGGGCGCGGCCCCCTCGGTGCAGGGCCGGCGCGCCGGACTGCGAACTGAAATCATTCGGAATTGAGACACTAGCGCGCAGCGGACGCGTTTGCATGCCGGACGGCCCGGCGCCAGAGTGCCGCCCCGATCGAGGGGCCGGCCACGGGCTCCGCCGGAGATGGTCCCGCATGCCCCGCACATCCGCCCGCCCGGCGTTCCTCCTCGCCGCGCTGTTCCTGGCGACGGCGGCCCGCGCGGAGCCCGCGCCCCCGGCGCGGGCGGTGCTCGACACCTACGCCACCCTGGCCCAGGCCATGACCGAGGACGCGGTCGCCGGCGCGCGCGACCTCGACCGGGCGGTGGCGGCGCTGCTCGCCGCGCCCTCGCCCGAGACCCTGAAGGCCGCGCGCGAGGCCTGGATCCGCGCCCGCATCCCCTACATGCAGACCGAGGGCTACCGCTTCGGCAACAAGGCGGTCGACGCCCTGGAGGGCAAGGTCAATGCCTGGCCCCTCGACGAGGGGCTGATCGACTACGTCGACACCGCGAAGTACGGCGAGGCCTCGGACGAGAACCCGCTGTTCCGGGCCAACGTCGTCGCCAACCCGCGCCTGCGCATCGGGCGCCGGCAGGTCGACGCCACCACCATCGACGCGGACCTGCTGGAGACGCTGCACGAGGCGCAGGGGATCGAGGCCAACGTCGCCACGGGCTATCACGCGGTGGAGTTCCTGCTCTGGGGGCAGGATCTCAACGGCACCGGGCCGGGGGCCGGCAACCGGCCGGCCAGCGACTACGCCGCGGATGCGGCCTGTACCCACGGCCATTGCGACCGCCGCCGCGCCTACCTGAAGGCCGCAAGCGCGCTCCTCGTGCGCGACCTCCAGGCGATGGCCGATCTCTGGGGGCCGAACGGACAGGCGCGCGAGGAGCTCGCGCGCAAGGGCGAGACGGCGGGGCTCGCCACCATCCTCACCGGCCTCGGCTCCCTGTCGTACGGGGAGATGGCGGGCGAGCGGATGAAGCTCGGCCTCACCCTGCACGATCCGGAGGAGGAGCAGGATTGCTTCTCCGACAACACCCACAACGCGCACTGGTACGATCAGGTCGGCATCACCGCCATCGCCACGGGCCGCTACCTGCGCACGGACGGGCGGGTGGTCGAGGGGCCCTCATTGATGGCCTACGCCGCCGCCAAGGCCCCGGAGGAGGCGCGCCGGCTCGACGCCGCGCTCAAGGCCGCCTCGGAGCGGATCCGGGCGATCAAGGACCGGGCCGATTCCGGCATCGAGGCCTACGACCAGATGATCGGCGAGGGCAACGCCGAGGGGAACCGGATCATCCAGGCGGCGATCGACGCCCTCGTGGCCCAGACCCGCGCGATCGAGGCCCTGGTGAGCCGGCTCGGCCTCGCGGTCTCGGTGGAGGGCTCCGACAGCCTCGACAACCCGGGCGCCGTGGGGAAGAAGCGCTGACCGCCTCCCTCACCCGCCGCGGGCTCCTCGCCGCCGGGATCGGGGCGGCGGGCACGGCCCTGCTCCGGCCCGGCCGGGCGGCCGACGACCCGCTGGCGCTCCCCTTAGGCCCCGCGGACGGCCCGTCCCGCACGCAGGTGCTCACCCTTACGGCCCGCGAGCGGCCCGCGGCGATCCTCGGCCCGGGGCGGCCGGAGAGCCGGGTCTGGTCCTTCACCGAGGCGGGGCAGCCCCTGTTTCCGGTCCTGCGCGCGCGGGTCGGGGACCGGCTGCGCGCCACCCTCGACAACCGTCTGCCCGTCCACACCTCGATCCACTGGCACGGGGTGCGGGTGCCGAACGGCATGGACGGCGTGCCCTACCTGACGCAGCCCCCGGTGCGTCCCGGCGAGACCTTCGCGTACGATCTCGCGCTGCCCGATCCGGGCACCTACTTCCTGCATCCGCATTGCGATGAATCGGGGCAGGCGGGCCGCGGCCTGATGGCGGTGCTGGTCGTGGAGGGCGACGCGCCCGCGGACTACGCCGATGCCGACCTCGTGGTGGCGATCAAGGATTGGCGGCTCGCCGCGGAGGGCGGCTTCCTGCCCTTCGAGACCCGCGAGGGCGCGGGCCGGGCCGGGACCTTCGGCACCGTGCGGGGCGTGAACGGCACGGCCGGGCCGATGCGGGCCGCGGTGCCCCCGGGCGGGGACGTGCGCCTGCGCCTGCTCAACCTCGACGGCACCCGGATCGTGCAGGTCGGCGTGGAGGGCGGCGCGGCGGCCCTGATCGCCACTGACGGCCAGCCCCTCGGCCCCCTCCCTCTCGACGGTGACGTCGATTCCTGGCGCCTCGGCCCGGCCATGCGCGCCGACCTGCTCGTGCGCGCCCCCGCCCGGCCGGGGGAGATCCTGCGGGTCGTCGATTACGGCTCGGCCGAGCCCTGGACCATCGCCGAACTGACGGCCTCAGGCGCGCCCGCGGCCCGGGGAGCCTTCGCGCCCGCCCCCCTCTACGCCTCGCGCGTGCCGCGGGTCGCCGATCCGGCGGCGGCCGAGCGCCGGACCTTCCGGTTCGGCGCCTCCTCGGGCGGCTCGCTCGCGGACGCGATCCCGCCGGGCGACCCCCTGGCCAGGGTGCTCCTCGACAGCCTCTGCGTGCGCGACACCAGCCTGTGGGCGATCAACGCCAAGTCCTGGCCGCACGGCCCCGGCGCGGTGCTGCCCCCGCCCCTCGACAGCCTGGAGGCGGGCCGGCCCTACCTGTTCGAGTGGATCAACCTCACGCCCCACCCGCACCCGATCCACCTGCACGGCCACACCTTCGAGGTGATCTCCGCCTCGCGCCAAGCCCTGCCGCGCCACCTCGCCGACACCGTGATCCTCAACCCGCGCGAACGGGTCGAGGTCGCCTTCGTGGCGGCGCCGGGCGATTGGATGCTCCACTGCCACATCCTCGAACACCTCGAATACGGGATGATGGGCTATCTCAGGGTCGCCGCGTGAGGCGCCGCCTCGCCCTGGCGGCGGCGCTGACCGCCATGGCGGCGGCGCAAACGGCCGCTCCTGCGGCCCAGGCGGGCGATCTCGACGCGCTGATCGGGCGGGCGCTGTTCCGGCGGGCCTGGATTCCCGGCACCGCCTCGGCCACGGCCAATGACGGGCTCGGGCCGCTCTACAACGCGCGGGCCTGCAGCGCCTGCCACCAGGGGCTCGACGGGCGGCCCGTGGCGGTCGCCCCGGACGGGCGGGTGACGGGCGAGAACCTGGTCCTGCGCCTGTCCGACGCCGCGGGCGCCCCCGATCCGGCCTATGGCCGCCAGATCCAGACCGCGGGCGTGCCGGGCGTCGATCCCGAGGGGACGGTGCGGCGGGACGGAAACGGCCGCTACCACCTCGCCGATTCCGCCTACGGCCCCCCGGCCGCGGGCGTGCGGGTGGGCGCCCGCGCCGCGCCGCCGCTGCGCGGCCTCGGGCGCCTCGCCGCGGTGCCGGAGGCCGCCATTCTGGCGCTCGCCGCGTCCCAGGCCGGCGGCGGGCTGCGCGGGCGCGCCCACCGGCCGGAGGGCCCGGAGGGTCCGGTCGGCCGCTTCGGCGCCAAGGCCACGGCGGCGACGCTGGAGGCGCAGGTGGCGACCGCCTTCGCCCTCGATCTCGGCCTCTCGACGGCGGAGCGCCCGGCCCCGGGCGGCGACTGCACGCGCATCCAGGCCGCCTGCCTCGCAGCCGTTCGCGGCGACGCGCGCCCGGAGATCGGCGCGGCCCTCGTGCGCCACATCGCGCGCTACCTCGCCTCGCTGGAGCCCCCGCCCGCGCCGGCCCCGGACCCGGCCGGCGAGCGCCTCTTCGCCGAGGCCGGCTGTGCCGCCTGCCACCGGCCGGCCCTGCCCTCGCCCGACGGGCCCGTGCGCGCCTTCACCGACCTTCTCCTGCACGATCTCGGCCCCGACCTCGACGGGGGCGCGACGGAGCCCGGCATCGCCCCGACCGAGTGGCGCACCGCGCCCCTCTGGGGCCTGGCGCGGCGCCTCGCGCTCGGCGCCGGGCTCCTGCACGATGCCCGTGCGGCCGGCGTGGCGCAGGCCGTGCGCCTGCACGGCGGCGAGGCTGCGGCGAGCCGCCGCCGCGCCGAGGCGCTGCCGGAGGCGGAGCGGGCGCGGCTCTTCGCCTATGTCGGGTCGCTGTAGATGGCGACCGTTCCGCGCTTCCGCCGCGCGCCGGTCCCGACCGGGGCGCGGGCGAGCCTCGCCCGATCCGTCATCGGGCACGCAAGATACTGACTCATGGACCACAGCATGATCCGCAGATCTGAGAGCGCCCGCACCTCCGCGGCGCCGAGCGTGCGCGGCCGGCCGACCCGCCGCTGGCTCCTCGGCCTCGCCGCGGCGGCGCTCGTCGCGCACCGCGCCCGCGCCGCCGCGCCCGACCACCGGGCCACGGCCCTGCGGCTCGCGCGCGAGGTCGCGGTTCCCCGCTACCATGTCCTCGCCGAAGCGACTGCCGCCCAGGACGCCGCGTGGCGCGCCTTCGCGGCCGGGGCTCGGGCGGATGCGGCGGGGCTCGACGCGGCCTTCCAGGCCGCCGCGGATGCCTGGGCGGGCATCGAGATGGTGCGCTACGGCCCCGTGGACGAGGATTCCCGCTACGAGCGCATGGCCCACTGGCCGGAGCGCCGCGGGGCGATCGGCAAGGCGCTCGCCGACCTCCTCGCCGCCTCCGACGCACTCACCCCGGAGCGGCTGCGGCGGGCGAGCGCCGCCGCGCAGGGCCTCTCGGCCCTCGAACGCCTGCTCTACGGCGAGGATCCGGAGAGCACCGCAGCGCTGCGGCGCGACCTCGCGGGGCCGGCGGGCGACCGGCGCCGGGCGCTCGGCGCGGCGATCGCGCAGGGCCTCGCGCGCAATGCCGCGGCGACGCTGGCGGGCTGGACCGGACCGGAGGGCCTGACGGCCCGGCTGGAGGGCGGAAGCCCGGAGGCGGCGCGCGAGGCGGTGACGCGGCTCGCCACCGACCACCTCGCCTTCCTGGAGGCGATCGCCGACGCGAAGATCGGCACGGTGCTCGGCCGCAGCGCGGACGAGGCCCGGCCCCTGGCGGCGGAGGGCTGGCGGGCCGGCCGGTCGCTGCGGGCGATCCGGGTCAATCTCGACGCCGCCGACGCCTTCACCCGCACGGCCCTGGCGCAGGACGCCGCGGCGCTGGCTTCCGTGCTGGCCGGCCTCGACACGCCCCGCGCCGTCGCGGGCCGGCTCGCGGCCGGCACCGCGTCGCTGGGCGATCTCGCGTCCGATCCGCAGCAGCGGGTGCGCGTCCTGCTCCTGCGCGACGCGGTCCGCTCCGCCTCCGCGGTGTCCGAGCCGATCCTGTCCGAGGCGCTCGGCGTCACGGTGGGCTTCAACAGCCGCGACGGAGATTGAAGCTGCTCGACCGCCGCTCCTTCCTGGCCGCCCTCGCGGCCGCCCTCGCGGGTCCCGGCCGCGCCGCGGCGGGCGGTCCCGTCTACCTCTCCGCCTGCCTCGACCCGGGCGGACGGGAGGGCGACTCGGTGGCGGCCTTCGACGGCGACGGGCGCCTCCTCTACGCGACGCGGCTGCCCGCCCGCGGCCACGGCGCGGCGGCGCGGCCGGGCCACGGCGAGGTGGTGGTGTTCGCCCGCCGGCCCGGCAACTGGGCGGCCGTGGTGGAGCGCACGACCGGCAGGGTGCTGCGCCTGATCACCACGCCGCCCGACCGCCACTTCTTCGGCCACGGCACCTTCTCGCCCAACGGCCGGCTCCTCTACGCCACCGAGAACCGCGCGGGCGCCGACGATCCCGGCGCGGGCGAGGGCGTGCTCGGGATCTACGACGCCGCCGCGGCCTATGCCCGGGTGGACGAGCGCCCGACCCATGGCCTCGGCCCCCACGATCTCGCCCTGCTGCCGGGCGGGCCGATCCTGATCGCCAACGGCGGCACGCGCACCCAGCCCGGCACCGGCCGCGAGATCCTGAACCCCGACGCGATGGCGCCGAGCCTCGTCCTGCTCGATCCGGCGAGCGGCCGCGCGCTCCTCAAGGCCGATCTCGGTCCTGCCCTGCGGGGCCTGAGCATCCGCCACCTCGCGGTGGCGGGCGACGGCGAGGCGGTCTTCGCCTGCCAGTGGGAGGGCGCCCCGGAGGACGGTCCGCTCCTCGTCGGCGTGCTGCCGCGGGGTGGTCCGCCGCGCCTGCTGCCGATGCCGGAGGACGACCTCGCGGCGCTCGACAACTACGTCGGCTCGGTGGCGCTGTGCGGCGCGGAGCGGGTCATCGCGGCGACCTCGCCGCGGGGCAACACGGTGGCGTTCTTCGAGCGGGGCAGCGGACGCTATCTCGGCCGGCGGCGCATGCCGGACGTCTGCGGGGTCGCGCCCGCCGCTCCGGCCGCCGGCGCGGCCGCGGGCCTGTTCGTGGTCACCTCCGGGCATGCCGGGGTCGCCACCCTGGGCGCCGCCGACGGGCAGGCCCTGCGCCGCCTCGGCGGCAGCGACCTCGCGGCCCGGGCCTGGGACAACCACGTCCGGGTGCTGGGCTAGACGAAGGACGCGCCCGCCGCGTCAGTGCGGCGCTGCAACGCTCCGCCCGCTCGGTGGTTCTGGTGTGGGGTGCCGCCGGACCCCGGGAACACGAGGGCCGAGAGTGTCGGACGCAGCCACGAGGATGGACCACGTGCCGGTGCAGGCCGCGCGGCCGGAGGCGGAAGCGGAGCTGTTCGTGCCCGGCCGCAACTGCTGGCGCGTCGCGCGGGCCGGCCGCGCCGCGGTGCTGATCGACGCCGCCGCCTATTTCGCGGCGCTGGAGAGCGCGCTGCGGCAGGCCCGGCACAGCATCACCATCATCGGCTGGGACTTCGACGGCCGCATCCGCCTGCGCGAGGACGCGCCGGAGGAGGAATCCCCGCCGCTCGGCCCGTTCCTGCGCCTGCTCGTGGAGGCGCGGCCCGATCTCCACCTGCGCATCCTCCTGTGGAGCATCGGCACCGTGCACGGCCCGGGGGCGGCGCTGCCGATGCTGTTCGGCGCCGAGTGGATGAAGCACCCGCGCATCGCCGTGAAGCTCGACACGCGCCACCCGATCTACGCCGCCCATCACCAGAAGATCGTCTGCATCGACGATGCCCTCGCCTTCGCGGGCGGGATCGACCTCACGGTGGGGCGCTGGGACACCCCCGACCACTGGCCCGACGATCCGCGCCGGATCGATCCCGACGGCGAGCCCTACGGGCCGGTCCACGACACCCAGATGGCGGTGGACGGCGAGGCCGCCCGCGCGATCGGCGAACTGGCGCGCGAGCGCTGGCGGGCCGCCACCGGCGAGGCCCTGCCGCCCCTGGGCGGGGCGGCGCCGCTCTGGCCCGCGGGGCTCGCGGCCGACTTCACCGACATCCCGGTTGCCATCGCCCGCACCATGCCGGCGCTCGCCGACCAGGAGAGCGTGGAGGAGGCGGCGGCGCTCACCGCCGACATGCTGCGGCGCGCCCGGCACACGGTCTTCATCGAGGCCCAGTACCTCACGGCGGCCTACGTCGCCGACATCCTGGCCGAGCAGCTGGAGCGGCCGGGCGGCCCGGAGATCCTCGTGGTGCTCACGCGCCGCTCGCACAGCCTGCCCGAGCGCGTGGCGATGGGCTCGCCGCGCGACCGCATCATCCGCCGCCTGCGCGCCGCCGACCGCGAGGGCCGCCTCTTCATCGGCTATCCGGGCTGCGAGGGCCGGGACGGCGAGTGCCAGGTGCTGGTGCACTCCAAGCTCATCGTCGTGGACGACACGGCGCTGCGGGTCGGCTCCTCGAACCTCAACAACCGCTCGGTCGCGCTCGACACGGAATGCGACTTGGCCGTGGAGGGCACCGATGCGGCGACGCGCGCGACCATCACGGCCCTGCGCGACCGGCTCGTCGCCGAGCACCTCGCCCTCCCGCCCGAACGGGTGACGGAGGCGATCGCCCGGGAGGGCTCGCTCCTCGGGGCGCTGCGGCGCCTCAACCGCGGCCCGCGCTCCCTGCGCCCCTTCGACGTGCCGGAGGAAGACAGCCTCATTGACCCCCTGCTCGGGGCCGACCTGCTCGACCCGGAGCGGCCGTTCGGGAGCTGACCCGCCGTCCGGACGATCCCGTCCGGACGGCGGGTCAGAGGTCGTCGCGGGGCGTGGCGCTCAGCTCCGCCCAGTCCAGTTCCTCCTCGAGGCAGGCATAGGCGTCGTCGCCGATCGCGCCGCGCTGGCGCAGGTCATGGATCGCGCCGCGCGCGGCCCGGATCGCCCGGCGGCGCGGCGCGTCCGCCGGCAGGGCGGCGGGCGCCCTCCCCTCCCGGTCCCGGTCGGCCTCGCGCAGCGCGGCCTCGAACTCGTCGCGCAACGCCGCCGTGTGCGGCGAGCGGTCTCCCGCGAGGCTGTCGAGGGCGGCGCGGTAGGCCGCGGCCCGGGCGACGCCCGCCTCGCGCCCGACGACGTCGTCGCCGCGCAGGGAGAACCACGCCAGGAGCGGCCGCAGGCTCAGGCCCTGCAGCACCAGCGTGCCGAGGACGACGCAGAAGGCGGTGAGCACCGCGAGGTCCCGGTGCGGAAAATCCTGCGGCAGCGCGAGGGCGAGCGCCGCCGTGACGACGCCGCGCATGCCGCACCACGCGACCACGGTGGCGGCCGGCAGGCTCGCGGGCGCCGGCCCCCGCAGCATCCCGAGGCGGCGCGCCAGCCGCGCCGCGCCGTTGGCGCCCATCACCCAGGCGAGGCGCACCAGCACGGCGGTCAGGACCACGAGGGAGGCGACGAGGGCGGCCTGCTCGCCCTCGTGCGCCGCCAGCTCGTCGAGGATCGGCCCGATCTGGCTGCCGATCAGCACGAAGGCGAGCACGTTGAGGATGAAGACCGCGGTCTCCCACACGGCGTTCGAGGGCACGCGCAGGCGGGCGGGCGTCATCGTGGCCGAGAGGCGCGCCAGCGTGATGCCGAAGGTGACGACCGTGAGGACGCTCGACAGGCCGATCCGCTCCGCCAGCAGCCAGACGCCGAAGGTCGAGACGAACTGGAGCACGATGGTGCTCGGCGCATCGGTGACGCGGCGCAGGAGCTGGGCGTAGAGCCATGCCAGCGCCGGGCCGGCGATGAGGCTGCCCACCACGCCGACGAGGAAGGCCGGGAGCACGTCGCCGGCCGAGACGCTGCCGCCTACCGCCGCCGCAACGGCGAACCGGTAGATCAGGAACGACGAGGCGTCGTTGAACAGGCTCTCGCCCTTGAGGATGGTGACCAGGCGGTGCGGTAGCGAGACGTGACGCAGCACCGAGAGGGCCGCCACCGCGTCCGGCGGCGCCACGATGGCGCCGAGCGCGATGCAGGCGGCGAGCGGCATGTCCGGCACCAGCCAGCGCACCACCAGGGCCACCGCCGCCGTGGTGAGGCCGACCGCGCCGATCACGAGGCCGGCGATCGGCAGCCAGTTCACCCGCATGTCGCGCAGCGAGGTGTCGAATCCGGCATCGAGCAGCACCGGCGCGAGGAACAGCGCCAGCACGAGATCGGGATCGAGCCGCAGTTCCGGCACGCCCGGCACGAAGGCGAGTCCGACCCCCCCGAGGGCGAGCAATGCCGGAAACGGGGCTCTCAGCCGCCGTGCCAGGGCCGCCAGCAGCACGGCGGCCATCAGGACGCCGACGATCCATTCGAAGACGAGCATGGGCTCCCGGGAACAGCATGGGCTCGGCCGCAGCGGCGAGCGCTTCGGCGAAGACTGCTGAAGCCGGAGACAGATAGGGCAGCCCGCGCCCTTATACACCCTGCGGGTATGAGCGAGGCTCACGCCTCCGGCGGCAGCTCCGCCGTCAGGGCCGCGATCTCGCCGGGGCGCAGGATGTGGCCGTCCGCCATGATGATCCAGATCCGGCGCTCGCGCGGGGCCGCCCGGGCCGTCCGCACCGCCTCGCGCAGCGTCACGGTCCCGCGATCCTGCGGCTCGTCACCCTCGGCCTCGGGCCAGACCACGACCTGCGCCGGTTCATTCCAGTCCGTCATGCGGGCAAGACATCACGGCATTGCGGCAGGGGAACGGCACGATGTGCCGTCCCAAGTCACGAAGCCGTGTGGCCCGCCTCAAGTCTGGGGGTTCAAGCCTGGAGCTTGGCCATCACGGCGTCCGAGACCGCGAAGTTCACGAACACGTTCTGGACGTCGTCCTGGTCCTCGATCATCTCGACGAGACGGACCAGCTTCTCGGCGGTCTCGTCGTCGACCTCGACGGTGTTCTGCGGGCGCCAGACCAGGGCCGTGCGGCGGGGCTCGCCGAAACGGGCCTCCAGCGCCTTGGCGACCTCGCCGAGCGCCCCCTGCTCGCAGGTGACCTCATGGCCGCTCTCGTCCGACCGCACGTCGTCGGCCCCCGCCTCGATGGCGGCCTCCAGCATCGTGTCGGCATCCGCCACGCCCGCCTCGAAGGCGACGAGGCCGACATGGTCGAACATGAAGGACACCGCCCCGGTCTCCGCGAGGCTGCCCCCGGCCTTGGTGAAGGCCGAGCGGACGTCGGAGGCGGTGCGGTTGCGGTTGTCGGTCTGCGCCTCGACGATCAGGGCCGCGCCGCCCGGGCCGTAGCCCTCGTAGCGGATCTCCTCGTAGGTTTCGGCGTCGCCGCCGGCCGCCTTCTTGATCGCCCGCTCGATGTTGTCCTTGGGCATGTTCTCGGCGCGGGCGGCGAGGACCGCCGCGCGCAGGCGCGGGTTCATGGCCGGATCGGGGGTGCCGAGCTTGGCCGCGACCGTGATCTCGCGCGCGAGCTTGCCGAAGACCTTCGAGCGGACCGCATCGACGCGGCCCTTGCGGTGCATGATGTTCTTGAACTGCGAATGACCGGCCATGGAACTCCCCGGGGCGATGATGCGCGGGCGGAGATCCCCGCCGGGGAGGACCTCGACGCCGCCGCGATGAGACAGAGGCGGGTTATAGAGGCGGGGGCCGCCGCAGCACAATCAGCCGTGCGGGCGCGGGGCCGGCCCGGCGCGCCGGCGGCTCGGGCGGCATCGCCGAGCCTTCTCTGCAAGGCCTGTATTACCCTGGCGCATGGGTAGACGTCGGCTCGGTCGATCTCTGCCGCAGGCGTCTCCGATCGTATCGCAACCAAACCGATCCGATACTCTCGTGTAAAACTGTCGCATTCCGCGAAATAAACATTGACGCGATGGCCCGCTGAACGCATGGGGCTGTCACTCTGTGAACCGGAGCACCCGATGCAGGACCAAGACCAAGAAATCGAACTGATCGAACGCGCCACCGACATCGTCGCGGCCTACGTTTCGAACAACTCCGTGCCGCTGGCCGATCTGCCCGGCCTGATCGGCGCCGTGCACACGTCGCTGGTGCGGCTCCGGGCACCCGTGGCGGCCGAGCCGGAGAAGCCGGTTCCCCTGATGCCGATCAAGAAGACGGTGACGCCGGACTACCTCATCAGCCTGGAGGACGGCCGGCAGTACAAGTCGCTCAAGCGCCACCTCTCGACGCGCGGCCTCACCCCCGAGCAGTACCGCCAGAAGTGGGGTCTGCCGCACGATTACCCGATGGTGGCGGCCAACTACGCCGCCCAGCGCTCGGAACTCGCGAAGAACAGCGGGCTCGGCCGGCGCCGCAGCGCCTGAGCCGGGATCAGGCCCGCCCGGCCGCACGGCCGGAGCGGGGCGTGGACAGCAAGAAAGGCCCCGGACGGCGACGTCCGGGGCCTTTCTTCATGTCGTGGGATGCCGGTGAGCGGTGGCGTCAGTGCGCCACCAGCCCCGATGCATCGTCCTCGGTGCGGTTCTGGGTCGAGGCCGGCAGGGTCTCGTCCCATTCGATCGCCTCGGGGAGGCGCACCAGCGCCTTCTCCAGCACCTGGTCCATCCGCGAGACCGGGATGATCTCGAGACCGTTCTTCACGCTCGCCGGGATGTCGGCGAGGTCCTTGGCGTTCTCCTCGGGGATCAGCACCGTCTTGATGCCGCCGCGCAGCGCCGCCAGGAGTTTTTCCTTGAGGCCGCCGATCGGCAGCACCCGGCCCCGCAGCGTCACCTCGCCGGTCATGGCGATGTCGCGACGCACCGGGATGCCGGCGATGACCGAGACGATGGCGGTCGCCATGGCGATGCCGGCGGACGGCCCGTCCTTCGGGGTTGCCCCCTCCGGCACGTGGACGTGGATGTCCCGGCGCTCGAACAGCGGCGGCTCGACGCCGAAGTCGACGGCCCGCGAGCGGACGTAGGAGGCGGCCGCGGAGATCGACTCCTTCATCACGTCGCGCAGGTTGCCGGTGACCGTCATCTTGCCCTTGCCGGGCATCATGACGCCCTCGATCGTGAGCAGCTCGCCCCCGACCTCGGTCCAGGCCAGACCCGTGACCACCCCGACCTGATCGTCCGCCTCGACCTCGCCGTAGCGGAAGCGCGCCGGGCCGAGATAGGTGTCGAGGTTGTCGGCCGTGATCGTCACGCTCTTCACCTTGGAGATCAGGATCTCCTTCACCGCCTTGCGGATCAGGTTGGAGATCTCGCGCTCCAGGTTCCGCACGCCCGCCTCGCGGGTGTAGCGGCGGATCAGGAGCAGCAGGCCGTCCTCGGCGATCGACCACTCGGCCGCCGCGAGCCCGTGCTTCTTGAGCGCGTTCGGGATCAGGTGGCGCCGCGCGATCTCGACCTTCTCCTCCTCGGTGTAGCCGGCGATGCGGATCACCTCCATCCGGTCGAGCAGGGCCGGCGGGATGTTGAGGGTGTTGGCCGTCGTCACGAACATCACGTGCGAGAGGTCGTAGTCGACCTCCAGGTAATGGTCGTTGAAGGTCGCGTTCTGCTCCGGATCCAGCACCTCGAGCAGCGCCGCGGACGGGTCGCCGCGGAAATCCATGCCCATCTTGTCGATCTCATCGAGCAGGATGAGCGGGTTCGAGGTCTTGGCCTTGCGCATCGACTGCACGATCTTGCCGGGCATCGAGCCGATATAGGTGCGCCGGTGACCGCGGATCTCGGCCTCGTCGCGCACGCCGCCGAGCGACATGCGCACGAACTCGCGGCCCGTGGCCTTGGCGATCGACTTGCCGAGCGAGGTCTTGCCGACGCCGGGGGGACCGACGAGGCAGAGGATCGGGCCGGTGAGCTTGTTCGCGCGCTGCTGCACCGCGAGGTACTCGACGATGCGCTCCTTGACCTTGTCGAGACCGAAATGGTCGGAATCGAGCAGGCTCTGGGCGCCGAGCAGGTCCTTCTTGATGCGCGAGCGCTTGCCCCACGGGATGCCGAGCATCCAGTCGAGGTAGTTGCGCACCACCGTCGCCTCGGCCGACATCGGCGACATCTGGCGCAGCTTCTTCAGCTCCGCCATCGCCTTGTCGCGGGCCTCCTTCGACAGATTGGTCTTCTCGATCTTGTCCTCGAGTTCGGCGAGTTCGTCGCGGCCGTCCTCGTCGCCGAGCTCCTTCTGAATGGCCTTCATCTGCTCATTCAGGTAGTACTCGCGCTGGGTCTTCTCCATCTGCCGCTTGACGCGGGTGCGGATGCGCTTCTCGACCTGCAGCACCGAGATCTCGCTCTCCATCAGCGAGAGCACGCGCTCCAGCCGCTCGGCGACGGTCGGGATCTCGAGGATCGCCTGCTTGTCGGAGATCTTGACCGCGAGGTGCGAGGCGACCGTGTCGGCGAGCTTGGAGGGCTCCTCGATCTGGACCACCGCCGAGACCACCTCGGGCGAGATCTTCTTGTTCAGCTTGACGTAGTTCTCGAACTCCGAGATCACCGAGCGCGCGAGCGCCTGCGCCTCGATGCGGTCGCCAAGGTCGTTGGGGAGCGTCTCGGCTTCCGCCGCGTAGAACTCGTCGGAGCGCACGAAGGTGCGGATCTTGGCGCGGCCCGCGCCCTCCACCAGCACCTTGACGGTGCCGTCGGGGAGCTTCAGGAGCTGGAGCACCGAGGCGAGGGTGCCGATGGTGTAGATCGCGTCGGTGGCCGGGTCGTCGTCGGTGGCATTGACCTGGGTGGCGAGCAGGATGTGGCGATCGGCCTTGACCGCCTCCTCCAGCGCGCGGATCGACTTCTCGCGCCCGACGAACAGCGGCACGATCATGTGCGGGAAGACCACGATGTCGCGCAGCGGCAGAACCGCGTAGGTCCCGGTGGAGCCGGGGACGACGGGCTGGCGCGATTTCGGCTGGGTCATTGACTGACTTCCTTGATGGGGGCGCCCTTGACGTTCCGCACCTTCGAGGATGAACAGGCGGAACGAGGGTCCGACCGGGCCGCGGGGGTCGGAGGGAGAGGCGGCCGGGCCGCGGCACCGCACCTCCGAGTGAGCGTGCGGCCGCCGCGTGAGGGTGAGGTGGTCCCTGCTGGCGCTTCTTTCAAGCGTCGTGCCACCCCGGCCGCAAGAGTTGAAACACTGGGTCGAGACGCGAAGGGCCGCCGCTGTCGCGGCGGCCCCGGAAGCCGTCAGGCGCTGACGCTCGCGGGCGGAGCGTCCTTGTTGCGGTCGCCGTGGATGTAGAGGGGCCGCGCCTTGCCGTCGACCACCTCCGGGCCGATGACCACCTGCTCCACCGAGTCGAGCCCGGGCAGGTCGTACATCGTCTCCAGCAGGATGCTCTCCAGGATGGAGCGCAGGCCGCGGGCGCCGGTCTTGCGTTCGATCGCCTTGCGGGCGACGAGGGTGAGCGCCTCCTCCTGGAAGGTGAGGTCGACGTTCTCCATCTCGAACAGGCGCTGGTACTGCTTGACGAGCGCGTTCTTGGGCTCCTGCAGGATCCGCTTGAGCGCGACCTCGTCGAGATCCTCGAGGGTGGCGAGCACCGGCAGGCGGCCGACGAATTCGGGGATGAGCCCGAACTTCAGCAGGTCCTCCGGCTCGACGTTGCGGAAGATCTCGCCGGTGCGCCGGTCGTCCGGAGCCTGGACGGTGGCGCCGAAGCCGATGGACGTGCCCTTGCCGCGGGCCGAGATGATCCGCTCCAGCCCCGCGAAGGCGCCACCGCAGATGAACAGGATGTTCGTGGTGTCGACCTGCAGGAATTCCTGCTGCGGGTGCTTGCGCCCGCCCTGGGGCGGCACGCTCGCGACCGTGCCCTCCATGATCTTGAGGAGCGCCTGCTGCACGCCCTCGCCCGAGACGTCCCGGGTGATCGACGGGTTGTCGGACTTGCGCGAGATCTTGTCGATCTCGTCGATGTAGACGATGCCGCGCTGCGCCCGCTCCACGTTGTAGTCGGAGGCCTGGAGCAGCTTCAGGATGATGTTCTCGACGTCCTCGCCGACGTAGCCGGCCTCGGTGAGCGTCGTGGCGTCGGCCATCGTGAAGGGCACGTCGAGGATGCGCGCGAGCGTCTGGGCCAGCAGCGTCTTGCCCGACCCGGTCGGGCCGATCAGCAGGATGTTCGACTTCGCCAGCTCGACGTCGTTGTGCTTGGTCGCATGCGCCAGGCGCTTGTAGTGGTTATGCACAGCAACCGACAGGACCTTCTTTGCAAAGTCCTGCCCGATGACGTAATCATCGAGGACCCGCCGAATTTCCTTGGGGGTTGGTACGCCGTCCCGCGACTTCACCAGCGAGGACTTCGATTCCTCGCGAATGATGTCCATGCACAGCTCGACGCACTCATCGCAGATGAAGACGGTCGGGCCCGCGATCAGCTTGCGGACCTCATGCTGGCTCTTGCCGCAGAACGAGCAGTACAGCGTGCTCTTCGAGTCGTTGCCGCCAGCCTTGCTCATATGGGTCTCCAAGTCCCCGACGGGCCGTCGCCCCGAGGGCGAGGGCCGCGTCCCTCTAGATAGTGGCACCCGGCTAAAGAAACAGTCACCGCCTTCGCCTACGCGGCCGGGTGCCCGACGCAGAATCGTGATGCAAACACGCAGCCACCTCCGGATCAATCCCACGAAAGCGACACGGCCTCGCCAAAAGGCCGCATCGGCTCCGGGGGTTGGTTAATCCCGAGGGGACCGGCGGCGTTCCGGCTCAGGCGGCGGGCGCCTCGGCCCGCTTCTGCAGCACCTCGTCGATCAGGCCCCACTCCTTGGCCGCGTCGGCGGTCATGAAGTTGTCGCGCTCCAGGCCCTGCTCGATGGTGTCGTAGTCGCGGCCGGTGTGCTTGACGTAGATCTCGTTGAGGCGCCGCTTCAGGGCCTCGATCTCGCGGGCGTGGATGAGGATGTCGGTGGCTTGGCCCTGGAAGCCGCCGGAGGGCTGGTGCACCATGATCCGGGCGTTCGGCAGGGCGAAGCGATGGCCGGCCTCGCCGGCGGCGAGCAGGAGCGAGCCCATCGAGGCCGCCTGGCCGACGCAGAGCGTGGCCACGGGGCAGCGGATGAACTGCATCGTGTCGTAGATCGACAGGCCGGAGGTGACCACGCCGCCCGGCGAGTTGATGTAGAAGGAGATCTCCTTCTTCGGGTTCTCGGCTTCGAGGAACAGCAACTGCGCCACGATCAGCGAGGCGGAGTAGTCCTCGACCGGCCCGGTCAGGAAGATGATGCGTTCGCGCAACAGGCGCGAGTAAATGTCGAAGGCGCGCTCGCCGCGGCTCGACTGCTCGACCACCATGGGCACGAGCGCGCTGTTGTAGTAGTCGACGGGATCTCTCATCGGGGTGGCCCTGCGAGTGGGAAACCCGGCCGCGCCGCTGCGGCCGGGGTGTCGGCGAATCGGGAGCGCCTCGGCCCGCCCGGTCCGCCGCCCGTGCGAGGGCCGCGGGCCGGATCAGGCCGCGCCAGTCTCGTTCTTCGCGGTCTCCTCGGACGAGGGCTCGGCGGCCGGGGCCGCATCCTCCTCGTCGTCGGCGAACAGCGCCTCCTTCGAGACGGGCTCCTCGACGAGTTTGACCTGCCCGAGGACGTGGTCAACCACCTTCTCCTCGAACAGCGGCGCCCGCAGCTCGGCCATCGCCTGGGGGTTCTTGCGGTAGAAGTCGTAGACCTCCCGCTCCTGCCCCGGGAACTGGCGCAGCCGGGCGATGAGCGCCTGATTCACCTCATCGTCCGAGACCTTGATATCGGCGCTCTCGCCGGCCTGCGCAAGGACGAGTCCGAGGCGCACCCGGCGCTCGGCGATGCGGCGGTACTCCGCCTGCGCCTGCTCCTCGGTGGTGCCCTCGTCCTCGAAGGTCTTGCCGCGGCTCTTGAGGTCGCTCTCGACCTGCGCCCAGACGGCGGCGAATTCCTGGTGCACGAGGCTCGGGGGCAGCTCGAAGGCGTAGCGCGCATCGAGCGCGTCGAGCAGCGCCTTCTTCACCCGGCGGCGGGACTGCGCTTCGAGCTCCTGCGAGAGCGAGCCGCGCACCGCCTCCTTGAGGGCGTCGAGGCTGTCGAGCCCGAACGCCTTGGCGAGCTCGTCGTCGATCTTGGTCTCGGCCGGGGCCTTCACGGCCTTCACGGTCACGTCGAAGACGGCTTCCTTGCCGGCGAGGTTCGCGGCCGGGTAGGCCTCCGGGAAGGTCACCGTGACGGCGCGGGCCTCGCCGGCCTTGGCACCGACGAGCTGGTCCTCGAAGCCCGGGATGAAGGTGTTGGAGCCGAGGTCGAGGTTGGCGTCCTCGGCGCTGCCGCCCTCGAACGCCTCGCCGTCGATGCGGCCGACGAAGTCGATCACCACGCGGTCGCCGCTCTGCGCCGCCTCGCCCTCGGGCCGGTCCTCGAAGGAGCGGTTCTGCTCGGCCATGCGGGTGATGGCGGTCTCCACCTCCTCGTCCGAGGCCGTGGCGACGGGCTTCGTCAGGCTGACGTCCGACAGGTCGACGAGGTCGAAGGTCGGCATCACCTCCAGGGCGACCGTGAAGGCGAGGTCGGCCTTGGCGTCGAGCGCCTTCTCGATCTCGGCCTTGTCCTCCGGCATCTCGATCCGGGGCTCGAGGGCGAGCTTGAGCTTGTTGTCCTCGACGATCTTCTGGTTGGCCTCGGTGACGGCGTTCTGCACCACGTCGGCCATGATCGACCGGCCGTAGACCCGGCGCAGGTGCGCCACCGGCACCTTGCCGGGGCGGAAGCCCTTCAGCTGGACCTTGTCCTTGATCCCGGCCAGTTCGTTCGTGAGCCGGTCTTCGAGTTCGGCCGCGGCGAGCACCACCTGGAATTCGCGCTTGAGCCCCTCGGACTTGGTCTCGGTCACCTGCATCGTCGTCGTTCCGCCCTTGAATCCTGCGGACCGCCTGCGGACCCGGACGGCGAGAGGAGCCGTCACGGCGGGAACCGTCAGTCAGGCGGGCCGGCCCTGATGTGAGAAGCCATTCCGTCGTGTCGCCCCGCGGCGCGGGACGTGTCCTGCGCGCGGGGCTGAAGGGAACTGGTGCGGGCGGAGGGGCTCGAACCCCCACGACTCATCGTCACTGGAACCTAAATCCAGCGCGTCTACCAATTCCGCCACGCCCGCAACGCGCGCGCCCGGGGTCGCCGCGGCGCTCGGGCGGCGCTCTATAGCATGGTCCGGCGGACGCGCAGCAAGAATTTTGGGCGCGCGGCCGGGCGCTCGCGCGGGGGCGGGCGGACCGCTATCAAGGCGGTCGACCCACACAGGCCGACCCGTCAGCGAGGTGCCATGCCGTCGACCCCGCCCACCCGCCGCGCGCTCCTCGCGGGGGCCGCCCTCGCCCTGATGCCGGCCGCCCGGCCGCCCGGCGCCCGGGCGCAGACGCCGCCCCCGCCCGAGCCGCGCGTGCTGACGGCGGGCCCGGCGGCCGCGCGCCTGCGGCCGGAGCCCGCCCCCGAGACCCCGGTCTGGTCCTTCGACGGCAGGAGCGCGCCGCCGGTCCTGCGGGTCAGGTTCGGCGAGCCGGTGCGGCTGCGCCTCGACAACCGGACCGACAAGCCGCTCTCGCTGCACTGGCACGGGGTGCGCAACCGCAACGCCATGGACGGGGTCGGCGGCGTGACCCAGGCGCCGGTGCAGCCCGGCGCGAGCTTCCTCTACGAGTTCACGCCCCCGGATGCCGGCACCGCGCTGATCCGCCCGCTCGTGATCGGCGGGTCGAGCGAGCCCGGGGGCCGCGGCCTCGCGGGCCTGCTCGTGGTCGAGGAGGCGAAACCCCCGGTGGTCGATCGCGACGTGCCGCTGGTGCTGCAGGACTGGCGCCTGGAGCCGGACGGCAGCCTCGCGCCCTTCGGGCAGGTCGCCTTCGCGGCGAGTTCCGGCCGGCTCGGCAACGCCCTCACGGTGAACGGCCGGCCGGTGCCCGAGAGCATCGAGGCCGCGCCGGGCACGCGGCTGCGGCTGCGGCTCGCCAATGCCTGCAACGCCCGCGCGACCCGCATCCGCTTCGACGGGCTGAAGGTCTGGGTCGCGGCGGTGGACGGCCAGCCCACCGACACCTTCGAGCCGCTGCGCGCCACGCTGCCGTTCCCGCCCGGCACCCGCTACGACGTGCTCCTCGACGTGCCGGCCGAGGGCAGGGGCATGGTGACGGCCCTGATCGCGCAGGGCATCCCGCTCGCCGTGGTGGTGCCCAAGGGCGACCCGGTGCCGGCCCGGCCCCCGGTGGCGCCGATCGGCGAGAACCGGCTGCTGCCGCCCGAGATCAAGCTGCAGAACGCCGTGCGGCGCGAGCTGACCCTCGCGGGCGGGGCGAGCCTCGACAAGGCCAAGCCCGACGCGCCGCCGAGCTTCTCGGGCGATCCCACCCGGATCTGGACCGTCAACGGCGCCGCCGGGACGGCGGGAGCCGCCCCGCTGTTCTCGGTGAAGCGCGGCAGCGTGGTGGTGCTAGCGCTGACCAACCAGACCGCCTTCCCGCAATTCCTGCACCTGCACGGGCACGCCTTCCGGCTGCTGCACCCGCTCGACGACGGCTGGGAGCCCTACTGGCTCGACACGTTCCAGCTCCTCGAAGGGCGCACCGCCCGCATCGCCTTCCAGGCCGACAACCCGGGCCGCTGGCTCATCAGCGCCACCGCCCTGGAGCGCTTCGACACCGGCCTGTGGACCTCTTTCGAGGTGACCTGACGGCCCGCCGAAGGCGGGCACCCTCAGGCCGGCGCCTCGAACCCGGTCAGGCGGGCGAGCACGCCCGGCATCAGCTCGGGCAGGTCCTCGGCGATCAGCCCGGGGCCGTGGCGGCGCCCGGCCTCGCCGTGCAGCCAGACCGCCGCGGCGGCGGCCTCGAAGGCCGGCATGCCCTGGGCGAGGAGCCCGGCGACGAGGCCGCTCAGCACGTCGCCCGATCCCGCGGTGCCGAGCCAGGGCGCGCCGTTGTGGTTGACGACCGCCCGGCCGTCGGGCGCCGCCACCACCGTGTCGGCCCCCTTGAGGACCAGGACGGCGCCCAGGAAGGCGGCGGCGGCCCGCGTGCGCTCGAGCTTGGAGCCCTCCGGCACCGCCGCGACCCCGCCCAGCAGGCGCGCGAACTCGCCCGCGTGCGGGGTGAGCACCGCCTGCGCGCCGCCCTCGCGCAGATGGCCGGCGAGGTCGCCGGCGCGGCCGGCGAAGCTCGTGAGCGCATCGGCGTCGAGGACGAGGGCGCGGCCGGCCTCGGCGGCCACCCGCACGATCTCGCGCGTCGCCCCGCCGGTGCCGAGCCCCGGGCCGGCCGCGATGGCGTTCAGGCGCTCGTCCGCCAGCATGTCCTCGAGGTCGTCGGCCCCGGCGCACGGGCGCAGCATGATCGCCGTGAGGTGGGCGGCGTTCTCGGCCAGCGCCGTCGGGGGCGAAGCCACGGTGACGAGGCCCGCCCCGATCCGCAGCGCCCCGCGGGCGGCGAGCCGCGCCGCGCCGGTGCGCGTCGCCGGCCCCGACAGCACGAGCGCGTGCCCGCGCGTGTACTTGTGACTGGCGTCGGTGAGGCGCGGGAACGCCCCGCGCCACAGGGACGGCCCGTTGGCGAAGGCCTTCGCCCCAAGCCCCTCCACCACCGCATCCGGGATGCCGATGTCGGCGAGCGTGAGGCGCCCGCACAGGGACCGGCCGGGCAGGAGCAGGTGGCCGGGCTTGAGCCGCGCGAAGGTCACGGTCTCGCTCGCCTGCACGGCGGGGCCGCGCGGCACGCCGGTGTCACCGTCGAGGCCCGAGGGCACGTCGACCGCCAGGACCGGCACGCCGGCCCGGTTCAGCCGCTCGACGAGCGCGCGCGCCGCCCCCTCCAGCGGCCGCGCGAGTCCCGCCCCGAACAGCGCGTCGATCACGAGGGCGTAGCCCGCCGGGTCGGCCTCGACCGCGTCCGCCACCGGCCCGGTCCAGGCCGCGGCGGCCTGCGCGGCGTCGCCCGACAGCGCGTCGCGGGAGCCGAGCAGGGCGAGGTCGACCGCGCGCCCGGCCGCCGCGAGGTCGCGGGCCGCCACGAAGCCGTCGCCGCCGTTGTTGCCGGGGCCGCACAGCACGAGGATGCGGGCGCCCTCCCCTGCGAGATCCACGGCGCGCGCCGCCACGGCGGCGCCGGCCCGCTGCATCAGCGTGAAGCCGGGGATGCCCGCCGCGATCGCCCCCGCATCCGCCTCGCGCATCTGCGCCGTGGTGAGCAGCACGGTTCCATCCATGGGCGTCCTCCTGCGGGGGCATCCTTGCGGGCCTCCTCCGGCGAGCCGGAGGCGGGGCCGGGTTGCGGCAAAGGATTGCTTAACAAACGGGCAGAAACGGCCCAACTCACGGGCGACTCCACCGAAATCACCCCGGAAATCCCCGTGGCGGTCGGCGAAGCGCGATGGTAGGAATGCCGCCGGAACCGTTGCAGAACCAGGCCCGCCCGGCATGAAGAAGATCGAAGCGATCATCAAGCCCTTCAAGCTCGACGAGGTGAAGGAGGCCCTTCAGGAGGTCGGCCTCCAGGGCATCACCGTGATCGAGGCGAAGGGCTTCGGCCGCCAGAAGGGGCACACGGAACTCTACCGCGGCGCCGAGTACGTCGTGGATTTCCTGCCGAAGGTGAAGCTCGAGATCGTCCTGCCCGATCACTTGGTCGAGGGTGCGGTTGACGCAATCCGCAAATCCGCGCAGACGGGCCGCATCGGCGACGGCAAGATCTTCGTGTCGTCGATCGAAGAAGCCATCCGCATTCGCACGGGCGAGACGGGCGCCGACGCGATCTGACCTCGTGCCGTTCTGGCGTCTGCAGTAAGCGACAAGCGCGGCCGCGCGGGCGGACCGTGCGTTTTCGACGGCCCGTGTGCCGGTTCTAGGAAGGGGTCCAGAGAGAATGGCCAAGACCGCCTCGGAAGTCCTGAAGGAAATCAAGGACAACGACGTCAAGTACGTCGACTTCCGCTTCACCGATCCGCGCGGCAAGTGGCAGCACGTCACCTTCGACGTGTCGCTCGTCGACGAGGACATCTTCGCCGAAGGCACGATGTTCGACGGCTCCTCGATCGCCGGCTGGAAGGCGATCAACGAGTCCGACATGCTGCTGATGCCGGATCCGGCGACCGCCTGCATGGATCCGTTCTTCTCCGCCTCGACGATGTCGATCGTCTGCGACGTGCTGGAGCCCGGCACCGGCGAGCCCTACGGCCGCGACCCGCGCGGCATCGCCAAGAAGGCCGAGGCCTTCGTCAAGGCGAGCGGCATCGGCGACACCATCTTCGTCGGCCCCGAGGCCGAGTTCTTCGTCTTCGACGACGTGCGCTTCTCCGCCGACCCGTACAACACCGGCTTCAAGCTCGACTCGGTCGAGCTGCCGATCAACGGCCAGACCGAGTACGAGGGTGGCAACCTTGGCCACCGCGTCCAGATCAAGGGCGGCTACTTCCCGGTGCCGCCGCAGGATTCCGCCCAGGACATGCGCGGCGAGATGCTGGCCGCCATGCAGTCGATGGGCGTCAAGGTCGAGAAGCACCACCACGAGGTGGCCTCCGCGCAGCACGAACTCGGCATGAAGTTCGACACGCTGACGCTGATGGCCGACCAGATGCAGATCTACAAGTACTGCATCCACAACGTCGCCCAGAGCTACGGCAAGACCGCGACCTTCATGCCCAAGCCCGTCTACGGCGACAACGGCTCGGGCATGCACGTCCACCAGTCGATCTGGAAGGAAGGCAAGCCGCTGTTCGCCGGCAACAAGTACGCCGACCTCTCCCAGGAATGCCTCTGGTACATCGGCGGCATCATCAAGCATGCCAAGGCGCTCAACGCCTTCACCAACCCGTCCACCAACTCCTACAAGCGGCTGGTCCCGGGCTACGAGGCGCCGGTGCTGCTGGCCTACTCGGCCCGCAACCGCTCGGCCTCCTGCCGCATCCCGTGGACGACCTCGCCGAAGGCCAAGCGCGTCGAGGTGCGCTTCCCCGACCCGATGGCCAATCCCTACCTCGCCTTCGCGGCGATGCTGATGGCCGGCATCGACGGCATCGTGAACAAGATCGATCCCGGCCCGGCGATGGACAAGGATCTCTACGACCTGCCCCCGGCGGAGCTGAAGGAGATCCCGACCGTCTGCGGCTCGCTCCGCGAGGCCCTCAACAGCCTGGACGCGGACCGCGAGTTCCTGAAGGCCGGCGGCGTGTTCAACGACGACTTCATCGACTCGTTCATCGAGCTGAAGATGACCGAGGTGATGCGCTTCGAGATGACCCCGCACCCGATCGAGTTCGTGCACTACTACTCGCTCTGAGCCGGTCTCGGAGCCAAGCAAGACGGAGGGCCGGAGCGATCCGGCCCTTTTTGCATGGGCGCGGGCCTCCGCCCTGGCACCGCCCTTGCGCAGCGGCCGGGATGACCGACGCCCCCTCCCCTGCCGGCGCGCTCCGCGCCCTCCTCGCCACCCTGGTCAAGGCCGCCCTCATCCCCGACGAGACCCGCCGCGCGGAATTTCGCCGGGAGGCCGCGGACCTGCGCCGTCAGCTGGCCGGACAGGACCTCTCCGCCCTCAAGCCCGACGGGCTGTGGGGGCTCGCGGTGCGCGACGCCGAGGCGCCCGAGCTGCGCCCCGAGGAGACCCAGACCTCCCTCACCATGCCCCAGGCCTGCCCGGTCGCCCTCGACACCCTGCTCGGCCCGGATTTCGACTTCGAGGCGGTGGTGAAGCGCGTGCGGGACTCGGCCGCGACGGGCTGACGGCGCCGCCGGGCGGGCGCGGTTGCCCCGCGCCGGCGGGCCGCCCATATTCCGGGAGCGGGGTCATCCGCACGGCACGCGCAGCCGCCACGGCCGTCAGCCCCTTTCCGCCCCCTCCCTGAGTGTCCGTTGGCCAAGCACACGCATCCCAAACCGTCCAAGCACGGCGCCCTCCCCTCCCGCGAGGCCGTGCTCGCCTTCATCGACGAGGCGCCCGCCAAGGTCGGCAAGCGCGAGATCGCGCAGGCCTTCGGGCTCAAGGGGGCCGACAAGGTCGAGCTGAAGCGGATGCTGAAGGACCTCGCCGAGGAGGGCGTGGTCGAGAAGGACCGGGCGGGCCTGCGCAAGGCCGGGCGCCTGCCGCCGGTGCTCGTCGCCGACATCGACGGGCGCGACCGCGACGGCGAGTTGCTGGCGCGCCCGGCGCAGTGGGACGCGGAGGCCGGCCCGGCCCCGAAGATCCTCGTGATGATGCCGCGCGGGCGCCGCGCGGGCGGGCAGCCGGCCCCCGGCCTCGGCGACCGCGCGCTCCTGCGCGTCGAGCCCGACCGCGAGGCGCCGGGCCGCTACGTCGGCCGCGTCGTCAAGCTTCTGGGCCGCAACAAGGCCGAGACGCTCGGCGTCTACCGCGCCCTGGAGAAGGGCGGCGGCCGCGTGCTGCCGGTCGACAAGCGCGCGCAGGGGCGCGAGATTGCGATTCCCGCCGGCCAGGAAGGCGAGGCGCGCGACGGCGACCTCGTCAGCGTCACGCTCGCCCGCGAGGGCCGCCTCGGGCTGCCGCAGGGCCGGGTGAAGGAGCGGCTGGGCTCGGTCGCCTCCGAGAAGGCCGTCAGCCTGATCGCGCTCCACGCCCACGGCATCCCGCACGTCTTCCCCCGCGAGGTGCTCGACGAGGCCGAGCGGGCCGGACCCGCGACCCTCGACGGGCGCGAGGATTGGCGCGACCGGCCCCTCGTCACCATCGACCCGCCGGACGCCAAGGACCACGACGACGCCGTGATGGCCGAGCCGGACCTCGACCCGGCCAATGTCGGCGGCTTCGTGGTCACGGTGGCGATCGCGGACGTCGCCGCCTACGTGCGGCCCGGCAGCGCGCTCGACCGCGAGGCGCTGGTGCGCGGCAACTCGGTCTACTTCCCGGACCGGGTGGTGCCGATGCTGCCCGAACGCATCTCCAACGACCTCTGCTCGCTGCGCCCCGGCGAGGACCGCCCGGCGCTCGCCGTGCGGCTGGTGATCGGGGCGGACGGGCGCAAGGCGCGCCACAGCTTCCACCGCGTGATGATGCGCTCCTGCGCCAAGCTCGCCTACGGGCAGGCGCAGGCCGCCATCGACGGGCAGCCGGACGAGGTCACGAAGCCGCTCCTCGCCCCGGTGCTGCGCCCGCTCTGGGCGGCCTACCGCCTGCTCGCCAAGGCGCGCGACGCCCGCGGCCCCCTCGCCCTCGACCTGCCCGAGCGCAAGGTGATCCTGGATGCCGAGGGCCGTGTCGACCGGGTGGTGGTGCCCCAGCGGCTGGAGGCCCATCGCCTGATCGAGGAGTTCATGATCCAGGCCAACGTCGCCGCCGCCGAGACGCTGGAGGCGAAGGCGCAGGCCCTGATCTACCGGGTGCACGACGAGCCGTCGCTGGAGAAGATGCGGGCGCTCGGCGAGGTGCTGGCCTCCATCGGCATCAAGCTGCCGAAGGAGGGGGTGCTGCGCCCCTCGCTGTTCAACCGCATCCTCGGCCTCGTGGACGGCACCGAGCACCAGCTCTTCATCAACGAGGTGATCCTGCGCTCGCAGGCGCAGGCCGTCTACGCGCCGGAGAATGCGGGGCATTTCGGCCTCGCGCTGCGCCGCTACGCCCATTTCACCTCGCCGATCCGGCGCTACGCCGACCTCGTGGTGCACCGCGCCCTGATCCGGGCGCTGCATCTCGGCCCGGACGGGCTGCCGGACATGGCGGCCGGCGACCTCGCCGAGATCGGCCAGCAGATCTCGATGGCCGAGCGGCGCGCGATGGCGGCCGAGCGCGAGACCATCGACCGGCTGATCGCCCAGCATCTCGCCGACCGGATCGGCGCCACCTTCGCGGGCCAGATCTCGGGGGCGACCCGCGCCGGCCTGTTCGTCAAGCTCGACGAGACCGGGGCGGACGGCTTCGTGCCGGTCTCCACCCTCGGCGCGGACTACTACCGCTTCGAGCCGGACCGCCACGCCCTGGTGGGCGAGCGCAGCGGCGAGACCTTCCGGCTCGGCGACCGGATCGAGGTGCGCCTCGTCGAGGCGGCGCCCGTCGCGGGCGCGCTGCGCTTCGAGGTGGTGTCGGAGGGCGCCCGCACGCCGCCGGCGCCCCGGCGCAGCCTGCGCCAGGGCCGCCCGGCGCCGGAGCGGCGCGAGAGCCTGACCAAGCGGCGGGGGAAGCGGGCGTGATCGAGGTCGACGGCAAGGCCGCCCCGGCGGCGCGGGGCCCGGCGGAGGTGCCCTGGACCACCGCGATGGCCCGGGGCTTTCGCAACCGCTGCCCGCATTGCGGCGAGGGCCGGGTGTTCGGGCGCTTCCTCAAGGTGCGCGACGCCTGCGAGGCTTGCGGCGCCGAACTCCACCACCACCGCGCCGACGACCTGCCGCCCTACCTCGTGATCTTCATCGTCGGCCACGTGGTCGGCTTGGCGATCCTCGAGACCGAGATGCGCTTCGAGGTGCCGCTCGCCGTGCAGCTCGCGGTCTGGCCGGCCCTCACCCTGGTGATGGCGCTGGCGCTGCTCCAACCCGTGAAGGGAGCGGTGGTCGGGCTGCAATACGCTCTTGGCATGCACGGCTTCGCCGCGATACGCCGCGGGCGGGCGGAGCCGGCCGGGAGCCTGGCCGGGAGCCCGGTCCTGAGCGGGGAGAGGGCGGATGGCGCGCGCGACGGCCGAGACGACGCAGACCGGGACACCGCCGACCTCCGCCGCGCCTGAGCGGGCGCCCGCCCGCGCCCCCGCACTGCGGCCGAAGAACGCCGCGACCCTCATCATCCTCGACCATTCCGGCAAGGCGCCGACGGTGCTGATGGGCCGGCGCCACGACGGCCACAAGTTCATGCCGGGCAAGTACGTCTTCCCGGGCGGGCGGATCGAGCTCGAGGACCGGCACATGCCGGTGGTCGGCACCCTCAACGACCGGGCCGAGGCCGCGCTCGCCGCGCGCGTGACGCGCCCGCCCCACCATCTCGGCCGGGCGCTCGCGCTCGCGGCGATCCGCGAGACCTACGAGGAGACCGGCCTGATGATCGGCACCCGCGACTACGGCCCGCCCGAGACGGCGCCGGACGGCCCCTGGGCGGCCTTCCGCGAGGCCGGCATCATCCCTGACCTCGAAGCGGTGCAGTTCGTGGCGCGGGCCATCACCCCGCCGGCCCGCCCCAAGCGCTTCGACACGCGCTTCTTCGCGGTGAAGCGCAGCGCCGTCGCGGGCGAGACGCCGGGCTTCGTGGGCCCGGACGCCGAACTCACCGAACTCGCCTGGGTGAGCTTCGCGGACGCCCGCAGGCTCGACCTGCCGCGCATCACCCACATCGTCCTCGACGAACTGGAGGCGCGGCTGGCCGCGGGCTTCAGCCCGTTCCTGCCGGTGCCGTTCTTCCGCGAGGTGCGGGGCCGGCACACGCGGGAGGAGCTCTGAGCCTCGGCCGCGCTCACGGACGCGGTCACCGGTTCGCCGGTCGCCGGTCGCCGGCGCCGGGCGCGTCAGAGCCTGACGCCCTCCAGGTAGCCGCGGTTCCACGTCGGACTGATCAGGATCTCGTTGACGCAGACGGACGGGGGGAGTCGGGCCACGAACAGGATCGTCTCCGCGAGGTCGTCCGCCTGCAGCATGCGCGCCTTGTCCTCCGCCGTGACCGGAACGGGGCGCTTGTCGATGATGGGCGTCGCGACCTCGCCGGGACAGATGCAGCAGGACCGGATGCCGTGACCGCATTCCTCCTGATTCAAGCTCTCCGAGAGCGCCACGAGGCCGTGCTTGGCGGCCGAGTAGGCCGGCCCCGTCAGCTTGGACACGTAGCGTCCGGCCCAGGATGACACCTGAATGATCAGACCGTCGCGTTGGGCCCGCATGGTCGGCAGGACGAGGCGCGAGGCGTAGAAGGGCCCGTTGAGATCGACCCCGATGACGGTGTCGATGCCGGTCGGGTCGATCTCGCTCCAACTCCGCTTCGGCACGTTCAGGCCGGCGGCGTTCACCAGGATGTCGCAGCGGCCGTAGTGGGATCGCACGGTCTCCCAGGCGCGCTCGACCTCGTCGGCCCGGCCCATGTCGGCGGGCGCGACGAGCGCCTCGCCCCCCGCCTCCCGGACGAGATCTGCCGTGGCCTCGAGGGCCTCCCGGCCGCGCCCCGACACCGCGAGCCGCACCCCGACCTTGGCGAGCGCCACCGCGGCGGCCCGGCCGATCCCGGAGCCCGCCCCGGTGATCCAGGCGACCTGCCCTTCGATGTTTCGCAGCATGACTGGTCCCTCCCATCATTTCGCGCTCATCGCGTCGTACGGCCGTCGGCGTGCTGGCCGGCCGAGTGGCTCGTGAGCCATGCGATGGATTGGCGGTTGTTCTCGACCGCGTCCGACGAGCGGTCAATGTCGCGCGCCCGGACGAGGCCCGTGACCGGACGGGGTCGAGACATGGCGTGCGGGATCGCTGAGAGCCGTGCCGCCCCGCGCAGGACGGTCCCCCACGCGGCGCCCTGGCCCGGCGGCCGGTTCCGCGCCATATCGGGCCGCCCGCCATCGGGCCGCCAGGACCATCATGGACACCACCACGCCCACCTTCGATCGGACCGGCATCGCCGCCATCGCGGCGGCGATCGCCTGCGTGGCGGTGGTGGGCATCGGCCTGAGCCTGTCGATCCCGCTCCTGTCGCTCGAGATGGAGCGGATGGGCCTGTCGAACACGATGATCGGCGTGAACACCGCCATCGCCGGGGTGGCCAGCATCGTGGTGGTGCCCTTCGTGCCGCGGGTCGCTGCCCGGCTCGGGGTGCTGCCGCTGCTCCTCGGGGCGATCGCGGTCGGTGCGGTGTCGCTCCTCGGCTTCAAGGCACTGTTCGACGTGGCGTGGTGGTTCCCGCTGCGCTTCGTGTTCTCGGCCGCGCTCGGGGTGCTGTTCGTGCTGTCCGAGTTCTGGATCAACCAAGCGGCCCCGCCGGCCCGGCGCGGGCTCGTCATGGGCATCTACGCCACCGTGCTGGCGCTCGGCTTCGCGATCGGGCCGGGCCTGCTCGGGCTGCTCGGCACACGGGGCTGGACGCCCTACGCGGCCGGCGCGGTGCTGTTCGGCGTCGGCGCCCTGCCGCTCCTGCTGGCGCGCGGCCTCTCGCCGGAGATCCCGCGCAAGGGCGGCCGGGGCTTTTTGAGCTACCTGCGGGTCGCGCCCTCGGCGACGCTGGCCGCCCTGGTCTACGGGGCGGTGGAGACCGGGGGCTTCGCCATCCTGCCGATCTACGGCCTGCGGCTCGGCCTGACGGCGGAGCAGGCGGCGGGGCTCGTCAGCCTCGCGGCCCTCGGCAACGTGCTGTTCCAGATCCCGGTCGGCCTGCTCTCCGACCACGTCGACCGCCGCCGCCTGCTGCTGGCCGCGAGCGCCGTCGGCGGCCTCGGCGCGCTGATGCTGCCGCTCGGCGCCGGCCAGCCCGTGCTCCTCGGCGCCATCCTGTTCGTGTGGGGCGGCATCGCCGGCACGCTCTACACGGTCGGCCTCGCGCATCTGGGCGCGCGCTTCACCGGGGCGGCGCTGGCGGGCGCCAACGCGGCCTTCCTGGTGCTCTACAACATCGGCCTCGTGCTCGGCCCCCCGCTCGTCGGCGGCGGCATGGACCTCGCCTCCCCGCACGGCTTCGCGTGGTCGCTCGCGCTGCTGTTCGGCGCCTATCTCGTTGTGGTCGGCCTGCGGGTGGTGCGGGCGAGCCCGGCGTGACGCCGCTGCTTGACGCTCGGGGGCGGATCGGGCATTCAGGCGCCGCGTTTCGGCCGGGCTATCCCGGCCCTTTTGCGTTTGGGTCGTCCGGACGCATCCCTGTCCACAACTGAGGTCGCGTCATGGCCAAGGCCGTCACCGTCAAGATCAAGCTCGTCTCGACCGCCGACACGGGCTATTTCTACGTCACGAAGAAGAACTCGCGCACGCAGACCGAGAAGCTGTCGTTCAAGAAGTACGACCCCGTCGCGCGCAAGCACGTCGAGTTCAAGGAATCCAAGATCAAGTAAGCCCGCGAGCGAACCCGCCCGACGGCGCGAGCCGCCCGGCCCGACCGCGAAGGCCGTCCGGCGCCCCGGGCGGCCTTCGCCGTTTCGGCGACCGGCCCTCAGCCGAGCAGGTAGAGCAGCCCGGGCACGCCCGCGAGGCCGGCGGCGCAGCCATAGGCGAGCCACAGGCCCGGGCGCCGGGTGGCGAGGCGGCGCAGGCGCCGCGCGGTGGCGAAGCCCGTGACGCTGCGCCCGTTCACGCACGAGCACAGCAGGTGATGGGCCTCGCCGGTCCCGAGTTCGAAGAAGCTGCGCGCATCCCCGAACGTGTCGCCGGCGAGCCCGCTCGCCCGCAGGACCGGGTCGGCGTAGGCGTAGGCGATGGGCGAGTTGTCGGCGCGGATCGCGGCGCGCATCCGGCGCGGCACGAACTCGATCTCCTCCAGGGTCGCGAACAGGCGGGCCGGCTCGCGTTCGAGGATCTCGGCCCACCGCTCAAGCCGCGCACGGCGGCCTTCGAGCAGAACCGGACCCGGCTCGACGTCGGCGATGTCGCGGAGGTGACGAAGCGGCTGATGTTCCATGCTGGACATCCTGTCGATGCGAGGTTCAACGCTCGCACGCTGCGGTCGACCCAGGATGCTACAGACCCCGCGCCGATGCATGCGCGAAGATCAGGCGGAACGACTTCGTTTATACTGTCAAGGTTGATCCGGCGGCGCTGTAAAGATGCGGCTGAAATCAAGGGCCTGAGGCGCCGGAGCGAGGCCGCGGCATCATTCCGCGGGGAGCGCTGCGACAGTCCGCCGCGCCGTGCCGCCGATCGGGCTCAGGCGGCGGCGGCCACCACGCGGTTGCGGCCTTCTTCCTTGGCCCGGTAGAGGGCGGTGTCGGCGCGCTTGAGCAGGCTCGCCGGTCCGCCGTCCTCGGGCAGGCGCACCGCCACGCCGATCGAGACTGTCACGTCGATGGCGCGCGTGCCGCCGTGGATCGGGAACGGCATCGCCTCGATGCGCTCGCGGATGCGCTCGGCCACCTGCTGCGCCCCGTCGAGCCCGGTATCGGGCACCACCACGACGATCTCCTCGCCCCCGAACCGCGCCACGACGTCGATGCCGCGGGTATGGGCGCGGATGCGCTCGGCGAACTGGCGCAGCACCTCGTCCCCCGCGTCGTGGCCGAAGCGGTCGTTGATCGACTTGAAGCGGTCGATGTCGAGGAGGAGGACCGAGACCGGGCGGCCGCGCAGGGTGGATTCGGCGAAGAGGCCGGCGAGATGCGCGTCGAGGTAGCGCCGGTTGTGCAGCCCGGTCAGCCCGTCCATCACCGCGAGTTCCATCGAGGCCTGGACGGATTCGCGGAGCGAATCGGCGAAGCGCTTGCGGCGCACCTGGGTGCGCACGCGGGCCACGAGTTCGTTCCGGTCGACGGGACGCACGAGGTAGTCGTGCACGCCGAGGTCGAGGCCGCGCATGATCCGGTCGCGGTCGCCCGCATCCGCCACCATCACCACCGGGATGCCGCGGGTGCGGTCGAGCGAGCGCAGCTGGCTGCACAGGCGCAGGCCGTCGAAGCCGTCGAGGTCGAGGCTCACCACGGCCACGTCGACGTGACCCTCGGTCGCCCGCACGAGCGCCCGCTGGGGATCGGCCTCCACCTCGACGCAATGGTACTGGCCGAGCGCCCCCGCCATCCGCTCCGACGAGGCGCGCCGGTCGTCGACGACGAGAAGGCGGGCGTTCTGCCCGGTCTCGGCGGCGGCCGCCGCCAGCGGGTCGCCGAAGCCGAAATCGCGCGAGGCCATGGCGCGGGTGCGCAGTTCGTCGGTCATCGCCTTGAGGCGCACGAGGCTGCGCACGCGCGCGAACAGGGCCGTGTCGTCGATGGGCTTGGTCAGGAAATCGTCGGCGCCCGCGTCGAGCCCGCGCAGGCGGTCGCTCGGCTGGTCGAGGGCCGTCACCATCACCACCGGCAGGTGCGCGGTGGTCGGCGTCGTCTTGATCCGGCGGCAGACCTCGAACCCGTCCATGCCCGGCATCATCACGTCGAGCAGAACGATGTCGCACAGGCCCTTCTCGCAGATCGCGAGCGCATCCGGCCCGTTCATCGCCGAGACGACATCGAAATATTCGAGGCTGAGCTTGGTTTCGAGCAGCTTGAGGTTCGGAAAAAGGTCGTCGACGATGAGAACGCGTGCCGACATGGACGGACCCTTCTCAAGCCTGGCGCTCGTCGCCCAGGAAGGTGCGCACCGTGGCGAGGAACTTCGCCACCGAGATCGGCTTCGACAGGTACGCCTCGCAGCCGCCCTCGCGGATGCGCTCCTCGTCCCCCTTCATCGCGAAAGCCGTGATCGCGATGACCGGAATGCTCTTGAGTTCGTCGTCCTCTTTGAGCCACTTGGTGACTTCGAGCCCGGACACCTCGGGGAGCTGGATGTCCATCAGGATCAGGTCGGGACGGTGGCGCCGGGCGAGTTCGATCGCCTCGATCCCGTTGGCGGTCTTCAGGGTCGCGTAACCGTGAGCCTCCAACAGGTCGTTGAAGAGCTTCATGTTGAGTTCGTTGTCCTCGACGATGAGCACCGTCTTCTTCATGGCTCACTGTCTCCGGCGCCGGCGGGCCGCGTCCCCCACCCGGACGGCGCCTGTCCCTTCTACCCCTGTTAAGCGGCACATGTTGATGAAACGCAAATCCGACCGTTTTGCCAGTGGGAAAGGCGCACAGGGCGAACTACTCACCGGTTCCGGGGCCGAGGCGCTCGCCGCCGCGGCGTTCGACTTCGTCGCCGCCGATCCCGCCCGGCTGATCCGCTTCATGGAGACGTCCGGCCTCTCGCCCGAGGGTCTGCGGGCCGCGGCAGGCGGCCCGGACCTGCTCGTCGGCGTGCTCGATCATGTGGTGGCGGATGAGGAGCTGCTGCTCGCCTGCGCGCGGGGGCTCGCCGTGCCGCCCGAGCGCATCGTCGCCGCGTGGCGCCGGCTCGGCCCGCCCGACCCGGATTCCTTCGGCGGAGATTCCTTCGGGGCATGAGCGGCGGGGCGCTCTGCCGCGATTGCGGCCGGACGGGGGGCGCCGGGCCGCGCTGCCGGGCCTGCGGCTCGCCGCGGCTCGTCGTCCACCCGGAGCGCGACGACCTCGCCATCGCGCATGTCGATTGCGATGCCTTCTACGCGGCGATCGAGAAGCGGGACGATCCCGCCCTGCGCGACCGCCCGGTGATCGTGGGCGGCGGCCGGCGGGGCGTGGTGGCGACCGCCTGCTACATCGCCCGCACCTGCGGCGTGCACTCGGCGATGCCGATGTTCCGGGCGCTCGAAGCCTGTCCGGATGCCGTCGTGGTGCGGCCCGACATGGAGAAGTACGCCCGGGTCGGCCGCGAGGTGCGCGCGATGATGCGGGCGCTGACGCCGCTGGTCGAGCCGGTCTCGATCGACGAGGCCTTCCTCGACCTCTCGGGCACCGCGCGGCTGCACGGGGCGAGCCCGGCCGCGACGCTGGCGCACTTCGCCCGCCGCGTGGAGAGCGACCTCGGCATCACGGTCTCGATCGGGCTCGCACCCAACAAGTTCCTGGCCAAGATCGCCTCCGACCTCGAGAAGCCGCGGGGCTTCTCGGTGATCGGCCGGGCGGAGGCGCAGGATTTCCTCCGCTCGCGCCCGGTCGGGATCCTCCCCGGCATCGGCCAGGCGGCGGCCGCCAAGCTGAAGGATCTCGGCGTCGTGCGGGTGGGCGACCTGCCGCGGGCCGACCCGGGCCGGCTCCAGGCGGCGCTCGGGCGCGACGCCGGGCGGCTCCTGGCCCTCGCGCGCGGCGAGGACCGGCGCCGGGTGGAGCCGGTGCGCGAGGCCAAGAGCGTGTCGGGCGAAACCACCTTCGCGCAGGACCTGCGCGACCTCGCCAGCCTGCGGCCGATCCTGTGGCGCCTGTGCGAGACGGTGGCGCGGCGCCTCAAGCGCGGCGAGGTCGCGGCCGCCAGCGTGACCCTGAAGCTCAAGGATGCGGGCTTTCGCCTGCGCACCCGCACCCGCTCGGGCCTGCCCCCGACCCAGCTCGCCGAGCGCCTCTTCCGCCCCGCGGAGGCGCTGCTGGCCCAGGCCTGCGACGGCACAGCCTACCGCCTGATCGGGGTCGCGGCGGGGGATCTCTGCCCGGCCGTCCATGCGGACCGGGGCGATCTTGCGGATTCCGCCGTGCTGCGGGAGGCGAGCCGGGCCGCCGCGGTGGACGCCCTGCGCGAACGCTTCGGCGAGGCGGCGGTCCAGCGCGGCCTCTCCTTCGCGCCGGGCGCGAAGCGGCCCTGAGGGTGCCTGCTCCAGATCCGCCCGCTCCCTTCGGGATGGCGGATCAGGGCCGGCAATCCTTGCTCTCGGGCGAGAGGTCGATGCGCGAGAGGTCGCCGCGCAGCGAGAAATCCCCGTAATCGAGGCGCAGCGCCCCGCTGATCCCGTTCTCGTAGAGGTCGAAGGACAGGACGTAGACCGGCGTGCGCTCGCCCTCCCCGCTGGAGAAGTAGCTCAGGGTCACGGGCCAGCGCGGCATCGTGGCCAGCACGCCCTCCTGCAGCGGCGCCTCGACGGCGACCGGGCCGCCCGCCTGCGCCTCCGCCGGTCCGGTGCGGCGCTGGCCGATCACCGCGAGCGTGTCGTAGATCTTGCGGCCGTCGTCGGAGCCGTCGAAGACCTTCACGGACACGGTCTTCTCGCCCGCGCGCGCGGCCTCGATCAGGCGGCGCATGTGGGCGGCCGGAAACAGCACCTCGCCCGGCACCGTGACCTGCCCGCGCTTGGGCTGCTTGAGGCTGACCGAAAGGCCCTTGTCATCGCGCTCGGCGTCGCCGTCGACGGGCGCCTGCAGGGCGCCGTTGAGGTCGGACTGGGTGCGGAAATGGAAGGACCGTCCGTCGCCGCTCTCGAAGGTGTTGTTGCGCAGATCCGAGGTGCGGGTGCCGCTCTCGGAACTCTCCAGCACCGTCACCTGCCGGTATTGCAGGGCCCAGCCCTTGCAGGCGTCGCCCGAGAAGTCGAACACGATGCGCCCCCGCGCGCTCTCGACCGCCCGGGCTCCGCCGCTGCGCGCCAGGGACAGGTCGTAGACGGCGCGATGGGGGGCGAGCCGGACGCCCCCGGCCGGCTCGGCGGCGAGCCCGGCGGGCACGAGGAGCGGCAGGAGGAGAGAGACCTGGGCCGCGAGGACGATCCGCATGGAATTTCCCGTGTCTGGCGCCTGCGGGCGCCGGGCCGGAACCATAGGATCAGGCGCCGGAGCCGGCAACGCCGCCCCACGGTTGCGGCAACCGTGACCGATCTGCCACGCTCGCCGGCCGGGAAATCCGGATGCGGCCGCATTCGGCCCCTTCAATCGGCCCGGGCGCCCGGCGGACATCCGTGCGCGGCGGGCCGGCGGCCCGGAGCAAACCGCTGGTATATCATGTTTTATCAACCAGTAGGCGAGCCTGCGGCACGGCCGACAGGAGCTCCGCGGGCGCGGCCGGCGGTCGTCTCGGCCCCCGCACGCGGCCGGGAAAAGGAATCGTGCTCCGCGCCGGACTCTTGCGCGGTCAACCGGCCGTCCTGTAGGTTCACCCCCGTCGCAAGCGCTCTCTCGTGGCGGCGATCACCAAGCCCTGGATCGGACGGACTGAACCGCGGTCGGACGCCTGACCGAGCGCGGTCGCGCGCCGATTCGCCCGAGAGAACGCTGTTGGGGGAAGTCGGAGGCGGCGATGACGGATGCGGGCCCGAGCTGGACCAAGGAACGGGTCGAACTCCTGAAACGATTGTGGAGCGACGGCCGCAGCGCGAGCCAGATCGCCGCCGAGATCGGGGGCGTCTCGCGCAACGCGGTCATCGGCAAGGTCCACCGTCTCGGCCTTGCCGGCCGCGCGCCGAAGATCAACGGGGCTGCCGCGCCGGCGCCCGGCGCCGTGCGGCGCCCCGCGCCCGTGATCGAGGTCGAGCGGCCATCGAGCCCGGCGCCGAGCCTGCTCGCACCGCCACCGCCCTCGCTCGCCCTGGTTCGGGCCGACCCGCGCGTCGAGCCCGAGGTCGCGCTGCCGGTCTCCGAGCGCGTGACCATCATGGAACTGCGCGAGTTCATGTGCCGCTGGCCGATGGGCGATCCGGCCTCGCCGGACTTCCGCTTCTGCGGCGCGCGCTCGATCACCGGGCTGCCCTACTGCACGCACCACGCCCGCATCGCCTACCAGCCCGCCGCCGAGCGCAAGCGCGACCGGCGCGTGGCCGCCTTCCGGTAGCGCAGGGCGACGGGCCCAAGGGGGCCAGCGTCAAGGGCGCCGGTCCCTCTCCCGCATGGGCAGAGAGGGGCCGGCGCCTCACTTGGGCCGCTGGCGGCTCAGGCGGTCTTGCGCTTCGGGGTGATCAACTTGCGGTTGATCAGCACCTCGGCGATCTGGACGGTGTTGAGGGCCGCGCCCTTGCGCAGGTTGTCCGACACGCACCAGAACGAGAGGCCGTTCTCCACCGTGATGTCCTCGCGGATGCGCGAGACGTAGGTCGCGTCCTCGCCCGCCGCCTCGTGCGGGGTGATGTAGCCGCCCGGCTCGCGCTTGTCGTCCACCAGCACCCCCGGCGCCGAGCGCAGGATCTCGCGCGCCTCGTCGGCGGTGATCGGCCGCTCGAACTCGACGTTCACCGCCTCGGAATGGCCGATGAACACCGGCACGCGCACGCAGGTCGCCGTCAGCTTGATCTTGGGGTCGAGCATCTTCTTGGTCTCGGCCACCATCTTCCACTCTTCCTTGGTGGAGCCGTCCTCCATGAAGACGTCGATATGGGGGATGACGTTGAAGGCGATGCGCTTCGTGAACTTCTGCACCTTGACCTCGCCGGCGGTGAAGACCGCGCGGGTCTGGTTGAACAGCTCGTCCATCGCCTCCTTACCGGCGCCGGAGACCGACTGGTAGGTCGCCACGACGACGCGCTTGATCGTGGCCGCGTCGTGCAGGGGCTTCAGCGCCACGACGAGCTGGGCGGTGGAGCAGTTCGGGTTGGCGATGATGTTCTTCTTCGTGAAGCCGGCCACCGCATCGGCATTCACCTCGGGCACGATCAGCGGCACGTCGGAATCGTACCGGAAGGCCGAGGAGTTATCGATGACGACGCAGCCCTGGGCGCCGATGCGGGGCGACCACTCCTTCGAGGCCTCGCCGCCCGCCGACATCAGGCAGAGGTCCGTGTCGGAGAAATCGTACTGGTCGAGGGCCTGCACCTTCAGGGTCTTGTCGCCGAACGAGACCTCCTGGCCGAGGCTGCGGCGGGAGGCCAGCGCCACGACGGTATCGGCCGGGAAGGCCCGCTCAGCCAGGATGTCGAGCATCTCCCGGCCCACATTGCCGGTGGCTCCGACGACGGCAACCTTGTAACCCATCACACATCTCCCGTTCGGAAAGCAGCCCTCCCCAGAGATCGTCGTCGGGCTTCAACGAGACAGCCCGGCCTCCGCACGCCGCGGACGGGGAGGGATCCGGGACGACGCGAGGCTTCAGCCGGCGGGAATCGCCGTCAGGGCTTTCGGTTTCGTCGTGATCGCGGCACGCATGGCGCGAAAGGATCCCCGGCGCGGCGTCTCCGAAACGGGCGCACGCGCTCGTGCCAGCAACAGCGCGCGGCGCGCGTTCTGTCAAGGGCGATTGTGCGATGCGGCGCGGCTTGGCGATGCAGCGTGGCGCCGCGTTGCGGCGCCGCGAGCGCGTCAGCCGATGTGGAAGGCGGCGACCGGGAGCGCCTTGGGACGCGCCGGGTGGGAAACGCTCCAGATGGCCCAGGCGGCGAGGCCCGAGCAGGAGAGCAGGACGAGCCCGCGGACGTAGCGGCCGCGGTGTATGTCGCGCACCGCGTAGACCGGCGTGAGCGCCACCTTGGCGAGATTCCTCAGGATGAGGACCATGACGATCGCCATGAAGGCCGTGATCGTGCCGAGCATGTGCGTCCCCTTCTGCGTTCTGATTCTCCGGTGCCAGGCTAGACCGGCAACGCGGCGAAACGAAGTCGGCAGGTCCGATCCCGGGGTGGGAGCGCCGGGCGCCGGCGGAGAACCGACGGCCGGAGAGTGCGGGGCGGATGGTTAACGGAACACTTACGCCGCGGCGCCGACCGGGACGGGCGCCCCGCCCGTCGGTGCGCTTGGCGGCCCGCGTGCGAACCCGGTCGTCAGTAGCCGCGTGCGACGTCGACGGCGTTCGGAACCGGCAGGCCGGCGCTGATGGCCTGCGCGGTCGCGCACAGCATCGCGGCCACCGCCTGCGGGCTCGCGTCGCAGGCCTCGTGCGGGGTGACGACGATCTTCGGGTGGCGCCAGAACGGGTGCGCGGGCGGCAGCGGCTCGGTGGCGAAGACGTCGAGGGCCGCCCCCGCGAGCCGGCCGCCGTCGAGGGCGGCGAGGAGGTCGCCCTCCACGAGGTGGTCGCCGCGCCCGACCTGCACCAGCGTCGCGCCGGGCTTCAGGCGGGCGAACAGCCCCGCGTTCAGGATGCCCCGCGTCTGCGGCGTCAGGGGCAGCAGGTTCACCAGCACGTCCGTGCGCGGCAGGAGGTCGGCAAGCCCGCTCTCGCCGCTGAGGAGGTCCACGCCCGCCTCCGGCGCCCGCGGCGAGCGGCTCCAGGCCAGGACCGGGAAGCCCAGGGCCGCGAGGTCCGCGGCGACCCGGGCTCCCATCCGGCCGTAGCCGAGGAGGCCGACCGTGACCTCGCCGGCCGCCCGCTGGCCGAGCGGCCGCCAGAGGGCCCTGGCCTGGTTCTCCGCGTAGGTGCGGAAGCGCCGCAGGTGACCGAGGACGTGCCAGAGCACGAAGCACGACATGGCCAGGGCCTGCTCGGGATCGACCACGCGCACCACCGGCACGCCGGCGGGCAGGCCCGGGCAGGCGAGCAGGCTGTCGACGCCGGCCGCGATCGAGCAGACCGCCCGCAGGTCGGGGTAGCGCGCGAACGCGTCGGCCGGCGGGAACCACGCCAGCGCGAGGCGCACCGTCTCGGGCTCCGGGGCCGGATGGGGCACCGCCTCGACCGCATCGGCGATCCCGGCCAGCACCGGCCCGAACAGCCCGGCGAGGTCGAGGGTGGAACTCAGGAGCACGCAGCGCACCGGCGCGGTCACGCGGCGCTCCGCGTCCGGCCCGGCACCGCGTCGAGGAGGGCGCGGGTGTAGGGATGCTCGGGATGGGCGAAGAGGGCGCTCGCGGTCTTCAGCTCGACGATCTCGCCCCGGCGCATTACCGCGATGCGGTCGCAGATCTGGGCTGCGACCCGCAGGTCGTGGGTGATGAACAGCATCGAGAGGCCGAGGCGCGCCTTCAGGTCCTCCAGCAGCGCCAGCACCTGCGCCTGCACCGAGACGTCCAGCGCCGAGACCGCCTCGTCGGCGACCAGGATCTCGGGTTCGAGGGCCAGCGCGCGCGCGATGCCGACGCGCTGGCGCTGGCCGCCCGAGAACTCGTGCGGGTAGCGGTCGAAGGCGGAGGGGTCGAGCCCGACGAGGCCGAGGAGCCGGCGGGCGCGCTCGCGCGCCTCGGCCTCCGGCACGCCGTGGGCGCGCGGCCCGTCCGCGATGATGCGCCCGACGGTGCGGCGGGGATTGAGCGAGGCGAAGGGGTCCTGAAAGACCATCTGGATGCGGCGGCGCGCCCGCCGCAGGGGCTCGCCCGAGAGCCGCGTCAGGTCGGTGTCGCCGAGCCGCACCGTGCCGGCATCCGGCTCGACGAGGCGCATGACCAGCTTGGCGATCGAGGACTTGCCCGAGCCGGACTCGCCCACGAGGCCGAGCGTCTCCCCCTTGTGGAGCGCGAAGGCGACGCCGCGGGCGGCCTCGACCCGCCGGGCGGGGCGCCACCAGCCGCCGCCCGTGACGTAGGTCTTGGTCAGCCCCGCCACCTCGACGGCCTTTGGCCCGGCGGGGGGCGTGCGGACCGGCGGGTCCATCGAGGGCACGGCGGCGAGCAGGGTGCGGGTGTAGCTCTCCTGCGGGCGGCCCAGCACGGCGGCGGCCGGCCCCGCCTCCACCACGCGCCCGTGGCGCAAGACCAGCACCCGGTCGGCGATCTCCGCCACCACCCCGAAATCGTGGGTGATGAACAGCACCGCCATGTTGCGCCGCCGCTGGAGGTCGCGCACCAGCGCCAGGATCTGGGCCTGGGTCGTCACGTCGAGGGCGGTGGTGGGCTCGTCGGCGACGAGCACCGCCGGTTCGAGGGCGAGCGCCATCGCGATCATCGCGCGCTGGCGCTGCCCGCCGGAGAGCTGGTGGGGATAGGCGCGCACGATGCGCTCGGGCTCGGGCAGGCCGACCTCGCCCGCGAGCGCCACCGCGCGGGCGCGCCGCTCGGCCGGCGTCAGCAGGCCGTGGGCCTCGAACATCTCGGCCATCTGGTCGCCGATCCGCATCAGCGGGTTGAGCGCCGTCATCGGCTCCTGGAAGATCATGGCGATGCGCCGGCCGCGGGTGTCGCGCCAGCCCGCCTCGTCCTGCGCCAGCAGGTCGGTGCCCTCCATCCGGATCTCGCCGCCCGAGGGCTTCACCGCCCGGGGCAGCAGGCCCATGAGCGCGTGCGCGCACATCGACTTGCCGGAGCCCGATTCGCCGACGAGGCAGAGGATCTCGCCCGCGGTGAGGTCGAACGAGACGCCGTCCACCGCGAGCGGCCGGTCCGCCCCCGGCGGCAGGGCGAGGCGCAAGCCGCGGACGCTGACGACGGGCGCGCTCATCGGCCCTCCCGGGACAGGCGCGGGTTGAGGGCGTCGTTCAGCCCCTCGCCGATCAGGTTGAGGGCCAGCACCGTGACCAGGATGACGAGGCCCGGAAAGGCGGTGATCCACCACGCCTGCCGGATGACGGTGCGCCCGGCCCCGACCATGAAGCCCCAGGACATCCGGTTGGGGTCGCCGAGGCCGAGGAAGGAGAGGGAGGATTCGAGCAGGATCGCGGTCGCGACCATCAGGGAGGCCAGCACCACGATGGGCGAGAGGGTGTTGGGCAGGATCTCCCGGCGCAGGATGGTGAAGGTGGTCTGGCCCGTGACCACCGCCGCCTGCACGTATTCGCGCGAGCGCAGGGACAGCACCTCGCCGCGCACGAGGCGCGTCACCGGCGGCCAGCTCACCAGCGCGATGGCGAGGATCAGCGAGGACAGGGCGGGCTGGAGGATCGCCACCAGCACGATGGCGAGCGCGAAGCTCGGGATGGTCTGGAAGAGTTCGGTGAAGCGCATCAGGAGGTCGTCGATGCGGCCGCCGAAATAGCCCGCCAGCGCCCCGATCGGCACGCCGATGAGCAGGGCCGCCAGCGTCGAGACGAGGCCGACGAGGAGCGACACGCCCGCCCCGTGCATCAGGCCCGCCGCGATGTCGCGCCCGAGCGCGTCGGTGCCGAGCGGCACCCGGTCGAGCGTGAAGGGCGGCACGAAGGGCCGCTGCACCATGCGCCAGGGCGAGGTCGGGTAGAGCACCGGCGCGAGGAGTGCGGCCGCCACGACGAGCACGAGGACGAGGAGCCCGAACACCGCGCCGGGATGGCGCAGGAAGGCCGCGAGCGGTCCGCGCCTCATGACGCGGCCTCGATGCGCGGATCGACCACCCGGTAGATCACGTCGGTGACGAGGTTGAAGAGCAGCACCATCGCGGAGGAGACGACGAAGACGCCGAGCAGGAGGTTGTAGTCGCGCTGGAGCAGCGCCTCGTACATCAGCCGGCCGATCCCCGGCCACGCGAAGACCGTCTCGGTGAGGATCGCGCCGCCGACGAGCGTGCCGGCCTGGAGCCCAGCGAGCGTCACGACCGGCAGGAGCGCGTTGCGCAGCACGTGCCGGCGCTGGACCGTGCCCTCGCGCAGGCCCTTGGCGCGGGCGGTCTTGACGAAGTCGAGGCCCGCCACCTCAAGCATCGAGGCGCGGGTCATGCGCACGTAGACCGCCATGAAGAACAGCCCGAGGGTGAGCGAGGGCAGCACGAGGTGGCGGGCGATGTCGGCCGCGCGGGCGAGACCCGTGTAGCCCCCGCCCACCGTCTCGAAGCCGAAGGCGGGCAGCCAGTCGAGCCGCACCGAGAAGACGATGATCGCCATCAGGGAGACCCAGAACAGCGGCGTGGCGTAGAACAGGAGGGCGAGCGCCGTGATGGCGGTGTCGGCCAAGCGTCCCGCCCGCCGGGCGGCGAGCGCGCCCAGCGCGACGCCCAGCGTCAGGGAGATCAGGAAGGCGGTGCCGGTGAGGAGCAGGGTGGCGGGCAGCCGGTCGAGGATCAGCCGGCCCACCGGCATCTGCTGGCGCACCGAGTAGCCGAGATCGAGGCTGAGGATGCTGCGCAGGTAGAGGCCGAGCTGCAGCGGGAGCGGCTGGTCGAGGCCGAACTTCTCCCGAAGCTGGGCCACGTAGAGCTCGTCGCCCGCCCCCGCCTCGCCCGCCATGACGAGGGCGGGATCGCCCGGCGCGAGGCGGATCAGGAAGAAGTTCAGGACGACGATGGCGAGGAGGACCAGGATCCCCTTGCCCAGCCGCCGGGCGAGAAACAGGGCCACGTCGTCAGCGCTCGATCCAGGCGTCGCGGAACCCGTCGTTCACGCCGATGCCGGTAGTGACGAGATCCTTGACCTTGCAGCGGGTGATGGTGGGGAATTGCAGTTCAAGCAGCCACGCCACCGGCGCGTCCTCGATCACGGTCTTCACCACGCCGTCGTACAGCGCCTGCCGCTCGGCCGGGCTCACCGCCACCGCGGCCTCCGCGAAGCCCTTGTCGACCGCGGGGTTGGAATAGCCCTCGACGTTGTTGAAGGGCGAGCCCTTGGCGATCTGCGAGGAGATGTAGTTGCGCGCCACGCCGAGCGCCGGGTCGCCGTACTGATAGAGGTAGGTGAAGGCGATGTCGTAGTCCCATTCCGAGGTCTTCTGGTTCCAGCCGGCGACGTCGGTGGCGACGATCTCGGTCTTGATGCCGACATCCTCCAGGTTCTGCTTCACCGCCTCGGCCCAGCGCTGCCACGTCTCGCCGTAGGGCACGGGCAGCAGGCGCAGCGTCTCGCCCTTGTAGCCGGATTGCTTGAGCAGGGCCTTCGCCTTGGCCGGATCGTAGGAATACTGGCCGAGCTTGGCGTTGAAGAAGCGCGTCGAGGAGGAGACCGGGCCGATCGCCGGCTTGCCCAGCCCGTTCCAGATCACGTCGCGGGCGAAGTCGCGGTCGATGGCGTAGGACACCGCCTGCCGGAAGGCCTTGTTGGCGGTCGGACCCTGGCGGTTGTTGAGCCAGAGCCAGGAATGGGGGCCGAAGAACTCCCAGCCCTTGCCGGTGACGCAGGCGCCCTTCATCTGCGACAGGCGCGGCACGTCGAAATTCTCCACCGAGCCGCCCGGCAGGATGTCGACCTTGCCGGTCTCGAAAGCCACCGCCCGCGAGGCGGCGTCAGGGATCACGTGCCAGTAGATCTCGTCGAGGTAGGGCCGGCCCGCCACGTGGTAGTTCGGGTTCTTCACCAGCCGGATGAAGGAGCCCTTCTTCCACTCCTTGAACATGAACGGCCCGGTGCCGATCGGCGTGTTGTTGGCCGGATTGGTCTTGTAGTCGGTGCCCTCGTAGACGTGCTTGGGGATCATCGGCAGCGAGCCGACCTCGAACACGCCGAGGAACGGCCCGAAGGGCTCGGAGAGCGTGAAGACCACCGTGTGCGGGTCGGGCGCCGCGACGCTCGTGACCTTCGCCATGTTGCCGCGCGCCCGCGGGTGGGTCTGCTTCAGGAACTCCACCGAGAAGAGCACGTCGGCGGCCGTGAACGGCTTGCCGTCGTGCCACGTCGCGTTCTTCACGAGCGAGAAGGTGTAGGTCTTGCCGTCCGGGCCGACCGTCCAGCTCTCGGCGAGGCCGGGCTTCGGCTCCAGCGTCTCGGAGTAGCGCAGCAGGCCCTCGTAGATGTTGCCCGCCACCATCTGGGTCGGGCCGTTCTGGAGCAGGCCGAGCATCAGCCCCGGCGGCTCGGGCTGGATCACCGCGTTGGCGACGCCGCCGGGCTTCGGAGCCTGCGCGACGGCGGCGCCCGCCAGGGCGAGAAGCACCACCGCACCCGAAACGATCAGCCTGACCATCTGCGTTCTCTCCACCGCCTCGCGTGACCGCACTCCCCCTCTCCCGGCCGGGGAGAGGGGGTGCCGCGCCCTCTCGGAATCGTCAGTCCTTGTAGTCCGGGTCGCTGCGCTCCAGCATCCGCTTGAAGGCCTCCCACTCGGCATCGGCCAGCGCGCCGGAGGCGACCTTCTCGCCGAAGGTGGCGTACTGGCCGGCGGTCTTGCGGGCGATGGCGGCGGAGGGGCGCACGAGCGGCGCGCCGGCGGCCTGGATCGCGAGCTGCGCCCGGCAGGACCGCTCCATGTTGTGCATCAGCTTGAAGGCCTCGCCCACGCTGCGCCCGCAGGTGAGCAGGCCGTGGTTGCGCAGGATCATCACGAACTTGTCGCCGAGATCCGCCACCAGCCGCTCGCGCTCGTCGAGATCGAGCGCGATGCCCTCGTAGGCATGGTAGGCGATGCGGTCGGTGAACTGCATCGACCACTGGTTCAGCGGCAGCAGCCCCTCCTCCTGGCAGGAGACCGCGACGCCCGCCACCGTGTGGGTGTGCAGCACGCAGGACGCGTCCTCCCGCGCCGCGTGGATGGCGCTGTGGATGGTGAAGCCCGCCGGGTTGATGCCGTGCCCGTAGGGATCGTCGATCACGCGGCCGTCGAGGTCGACGGTGACGAGGTTGCCGGCCGTCACCTCCTCGAAGCGCAGCCCGTACGGGTTGATGAGGAACCGGTGCTCCGGCCCCGGCAGCCTCGCCGAGATGTGGGTGTAGATGCTGTCGTCGAGGCCGAGCCGGTGGATCAGCCGGTAGGCGGCGGCGAGGTCGACGCGGACCGCCCGTTCGGCGGGATCGCGGGGTGACGGCATGACGGCCCTCCACTGACGCATCGGATGGCGGCAGACTGACGCGCGGCGCTCGCACGATCAAGCCGAAACTGTCGACAATCGACGCTTAATCGGTGCACATTGTGCGCCCGGAGGTGTCATGCGCCTGCTCTCGCCGCCCGTCGGCCTGCCCGTGCTCTCGGAGAGCGATCTCGTCCGTCAGGTGGCGCGCCGCCTCACCGACGCGATCACCCGCGGCGATCTTCCCCCCGGCGCGAAGGTGGCGGAGGCCGCGGTGGCGCGGGAACTCGGCATCAGCCGCGCGCCGGTGCGCGAGGCGGCGCGCCTCCTGGAGAGCCAGGGCCTGCTCTGCGCCCATCCGCGTCGCGGCTTCTTCGTGCGCGAGCTCTCGCCCGCCGACATCGACGACCTCTACGACCTGCGCCTGTGCATCGAGCGGCACGCGGCGGTGGAGGCGGCGCGGCGGCTCGATGCGCCCGCGCGCGCGGCCCTGCGCGCCTGCCTCGACGACCTCTACGCCGCCGCGCAGCGGGACGATGCCGCCCGCACCGTCGAGGCCGACTACCGCTTCCACCGCAAGATCTGCGAGATCGCCGGCAACGGCCGCCTGCTGCGCCTGTTCGACGGCCTCGCCACCGAGCTGAAGGTCGTCATCGGGCTGATCGGCCGGCTCTACGACGACCCGCACGCGATCGCCCGCACCCACGAGCCGGTGCTGGCCGCCCTCGAAGCCGGCCATGCCGAGCGCATCGTCGCGCATGTCGACCACCATCTCGGCGTGGCGCGGCGCGAGGTGGGCCGGCTCGTGCGCGCCCTCTCCCCCGGACCGGAGGCCCCATGAAAGCCGTCTACACCGAGGACCATCGCAGCCACGACCCGCAGTTCTTCCTGGTGCGGGGCCGGGTGACCCGCACCACCGAGCAGCCCGAGCGCGCCGACCGTCTGCTCGCGGGTCTGCGCGCGGGCGGGCATACGCTCGTGGCGCCCGAGACCTTCGGCCACGACGCCCGCGCCCGGGTGCACGCGCCGGACTACCTCGCCTTCATGGCGGAGGCCTGGGACGCCTGGGCGGCCCTGGGCGACGCCGCCCCCGAGATGGTGGCCAACATCCACCCGATGCGCGACGGGGCGACCTACCCCGAGCACATCGTCGGGCGGCTCGGCTGGCACACGCTCGACACCGCCTGCCCGATCGGCCCCGGCACCTACGCGGCGATCTGCGCGGGGACCGACGTGGCGGCGAGCGCCGCGCAGCGCGTGCTCGACGGGGAGGACGCGATCTACGCCCTGTGCCGCCCGCCGGGCCACCACGCCTACCGGGACCGGGCGAGCGGGTTCTGCTTCTTCAACAACAGCGCGGTCGCGGCGGCGCACCTGCGCACCCGCCACGCGCGCGTGGCGATCCTCGACGTCGACGTGCATCACGGCAACGGCACGCAGGGCATCTTCTACGCCGATCCGAGCGTGCTGACGGTCTCGCTCCACGCCGACCCGGCCCGGTTCTACCCCTTCGTCTGGGGCTACGCGCACGAGCGCGGCGAGGGAGCCGGCACGGGCGCCAACCGTAACCTGCCGCTGGCGATCGGCACGGGCGACGACGGGTTCCTCGACGCCCTGGAGGAGGCGGCCCGCACCCTCCGGGCCTTCGCGCCCGGCGCCCTCGTGGTGGCGCTCGGCCTCGACGCCTCGGTGCACGATCCCCTGGCGGGCCTCGCGGTGACCACCGAGGGGTTCGGGCGGATCGGCGCGGCGCTGGCCCGGCTCGGGCTGCCGACCGTGATCGTGCAGGAGGGCGGCTACCTCTCCGAGCATCTGGGGCCCAACCTCGCCGGCGTGCTCAAGGGGTTCGAGGCGGCGCGGTAGCGGCGCCGCGCTGATCGACACGAGGACAAGGAGCAGATCATGGCCTTCGCGTGCACGATCCCGGCGGTGCCGACGATCCAGCAGGACGACGAGGCGGTTCGCATCACCCGCTGGGACTTCGCCCCCGGGGCGGTCACCGGGTGGCACGAGCACGGCTGGCCCTACTTCGTCGTCATGATCACGCCGGGCACCCTGCGGATCCACGACGGCACCGCCGTGACCGAGGTCCCGCTCGCGCTCGGCCAAGCCTACCGGCGCCCCGCCGGCATCCGCCACGACGTGATGAACGGCTCCGACCATCCGATCGCCTTCGTGGAGATCGAGGTGAAGCGGCCCGACGCCCTCGGCCCGGCCCTGGCCGGTGCCGCGGGGCAGTGAGACGTCGGGCGGTCCGCCCGGTGACCGCGGCGGACCGGCGGCCGGCCGAACGGACACGGGGAGAGGGATCGGCCTCTCCCCCACGGGCTTGCGGATCGGCGGTTTTCCGTTTCGACTGATGCCGGATGACCCGCGCGGGATCCCCGCTCCCACTCGGGAGAGGGGTTTCCGTGCTTCGTCCGATGACGTGTGAGTTCAGCAGCCGCCTCGGGACAGCGCACTCCGCCCCCGGATTCATGCCGATACGGAGACCCTCATGGCCCCGACCGTCCTCTCCGTCCGCGACGACATGCTCGCCGTGCTGGAACGCCTCGGCGTGGCGGCGGGACTGCTGACCGGGGAGGGGCTGGAAGCCCGCTCGCCCATCGACGGGCTCGCGGTCGGGCGCCTGCGCGAGACGACGCCCGAGGAGGCCGAGGCGGTGCTGGCGCGGGCCGCGGCCGCCTTCCCGGCGTGGCGTCGGGTGCCGGCGCCGCGGCGCGGCGAGCTGGTGCGGCTGCTGGGCGAGGAGCTGCGCGCCGCCAAGGCCGATCTCGGCCGGCTGGTGACGCTGGAGGCGGGAAAGATCCTCTCGGAGGGCCTCGGCGAGGTGCAGGAGATGATCGACATCTGCGACTTCGCGGTCGGTCTCTCGCGCCAGCTGCACGGGCTCACCATCGCCACCGAGCGGCCGGACCACCGGATGATGGAGGTCTGGCACCCGCTCGGTCCCTGCGGGGTCATCACGGCCTTCAACTTTCCCGTGGCGGTCTGGTCGTGGAACGCCGCGCTCGCCCTGGTCTGCGGCGACCCCGTGGTCTGGAAACCCTCCGAGAAGACGCCGCTCACCGCGCTCGCCGTGCAGGCGATCGCCGGGCGGGCGCTCGCCCGCTTCGGGGCGGACGCGCCGGAGGGCCTGCTGCAGGTGCTGATCGGCGGGCGCGCGCTCGGGGAGCGGCTCGTCGCCGACCCGCGCATCCCCCTCGTCTCGGCGACCGGCTCCACCGCCATGGGCCGGCAGGTCGCGCCGGTGCTGGCGGGGCGCTTCGCCCGCGCCATCCTCGAACTCGGCGGCAACAACGCCGCCATCGTGGCGCCCTCCGCCGATCTCGACCTCGCGCTGCGCGCCGTCGCCTTCGCGGCGATGGGCACGGCGGGCCAGCGCTGCACCACGCTGCGCCGCCTGTTCGTGCACGAGAGCGTCCACGGCGACGTCCTCGACCGCCTGCGCCGGGCCTACGCCTCGGTGCGGATCGGCGACCCGCGCGACTCCGCCACGCTCGTCGGTCCCCTGATCGATCCGGCCGCCGCCGACGACATGGCCCGCGCCCTCGACGAGGCCCGCGCGCTCGGCGCCACGGTCCATGGCGGCGAGCGTCTGACCGGCATCCGCGGCGAGGCCGCGGCCTATGTCCGTCCGGCCCTGGTGGAGATGCGCGCGCAGGCCGGGCCGATGCGCCGCGAAACCTTCGCGCCGATCCTCTACGCGGTGCCCTACCGGGAGCTGGAGGAGGCGATCGCGGCCCAGAACGCGGTGGCGGCGGGCCTCTCCTCGTCGATCTTCACCCGCGACCTCGCCGAGGCCGAGACCTTCCTGTCGGTGGCGGGCTCCGATTGCGGCATCGCCAACGTGAATATCGGCCCGTCCGGCGCGGAGATCGGCGGCGCCTTCGGGGGCGAGAAGGAGACCGGCGGCGGGCGCGAGGCCGGCTCCGATTCCTGGAAGGCCTACATGCGCCGGGCCACCAACACGATCAATTACGGGCGCACGCTGCCGCTGGCCCAGGGCGTCAGCTTCGAGCTCTGACCGCTCAGGACGTCCCGTCCCGGTCCAGGGCCTCGCGCAGCAGCAGCAGCAGCACGACGGGTTCGAGGCCTCAGGCCGGCATCGCCCGCTCGATCAGCCGCGCCCAGAGCGACACGCCGTAGGGCGTGGCCGCGTCGTTGAAGTCGTAGGCCGGGTGATGCAGGCCGGGGCCGGGACCGGTGCCGAGAAAGATGTAGGCGCCCGGGCGCTCCTCCAGCATGTAGGAGAAATCCTCCGCGCCCATCATCGGGGCGACCGCCCGGTCGACGCCCTCCTCGCCCGCCACCTCGGCGGCGACGTCGGCCATGAAGCCGGTCTGATCGGGATGGTTGTCGGTCACCGGGTAGCCCCGGCTGTAGGTGGTGGCGGCCACGGCGCCGAAGGCCCCGGCGACGCCGGCGGCGATCGCGCCGATGCGCTCCTCGCACATCACCCGCACCGGCTCGGTGAGGGAGCGGACGGTGCCGTTGAGGACGGCCGTCTGCGGCAGGACGTTGAAGGCTTCGCCCGCCCGCATGGTGGTGACCGAGACCACCGCCGAGGCCACCGGATCGGCGTTGCGGGACACGATCGACTGCAGCGCCGTGATGATGTGGGCGGCGACCAGGACCGTGTCGATGCATTCCTGCGGCTGCGCCGCGTGCCCGCCCCGTCCCTCGATCGTGATGGTGAAGCGGTCCACCGCGGCCATGATCGGGCCGGGGCGGATCGCGAAATGGCCGAGGGGCAGGCCCGGCTTGTTGTGCAGCCCGTAGACCTCCTGGACGCCGAAGCGCTGCATCAGGCCGTCCTTGACCATCGCGGCCCCGCCGCCGCCGCCCTCCTCGGCGGGCTGGAAGATCAGCACGGCAGTGCCGTCGAAGTTGCGGGTCTCGGCGAGGTACTTGGCGGCGCCGAGCAGCATCGCCGTGTGGCCGTCATGCCCGCAGGCGTGCATCTTGCCCGGCACGGTGGACTTGTGGGGCACGTCCGTCGCCTCCTCGATCGGCAGCGCGTCCATGTCGGCGCGCAGCCCAACGACGCGGCCTGAGCCGGTGCGGCGGCCGCGGATGACGCCGACGACGCCGGTCCGGCCCAGCCCGGTCACGACCTCGTCGCAGCCGAAGGCGCGCAGGCGCTCGGCCACGACGCCCGCCGTGCGCTCCACCGCGAACAGCAGCTCGGGATGGCGGTGGAAGTCGCGCCGCCAGGCCGTGATCTCGTCGGAGAGGGCGGCGACGCGGTTGATGACGGGCATGGGAGCACTCGGCCTGGTCGAAAAGGGGCTGCGTCAAGCAAGCCGGAGGCCAGGCGGAAGGTCAACTCGCGGCAGGTGAGCGCCCCGCGCATGCGTCCCGGGCGCGGTCCGCAGACCTCGCGAGCCGGGGCTGGTCGCCATCTTGCAGGGGCGCGGCGCGCGACGGGCTGGACCTCCCGCGCGCCGCTGGTCTAACTCTCGTGGCGGCTGGGACAACCGCCGCCCCGCGCCCCCGCGCCCGAGGAGTTTTCGTGTGTCGACCCATCGAGTGAAGACCCGTTCGCGGATCGCGAGCCTCGCCGCCCTCGCCCTCGGCCTGTCGCTGGGGGCGGCCCCGGCCCTGGCCGCCAACACCTTCCGGTTCGCCTTCCAGGGCGACATCAAGTCCCTGGATCCCTACACGCTCAAGGAGACGTTCACGATCGCCGCCCACGGCGCGGTGTTCGAGTCGCTGATCACCCGCGACAAGGACCTGAAATTCGCCCCCGGGCTGGCCGAATCCTGGGAGATGCCGGAGCCGACGCGCTACCGCTTCCACCTGCGCAAGAACGTCAAGTTCCACGACGGCTCGCCCTTCACGGCCGACGACGTGATCTTCTCGGCCGAGCGGGTGCGGGCGCCGGGCTCGAACTTCCAGACCAACGTCCCGGCCGACGCCACCTTCGTGAAGGTCGACGACCACACCGTCGACATGGTGCTCAAGACGCCGAACCCGATCGCGCACTTCCAGTTCGGCGGCTGGTACATCATGTCGAAGACCTGGGCGGAGAAGCACGACGCGCTCAAGCCCACCCCCGCCGCCGCCACGACCCCGAGCTACGCGGCGCTGAACGCCAACGGCACCGGCCCCTTCGTCATCACCGAGCACCAGCCCGGCGTGCGCACGGTGTTCAAGAAGAACCCGAACTACTGGGGCAAGGTCGAGTCGAACCTCGACGAGGCGGTCTTCACCACCATCGGCAACGACGCCACCCGGGTCGCCGCCCTGCTCTCGGGCGAGGTCGACTGGATCGAGCCCGTGCCGCTCCAGGACCAGAACCGGGTCAACGGCAACCCGGGCACGCAGGTGATCTCCTCGCCCGAACTGCGCACGATCTTCCTCGGCATGGACCAGTCCAGCGAGGAGCTGCGCGGCTCGAACGTCAAGGGCAAGAACCCCTTCAAGGACGTGCGGGTGCGCGAGGCGTTCTACCGCGCCATCGACGAGGACGCGATCGTCAAGCGGGTGATGCGCGGGCAGGCCGCCGCCTCGGCGCTGCTGATCGCCCCGCCGCTGTTCCCGCTCGCCGGCGAGTTCAAGCGCCCGGCCTACGACCCCAACCGCGCCAAGGCGCTGCTCGCGGAGGCCGGCTACCCCAACGGCTTCGAGGTGCCGATGGACTGCCCGAACGACCGCTACGTCAACGACGAGGCGATCTGCCAGGCCATCACCTCGATGCTCGCCCGCGTCGGCGTCAAGGTGGCGCTGAACGCTCAGCCCAAGGCCAAGTACTTCGCCAAGATCCTCAAGCCGAACTACGACACCTCGTTCTACCTGCTCGGCTGGACGCCCTCCTCGCAGGATTCCCACAACATCCTGTACGAGATCGCGGGCTGCCGCAACGACAAGGCCTCGCCCCGCGGCACGACCAACCTCGGCAATTACTGCAACCCGAAGGTCGACGAGATCGCCGACAAGGTCGAGCGCGAGACCGATCAGGAGGCGCGCAACGTCCTGATCAAGCAGGGCTACGACATCATCCAGGCCGATTGGGGCTACATCCCGCTGCACCAGCAGGCCCTGGCCTGGGGCGTCTCGAAGAAGGTCAAGGTGGCGCCCCGCGCCGACAACCAGCTGATGCTCTACTGGGTGTCGAAGGAGCCCTGAGCCGACGGCCCGGGAGGGCGCCTCCCTCGCGGGCCTGACCGGCCATGTTCCCCTCTCCCCGCCGGGAGAGGGGCGGAACCACGAAGAAGACCAACCGGAGCGCCATGCTCGCCTTCATTCTCCGCCGCGCGCTGCAATCCGTCGGCGTCATGCTCGCGGTCGGACTGATCGCCTTCGCGATGTTCCGCTTCGCGGGCGATCCGGTGAACCAGCTCGTCGCCCCCGACACGCCCTATGCCGAGCGCCTGCAGATCCGCGAGAGCCTCGGGCTCGACGATCCGGTCCTGGTGCAGTTCGCCCGCTACGCCGGCAACGCGGTGCGCGGGCAGTTCGGCAATTCCTACCAGTTCCGGCAGCCGGTCTCGACGCTGCTCGGCGAGCGCATGCCGGCCACCCTCGAACTCGCGCTCTGCGCCACCCTGTTCGCGCTCAGCTTCGGCATCCTGATGGGGGTCTACTCGGCGCTCCACCGCGACAGCGTCTTCGCCAAGGTGCTGCAGGCGGTCTCCCTCATCGGCGTCTCGCTGCCGACCTTCCTGATCGGCATCCTGCTGATCTTCCTGTTCTCGGTGACGCTCGGCTGGCTGCCCTCCTACGGGCGCGGCGACACGGTGCGGCTCGGGTTCTGGACCACGGGCTTCCTCACCGAATCCGGCCTGCGCGCGCTCATCCTGCCCTCGATCACGCTCGGGCTGTTCCAGATGACGCTGATCATGCGGCTGGTGCGGGCCGAGATGCTGGAGGTGCTGCGCACCGACTACATCCGCTTCGCCCGCGCCCGGGGCCTCACCACCCGGGCGATCCATTTCGGCCACGCGCTGAAGAACACGCTCGTCCCGGTCATCACCGTGGCAGGCCTGCAGCTCGGCTCGATCATCGCCTTCTCGATCATCACCGAGACGGTCTTCCAGTGGCCCGGCATGGGCCTGCTGTTCGTGCAGGCGGTGCAGAACGTCGACGTGCCGATCATGGCCGCCTACCTGCTGCTCGTCGCCCTGATCTTCGTGTCGATCAACCTCGCGGTCGACCTCCTCTACACCGTCGTCGACCCGCGCCTGCGGGCCGTGCGGCGCCCGGCCTGAACGGAGAGCCCCGATGGCCATCCCCGCTCCCGCCCTGCGGGCCGAGACCGCGCACCGGCCCTCCGCCTTCGCCCGCTTCCTCGATTCCGACCTGTTCGCGAGCTTCCGGCGCTCCAAGCTCGCGATGGCCGCCTTCGCGGCGACGCTGCTGCTCTTCGCCGTGGCGGTGCTGGCGCCCTGGATCTCGGCGCAGAACCCCTACGACCCGGCGCAGCTCGACCTCATCAACGCCAACCTGCCGCCGATCTGGGAGGCGGAGGGCCAAGCGCCGTTCTGGCTCGGCACCGACGACCAGGGCCGCGACGTGCTCTCGGCGGTGTTCTACGGCATGCGCCTCTCACTCGTCGTCGGCGTGCTCGGTGTGCTGGTCTCCAGCAGCATCGGCATCACGCTCGGGCTGATCGCCGGCTATGCGGGCGGGATGGTCGACACCGCGATCATGCGGATCGCCGACGTGCAGCTCACCTTCCCGGCGATCCTGATCGCGCTCATCGTGGATGGCGTCGCCAAGGCGGCGCTGGGCGGCCATCTCGACACCGACGCCACGCTCGCGCTGATCGTGGTGGCGATCGGCCTGTCGTTCTGGGTGCAGTACGCCCGCACCGTGCGCGGCTCGGTGATGGTCGAGAAGAACAAGGACTACGTGCAGGCCGGCCGGCTCATCGGCCTCTCGGCCCCGGTGATCCTGGTGCGCCACATCCTGCCGAACGTGACCGGCCCGGTCTTCGTCATCGCAACGATCAACCTCGCGCTCGCGATCATCACCGAGGCGACCCTGTCGTTCCTCGGCACCGGCCTGCCCGAGACCATGCCGTCCCTCGGCACGCTGATCCGCACCGGCAACCGCTTCCTGTTCTCGGGCGAGTGGTGGATCGTGGCCTTCCCGGGCCTCGCGCTGGCCGGACTGGTGCTCGCCATCAACCTGCTCGGCGACTGGCTTCGCGACGCGCTGAACCCGAAGCTGCAATGACGCGATCCCCCATCCCGGCGCATCCCGCACCCACACCCAGAAGGCCGCGCCGATGACCGACCCCGTCCTCTCCGTCCGCGACCTCCGGGTCGAGTTCGTCACCCGCCGCGGCGTGCTCACCGCCATCGACGGCGTCTCGTTCGACATCGCCCGGGGCGAGGTGCTGGGGGTCGTGGGCGAATCCGGCGCCGGCAAGTCGGTGACCGGCGCGGCGGTGATCGGGCTGATCGACCCGCCCGGGCGCATCGCCGGGGGCGAGATCCGTCTCGGGGGCGAGCGCATCGACGCGCTGCCGCCGGAGCGGATGCGCCGGGTGCGGGGCAAGCGCATCGGCATGATCTTCCAGGACCCGCTGACCAGCCTCAACCCGCTCTACCGGGTCGGCCGGCAGATCGAGGAGACCATCCGCACCCACACTGACCTGTCGGCGCGGGCCGCGCGCCAGCGCGCCATCGATCTCCTGGCGGAGGTCGGCATCCCGGCGCCGGAGCGGCGCATCGACGGGTTCCCGCACGAATTCTCCGGCGGCATGCGCCAGCGCGTGGTGATCGCGCTCGCGCTCGCGGCCGAGCCGGAGCTGATCATCGCGGACGAGCCGACGACGGCCCTCGACGTCTCGGTCCAGGCCCAGATCATCGCGCTGCTCAAGCGCCTCGGGCGCGACCACGGCACCGCCGTGATGCTCATCACCCACGACATGGGGGTGATCGCCGAGGCGGCGGACCGGGTCGCGGTGATGTATGCGGGGCGCATCGCCGAGATCGGCCCGGTGCGCGCGGTGGTGGGCGAGCCGCTCCACCCCTACGCTCAGGGGCTGATGGGCGCGATCCCGACGCTCGCGCACGATGCCGACCGGCTGGCCCAGATTCCGGGCGCGATGCCGCGCCTGTCGGCGATCCCGCCGGGCTGCGCCTTCAACCCGCGCTGCCCGAAGGTCTTCGCTCGCTGCCGGGTCGACCGGCCGGAGCCCCTCGCGGTCGGCTCGCACCGGGTCGCCTGCCACCTCTACGACGCGTCCGGAAAGGCCGCCGCATGACCGCCTCCCCCGCTCCCGCGGCGCCCGCCGCGCCGGAGGATTACGTCCGGGTCGAGAATCTGCGCCGCCTGTTCGACGTCTCGCGCCCCTGGCTCAACCGGGTGATCGAGCGCCAGCCGCGCCAGATCCTGCGCGCGGTCGACGGCGTCTCCTTCACGGTGGCGAAGGGCGAGACCTTCGCGGTCGTGGGCGAATCCGGCTCGGGCAAGTCCACGGTCGCCCGCATGGTGGTGGGCCTGCTGCCGCCCTCGGGCGGCGAGGTGGCGATCGCGGGCGTGTCGATGACCGACCCGCGCCAGGAGGCGGCCCGCCGGGCGCTGCGGCGGCGCATCCAGATGATCTTCCAGGACCCCTACGCCTCCATGAACCCGCGCTGGCGGGTGGACCGGATCATCGCCGAGCCCATCCGCGCCTTCGGGCTGATCGAGGGCGAGCGGGCGATCCGGGCGCGGGTGGGCGAGCTGCTCACCCTCGTCGGGCTGCATCCCGACGACGGCGCCAAGTACCCGCACGCCTTCTCGGGCGGCCAGCGCCAGCGCCTCGCCATCGCCCGCGCGCTCGCCTCCGAGGCCGAGTTCCTGGTCGCCGACGAGCCGACCTCGGCGCTCGACGTCTCGGTCCAGGCCCAGATCCTCAACCTGATGCGCGACCTGCAGGACCGGCTCGGTCTGACCTACCTGTTCATCAGCCACAACCTCGCCGTGGTGCGCCACATGGCGAGCCGGATCGGCGTGATGTATCTAGGGCGCCTCGTCGAGATCGGCGGCGGGCGCGAGCTGTTCTCGGCGCCCAAGCACCCCTACACCCGCATGCTGCTCGACGCGGTGCCCGACATCGGCCGCAGCGGGCGCCAGCGCATGCCGGTGCAGGGCGAGATCCCCAACCCGATCAGCCCGCCCTCGGGCTGCACCTTCCACCCGCGCTGCCCCTTCGCCAACGCGCGCTGCCGGGCCGAGGTGCCGCCGCTCGCCGACGGCGTGGCCTGCCACGCGGTGCACGAGGGCCGGCTCGCGCCCGGCCTCGCGGCGGCCGGCTGAGGAGAAGCGGATGAGCGACACGGTCGAGATCGCGAGCGGCTCCACCGCCGCCCGCATCGCGCTGCACGGGGCCGAGCCCGTCTCCTGGCGGGTCGGGGACCGCGAGTATCTCTGGAGCGGCGACCCGGCGCACTGGAACCGGCACGCCCCCTGGCTCTTCCCGGTGGTGGGCGCCTCGGCCGGCGCCGCCGTCACGGTGGAGGGGCGCGCCTACCCCATGCCCCAGCACGGCTTCGCCCGCGACCGCCGCTTCGCCCCCGTGGCGCAGGCCGGCGACCGCGTGCGCTTACGGCTCAGCGAGACGCCCGAGACCCTGGCGCACTATCCGTTTCCCTTCCGCCTCGACATCACCGCGACGGTGGCGCCCGGCCGCCTCGCCTTCCTGTGCGAGGTCGTCAACACCGGTTCGAACCCCCTCCCCTACGGGCTCGGCTTCCACCCGGCCTTCCCCTGGCCCTTCGCCGGGGGCGAGCGGCGCGCGGGCGGCGGCTACGCGGTGCGCTTCGAGCACCCCGAGCAGCCCGCCGCGCCCGAGGTCGGCCCCGGCGGCCTGCTCCTGCGCACGCAGCGCCCGGTGCCCCTCGACGGCGAGGTCCTGCCGCTCGATCCCGCCCTCTTCACCGAGGCGCTGGTGTTCCTGAACGCGCGGAGCCGCTGGATGCGCTTCACCGCGCCCTCCGGGGCCGCGATCCGGCTCGAGGCGGAGGATTTCTCGCATCTCGCGGTCTGGACCAAGCCGACCGCCCCCTTCCTGTCGCTCGAATGCTGGACGGGACACGCCGACTGGGCCGGGTTCGCGGGCGAGCTCGCGGCGCGGGACTCGCAGCGGCTCCTCGCACCCGGGCAATCCGCCCGGCACCGGGTGGTGCTGACCGTCGAGCCGGGCTGACGTCAACCGGACGTCAACGGTTGAGGGCGTTTGGTGGGACGATCGCGCGCCGCCGGATGAATCGCGGCGCATGCGCCGACAGGGTCGTGTATGCCGCCAGCCCCCTGCGCCGACCTCCTGCCCGACCTGCTGCCCGGCACGGCCGAGCTGCGCGCCGCCGCCGCCGCGTGGCTCGCGGAGCTGGAGCGCGAGCGGCGCTTCTCGGCCAACACCGTCGAGGCCTATGGCCGCGACCTGCGCCAGTTCCTCGCCCACCTCGCCCGTGCCGGCGCGAACCCGGACATCCCGGCTCTCGTCGCGCTCAAGCCCCGGGACCTGCGCGGCTTCATGGCCGCCCGGCGGGCGGAGGGGATCGGCGGACGCAGCCTGATGCGGGCGCTCGCCGCCCTGCGCTCCTTCGCGCGCCACCTCGACCGGGAGGGACATGGCAGCGTGGCGGCCCTCTCGGCCGTCCGCTCGCCCAGGGTGGAGCGGCGCCTGCCGCGCCCGCTGCCCGTGCCCGCCGCCGTGGCGATGGCGAGCCCCGACATCCGGGCCGGCGAGGACCGCGCGCCGTGGATCCTGGCCCGCGACGCCGCCGTGCTGGCGCTGCTCTACGGGGCCGGCCTGCGCATCGGCGAGGCGCTCGGGCTGAGGCGGCGGGACGCGCCGGTGGGCGGACCCGACGCCCTCACGGTCCTGGGCAAGGGGGGCAAGACCCGCATGGTGCCGGTGATCGCACCCGTGCAGGAAGCGGTCGCCGCGTACCTCGCGCTCTGCCCCTACGCACTCCCCCCCGAGGGCCCCCTCTTCGTCGGCGCCAAGGGCGGACCGCTCTCGCCCCGCATCGTGCAGCTCGCGGTTGCGGGCTTGCGCGGCGCGCTCGGCCTGCCCGACAGCGCCACGCCGCATGCCCTGCGGCACTCCTTCGCGACACATCTGCTCGCGCGCCAGGGCGACCTGCGGGCGATTCAGGACCTGCTCGGGCACGCCTCGCTGGCCACGACGCAGCTCTACACCAAGGTCGACGCGGCCCGCCTCCTCGGGGCCTATGCCGCAGCGCACCCGCGGGCTCGCCCCGCGTAAGCCGATGCTAAGTTTTGTGTCATACGACCGCTTTACTGAACACTTCTGAGCGAAATGGTGGCTCATGGCGCTGACCGGATCGGACGAGAGCGGGGCGGCCGCAACCGTGGTGCTCGTGGCCGAACGGTCTGCCGCCCTGCGGACGCAGATCGCCGCGCTGGTGCGCGGCTTCGATCCGGCCGCGACGGTGGTGGAGGCCTCGACGGGACGCGCAACCTTCGAGGCCTGCCTGCGGCAGCGGCCCGACATCGCCTTCGTGGGGCTGCAGTTCGAGGACCTCTCGGGGCCGGAGGCGGTGGCGACCCTGAAGGCCAAGGGCGTGGCGCTGCCCTGCCTGATCCTGCTCGCCAGCCAGGTCTTTCCCCGCTGGACCGAGGTCTCGCAGCATCTCGACGCCTACGAGTTCCTGCGCACGCCCCTCGACGTGGAGCACGTGACGGGGCTGCTGCACGCCTATGTCCGGCGGCACCGGCCGACGCGCCTGCTCCTCGTGGACAGCGCCGCCCAGAGCCGCGCCCTGGTGCGGCGCATCCTCGGCCGCAGCGGTTTCCGGCTGGAGGTGGAGGAGACCGACAACGGGCAGCACGCCGTCAAGCTGATCCGCCTCGGCACCTGCGACGTCGCGATGATCGACCTCGGCTTGAAGGGCATGGACGGGCTCGAACTGGCCTGCCACGCGCGCGACGTGGCGCCCGGCACCCCGCTGATCCTGATGACCGGCGGCAACAAGGCGGTGCTCGCCCAGGCGTCGCGCCATTTCGGCGTCGATTACGTGCTGAAGAAGCCGTTCTTCGCCCGCGACGTCGACCGGGTAATGTACCACCTGCTCAGCCTGCGCCGGCCCTACCTCCTGAACGCCATCACGGAAGGTCCCGACCTCCCGGCCGGGAACCGGGGCGCGGCGCGCGCCTGACCGCCGGCCGGGCGGGGCGGCCATGAACAGCGAAGGGGCCGCGTTTTGCGCGGCCCCTTCGGCGTGAGGGCGAGGACGGCGAGAAGGCCTTCGCCTACATGTGCAGCGCGCGCTTCTCCACCGCGAGCGCCGCCTCCTTGACCGCCTCGGTGAGCGTCGGGTGCGCATGGCAGGTACGGGCGATGTCCTCCGAGGAGGCGCCGAACTCCATCGCCACCGCCACTTCCATGATGAGGTTGCCAGCCTCGGGTCCGACGATGTGGACCCCGAGCACCCGGTCGGTCTTGGCGTCGGCCAGCACCTTCACGAAGCCGTCCGTGGTGTGGTTGACCTTGGCGCGGCCGTTGGCCGTGAACGGGAACTTGCCGGTGTTGTAGGCGATCCCGTCCTTCTTCAGCTCCTCCTCGGTCTTGCCGACCGAGGCCACCTCCGGGGTGGTGTAGACCACGTTCGGGATCACGCCGTAATTCACGTGGCCGGCCTTGCCGGCCAGGATCTCGGCCACCGCCACGCCCTCGTCCTCGGCCTTGTGGGCCAGCATCGGCCCGGCGATGACGTCGCCGATGGCGTAGATGCCCGTGACGTTGGTGGCGTAGTCGTTGTCGGTGAGGATCCGGCCCTTGTTGTCGAGCTGCACGCCGACCGTGTCGAGGCCGAGCCCCGCCGTGTAGGGCACGCGCCCGATGGCGACGAGCACCACGTCGGCCTCCAGCGTCTCCGCCGTGCCGCCGGCCGCCGGCTCCACCGTGACCTTGGCGCCCGCGTTGGTGCGCTCGACGCCCGTGACCTTCGAGGACAGACGGAACTTGACGCCCTGCTTCTCGAGGATGCGCTGGAACTGCTTGCCCACCTCGCCGTCCATGCCGGGCAGGATGCGGTCGAGGTACTCCACCACCACGACCTCGGAGCCGAGCCTGCGCCAGACCGAGCCGAGTTCGAGGCCGATCACGCCCGCCCCGATGATCAGGAGCTTGCCCGGCACCTTCGTGAGGTCGAGGGCGCCCGTGGAGGAGACCACCACCTCCTCGTCGATGGTGACGCCGGGCAGGTTCGCCACGTCCGAGCCGGTGGCGATGACGATGGCCTTGGTCTCCAGGAGCTGGTTGCCGCCGTCCTCGGACTGCACCTCGACCCGGCCCGCCCCCGCCAGCCGCCCGACGCCCTGGAAGGTCTCGACGCCGTTCTTCTTGAGCAGGTAGGCGACGCCCTTGGTATTGCCGTCGACGCCCTCCTGCTTGAAGGCCATCATCTTCGCGAGGTCGAGCGTGGGCTCGCCCACCGTGATCCCCAGCGCCGGCAGGTGCTTGGTGGTCTCCTCGAAGGCCTCGGAGGCGTGCAGCAGCGCCTTCGAGGGGATGCAGCCGACGTTGAGGCAGGTGCCGCCGTGGGTCGGCCGCTTCTCGACCACGGCCGTCTTCAGGCCGAGCTGCGCCGCGCGGATCGCGCAGACATAGCCGCCCGGACCGGTGCCGATGACGACGAGATCGTAGGACATGGTCGGGAACCCGCGAGTTGGCCGGCGCGCGGCGCCGCGTGCTGGATGGGAAGGGGAGAGAAGGGTACGGGCGCGCTCAGCGCCCGCCCGAGACCGTCACGATGGTGCCGGTCGTGTAGGACGCCTCGTCCGAGAGCAGCCAGACGATCGGGGCGGCGACCTCCTCGGCGGTGCCCGCCCGCCCGATCGGCGTGGACGGGCCGAGACGGGCCATCCGGTCCGGCTGGCCGCCGCTGGCATGGATGTCGGTGTCGATCAGCCCCGGCGCGACGGCGTTGACGCGGATGCCCTCGGCCGCGACCTCCAGGGCGAGACCCGTCGTGAAGGTGTCGATCGCGCCCTTCGAGGCAGCGTAGTCGACGTACTGGTTCGGTCCTCCGAGGCGGGCCGCCACCGAGGACAGGTTGACGATGGCGCCGCCCTGCCCGCCGTGCTTGGTCGACATCCGCCGCACGGCCTGCGCCGCACACAGGAAGGATCCGACGACGTTCGTCGTCATCATGCGGGTGAGGCGCTCCGCCGTCATGTCCTCGACGCGCGCGGCGCGGTCGACCACGCCCGCGTTGTTGACGAGGCCGCCGAGCGGGCCGAGCCGGTCGGCGGCCTCGAACAGCGCGGCGATGTCGGCCTCGACCGCCACGTCGCTCCTGACCGCGAGCGCCCTGCCGCCCTTCGCCTCGATCTCGCGCACCACCGCGTCCGCGGCCTCGCGGTTGGCCACGTAGGAGAGGCAGAGTGTCCAGCCGCGCTCGGCGGCGAGCAGACACACCGCCCGCCCGATGCCGCGGCTGCCGCCCGTGACGACCAAGACCTTGCCCATCGCATGCCGTCCTTCATCCGAGATCTCGCCTCACCCTCCGCCGGCAGATCGCAGGATCCCCTCTCCGGTGCGGGAGAGAGGCAGGGGTGAGGGTGGGACGCTCCCGCGGCGAAGCGGTGAGCGTGATGAGAGGTGCGGTACGGGCCTGGACGATCCACCGGGCGTCCCGCTGGCGGCGGGCCGCGTTCGGCATCGTTCGACCCTTCTCCCGCACCCTTGCGCGGGATCGCAGATCCCGTCCGCGATCGTCGATCGCCCACCCCTCCCCGCCCGGGAGAGGGGCTTTGGCGTCGCGCCTGCGCGCGACGCTCAGAGATCCAGCACCAGCCGCGCCGGATCCTCCAGCGCCTCCTTGACCCGCACCAGGAAGGTCACGGCCTCCTTCCCGTCGACGATGCGGTGATCGTAGGACAGGGCAAGGTACATCATCGGCCGCACCTCGATCTTGCCGGCCCGCACCACCGGACGCTCCTCGATGCGGTGCATGCCGAGGATGCCCGATTGCGGCGCGTTGAGGATCGGCGTCGACATCAGCGAGCCGTAGATGCCGCCATTGGTGATCGTGAAGGTGCCGCCCTGCATCTCGTCGATGGAGAGCTTGCCGTCGCGCGCCTTGCGGCCGAAATTCGCGATCGTCTTCTCGATCCCGGCGACCGAGAGGTTGTCGGCGTCGCGCACCACCGGCACCACCAGGCCCTTGTCGGTCCCGACCGCGATGCCGATGTGGTAGTAGTTCTTGTAGACGATGTCCTGGCCGTCGATCTCGGCGTTGACCGCCGGCACGTCCTTCAGGGCCTGGATCACCGCCTTGGTGAAGAAGCCCATGAAGCCGAGCTTCGTGCCGTGCTTCTTCTCGAACACGTCCTTGTACTGCTGGCGCAGGGCCATCACGGCGCTCATGTCGACGTCGTTGAACGTCGTCAGCATGGCGGCGATGTTCTGCGCGTCCTTGAGGCGCCGGGCGATGGTCTGGCGCAGCTTGGTCATGCGCACGCGCTCCTCGCGCGCGGCATCGTCCGGCGCGGAGGGCGCGCGGGCGACCTGGGGCAGCGGCGCGGGCGCGGGGGCCGGGGCGCGGGCGCCGGAGGCGGCCGCCGCCAGCATGTCGCCCTTCGTCACGCGGCCGTCCTTGCCCGAGCCCTGGAGCGAGGCCGGGTCGATGCCGGATTCGTGCGCGAGGCGCGTCACGGCCGGGCCGTGATCCTGGCTCTGGCGGGCGGCGGGCGGGGCGGCGTCGCCGTGGCTGCCGTAGGAGGCCGAGGAGGTCTGGGCCGGCGCCGCGGCCTTCGGGGCCTCCTTCGGGCTCTCCTTGGCGGGTGCGGCCGCGCCGTTGCCGGCCGCGGCCCCGCCCTCGACGATCGAGCCGAGCAGCGCGCCGGGCTCCACCGTCTCGCCGTCCTTGGCCACGATGTCGCCGAGCTGACCGGAGGCCGGGGCGTTGACTTCGAGCGTCACCTTGTCGGTTTCGAGCTCGACCAGGGGCTCGTCGGCCTTCACGGGGTCGCCGGGCTTCTTGAACCAGCGGCCGATGGTCGCCTCGTTCACGGATTCGCCCAGCGTCGGGACGCGGATTTCGGTGGCCATGGCATCGCGCCCCGTGCGGGGCGCCTCCTTCAGGTCAGGCAGGGGTGGGTTCGGGCGCCGCGGCCCGCCCGAGGACGAGCTGCGGCATGGGGTGGATCTCGTAGCGGAAGCCGAGGCCCGCGGTGACGACCGGGTCGCCGTCGGCGAAGGCCCGCGCCTCGGCCTCGTCGGCGACCGACAGGAGGCCGAGCCCCCAGGGTCCGGCCGGGTCGAGCACGGGGCCGAAGGCGAGCGCCTTGCCGGCCTCGGCGAAGCGGCTCCAGTGCGCGACGTGGGCCTGCATCGCCGCGGCCTCCGCGGGGGTCATGTCCCCCGGGAAGCTCGGGCGCGGGGCCAGCAGTTTGCAGAAGTAGAACGCCATCGCCGCCCGCGCCTCGCCGTCAGACGGCGAAGGCCTCGTTGAGGAACGCCTGGAGCTGCGCCTGATGCTTGGACATCAGGCCGACCGCCGTCGAGGCCGAGGCCGGCCGCCCGACGTAGCGGGGCCGCTTGGAGGGCGTGCCCGCCTGGTTGAGCACCCATTCGAGATAGGGCTCGACGAAGGCCCAGGCGCCCATGTTCTTGGGCTCCTCCTGGCACCAGATCACCTCGGCGTTGCGGAAGCGCGAGACTTCTCCGGCCAGCGACTTGAGCGGGAACGGGTAGAGCTGCTCGACGCGCATCAGGTAGACGTCGTTGACGCCCCGCTTCTCGCGCTCCTCGTAGAGGTCGTAATAGACCTTGCCCGAGCAGAGCACGACACGGCGGACCTTGTCGTCCTTGACGAGCTTGACCCCGTCGGGCGCCCGCTCGGCATCGTCCCACAGCACGCGGTGGAAGCTCTCGCCCGCGGTGAGTTCGTCGAGCCGCGACACCGCCCGCTTGTGGCGCAGCAGCGACTTCGGGGTCATGAGGACGAGCGGCTTGCGGAAGTCGCGCTTCAGCTGCCGGCGCAGGATGTGGAAGTAGTTCGCCGGCGTCGTGCAGTTGGCCACCTGCATGTTGTCCTCGGCGCACATCTGCAGGTAGCGCTCCAGGCGCGCGGAGGAATGCTCCGGCCCCTGGCCCTCGTAGCCGTGCGGCAGCAGCATCACCAAGCCGGACATGCGCAGCCACTTGCGCTCGCCGGACGAGATGAACTGGTCGATCACCACCTGCGCGCCGTTGGCGAAGTCGCCGAACTGCGCCTCCCACAGCACCAGGGCGTTCGGCTCGGCCAGCGAGTAGCCGTACTCGAAGCCGAGCACCGCCTCCTCCGAGAGCATCGAGTTGATGACCTCGTAGCGCGCCTGGGACTCGCGGATGTGGTTGAGGGGCGTGTAGCGCTCCTCGTTCTGCTGGTCGATCAGCACCGAGTGGCGCTGCGAGAAGGTGCCGCGCTCGACGTCCTGGCCGGACAGGCGCACCCGGTGGCCTTCGAGCAGCAGCGAGCCGAAGGCCAGCGCCTCGGCGGTGGCCCAGTCGAGCCCCTCACCGGTCTCGACCGCCTTCATGCGGTTGTCGAGGAAGCGCTGGATCGTGCGGTGCAGGTGGAAGTCCTGCGGCACCTTGGTGATCCGGTCGGCGATCTCCCGCAGCATCTCCAGCGGCACGCCGGTGCGGCCGCGGCGGGGATCGTCCTCGTCCTCGCGCACCGACTTCAGGCCCGACCAGCGGCCGTCGAGCCAGTCCGCCTTGTTGGCCTTGTACGAGGTGGCGATGTCGAACTCGGAATCGAGGCTGGCGCGGAACTCGGCCTTGCGGGCATCGAGGTCGGCCTGGGACACGGCTCCCGCCTCGACCAGGCGCTTGCCGTAGATCTCCAGCGTCGAGGGGTGCTTGCGGATGATCTGGTACATCCGCGGCTGGGTGAAGGCCGGCTCGTCGCCCTCGTTGTGGCCGAAGCGGCGGTAGCACAGCATGTCGATCACCACCGGCTTGTGGAACTTCTGCCGGTACTCGGTCGCGACCTTGGCGGCGAAGGTCACGGCCTCGGGATCGTCGCCGTTGCAGTGGAAGATCGGCGCCTCGACCATCTTGGCCACGTCGGACGGGTAGGGCGAGGAGCGCGAGAAGCGCGGGTCGGTGGTGAAGCCGATCTGGTTGTTGATGATGAAGTGGATCGAGCCGCCGGTGCGGTGGCCCTTCAGGCCCGAGAGGCCGAAGCACTCCGCCACCACGCCCTGGCCCGCGAAGGCGGCGTCGCCGTGGATGAGGAGGGGCAGCACCGAGGTGCGCTGGTCGGGGGCGTCGTTGTGCTGGTCCTGCTTGGCGCGCACCTTGCCGAGCACCACCGGATCGACGATCTCCAGGTGCGACGGGTTGGCGGTCAGCGACAGGTGGACGTTGTTGCCGTCGAAGGAGCGGTCGCTCGACGCGCCGAGGTGGTACTTGACGTCGCCCGAGCCCTCGACCTCGGCGGGGGAGGCCGAGCCGCCCTTGAACTCGTGGAAGATCGCCCGGAACGGCTTGCTCATCACGTTGGCGAGAACGTTGAGGCGGCCGCGATGGGCCATGCCGATCACGATCTCCTTCACGCCGAGCGCGCCGCCGCGCTTGATGATCTGTTCGAGCGCCGGGACCATCGCCTCCGAGCCGTCGAGGCCGAAGCGCTTGGTGCCGGTGTACTTGAGGTCGAGGAACTTCTCGAAGCCGTCCGCCTCGATCAGCTTGTTGAGGATCGCCCGCCGGCCCTGCTCGGTGAAGGAGATCTCCTTGTCCTTGCCCTCGATGCGCTCCTGGATCCAGGCCTTCTCCTCGGGGTCGGAGATGTGCATGAACTCGACGCCGAGGGTCTGGCAGTAGGTGCGCTCCAGAATCGCCACGATCTCGCGGATCGTGCCGAATTCGAGCCCCAGCACGTTGTCGAGGAAGATCGGCCGGTCCCAGTCGGCCTCCGTGAAGCCGTAATGCTGCGGGTGCAGCTCCTCCTGGTCGCTGCGGGGCTGCAGCCCGAGGGGATCGAGCTTGGCGTGCAGGTGGCCGCGCATGCGGTAGGCGCGGATCAGCATGATCGCGCGCACCGAATCCTTCGTCGCCTGCTGCACCTCGGCGGGGGAGACCGCCGCGCCCTTGGCCTCGCCGCGGGCCTTGATCTTCTCGCCGACCGCCTTCTCCAGCGTGGTCCAGTTGCCGTCGAGGGCCGAGACGATCTCGCCGTTGGCCGCCACCGGCCAGTTCGGCTTGGTCCAGGACGCGCCCTCGGCGTTCTTGACGACGATCGCCTGGTCCTCCTTCAGCCCGGCGAAGAAGGCGCGCCACTCGGGATCCACCGCGTTCGGGTCGCGCGTGTAGGCGGCGTACAGGTCCTCGATGTAGGCGGCGTTGGCCCCGTAGAGGAACGAGGTTCCGAGGAGGGCGTCGTTCGCGTCCTGGCGTGCCATGGCGTCTGTCGTCCCGCAGGTTCGGCCGGGTCTCGTGCCCGTGGGAGGGCGGCCTGTTCGGTGAGGGGGGATGCCCGGGAGCCGGGCATCCTGAGGATCATCGTCGCATCGAGGCCGGACCCGGCGGTCCGGGCACGGCGGCTGCCATGCGCGGGCCGCAGGACCGCGAGGCCGCTCAGCCCTTGAGCACCTCGACCAGGGTCTTGCCGAGGCGGGCCGGCGAGGGCGAGACCTTGATGCCGGCCGCCTCCATGGCGGCGATCTTGTCCTCGGCGCCGCCCTTGCCGCCCGAGATGATGGCGCCCGCATGGCCCATGCGGCGGCCCGGAGGCGCCGTGCGGCCGGCGATGAAGCCCACCATCGGCTTCTTGCGCCCGCGCTTGGCCTCGTCGGCGATGAACTGCGCCGCCTCCTCCTCCGCCGAGCCGCCGATCTCGCCGATCATCACGATCGACTCGGTCCTGTCGTCGCCTAAGAACATCTCCAGCATGTCGATGAACTCGGTGCCCTTCACGGGATCGCCGCCGATGCCCACCGCCGTGGTCTGGCCGAGGCCCTCGTTGGTGGTCTGGAACACCGCCTCGTAGGTGAGCGTGCCGGAGCGCGACACGATCCCGACCGAGCCGGGCTTGAAGATGTTGGCCGGCATGATGCCGATCTTCGACTCGCCCGCCGTGACGATGCCGGGGCAGTTCGGGCCGATCAGGCGCGACTTCGAGCCTTCGAGCGAACGCTTCACCCGCACCATGTCGAGGACGGGAATCCCCTCCGTGATGCAGACGATCAGCGGGATCTCGGCGTCGATCGCCTCGCAGATCGCGTCGGCGGCGCCCGGCGGCGGCACGTAGACCACCGAGGCCTCCGCCCCGGTGGCCTCGCGGGCCTCCTTCACGGTGTCGAAGACGGGCAGGCCGAGATGCGTCGCGCCGCCTTTGCCGGGCGAGGTGCCGCCGACCATCTTGGTGCCGTAGGCGATCGCCTGCTCGGAGTGGAAGGTGCCGTTCTTGCCGGTGAAGCCCTGGCAGATCACCTTGGTGTTCTTGTCGATGAGGATGGACACGGACGGTCTCCAGAAGGGTGCTTGCGTTCGGGTGGGGCGGGGCCGCCTCAGCCCTTGCGGACCGCCGCGACGATCTTCTGGGCCGCGTCGTCCAGATCATCGGCCGGGATCACGTTGAGCCCGGAATTCCGGATGATCTCCTTGCCCTTCTCGACGTTCGTGCCCTCGAGGCGCACCACCAGCGGCACCTGCAGGCCCACCGCCTTCACGGCCGCGATCACCCCGTTGGCGATCACGTCGCACTTCATGATCCCGCCGAAGATGTTGACGAGGATGCCCTTCACGTTCGGGTCGGCGGTGATGATCTTGAACGCCGCCGTGACCTTCTCCTCCGAGGCGCCGCCGCCGACATCGAGGAAGTTCGCCGGCTCCTCGCCGTAGAGCTTGATGATGTCGAGGGTGGCCATGGCGAGGCCCGCCCCGTTCACCATGCAGCCGATGGTGCCGTCGAGCGCGATGTAGGCGAGGTCGTACTTCGAGGCCTCGATCTCCTTGTCGTCCTCCTCCGTCACGTCGCGCAGCTGCACGATGTCGGGATGGCGGTAGAGGCTGTTGGAGTCGAAGGAGATCTTGGCGTCCAGGCACTTGAGGTGCCCGTCCCGGGTCACGATCAGCGGGTTGATCTCCAGCATGCTCATGTCCTTGGCGGTGAACGCCCGGTAGAGCTTGGCGGTCAGGTCCTCCGCCTCCTTGGCGAGCGGGCCGGTGAGGCCGAGCGCCTTCGCAACCGCACGGCCGTGATGGGGCATGACGCCGGTGGCCGGATCGACCGAGAAGGTCACGATCTTCTCGGGCGTGTCGTGGGCCACCTGCTCGATGTCCATGCCGCCCTCGGTCGAGACCACGTAGGCGACCCGGCCGGTCTCGCGGTCGACCAGCATCGAGAGGTAGAACTCGGTCTCGATGTCCGAGCCGTCCTCGATGTAGAGGCGGTTGACCTGCTTGCCGGCCTCGCCGGTCTGGATCGTCACGAGGGTGCGCCCGAGCATCTGCTCGGCGAAGGTCTTCACCTCGTCGATCGACTTGGCGAGGCGCACGCCGCCCTTCTCGCCGGCCTCGGCCTCCTTGAACTTGCCCTTGCCGCGCCCGCCGGCGTGGATCTGGGACTTCACCACCCAGAGCGGACCGCCGAGTTCCTGGGCGGCGGCCTCGGCCTCGGCGGCCTTGAAGATCGCCTTGCCGTTCGAGACCGGCAGGCCGAACTCCTTCAGCACGGCCTTGGCTTGGTATTCGTGGATGTTCATGGGCGTTCCCGGATGTGCGGATGGCGTTGGGCGGATGGGAGCGGCGGAGGCGGCGGTGCCGGGAGTGCCGCCCGCGGCACCCCCGTCGTCCCCGGAGCCTCAGGCCAGCGCGGCGTTAATGCCCTTGCAGGCCTCGACCAAGCCCTTCACGGAATTGACGGATTTCTCGAACATCGCCTTCTCGTCGGCGGAGAACTCCACCTCGACGATGCGCTCGACGCCGTTCTCGCCGATCACGATCGGCACGCCGATGAACAGGCCCTCGACGCCGTACTGGCCGGAGAGGTGGGCCGCGCAGGGCAGCACCCGCTTCTTGTCCTTCAGGTAGCTCTCCGCCATCGCGATCGCGGAGGCGGCCGGGGCATAGAAGGCCGAGCCGGTCTTGAGCAGGTTGACGATCTCGCCGCCGCCCTTGCGGGTGCGCTCGACCATCGCGTCGAGCTTCTCCTGGCTCGTCCAGCCCATCTTGACGAGGTCAGGCAGCGGCACGCCGGCCACAGTCGAGTAGCGCACCAGCGGCACCATGTCGTCGCCGTGGCCGCCGAGCACGAAGGCCGTGACGTCCTCCACCGAGACCTGGAACTCCTCGGCCAGGAAGTGGCGGAAGCGGGCGGAATCGAGCACGCCGGCCATGCCGACGATCTTGTTCGGGGCGAGGCCGGAGAACTTCTGCAGTGCCCACACCATCGCGTCGAGCGGGTTGGTGATGCAGATCACGAAGGCGTTCGGGGCATGGGTCTTGATGCCCTGGCCCACCGCCTCCATCACCTTGAGGTTGATGCCGATGAGGTCGTCGCGGCTCATGCCCGGCTTGCGCGGCACGCCGGCCGTCACGATCACCACGTCGGCGCCCGCGATGGCCGCGTAGTCGCTCGCGCCCGAATACTTGGCGTCGAAGCCGTCGACCGGCGCGGATTCGGCGATGTCGAGGCCCTTGCCCTGCGGTACGCCGTCGGCGATGTCGAACAGCACGACGTCGCCGAGTTCCTTGAGGCCGGCGAGGTGCGCGAGCGTGCCGCCGATCTGCCCGGCGCCGATCAGCGCGATCTTCTTGCGTGCCATGTGAGAACCGATCCTTCGCGGTGTGATGGAACCGTCAGGGGCCGGGATCCGCTCGCGAGGGACCCCGCGCCGGCGCAGGCTTGTTTGGCGGAAAAGCCCCGGGCCGACAACCCGAACGGGCTGGTCGATGCAGGGATCAGGCCAGACGAGCCGTATTCCGGATGGTCAACGGGCGCGATTCGTCTCGACGGGCCAGAGTCTTAGCCTTGCTGCCAAGCCTCATTACAAATTGCCGGATCTGTCATTCGGCTCACAGCGTCCCGGTGCGCAGAACCCGCAGGATGGCTCGGATCACCGCGCCGAACCGCGTCTCGATCAGGTCGCGGGGCACCTCGGCGTCGAGCTGGACCGAGGCCGGATGGATGAAGCGGTGGCTGGCGTCGAACACGAAGGCGATCGCCCGCTCCCGGTCGCGCAACGCGAAGGTCCCGGCATTCAGCCCCTCCTCGATCACCCGCTCCACTAGGAGCCGCAGGCGCCCGCGGTGGCGCCGGGCGATCGGCCGGGACTCGACCGTGGCGTCGAGATGCACGGCGAAGAGACGCGGGTCTCCCGTCAGCACCTCCCGCTGCAGCGCCGCGAGCGCGAGGAGCAGGCGTTCCAGCTTGTCGTCGGCCGGGTCCGGCGCGTCGGCGATCGCCGCGAGTTCGGCCTCGACCTCCCGCAGCCATCGCCCCGCCACCGCGTCGACCAGCGCGGTCTTCGAGGGAAAGTAGCGGTAGACGTTGGCGTGGGTCATGCCGGCTTCCGCCGCCACGCCCACCACCGTCACCTGCCGGTGCCCGAGGCGGCGCAGATGCTCGCCGGCGATGGCGAGCAGCCGCGCGTCGGCCGACGGCGGTGCCGCCCGCGCGCGGGCCGCCGGCCCGACGAGGAGCTGCCCGTCCGGGGAGAGGCGCACCGCCCCGGCGCGCGGCGGGCGCGCCTTGTCGCCCGGCGCATCCGGTTCGTCGCGGGGATCGGCGCCGGGATGGCCGCGGGGCATGATCGGGGCGGGGGCGGGCTGGAAGGGGCGGCCCCTTCCGTCGGGCCTTGAGGTTAGCCGGGCCTGCGCGCAGCGGAAAGTCCTCCGGCGCGGGCGCCGTCCCTCAGGTCTCGACGAGGCCGGTGCTGCGCCCCGACGCCTCCGAATCCGGACGCCCGTGCGGAAGGGCGAGGTACTCCTCCGAACGCATCTCGATCAGCCGCGAGGCCGTGCGCTCGAACTCGAACAGCTCGCGGCCGGACTCGGCCCGGTAGAGATCGACCGGCTCGGCCTGCGCCGAGGCGAGGAGCTTGGTGCGGGTGTCGTAGAGCGCGTCGACGAGCGTGATGAAGCGCTTGGCCTCGTTGCGCTGGGGCAGCCCCATTACCGGGATGGCCTCGACGATCAGGGTGTGGAACCGCTCGGCGAGCGCGAGGTAGTCGGCCGCGCCGAGGGGGAGCGCGCAGAGATCCGCGAAGGTGAAGCGCGCGACCCCGGCCGCCGCCTCGGGAATCCAGACCTCGTGCCCCTTCACCGCGATGGTCGCCGGGCTGCCCTGCGCCCGGCCGGTGAGGGCCCGGAAGGCGCGCGTCAGCGCCGCCGCGGCGGCCTCGTCCGCGGGCACGTGGTAGACCGGGCTGCCGCCGAGCTTCTCCAGCCGGAAATCGGTGCGTGAATCGAGGCGCACCACCTCCACCCGCTCCAGCAGCAGCCCGATGAACGGCAGGAACAGCGCCCGGTTGAGCCCTCCCTCGTAGAGCCGGTCGGGCGCGACGTTCGAAGTCGCCACCATCACCACGCCGTGCCCGAACAGGGCGGTGAACAGCCGCCCAAGGATCATCGCGTCGGCGATGTCCGTCACCGTGAACTCGTCGAAGCAGAGGAGGCGCGCCTCCTCGGCCAGCGCCTCGGCCACCGGCGCGATCGGATCGTCGCCCTTGGCCTCCCCCGCCTTCACGGCCTGCCGGTGGCGGTGGATGCGGTCGTGCACGTCGCCCATGAAGGCGTGGAAATGCACCCGGCGCTTGGGACCCGGCGCCGCCTCGTGAAAGAGGTCCATCAGCATCGTCTTGCCGCGCCCGACGAGCCCCCAGACGTAGAGGCCCTTCGGGGCCGCGGCCGGCTCCGGCCGGCGTCCGAACAGCCGCCCGAACACGCCCGGCTTCTCCGCCGGCGGCACGCGCTCCAGGGTGTCGATCAGGGCATCCAGCTGCGCGACGAGGCCGGTCTGGGCCGGATCACGCTCGATCGCGCCGCTCTCGACCAGGGCGTCGTAGCGAGCCGCAACGGGACCGGCGGAGGCGGGGAAAACGGGGCTGTGGGTCACACCCCCGGGCTTAGACCGCCGGGCGCCGTGGTGCAATGCGGTCGTTTCATGGCGGAACCATGCGCCACCGGCAGGGCGGCCCCGAGCGCCCGGCCCGGAACGGCGGCGCCCCTTGCTGCATTGCACAATGCCTGGCCGCGGCCGGGTACGGGAAGGAAATGTCCGGGACGGCGAGGGGGTGTCGTCATCCTGGAGTAGAGAAGCCATGTCCCATCACGATGCGGACGGATGTCTGATCCGGCGGCTCTGGCCGGCCGACCGGGCGGCGGTCGAGGCCCATTTCCGGCGCCTCGATCGCGAGACGCGGTTCAGCCGGTTCATGGGAACGGTGAGCGAGGCCGGGGCGCAGGCCTACGGGGCGGGCGCGCTCGCCCGCGACGGCGTGGTCTTCGGCGCCTTCGTGGACGGCGTGCTGCGCGGCGTCGGCGAATTGCGGCCGATGGAGGCCGGCGGGCTCGGCCCCGAGGCGGAAGCGGCGTTCACGGTCGAGCGGGCCTATCGCCGCCGCGGCCTCGGCACCGCGCTCGCCACCCGCCTGCGCGGCGCGGCCCGCCATGCCGGCGTTGCGCGGGTGCACCTGCGCACGCTGGCCACCAACCGGGCGATGCTCGGGCTCGCCGGCAAGCTCGATGCCGACCTGCGCCTCGGCGGCCACGAGGCGCATGCGGTGATCCCGGTGGCCCCGCCGACGCTCCTGTCGCTGTGGAGCGACGCCGTCAGGGGCATGTTCGATGTCTCACTCGCGGTCCTCGGAGCGCGTCCCCGCCGGCTATCGGCCGGGATCTGAGCGGCGCCATCCAGGGGCGCCGCCCCTGGACGCCCCGGCAGAGGGCGTGACGCCCTCTGCACTCCCCCACTGTCAGGCGCTCTCGCCCGCGAGCCGCCGCAGGCTGCGGGCGCGGCCGATCAGGGGCAGCAGGCCTGCGAGGTCCGGCCCGTGGTCGAGGCCCGTGAGCGCGAGGCGCAGGGGCAGGAACAGCGCCTTGCCCTTGAGCCCGGTCTCGGCCTTCACGGCCTCGCTCCAGGCCTTCCAGGTCGAGGCATCCCAGGGTTCGGGCGGCAGGAGCGCCGCGGCGCGCGCCGCGAAGGCCGCATCCGCGATCACCGGCGTCACCGGTCCCTGCACCACGCCCCACCACGGCCCGGCCTGCGCCACGCGGGTGAGATTCGCCCGCACCGCCATCCAGAATGCCTCCCCGGCCTCACGCGGCACCCCGAGCTCCGCGAGGCGCCCGGCTGCCGCATCGTACGGCATCGCGTGGACGAGCCGGGCATTGAGCTGGTCGAGGTCGTGCGTGTCGAACTTCGCCGGCGCGCGCGAGACATGCGCGAGGTCGAGGAGCCCCGCCAGTTCGCCGAGATCCGTCACGGGCCGCACCGCCTCCGCGGAGCCCGTGAGCGTCGCGAGCGCCGCCACCGCCAGCGGCTCGTAGCCCGCCTCGCGCAGGCCCCGGAGCGAGAGGTGGCCGAGGCGCTTCGACAGCCCCTCCCCGCTCGCCGTGGTGATGAGGTTGTGGTGCGCGAAGGCCGGGACCGGCGCCCCGAGGGCGGAGAGGATCTGGATCTGCACCGCCGTGTTGGTCACGTGGTCCTCGCCGCGGATCACGTGCGTGATCCCCATCTCGGCGTCGTCCACCACCGAGGGCAGCGTGTAGAGGTAGCTGCCGTCCGCGCGCACCAGCACCGGGTCGGAGAGCGACTCCGCCTCCACGCGGCACTCGCCGCGCACGAGGTCGGTCCAGGCCACGACGCCCGGGTCGAGCCGGAAGCGCCAGTGCGGCCGGCGGCCCTCGGCCTCCAGCGCCGCGCGCTCCTCGGCCGTGAGGCGCAGGGCCGCCCGGTCGTAGACCGGCGGCTGGCCGCGCCCGAGCTGCCGCCGCCGTCGGCGCTCCAGTTCCTCGGGCGTCTCGTAGGCCGGGTAGAGGCGGCCCGCGGCCTTCAGCCGCTCGGCCGCCGCGTCGTACAGGGCCACCCGGTCGGACTGGCGCACCGCGCGGTCGGGCGCGATGCCGAGCCAGTCGAGATCCTGCGCGATCGCCGCGGCGAATTCCGGCCTCGAGCGCGCCGTGTCGGTGTCGTCGAGCCGCAGCACGACCGTGCCGCCCCGCGCCCGCGCGAACAGCGCATTGAACAAGGCCGTGCGGGCATTGCCGATGTGGAGATAGCCCGTGGGCGAGGGGGCGAAGCGGACGACGGGAGCCATGCCGGGCTTCTACGCATCCGCGCGCGGCCTGTCGCGCCTGGACTGCGGGAAAAATCCGTCCTGCCGGTGAGCGGACCGCGCCCGCGCCGACCGAAATGCGCCACGGGACGCCTTGACGCCCGCCCGCACCCCGCCTAGAAGCCGCCGGACCGGGCGCGTAGCTCAGCGGGAGAGCATTCGCTTCACACGCGAAGGGTCACAGGTTCAATCCCTGTCGCGCCCACCATCCGGCCCCCGGCGCTTTTCCTCGTCGGACGGCTGAAGAAGGCCCGATCCCGGACTGGAAGAGCTGTCTAGAGCGAGGCCCACAGCGCCTCGAGCCGACGGCTCGCGATCGTGCCGAGACGTTCGGCTTGGCCATAGGCGCGTCGGTCCTGCGCCGAACGCGCCCGCCGCATGCGGTCCATGGCCCAGCTCAGGCGACGGCTTTCCCGATCGATCCGCCGGAGTGTCGCGCGCATGCGGGCGCAGGTCTCGTCATGCGACCGGACGAGCCCCTGGGGCGCATGCCGCCCGAGACAGGCGATGCGCTGGTCCTGCAAAACGGCCCAGCTGTCGAGCTGCCGGAGTACGCCATGATGATCATGCCGGCGGCGGGCTCGATCGAGCCGCCAACCGATCACGCCCAGTCGCAGCCGGATGACGGCGAGTTCGAGCCTCCGGGCGGCGGACGCGGACGGTCCGGATCGTTGAGGAAGATCGGTCGGCACGACACCCTCCCGATGGGAGAGGACAGGCCGTTGGACATCGTCCGTGCGGGTGCGGTCAGCGCGTGGGCGCGATCTCGCTCTCGCGGACGGCCCGCTCGGCCATCCCGGAACGGATCCGATAGCACGCCTCGCCGGTGCGGTCCTCCGGCATGAGGCGCACGATCTCGAAGGTTTCACCGCTGCTCGCACGCGAATCCGAAAAGCCGATCCGCACCATCTGCACACGCTGGTTGAGCTTGAACTTGTGCGACATGACTCGATACCTCCACTCTGAGCGACGTTGCAGCGCTCCGATGCCGGACGCGCTCAGGCGCCGCGGCGCGCCTTGCGGGCGGCATAACGGGCGTCGCGCGCGGCCTTCTGGTCGGCCTGTAGCTTCGCCGCGCGGGCCTGCGCCTCGGCGGCATCGCGCGCCTGATCGGCGGCGGCCTGCTCGCGCAGACGGACCCGTTCGGCCTCCACGCGGGCGACCTCCGCGTGCCGAACCGCCTCCCGCTCCGCGAGACGCACGGCCCGCGCCGTGCTGATCGCCTCCCGCTCGGCACGGCGTGCGGCGAGAGCCGGGTCGTCGGCCGCAGGCCGCTCCTGGAAGCGCGCCAGCATGGCCTTCCTGGCTTCGCCCGCCGACTTCAACCGGTCGCTGAACCGGTCCTCCTTGAAGGCGCCCATCGGTCACACCCGGCTCAGGCTGAGGCTTCGCACGGGACGTGAGAACCGGTCGGCCAAATGCCAGCGCAGCTCCCGCTCCGATTGATAGCCGTAGGTTCGGTCGATCAGATGGCTGACGTCGATCCGCTCGTCGTCGCGCTGCTGCCAGATTTGCTGAACCTGAAAGGTCGGCACATCGCCGAGAGTATTTCCGTTATCGGTATTCGAAATGAAATCGAAATTCAAAATGATGACCTGACTTATGGTGTAGAGTGACTTTCCATGGTGAGGATGCGCGCGTCGAGACGCGCATCCCCGGCCCCGAGGCTACGCAGCCTTGAGGTTGCCGGCCGACTGCTTGCCGCTCCGGCGGTCGGTCTCCAGCTCGTAGGAGACCTTCTGCCCCTCGGCGAGGGAGTGCATCCCGGCGCGCTCGACGGCCGAGATGTGGACGAACACGTCCTTGCTGCCGTCGTCCGGCTGGATGAAACCGAAGCCCTTCTGGCCGTTGAACCACTTCACGGTGCCGATGCTCATGATCGTCTCTGTCGTCTAGGCAAGTGTATAGATGAGCTTGGCACGCGCTCATCGCGGCCAAACTCGGCTCATCGATAGGATTTGGAGAGAGTGTCAGAGCGTGCGCCCGGCGCGAGCGGGGCGGAGAGGCCCGGAGATCCGGCCAAAAATCGATCGCTCTATTATGGGATACCCCGGCCCCGATAGCAAGGCGCCGGGGATGAATGATCGGGATGCCTCGCCGGGAGGCCGGCCATTCGGGCGATCTCGGAGGATCGCCGCATCCGGCCCGCTGGCGGCATCGGCGGCCCGCGTCAGGCCGCCGTGCGCGTGCGGCCCGCCATCGCCTCGACGGCGTCGAACAGCTGATCGAAGTGGTCGATCACCGCGTCGGGGCCGAGATCCTGCACCGGCACGTCGGTGTAGCCGAACGGCACCGCCACCACCGGGATGCCGGCCGCCCGGGCGGTCGCGATGTCGGTGCGCGAATCCCCCACCATCACGGCCCGGGCCGGATCGCCGCCCGCCCGCGCGATCGTCTGCGTCAGGTGGCGCGGATCGGGCTTGCAGTACGGGAAGGTGTCGCGCCCGCAGATCGCCGCGAAGTGGTCGGCGACGCCGAGCAGCGTCAGGAGCCGCACCGAATGGTCCTCGACCTTGTTGGTGCAGACCGCGAGTCGGTAGCCGCCCGCCCGCAGCCGGTCGAGGCAGGCGAGGACGCCCGGGAAGAGGTGCGAGGCGTCGCACAGGTGCTGCCCGTAATGGGCGAGGAAGACCCGGAACAGCGCATCGAGCCGCTCGCGGGTGAGGTCCCGACCCGCCGCGGCGAAGCCGCGCTCGATCAGCGCGCGGGCGCCCGCCCCGATGAGGTCGCGCGCCCGCGTCAGGTCCACGGGCGGCAACCCCTCGCGGGCCAGCACGACGTTGAGCGTGGCACCGAGATCCGCCGCCGTCTCGGCGAGCGTACCGTCGAGGTCGAAGACCACGATGGGCGCGGAGGCGGACAGGGTGACGGGCATGCGCGCTCGCTGGCTGCAGGGCCTGCGGGAGCGCGGACCCCTTCCGGCTCTATCAGCCGGCTCACCAGGCCCACAAGAGCAGCCAAGCCACAGGTGCGGCCCCGCGTGCGGGGACCCGTGCGGGAGTGGCCGTGGCGGGGCGTTGAGGCTATGGAGGCGGTCCCGCGCGCCGGTGCGGCGCCCAAGGTCCGACATGCTCTTCCTTCGCTCGCTCGCGTTCAACATCGCCTTCTATCTCGTCACCGCGCTGATGCTGATCGGCGGCCTGCCGCTGCTCGTCTCGCGGCGCAGCGTGCTCTGGCTCGCCCAGACCTGGGGGCGGGTGACGCTGTGGCTCCTGCGCGTCCTCGTCGGCATCCGGGTGGAGTTCCGGGGCCTGGAGCACATTCCGCCCGGCGGGGTCATGGTGGCGGCCAAGCACCAGTCGGCGCTGGAGACCATCGCGCTCGTCACGGTGCTCGACGACTTCACCTACATCCTCAAGCGCGAGCTGCTGTGGCTGCCGCTGTTCGGCTGGTATCTCGCCCGCAGCGAGATGGTGGCGATCGACCGCTCCAAGGGCTCGCGGGCGCTGGCGCTGATGAACGAGGAGGCCGCCGCCGCGATGGCGAAAGGGCACCGGCTGATCATCTTCCCCGAAGGCACGCGCCGCCCGCCGGGCGCGCCCCCAGCCTACAAGTTCGGCGTCGCACACCTCTACGCGCGCCTCGGCGTGCCCTGCCTGCCGGTGGCGCTGAACACCGGGCGTCTCTGGGCGCGCAACAGCCTGCACCGCCGCCCCGGCACCGCAGTGATCGCCTTCCTGCCGCCGATCCCGCCGGGGCTCGAGCGGGAAGTCTTCTTCGACCTGATCCAGGAGCGGATCGAGGCCGGGTCGAACGCGCTCCTGGGCGGCGACGCCCCCGATGCCGCGCCGAGCCCCACGGGCGCCGCCGGCCAGATGCCGGGGTGACGCCGGCCCTACGCACAGGGAGCGGCACGCCCCGGCGTTGACGCGCCCCGCCCGCCCGCCATCTTCTGAGTGAAGCTTGGGCGTCGCCTCGTGGAGGCGCGCCGCCTCACCGATGGCGAAGGGTCCCCGACATGAACGCTGCCCATCGACGCCTGCTCTGCGCCGCGGCGACCGCCCTCCTGCTGCCGGCCTGTGTGGGCGAAGCCGCCGCCGCCTGCACGCGGCGCATCGTCAACCGCTCGGCCCTGACGCTGGTCGGCAGCCAGAACGGCGGACCGGCCTTCGTGGTGCCGCCGGGCCGCACGCGGAGCGTGCGGCTCGTGGAGCCGGGCACGTTCGATCTCGCGGCCTATTGCTCGCCGGTGCTGGCGCCCGGCATCGCCCCGGCGGCGCAGGCCCACCTCACCTACGAGGCGATCCTCGACCGCTGCTACATCGAACTCGGCACGAACGAACTCGCCACCACCTTCGGGCGCGGCACCTTCGGGATGCAGGGCACATGGCCCTTCACCGCGAACATGCCGCGCCAGGGCGACATCGTGCTCGGCCCCGTCGCCGCGGAGGCCTGCCGGCCGCAGTGAGACCCGGAGACGAGACGAGGAGCCGCCCGGAGGCGGCTCCTCGCTGCACAAGAGGGACGCGGACCCGAGGCCCGCGCCGGATTCAGGCCGCGGCCGAGACGCTCTCGGTCGGCACCGTGGCGATCGTCTTCAGCACCTGCGAGGCGATCTGGTAGGGGTCGCCCATCGAGTTCGGGCGGCGATCCTCGAGATAGCCCTTGTAGCCGTTGTTGACGAAGCTGTGGGGCACGCGGATCGAGGCGCCGCGGTCGGCCACGCCCCACGAGAAGGTGTCGATCGACGCCGTCTCGTGCTTGCCGGTCAGTCGCATGTGGTTGTCGGGGCCGTAGACGGCGATGTGGTCGGCGCGGGCATCCGCGAACGCCTTCATCAGCGCCTCGAAGTACGCTTTGCCGCCGGTCTCGCGCATGTACTGCGTCGAGAAGTTGCAGTGCATGCCCGAGCCGTTCCAGTCTGTGTCACCGAGCGGCTTGCAATGATACTCGACGTCGACGCCGTACTTCTCGGTCAGGCGCTGCAGCAGGTAGCGGGCCATCCAGATCTCGTCGGCGGCCTTCTTGGAGCCCTTGCCGAAGATCTGGAATTCCCACTGGCCCTTGGCGACCTCGGCGTTGATGCCCTCGTGGTTGATGCCGGCCGCGAGGCAGAGGTCGAGGTGCTCCTCGACGATCTGGCGGGCGATCGAGCCCACGTTCTTGTAGCCGACGCCGGTGTAGTAGGGGCCCTGCGGCGCCGGATAGCCGGCCTCGGGGAAGCCGAGCGGGCGCCCGTCCTTGTAGAAGAAGTACTCCTGCTCGAAGCCGAACCACGCGCCCTCGTCATCCAGGATGGTGGCGCGCTTGTTCGAGGCATGCGGCGTGACGCCATCCGGCATCATCACCTCGCACATCACCAGCGCGCCGTTGGTGCGGGCCGGGTCGGGATAAATCGCGACCGGCTTCAGCACGCAATCCGAGCTGTGGCCCTCGGCCTGTTTGGTCGAGCTGCCGTCGAAACCCCAAAGAGGAAGCTGCTCCAGCGCCGGGAAGCTGTCGAATTCCTTGATTTGCGTCTTGCCGCGAAGATTCGGTGTCGGCGTGTACCCGTCGAGCCAGATGTATTCGAGCTTAAACTTCGGCATTTCAAGCCTCTCGTCGTGCAATACGTGACGCTGGAGGGGGCGTCAGCATTCCCTTGCCTCCCACGGCCGCCGCTCCATAAGCACGGCCTGTGCCAAGGCGGGGCGGCCCGGGGCGAAATCGGGGCCGTCCCGCTTCCGGTTTGCCCGCCGGGCGGGCAGGCGACCGGGCGGCGCCGGCATGCACATGCTGTAGGCAGAACGCTCAAGCTTAGGGCAAACTGCACGCGGGAGAGGCGTGACGCCGAACGCGTCATCCGGCAGCACAGCATTGTACTTCGCACCTGCAAGATGCCGCCAGAAAGAGCAGAGACAAAACTGCTTTAATGTTGAGCAACACGTGTTTTTATTCGCGGCATCCCGTGCAACGGATACGCAACGCACGTTATATACAACGGCGACCAGCGTGCGGCGTACCTTCGCACGCTGGTCGCCGTTGTA
>NZ_BPQQ01000003.1 GCF_022179325.1 Methylobacterium isbiliense | reverse complement strand
AGGCGACGGCGACCTCGGCTGCGGGGTTGGTCTCGCGGATGATGCGCTCGACCTCGTCGCCGGTGCCGACCGGGACGGTGGACTTGGTGACCACCACCGTGGGGCGGGCGAGGGCCCGGGCGATGTCGCGGGCGGCCTGGAAGACGAAGGAGAGGTCGGCAAAGCCGTCGCCGCGGCGCGACGGCGTGCCGACGGCGATGAAGACGGCGTCGGCGCTCGCGACGGCGGGGCCAAGGTCGGTGGTGAAGGTGAGGCGGCCCTGGCGGGTGTTCTCGGCGACGAGCGCGTCGAGGCCGGGCTCGAAGATGGGGATGCGGCCGGCCTTGAGCGCCGCGATCTTGGCCGGATCGGTGTCGACGCAGACCACGTCGTGCCCGAAATCCGCAAAGCACGCTCCCGACACCAGACCGACATAGCCGGATCCCACCATGACGACGCGCATCCTGCACTCCGCTTCCTGATCCGCGGCGGGCCGCCGCCTCCTGCCGGCCGCCGGCGCCGCGGGGCGGAGCCGGGGTCGGTCTGCTCGGTCGTGCGCCCGCGGGTGTCGCAGGCACGCCGGATCGGCACCGCGCCCCGGTCGCCACCGGGGCTGCCGTTGCATGCGGTTTCGATCTCGGCAGTCGAGCGTAGAATACGGATCGCCCGAATGTGGTTCGATTCAGGATTAGCCGGTTCGAAATTCCGCCTTGCCCTCGTCATGGGCGGCGCAGACGGCCTTCTTGAGAGCATCGACCACTCGTTCGGCCGTCTTTTCTGACCGTCTACCCCGAAAGATCGCGTCCGGCTCGAGCCCGGCTCTGGCAAGGTCGTGTCGAGCCACGGACGCGATGCGCGGCAGCGGAGGCGATGATGGCCGAGTGCGGGGTCGGAAGGGATGTCACGGCGGGAGGCGACGCCGGCGTCGGCGCGAGGGGCGGGCCGGGGCTGCAGGCGGCGCGCCGGCGCGACCCGCCGTGCCCGCCCGGAGCCTGACGCGGCGGCTTCCGGGGACCGCTTGCCGGGGCCGCTTGCCGGGGCCGCTTGGCCGGACCGCGCCGACGCGGCCGGCGGGGCGGACGCCACGCACCAGAAGGGCACAGGACACCATGCTCCACCGACCGCTCACGCCCGCCTTCGGCAAGCCCCCCTCTCCCGCCGGTCTCGCGCCCGGCGGAGTCGCGTCCGCAGCCCGTCCGGCGCCGCTCGGGGGACGGGCTGCGCGGGCGGGCGCGGCCTTCCCGCTCCCGGAGGCCGCCGGACAGGCCTCGACCGGACAGGCCGCGACTTGGGCCGAAGCCTTCCTGCGCGAGCATCCGGATCTCTTCGAGACCGGGCGCGCATCCCGCCGCGGGGGGCGCCCGGGGGCGCGGATCGGGCGCGGTCTCGCCGTCCTCCTGGTGGCGGCGGCTCTCGTGACCGGTGCCCTGGCGGGCTTTCTGGCCTCGGTGCTGCACCCCGCCCTCCGCCCGCCCGCCCTGCTCGGGGCGGGCCAGGAGGAGGCGGCCCAGCGCCTCGCCGCGGCCGAGGCGCGCGCGACCGCCCTCGGCGCCGAGATCGAGCGTGCGCGGAACGCGGAGACCGCCGCCCAGGCGCAGGTCGCCCGGGCGCGGCAGGAGGCCGAGCGGCGCGCGGCGGCCGACGCGGCGGCCCTGGGCCAGATGCGCGAGCAGCGCCTCGGTGCCGAGGCCCGTGCGGACGACCGCGCCCGCGCGGCCGAGGCGGCCGAGACCGCCCTGGCCGCCGCCCGGACCGAGGCCGCGGACCTGCGCCGGTCGCTCGGCGAAGCCACTGCCCGCCTCGCCGCCGCCGATGAGAGCATGGCCCAGGCGCAGGCCGGCCGCGCGGCCGCCGAGGCGGCCCTGGCCGAGGCCGTGCTGGCAGGGGAACTCAGGCGGCCGATCGAGCCCGCGGGCATCGCTCCCGCGCCGCAGCCCGCCGACCCCGAAGGGACGGCCCTCGCTGCTTCGGCCGAGACGCCGCCGGCACCCGCCCTGCCCCGCTTCGTGACCCTGCACGAGACGCAGAACCTGCCCCGCGCGGGGCTGGCACTGCAGGCCGTCGCGTCGCCTGTCACGCCCGGCGACGTGCCGGTTCCGCTCCCGCCCGGTGCCCGCCCGGCTATCCCGGAAACGGCGGCCAAGGGCCGCATCCCGGCCGGCCAGGCGAGGAAGCCCGCCCCCGTCCGGCCGCCGCCGAGGCCGGCCGACATCCCGGGGCAGGCCGGAGGCGCGGCCCGGTGATCCATGGCTCCTGGGGCTTGCGGGAGCCCCGGAAGGCCCGCGCCGACCGGCCCGATGCCGCGCGCACGCGTCGATTCCGGTCCAGTTCGCACTCTGTAAAGTATGGAATCGCTCTATCGGTCCTAAACAATCAGTGTATAACCGTAAGATCGCCTGGGAGTAACATTTGATGTTGTCGTGTCCGGCGAGTGGCACTGAGTTTGCGGATATGTCGGCGAGTGGGAAGATGCTGCGGCGTTCGAAGCCGTCTCGGCCCGGAAGCAACGGATGTCCGACTTCGCATGAGCGGGACCGTTCCACCCCGGCCGCCGGGCCGACGCGGCGTTCAGGCGCCGCCGTCGTCCGCACCGCTCGGTCCGCCGGCTGTCCGACCCTCCGATACTGCCGCGCGACCCCGAGGCCGGGCCTGATGCGACGGCGGTCGCCCCGCCTGCGTCGGGGCGGGCACCGGTTCGCACGCTAGGCGCCAAGCCGAGGAATCGCGCGATGCACAACTCTCGACACGGGCAGCGGGACAGCCAGGGGGCGGCCGCCGACGACGTGCGCTCGACCTCCCCTCCGGCGCCGCGCTCCCTCACCATCCCGGCCCGGGCGGACATCTACGACGAGTGCGGCGCGGAGAGCGTCATCATCCTGCTCGAGGGCTTGGCCTGCGTGTACCGGATCCTGCCGGACGGGTCGCGCCGGATCGTCTCCCTGATTCTGCCGGGCGAATCGTTCTGCGGCCAGATCCCCGACAGCCGCCGGCAGGGCTACTCGGTCGGCGCCCTCACGACCTGTCGCGTCATGCGGGTCTTCCCGCGGCCGGGTTCGCCGCTCGCCGAATGGAATCCCAAGGTCGCCGAGGCGCTCCAGCGCGACGTCTTCCTGCGCATGAACACCATGCAGGAATGGCTCTGCAACGTCGGGCGCGGCTCAGACCGGCAACTGGCCCATCTCTTCTGCGAGCTGTTCGTGCGTCTGCAGGCCATCGGCTTCGCCGATGAGACCGGCTTCGAACTCGACATCACGCAGACGGACTTGGCGGACATGATCGGGATCTCGCCCGTTCACACCAACCGGGTGCTGAAGCTTCTCGGCCGCAAGAAGCTGGTCGAGTGGCGCAGCCGCCGGGTCGAGATCCCGGATATCGGCCGCCTCAAGGCCTTCGCCGCCTTCGCTCCCCATTATCTCAACGGCGCCGCGCCCGCTCTCTCGCCCCGGCCCGTCGAGGCGTGAGCCCGCAGGCCGCGGCACGGCCCCGGCTCCGATACGCTCACCGCCCGGCATGTCCGCGTCTCCCACGCATCGACGCCTGCATCTGGCACGGTTTCGGGACGATCCGATGGGCGGGCATCGATGATCGTGGCGCGGTGTTGCCCGCTTGGTTGCCGGACGATCCGGTTCATCATCCCACCGCAAGACGATCCGATCGTGAGATCGTGATGGCCCGGGCCGTCCCGCGCCGCCGGGGCTCGCCCTCATCGGCTGGGTTGTAGCACGCGCCGAATTAGGCAAAGAAATACCACCAGTGCGTGTCTTTCCGAGAATCTTCAATGTTGATATATGAGGGTATGGAATTCACGCAACAACTGCTTTGAATTTGCTTATTTGTGGTGCGATTGTTGTAGATCGTACAGAACATTTTCTTCGAAAACTTTAAGTCAGAGATAAAACATTGCAAATGAAAATGCGCATAAATATAGGATGATATGATTTTGCCTGTGCCCTACGGGCGTTGGCGGTTTTGGCCGCTCAAATTCCGCATGTTTTGACATTAGTCAATGCATTGACTGTCAAGAAGCTTACAAGAGAGGGCGTATCTGTACGCATTCGTACTCAGTCCCGCCTCGCAGCGCTCCAGAGCATAGAGATCTGTCATGATCCATGGACATCAGAGCAGCGTCGATCCGTGTGTGCAGGCGGGGGACGCTCGGTTGGAGACCGTGATCGTCGGTGGAACCGAGTTGTTCCGAGAAGGGCTGCGGCGCCTGCTGGCGCCGAAAGGGTTCGAGGTCGTGTTCGCCGAGTCGCGGCTGGCCGAGGCGTCCCGCAGCGGCGGGCCGCCCGCACCGCCCGCCATCGTCATCCTGTCGTCAGAACCCAGGGTTGCACTCACGGTCGATGAAGTGCGTGCGGTGCGGGAGCGATTCCCGTGCAGCGCCCTGATCTGCGTCTGCTCCGATTTCGACGAGGAGCAGGTCGTGCCGTTGCTGGAATGCGGGGTCTCGGCGATCCTGACGCGCACGACCGGCGTCGATACCCTGGTGCAGGCGGTGGAACTGGCGCTCATGGGGCACCGGGTCGTGCCCTGTCTGCCGCCCTCCCCGGCCGAGACGGCGGCGCCGGAGGCCGACGATCCCGAGGAGGCCGGGCCGGACGCATCGCCGTCCTCGTCCTTTCGGCCCTCGCCGCGCGAGGTCAGGATCATCGCCTGCCTGGTGCGGGGGGAATCGAACCGTGACATCGCCCGCCAGCTCGCCATCCCGGTGGGGCGCGTGAAGGGGCACGTCAAGGCCATCCTGCGCAAGATGCGGGTCCAGAACCGGACCCAGGCGGCCGTGTGGGGCATGAAGAACCGGCTCGGCGGCGAGGGCGCCCTCGCCGCCGAGGACGAATCCGATGCCGAGGAGGGTGACCCGGGCCTCGTCGCGCTCACCCTGGAGGCGCCGCACCGCCTCCAGGCCGGGATCCGCTGACCGCCACCGGACCGGCCTCCTCCGACGACTCCGTTTTCGCCCGGATCGAACGCCGCGCGGTGGTCCTTCGCGACCGCCGCGCGGCGCGGCGTTTCCGGCCGGACGTCCGGGCTATGACGCATCCCGGACCGCCGGCGCGGACGTGCCGGGCGCGATCGCGGCGGCACCGGCACCGCTGCCGCCTCCTCCAGAAGAGCCTTTGCCGAAGAGCCTGTGCGGGAGCGCCGCCGGACCCCTCCGCCAGGGCTCGGCCCCACGGCGTCCGGCCCGCCGCGGCCGGCCCGGCGCGGCTCGGTTTCGCACCGCAGCACCGCGGAGGATCAACCACAGGTTCGCTCCGGCACCAACGGGGTAGTCCCGGATAGGACGTTCCACGGCCGGCCGCCTCACGGTCCAATCCGTCTGCCGGACGACCTTTCCCGGGCCGTCCACCACACGTCCGATTCCGAGGCGGCGGCGCGCAGGCACGCGGCCCTCATCGGCCCCAAGGCGAACGCGAGGGCGGGATGAACTGTGTTCCGGAGCAGGAGAACACGGAGGCTGGCCTCCATCTGAGGCAGCATTACGAGGCCCAGAACCTCGGCCTGTTGACGGGCATCTGGCGCCAGCGCCGGATGATCGCCGGCTTGGCGATCGGCGGGCTGGTCGCCGCGCTGATCGTCTGCGCGCTGCTGCCGAACCGCTACACCTCGGAGGCGATGATCCAGGTCGATCTCGGCCGGCCCACGACCGTCCAGGCGGGGCAGCCGGGTCAGACGGCCGCGGCCTCCCTGGATGCCGGTGCGATCGTCGAGAGCGAGGCGCGGGTGATCCGGTCCCGGGCGGTCGCGCGCCGGGTCGTGACCGACCTGCGGCTGCAGGACGACCCGGACTTCGCCCCCAAGCCCGGCCTCCTGTCGCATCTGCGGAACGCGATCCTGGCCTTGCGCGACGACGAGCCGGCGGCGGACGCGGCGGCGATCGAGGTCGAGCGGATCGCCGCCGCGATCTCCCAGAATCTCTCGGTGACCAACGATGCCCGCGCCTACCTCATCACGGTGGCCTACACGGCGCCGGATCCGGCGCGCGCGGCGCGGCTCGCCAACGCCTTCGTGGAGGCCTACCAGCGCAACCGCCTGGAGATGGGCATCGCCGAGGCCGAGCGGGCGAGCGCGTGGCTGGAGAGCCGGATCGGCGCGACCCGCCGGGAGCTGGAGCAGGCCGAGACCGCAATCGAGCGCTACCGCCAGGAGGCGAACTTCGTCGAGAGCGGCACGGCCTCCAACCTGCCCCAGCAGGAGCTGCGCGACGCCCAGCTGCAGCTCGTGGCCGCCGGCCAGACCCGGCAGGCCGCCGAGGCCCGCCTGACCCGGGCCAGGGAGGTGCTCGCGGCGGGCGGGGTGCCCTCCGCCCAGGACCTCACCGGCGCCCCCGTCATCCAGCGCATGCTGGAGAACGTCGAGACGGCCAAGCGCGAGGTCGCCGGGCTGATGCTCACCGGGCCGCGCCATCCCCGTCTGCTCCAGGCCCAGGTCGCCGTCCAGGACGCCGAGCAGCGCCTGCGCCAGGAACTCGACCGCGCGATCGGCAACCTGGAGAGCGAGGTCAGGACGGCGACGGCCGAGGAGGCCGCGCTCACCTCCCGCGTCGAGGCCCTGAAGGGCGCGGTGATCGGCGCGATGGGCCAGGAGGCGAAGCTGCGCAGCCTCCAGGCCAACGCGGCGGCGATCCGCGACCGGCTCAAGCTCCTGAGCGACGGCCACGCCCAGGCCCTCGCGCTGGCCGGGATGAAGTCCTCGTCGGCCCAGGTGGTGATGCGCGCCCAGCCGGTGCCGGCGCCCTCCGGGCCGAAGCGTCCCCTGATCGTCGCCCTGTCGACCGCCGGCGCGGCGGGGTTCGGGGTCGCCCTCTCGATCCTGCTCGCCCGACGCGACACGGGCTTCCGCTCCAGCCACGAGATCGCGGGCGAGACCGGCGTGCGCTGCCTCAGCATGATCCCGCAGATCACCACCGGCTCCGATCCCGCCGCCGTGCGGATGTTCGACGAGGCGGTCCGGATGGTGGGCGCCACCCTCGGCTGGCCTCACGCCCAGGTCTCCCCTCAGGTGCTCCTCGTCACCTCCTGCGTGCCGCACGAGGGCAAGTCCCTGCTGTGCATGGCGCTGGCCAAGCTCCTGGCGGGGCGCGGCAGGCGCACCCTGGTGATCGACGCCACCGGCACGCAGCCGGCGCGGCCGGGCAAGGACGTGCGCAGCCTGGAGGCGGCCGTGGCGGGCCAGCAGGCGGAGATCCTCGACGACCTCGCGGTCCGCCCGGTGGCGATCCTGCGCGCCGGCACCGGGACGGAATGGGCCGACCACCTCCTCGGCGAGCGCTTCGAGACCTTCCTGGCGCTCGCCCGCGACCGCTTCGACGTGGTCCTGATCGAGGCGCCGCCCGCGATGCTGGTCCTCGACGTGCTGCCGCTGGCGCGCCTCTCCGATGCGGCGGTGCTCGCGGTGCGCTGGGGCCGCACGCCGCGCCGCACGGTGGCCGCCACGCTGCAGCGCCTGCGCGACCTCTCCATCCGGGTGCGCGGGATCGTGCTGACCCAGGTCGACCTCGACCAGCACCGGCACGAGCGCTTCGCCGACCAGTGCTCGCACTTCGCGGCCTACCGGCCCTTCTACGAGGCCGGCTCCGCCCGTCCCCGGCTCGGCCCCGGACAGGAGGCGGCCCCCGCCGCCCGGTCGGCGGCCCTGCGGGGTCCCGAGGAGCGGCCGCGCGGCGAGTCGCCCGAGATCCGGCCGCAGGCCTCCGTCTGACCGCGCCGCCCGGGGCGGCCCCGTCCGCCACAGCCAACACAGGAGACGCTGCGATGAGGATCATGGTGATCGGCGGGAACGGGTTCGTCGGGCGGCCGCTGTCGCGGTTGCTGGCCGAGCGGCACGAGGTCTGCGTCCTCGACGCGCTGCGCTACGGCAGCCTGCGCTTCTCCGGCGACGACCTCTCCCGGCTGCGCGTGATCGCGGGCGACATCACCGATCCGGCGGAGGTCGAGGCGGCCTTCGCGGCCTTCCGGCCCGAGGCGGTCATCCATCTGGCGGCGATCCACTACATCCCGGAATGCGAGGGCGATCCGGGGCTCGCCGTGCGGGTCAACGTCACCGGCACCGTCAACCTGCTGGCGGCCTGCCCGCCCGGCTGCCGCTTCGTCTTCGCCAGCAGCGGCGCCGTCTACAGCCCCGACACCCGCCCGCACGACGAGGAGGACTCGGCGCTGGGGCCGAGCGACATCTACGGGTTCACCAAGCTGCACGGCGAGCACTACGTGCGCCACATGGCGCGCCTGCGCGGCCTCGCGGCGGTGGTGGTGCGCCTGTTCAACGTGATCGGCCCCGGCGAGACCAGCCCGCACCTGCTGCCCGAGATCGTCGCGCAGCTGAAGGCCGGCCACACCCGCATCAGCCTCGGCAACCTCACGCCTCGGCGCGACTACGTCCACGTGGACGATGCCGCGCGCGGCTTCATGGCGGCCGCGCTCGCGGGCGAGGTGCCGGCGGGGACCTGCGCCACCGTCAATCTCGGCACCTCCCAGGCCTACTCGGTGGAGGAGATCCTCCAGAGGCTGCGCCGCATCGCGCGCCGGGACTTCACGGTCGAGGCGGATCCGGGCCGCATCCGCGCCGTGGACCGGCCCGTCCTGGCGGCCGGGATCGGGCGCATGCGCGACCGGTTCGGCTGGCAGCCCGAGATCGCCATCGACGAGGCGCTGGCGGACCTGTGGGCGCATCCCGACCTCTCGGCGCATCTCACGCGCAAGTACCAGCTCGCGCCGCCGCTGCCGGTCGCCCCGCCGCCCCGCGCCGCGGCCCCGGCCGGCCTCGCCGCGGCCTCCTGAGGCGCCCGCACCCCGGCCGCATCCGCGCCGTCCGGCACGCCCCCGGCTCCGCGACGGCTCCCTCACCAGAAGGTCCAGGTCATGCCGCAGCGTCCCTCCTCCGCCACGCCACGTCTCGCCATCATCGGCTGCGGCGCGGTGGTCGAGCACCACCTGCTCCCGGCGCTCAGGCGGCAGGGCTGGGCGCCGGAGGTGTTCGTCGACCGCTCCGCCGACCGGGCCGCCCTGCTGGCGGGCCGCTCCGGGCGGCGGCGCTCGGCCACCGTCACGGCGCCCGACTGGACCGAGGTGGCCGACCGCTTCGACGCGGCGGTGGTGGCCACCCCGCACGCCACGCACGGCCCGCTCGGGCTCGCGCTGCTGCAGGCCGGCAAGCACGTGTTCATGGAACAGCCGCTCGCCACGACCACCGCCGCGGCGATGGCGATGGAGGCCGCGGCCCGGGCGCAGAGGCGCGTCCTGACCGTGGGCCTGCTGCGGCGCTACCTGCACGTCGCCCGCTGGACCAAGGCCCTGATCGAGTCCGGCACACTGGGGCCGATCCGGCGGGTCGAGGCGCGCGAGGGCGCCGTGTTCGATGGGGCGACGCGGTCCGACGCGCTCCTGCGCCGCGACCTCTCGGGCGGCGGCGTGCTGATGGACACCGGCGCCCACACCCTCGACCTCCTCGGCCACTGGCTCGGCGATCTCACGCCCGTGACCTACCTGGACGACGGGGATGGCGGCGTGGAGGCCGATTGCCTGCTCGACTTCGCGCTTCCCGCCGGCGGGCGCGGACGGCTGGAGCTGAGCCGCACCCGCGACCTCAGCAACACCGCCCGGATCGAGGGCGCGCGCGGCTTCATCGAGGTGGCGCTCGCCCGCAACGAGGTGCTGGCCGGCTCCGAGAACGCGCTCGCCTTCACGCATGAGGGCCTGTCGCCCGCCACCCTGACGCCGCAGCTCGTCCCCGCCCTGTTCGACGCCGAGATGCGCGACTTCCTGCGCAGCGTCACGGGGCCGGAGCGGCCCTCCCTGCCCGCCGGCGCCGGGCTCGCCGCGGTCCGGGCGATCGAGGCCTGCTACGCCATCCGCCAGCCGCTCGAACGGCCCTGGGACGCGGCGCCCGCCCTGCCCGCCGGCACGATCGGGCCGGGCACGCGGGTGGCGGTGACGGGCGCGAGCGGCTTCGTCGGCGGGCGCCTCGTCGAGCGGCTGGTGCGGGCGGGCGCCGAGGTCACCTGCCTGATCCGCGAGATCGGCAGCGCCGCCCGCCTCGCGCGCCTGCCGGTGCGCCTCGTGCGCACCGACCTCGCCGAGGCCGGGCAGGTCGCGGCGGCGATCGAGGGCGCCGACGTGGTCTTCCACTGCGCCTACGACCCGCGTTCGCGCAGGCAGAACCTCGACGGCACGCGCCACATCGTGCGGGCCTGCGAGGCGCACGGCGTGCGCCGCCTCGTCTATGTCAGCACCTTCTCGGTCTACGAGCCCTTCCCGGACGGCGTGCTCACCGAGGAGACCCGCGACGGCGACCCGTCCTGGGTCTACGTGCGCGACAAGCTCGCCATGGAGGCCGAGGTGCTGGCGGCCGCGCGCGAGCGCCGCGTCCCGGCCACGATCGTGCAGCCCAGCATCGTGTACGGCCCGTTCTGCAAGCCCTGGACGAACGCCCCCGCCGAGATGCTGATCACCGGCGAGGTGGTGCTGCCCGACCAGGGCGAGGGGGTGTGCAGCGCGGTCTACATCGACGATCTCGTCGACGGGATGCTGCTCGCCGCCACGCGCCCCGAGGCGGTGGGCGAGCGCTTCATCCTGTCGGGCCCCGACCACGTCACCTGGGCGACCTTCTACGGCGAGTTCGCCCGCGCGCTCGGCGTGCGCGGCCCGAGCTTCTGGCCCCTCGACCATATCGCGCGCGCCAATCACGGTCTGATGCGCGACCTCACGCGCGTGGCGCGCAATCCCAAGCGCGTCATGCAGATCATCGTGCGCTGGCCGCCGGCCCGGCAGGCGCTGCAGGCGGCGCTCGACGCGTGCCCCAAGCCCCTCCGGGCGCTGGTGGACCGCTCCTATTTCGGCCGCGGCGGGCGCGTCTTCGGCGAGGTGTTCGTGCCCGATCCGCAGAAGACCGCCCTCTACCTCACCCGCGGCGTCGCCGACAGCGGCAAGGCGCAGCGCCTGCTCGGCTACGCGCCCCGCCACGGCTTCGCGGCCGGCATGCAGGCGACGCGGCCCTACCTCGAATGGGCCTTCGCGGACCTGCGCCGGGCGGCCCGGCGCGCCGCCGGCACCTCCGAGCCGCCGCCCGCCCCGCTCGCCCCCGGGATCGCCGATGCGCGCTGAGCCGGTCGGCGGGGAGACGAGCCTCGCGCCCCAGCCCCGCTCCGCCGCGATCCGGCGGCTGGCCGCCGCGGCCGGCGCGCAGGCGACGCGGCTCGGCTGGCCGCTCGTCGACCAAGCCATCGTGAGCATCGGCACGTTCGGGCTGACGGTCGCGCTCGCCCGGACGCTGGCGCCGCAGGAATACGGGACCTTCGCGCTGCTGCTCGGCGGCCTGATGATCCTGCACATGGTGACGGCGTCGCTGGTGTTCTATCCGCTCTCGATCCGCCACGCCCCCGCGGCGGCGGCCGAGGAATCGGGGCTGCTGCGGGCGAGCCTCGCGCTGCTGGCCGCCCTCGCCCTGCCGGCGATGGCCGCCATCGCGGTCGGCCTCGTGCTGGCGGGGCGGGCCGACCTCGTCCTGCCGGCCTGGGCCTACTTCGCCCTCTGGCAGGTGCAGGAGGTCTTTCGGCGCGCCCTGTTCGCGCGGCTGCGCTTCGCGGCGGCGATCCCGGGCGACATCGTGAGCTACCTCGGGCAGGTCGCCGCGGTGCTCGCCCTCGCCCAGGCCGGCCGCCTGTCGCTCGCGACCGCCCTCCTGGCGATGGCGGCGACCTCGGGCCTCGCGGCCCTGCGCCAGGCGGCGGCGGCCGGCTTCCTCCGGCGAGCCCGGGCCGGGCGCCCGCTCGCGGCGGTGGCCCGGGACTTCTGGGACCTCGGCCGCTGGTCGCTGGCCAACAACGTCCTGGCGATCATGCGGGTGCAGCTGCTGCTGTGGGGCCTCGCGACCTTCGCGGGCGCCGCGACGGCGGCCTTCCTGCAGGCCGGGCTGAACCTCGTGAACCTGATGAACCCCCTGGTGATCGGGCTGTGCAACATCATCCCGCAGACTGCGGCGCTGGCCCATGCGGGCGGCAAGGCGGCGGCGTGGCGGGCGGCCCGGCCCTTCGCGCTGGCGGGCGCCCCCGTGGCGGTGCTGTTCTTCCTCGTCCTCGTGCTGGTGCCGGAGCTGCTGCTGACGCTCGTCTACGGGGCCGAGTCGCCCTACCGGGACCTGACGCTGCCGGTGCGCCTCCTCGCCGTGTGGGCGCTCACCAACTACACCACGGACATGATCTGCTCGTACTTCCACGGGGTCGAGGCCGCCCGGCTGGCGCTCGTCGTCAACGCCACGGGCGCGGCCGCGACCCTGGCGGCGGCCGTGCCGCTCGTGGCGGGCTTCGGCCTCGCGGGCGCCTGCCTCGCCCTGTGCCTCGCCGGGATCGCCCGCCTCGCCCTCGCGCAATGGATGCTCGGCCGGCTGATCGCGCAGGATGCGGCCGAGCCCGGCCGGGCCTGACGGCGGATCGGCCCCGTCCGCCGGTCGGGTGCCGGTTCGGCGGTGACGGTCATGCGGAAGGAAGCGCGCGGAGCCGCCCCAGGCGGTGCTGCCCGCGGGCGGCGCGGCCGTCCGGCCGCTCTCCCCGGCGCCGGTCCTGCTCGTCCCCGATGCGATTCTTGCCCGATCGCCTCACCCGCGCTCCTCCTGTCCCGGACGAGTGGAGCGCCGGCAGACGCGGATCCGGGAGCCGGACGAGCTGTGCGGCGAAGCGGCTCCGCCGCGGCGCCGGTGCAGGTAGGCGGGTGTGTCACGGCCGCGCCTGCGGATCCGCTCCCGCCGGCGCTCCGGTCCTCTCCGCCCGACAAGGACCGGATCGGCCGGCGGACGCCGTCGGCGGGATGCCGTAACACCATCGCCCCGGGATGCTGACGCATCGCTCTCGATCCCGGGCAAGCCCGGGATCGACGGGGCCGTTGAGCCATCGCGACGTGTCGATGCCAAGCCAGAGGCTGGGCGACACGTCGAGACCGGAACCAAAGGTCGTCTTCAACGACCGTCGGTACAAGGTCTGGGCGGGGTGTCGTCAGTTCCCAGGGGCGCGCCGTCTCCGGCGGCCCGCCCCGTCACGGTCCTACCCTCCCGTCGAGGACGCCCCCGGGCGGGCGTGCCGGGATGACGGGGGCGACCCGCTCGGGGATGGGGAGGTCGCCTGCCGCCCAGCGGGGCGGGATCGCCAGGGCGGCCCGCCGCCGGCCCGGGGTCATGCCGCGCAGGAACCGGTCGATCGGCATCTCGATCAGCCGGTAGGTCAGGAGTCCCACCGCCATCGCCAGGAGGATGCCGGCGATCCGCACCGGGAGCGCGAGGTCATGCGGCACGCCCGCGGCGGCCGCGAGCTTGCCGACCGCCGACAGCACGAACCAATGCGACAGGTAGAGGCTGAACGAGGCGTCGCCGAGCCGCCACGCCATCCGGTTGAGCGCGCCATCCGCCGACAGCACGGCGCGCGCCCGGAGCGCGGCCGCGCACAGGAGGGTGACCACGCCGATCCGCAGGACGAGGCGGTGGCTCCAGTCCTGCCCGACCGCGAAGGCCAGGAGGACCGCCGCCGCGCAGAGGACGCCGATCGCCGCGCGCTCGCGTCCGCCCGCCTCCTCGCAGCAGCACAGGAGCCAGCCGAAGCCGAAGGCCAGCATGTAGGGGCTCGCCAGGTGGAAGGTCCAGACCGAGACGTTCGGATACGGCCCGAGCCAGCAGCCGAGGCAGCCGAGCGCCACGACCACGGCCCCGAGCGCGAGCTTGCGCCGGTGCGTCGGGGCGCCGAGCAGGAGCGCCCCCGCGACGACGAGATAGAACATCATCTCGTGCTCCAGGGTCCAGGTCGGACCCAGGACCGGATAGGACCATTGCGGCAGCGTCAGGTAGGAGCGGAGCAGGCGTTCCGGCGTGATCGGCGCCGGCGCGATGAGGTAGCGGCCGGCCGAGAGGTGGATGGCCGCCGCGAGCGAGGTGAAGATCACGCAGAGCGGGATGATGCGGCGGATCCGGCCGAGCATGAAGCTCACGCCGCCCTGCGCCCGCGGCGCGACCAGGCAGATGATGAAGCCCGAGACGACGAAGAACAGCTCGACCCCGATGCCGGCGACGCGCCCGTACCAACCCTGGACCACGGCCGGATCGCCGAGATGCTTCGTCGCGAGATCGGAGTGGACGATCACCACCTCGAACGCGGCCACGGCCCTGAGCCACTGGATCTCCCCACGACGCTCGGACATGCGTTCGCTCTCCAGGGCCTGCGCCCAGCCGGCTCAAGTCGGGTGACTGATGGCGTCGCTGAGACAAACGATAGACTTCCCGCAGTATAATCAGGGTGCGGGCCGGATTGGCAGCGCTTTCAGCGGATGCGGGTCCACTCCCCGGCACTAGCCCGAAAGGGCCGGCATCCCTCTGGCCCGATCATCGGCTGTTCTGGCGGGACACTTTCCGGACCTCGCCGATCCGGGGTCCCGGGGCGTCGGTGCCGGGTTTTGCGGGATGAGGCCGCAAGGGCGTGGCGGAGAAGGGCTCGGCGGATCGGCCGATGCCGGCGCAGCCGGGATGGCCGAGGCCGGGCGAGCCTGCACGCCGCTCGCGCAGCGGCGGCGGTGCCGGCTTGCGGCGCGGTCAGACGACGCGTGCCAGACCGCTCCAGGGGGCGGCGTAGAGGTCCCGGAGACGGTGCGCCGAGCGTGTCCAGTCGCCGATCTCGATCGCCATGCCGTGCGCGGCGCGCGACAGCCGCACCCACTCCTCCGGCGTCACCCGCGCGGCGGCGCCCAGCGCCTCCGCGACGCCCGCCGGCGAGAGGTCCCCGATCACGAATCCGGCGCCGAAGCGCTCCACCGCCTCGCCGAGGCCGGTGGCCCGCGAGACGATCAGGGGCAGGCCGTTCAGCGCCGCCTCCAGGGCGCCGACCGGCTGGCCGTCGAAGCGCGAGGATTGCACGAAGTAGTCCCAGCCGCGCAGGGTGCGGATCTTGTCCTCCCCGAAGGCCGGGCCGCCCACCGACACCGTGTCGGCGACGCCCTGGCGCGCCGCGAGGGCGCGCAGCTCGTCCCCCTCCGTCCCGGCCGGCCCGATCCCGGCGAGCGCGAGGCGCCCGGGCCCGCCCGCGCCGCCGTGGCGGGCGAACCCCTCGATGAGGAGGTCGAGCCCCTTGTGCCACGTCGCGTAGCGCCCGCAGAAGCCGAAGGTCGGGTAGGCCGCCGAGCCGCGCAGCCGGGCCGGCCAGACCGGCCGCGCGTCGAAGGCGCTCGAATAGCTCGCATTCTCGACGATCACCACGCGGGCGCGGGGGGCGATCCGGCGGATCGTCGCCGCCTCCTGCGTCGTCAGGGCATGGACGAAGGCCGCGTTCTCCAGGAAGCGGCGCTCGAACACCGAGAGGTACAGCGACACGGTGGGCCGGACCGGCCGCAGGGCCTCGTCGTACACGTGGGCGTAGCGCCCGTGGATGGTCACGACGTAGCGTACGCCGCGGCGCATCAGTTCGCGCCCGATCATCGGCAGCACCGGCCGGCGGCCGCCGTGCACATGGACGATGCTGGCCGGGCCGGTGCCGTCGAGGAGCGCGTCGCACACGCCGGGCGCCGCCTGGACCACGTGGCCGAACAGACGGGGCCCGTCGAGGCGCAGCGGCTGGACCGGCGCGGCCCAGTGCTGCGGCGCGAGGTCGATGCCCGCCGCGGTGCGGTGCAGCAGCACGATCCGGGCCGCGTCGCCCATCCGCACCTGCTCGCGGGCGAGCCGGTTGGCGACGTGGTGCACGCCGTTGGTGCGCGAGTCCTCGGCCTCCTCGAACACGAGGTGGCGGATGTCGAGCGGCAGCGCGTCTGCGGCCATCGGGCGTCGGGCTCCTGCGGCAGGGGCGGGACGGCGGCGCGGGAGCGCGCCGCCGTGTCGGTTCACGCGGGGCGGCTCGCTCGGCTTCGAGTCACTCGGCGGCGGCCAGGACGCCCTCGTCCTGCGACCGGGCGAGTTCGCCCTCGATCCAGCGGTAGGTCGGCACGAGGCCCTCGCGGATCATGATCCGCGGCTCCCAGCCCAGCACCTGCCGGATCAGGGTGTTGTCGCTGTTGCGGCCGCGCACGCCCTGCGGCTTGGAGGTGTCGTGACGCTTCGTCACCCGCTTGCCCGAGATCTCGGCGGCGATGTCGACGAGCTCGTTGATGCTGATCATCTCGTCGGTGCCGAGGTTGAGCGGCGCGCTGTACTCCGACTGCATCAGGCGGAACAGCCCCTCCACGCAATCGTCGATGTACATGAACGAGCGCGTCTGCAGGCCGTCGCCCCAGACCTCGACCTCGCCGCCGTCCGGGCACAGCGCGACCTTGCGGCAGATCGCGGCCGGCGCCTTCTCGCGCCCGCCCTTGTAGGTGCCGAGCGGGCCGTAGACGTTGTGGAACCGCACCACGCGGGTCGGGATCCGCCAGTCCTCCGTCATGTACTGACAGAGCTTCTCCATGTAGATCTTCTCCAGCCCGTAGCCCTCCTCGGGGAAGGCCGGCCAGGCCATGTCCTCGCTGAGCGGCGTCACGTCCGGCGAGGTCTGCAGGTTGGTCGGGTAGATGCAGGCCGAGGACGAGAACAGGAAGCGCCCGACGCCGCGGTCGCGGGCCGCCTTGGCCATGTGCGCGCTGATCAGCGTGTTGTTGAGCGTGATCTCGGCGTGGGAGCCGCTGATGAAGCCGATCCCGCCCATGTCGGCGGCGAGGTGGTAGACCTCCTCCATCCCCTGGGTGACGGCTTGGCAGGTGTCGTGCAGGCGCAGGTCGCCCCGGATGAATTCGTGCGCCGCGGTCGCCGCGTATTCGGGATCCTTGAGGTCGACGCCGCGAACCCAGTAGCCGCGTCCCACGAGGAAGTTGACCAGATGGTGTCCGATAAATCCGCCGGCACCAGTTACCAGAACAGTCTTCATGGCGGTCGGTCCTCTCCTGCATTGCAGCACAGGACGTTCGTGACATGACCATCGCCGATCGCGCCATTTCGCTTGCGGGTTACGACGGAATCGACCGGTTCTCCTCCTGATGCGGCCGCGCCGCGGCGCGGTGTGCGGCCCAGAGTGGTCTCGTGCGGCAGGGCCGCCGTCCGCCGATGCCGCGGGTTCGCTCGGGCCACCCGCGCGCGGCCCGGGCACGGCGGATCTCTCCTCCTCCGCCGGCCGGCATCTTTCGTCGTAATCCCTTTCCGTCCGCGCCCCCGCGACGGGTTTCTGGAAAGATGCCGCCATGACGTCGAGGGCGCGCCGGGCCGCGTGTGCCGAAGCGGTCGTGGGTGCGCAGGCGGCCGTGATGCAGGATCAGATGTCCCGGCACGGCTGCGCCTGAAGGTTACAATTGTAGTCTTATGCAACCTGTAATTGATATGACGGCGGATGCAAGGGGGTGAGCGTGCGCCGGCACCCCGGCCCGATGCGGCGGAGTGCCGGGCTTCGTGGTTTCCGCGCGGCGAGCGTTGCGGCGCCCTCGGGCCGCGCGGTCACGCGGGGACGATCTCTCCGAGAGAGGGAAATCGACATGTCGGTCTCAGTGATTATGTCGGCCTATAATCGGGAAAGATATGTAGAAGAATCGGTCGAAAGCGTGCTGACACAGACGTACGACGATTTCGAACTGATCATCATCGACGACGCATCGCGCGACCGCACGCCCGCCATCCTCGATCGCATCGCCGCCAGGGATGCCCGGGTACGGGTGGTTCACCAGCCGCAGAACCGGGGCTTGGCGCCCGGGCGCAACCTCGCCCTGTCCCTGGCCCGGCACGACCTCGTCGCCTGCATGGACGATGACGACATCATGCTGCCGACCCGGCTCGCCCTCCAGGTCGGCTTCATGCGCGATCATCCCGAGGTGAGCGTGATCACCTCCGCCGCCTACATCATCGACGAGTTCGGCGAGACCATCGGGGTCAGCATCCCGCGGGTGGACAGCGAGCGGGGCCGCCGGGAGCACGATCCGTCGCTGTTTCTCGAACTGATCCACCCCACCGTCATGTTCAGGAGGCGCGACGTCCTGGCGGTCGGAGGCTATCGGGACGTGCTGCTGGAGGACCGGGATCTCTGGGGCCGGATGGTGACCTCGGGCTACAGGATCTCGGTCCTGCCGGACTTCGTCATGCGGCATCGCCGGCACAGCAGCCTGATGACGAGCAACCTGCGGCGGCTGTTCGAGTTCGGCGAGTACGTCGACTTCAACGTGCTGCGGCGGCTGCGGGGCGAGCAGGAGGTTTCGCTCGAGGCCTTCCGGGCCATCATGGCGGCGCAGCCCGCGATGCAGCGGCTCGCGCGCAGCCGGAAGAACAAGGCCGGGATCGCCTTCCGGAAATCCACGCTGTACTTCAGCAAGCGGCGATGGGCGCCGTTCCTCTATCATCTCGCGACGGCGATCGCGCTCGAACCGACGCATTACACGCGACGCATCCTGCGCAAGCGCGCCGGCGTCTGACGCGGCCGGGGCGCGGGCGCGGCGCGCAGAGGAGCCCGACCATGGTGCTGCCGCACGGATGGATGCTGACGCTCGCGGTCCTGCTCGGGGCGACCGGCGCCCTCGCGCTCGACGCGGGACCCGCCGCGCCGGGACGGCCGTCCTGCCCGGCGGGCGCGATCCGGGTCGCGCCCGGCGACTCGATCCAGGATGCGGTGACCCGCGCAGGGCCCGGCGCCAGCTTCTGCCTCGGCGCCGGCATCCACCGGGCGCAGGTCGTGACGCCCCTCAACGGGCAGTCGTTCTTCGGCGAGACGGGCGCGGTGCTCGACGGGTCGCGCCGCATCACGGCGTTCTCCCGCCTCGGCGGTCTCTGGGTCGCCGGCGGCCAGCCCGCGCCGCTCCGGGTGACGGGCGAGTGCATGGCCGGCCGGCCCTGCACCCGCCGGGCGGGGCTGTTCGTGGACGGGGTGCCGTTGCGGCAGGTGGCGACCCCGGCCGAGATGGGACCCGACACCTTCCTGTTCGATCCGGCGGCCGGGACCCTGTCGCTCGCGATGGATCCGGCCGGGCGGGTGGTCGAATCGGCGCGCGCGGCCGTGGCGTTCATCGGCCCGGCCGAGAACGTGCGCATCGCCGGCCTCACCATCGAGAAGTACAACAGCCTGCCGCAGCACGGCGTGATCCAGGGCGCGGCGGGCCGCAACTGGCAGGTCACGCATTGCGAGGTGCGCTTCAACAGCGGGGCCGGCGTGGTCGTCAGCCCGGGCGGAAGCCTCTCCCACAGCGACATCCATCACAACGGCCAGCTCGGCGTCGGCGGCACGGGGGCGGATTTCGCGATCCTCGGCAACCGGATCTGGGCCAACAACACCCACGGCTACAACCCGGACTGGGAGGCCGGCGGCGTCAAGCTCGCGCTCGCCCGCAACGTCGTGCTGCGCGCCAACCACGTCTACGAGAACGGCGGGTCGGGTCTCTGGTGCGACATCGACTGCAACCGGATCCTGTTCGACGCCAACCTCGTCGAACGCAACACGCATTCGGGGATCGCCTTCGAGATCTCGCGCGGGGCGACGATCCGCAACAACGTCCTGCGCCGGAACGGCGCCGGCCCGCGCAGCTGGGTCTGGGGTGCCGAGATCACGGTGGCCAGCTCGGCGGAGGTCGAGGTGGCCGGCAACGACATCACGGTCGCGCCCGGCGGTCACGGCGTCATCCTGGTCGACCAGGGGCGCCCGACCGCGCGCGGCGACGGCTACTACGCGACCCGCGACAACACCGTGCACGACAACAGGACGACCTTCGACGCGGCCGGGCGCGCGGGCGGCACCTCGGACGTCGAGCCGGGGGAGCCGATGGCCGGCATCATCCAGTCGGGCGGCAACCGCTTCGACCGCAACACCTACGTCTACCGGCCGGGTTACGAGCCCCTGTTCCTGTGGGGACCGGAAATGTCGTTCGAGACCTTCCGGAAGGCCGGTCAGGACACCAACGGACGTCTGCTGCCGATCGAGCCGGGTGCGAAAGCGGGCCGGTGATCCGGCTGCCGGCCTCGCGCCGCCGCCGGCCGGCGCCGCGGATGGCAGCGCTGCCACCGGGGCCGTCTCGCGTGCCCGCATGCACTGCCAGCATAGGCAAGTCAACCGAAAGCATTCGCGGCCACGCCTCATTCTGGCCCCATTTGGGCATTTCAGATTAATCAAATGATTTTAACAAATCGTCGGCGAATACGCTCGAATATGTACGCAATCGTACATATCATCTGAGTTTGTACTAGTAGGTACATTACAGCCGCCCCGTCCCAGGGGCTGCGCCTCGCCGCCTCACCGAGTTCGACGCGACGCCTCTCTCCTCCGCGGGAGAGCGCGTGTCGGAACGCCGTGCGCCCAGCACGGCTCTGCGCCCGGCTGCCTGCGGCGGCCGGGATGAACGCCCGCGGCCGGCCGGCCGGGGCCCATCAACCTGCCAGGAGATACGATGCGGTTTACGCCTCGCAACAACACGGATGCGCTCGACGGATTCTGGAACGAGCTGAGCAACAGCTGGCGGGACTCCGCCGACGGCTCTCAGCAGTCGGGCGGCGATCTGCCCGACGCCTCCACCACACCGGCCACGGACGCAGCCGCAGCGGCGACGGACGTCAGCCCGACCACCGACGCGGCGGTGGAGACGCAGGCCGAGACGGCGTCCGCCGCCCCGGTGACCGAAGAGGGCGCCGCGGCGGTCGCCGACCCGGTGGTGACCACCGTCTCGGAGACGGCCGACCTGCCGACGGCTCCGGCGGCGCAGAGCGCGGCCGCGTCCTCGGCCGCCCTCACCCGCTACGACGGGACGATCTACCCCAACAGCGGCGACGTCATCGAGAACCTCGACATCTACTCCGACGGGGTCGGCATCGAACTCGAGGACGACGACAACGTCACCATCCGCAACGTCCGCATCCACTACAACGGCGCCAACCAGGGCAGTGCCGGCATCGACGCGGTCGGCGCCGACGGCTTGGCGATCCAGGGCGTGGAGATGATCAATGCCGGCGCGCCGGCCTCCGGCCCCAACAGCGACGGCGGGGAGTTCGGCGTCAGCCTGTTCCAGAGCCCGGGCGCCAGCGTCACCGGCGCCACCGTGCGCGACGCCTCGACGGGCATCTACCTGCAGGACTCGCCCAACGCCGCCCTGGAGGGGATCGAAGGCTACAACATGCGCGGGCCGTTCCCGCGCGGCCAGCTGGTGCAGTTCAACCGCTCCGGCAACAGCAGCCTCAACAATTTCTCGGTCGTCAACGACCTCGACACGGCCTGGACCGAGGACAACATCCACGTCGGCGAGGGCAGCGACGGGGTCACGATCACCAACGGCCTCATCGACGGCAACAACTCGCCGAGCGGGGTCGGCGTGATGCTGGAGGGCGCCCAGAACACCACGGTCCGCAACGTCGACACCGTGCGCATGGGCAACGGCGCCTTCACGGACATCGGCAGCAACAACCTGTTCGACGATGTGCGCTCGTTCGACAACTTCGCCGAGAGCCAAGCCGGCCGCGGCACGCCGCTGTCGGGCTCGCTGATCTTCGGGCTGGCGGACGACACCACCCTCATCAACGGCGCCTACCAGAACCCGGCGCAGCCCGGGAACGTCGTCTACGGCGGCGGCATTCAGGACGACGCCTTCGGCGGCACCTACCAGGCGACCGAGATCTCCGGGCAGAGCCCGATGGCCGCCTGGCACAACACCTTCTCCTGGTCCTGACCGGGAGCCGGAGCGTTCACCGGCGAACGCCGCTTCGGCGGTGAACGCCAAGCCCGGACCTGAGCGCCGCGCCCGGTCGCACCGCGACCGGGCGCGGCTTCGCGGCCGCCGCCCCGCGGCGGCCGCATCCGCCTTCCACCCATGGAGGTAATCCTTCGGCGCCACTGGAAGCCGATTCCCACTGCTGTACTCCTGACATGCCGACATGACGGACCGCGCGGCGAGCGTCGGCGTCCTTCATGGCGGTCATCAGGCTCAGGCGTCGGAGGTTTCCTTTGCCGAAAGCGAATCTTCACGACCTCGCGCCTGAGACCGAACTGGCCTGCGACGTCTGCGTGATCGGGAGCGGGCCTGCGGGCGCGACGATCGCCCGGGAACTGGCGGGAGGTTCGCTGCGCGTGATCCTGCTGGAGAGCGGCGGGGAGGAGCGCCAGCCCGCCGTCGACGCGCTGAACGAGATCGAGAGCATCGGCTGGCCCCGGGAGACGGACCAGTGGCTGGTGCGCAACCGGATCCTCGGGGGCAGCTCCCACACCTGGGCCGGCCGCTGCGCGCCGTTCGATCCGATCGATTTCGAGGCGCGCGACTGGGTTCCCGGTTCCGGGTGGCCCCTCACGCACGACCAGATGCAGCCGTATCTCGTGCGAACGGCCCCGTATGTCGGCCTCGGCATCGGCGCCGATTATTCGGACGACCGCTTCTGGGCGGCCGCCAAGCGCCCGGCGCCGCAGCCTGCGCTGAACGAGGACCTGCTGACGCCGTTCTTCTGGCAGTACAGCAAGGACGGCCTCAATCGCTTCGACCTGATGCGGTGGGGTCCCGACCTGCTCGCCCACCTTCCCGACACCGTCCGGCTGCTCACGAACGCCACGCTGGTGCGGCTCCAGCTCGATCCCCACGGCCGCAAGGTCCGGTCGGCCGAGGTCGCGGCGCGCGACGGCAGCCGCCGCACCGTCACGGCGCGGTCCTTCGTGCTCTGCGCCGGCGGGATCGAGAATGCCCGGCTGCTGCTCTGCTCGAACGACGTCGAGCGCTGCGGCATCGGCAACAGGCGGGATCTGGTCGGCCGCTACCTGATGGATCATCCCCGCGGCATCCTGGGCCATTTCGACCCCGCGGCCTCGACCGAGATCCGGCGGCGATTCGGCCTCCACCACGTGCGCTTCGGGCCGCACAGCTACCGCTTCCGGCACGGATTCCGGTTGAGCCCGAAGCTCCAGCGACGCGAGCGGCTTCTGAACTGCACGGCGTGGCTCGACGAGGAGGTGATGCCCGACGATCCCTGGAGAGCCCTGAACGGCCTGCTCCGCGGCGGATCGCGCCGGATGAAGGACGTCCGTGCCGTGCTCAGCCATGCCGACGTGCTGATCAGGGGCGCGGCGGATCTGGTCCTTCGCAAGCGCGGGCTGACCCGCCGCCTGAGGGCGCTCCACCTCGTGGGCATGACCGAGCAGGTGCCGGACCGGGAGAGCCGCATCACCCTGTCGGACCGGACCGATCGCCTGGGCATGCCGCTCTCGCGGATCGACTGGAGGGTCAACGCGATGGAGGAGCGGAGCCTGCGGCGCCTCGCCGGCCTCGTCGCCGCCGAGGTCGCCCGCATGGGCTACGCGGCGCCGCGGCTGGACGCGTGGGTGGAGCGGAACGAGGGCTTCCCCGCCTCCTTCCGCGATGTCGCCCATCCCACCGGGACGACACGCATGGCGGACGACCCCGCCGAGGGTGTCGTCGATGCGCAGGGCCAAGTGCACGGCGTGGACGGCCTCTTCGTCGCCGGCAGCTCGGTCTTCCCGACGGCCGGACACGCGAACCCGACGCAGATGATCGTCGCCATGGCGATCAGGACGGCGGACATCCTGAAGGAGCGGCACCGCGCCCTTGCGCCGGCCGCCCGCCACGACAGCCCGGCCCGCGAGGTGGCTCATGTCTGACCGCATCGACGCCGCCGCGCCGGGGCCGGTCCTGGTGACGGGAGCGTCCGGCAAGATCGGACGCTTCGTCGTCGCGGAACTCGTCCAGCGCGGCCACAGGGTCCGCGCCCTCACCTCCCGGAACCGCGTCCCCGACGGGGCGCCCGAGGGCGTCGAGTGGCGCATGAAGAACTTCCTCGAATCGCTCGATCTCGACGCGGAGGTCGCCGGGTGCGCGGCCGTGATCCACCTCGCCGCCGAGATCGCCGACATGTCCCGGATGCATCGGGTGAACGTCGAGGCCACGCGGGCGCTGGCCGCGGCGAGCGAGCGGGCGGGCGTCACGGTCTTCTGCTACACCAGTTCGGTCTCCGTGTACGGCAGCAGCCTCTCGCGCCACGTGACGGAGGACAGCCCGACGCTGACGGCCGACAAGGATGTCAGGCCGGAATACATCGCGCCCGAGTTCCTGCGCGCCTACGGCCGCACCAAGCTGCTCGGGGAGGCCGCCTTGCGCGGCGAGGCGCGCGCGGTCCGGTACGTCGTCGCCCGGCCGACCGTCGTCATCGACGTCGAGGACATCGTCAGGCTGGGACAGCTCGGCACGCTCCGCAAGGCGCTGATCGCCCGGCGCCACGCGCACCACGTCGGCGTCCGGGACGTGGCCCACGCCCTCGTCTGGCTGACGGAGCGCGGATTGAGCGGCGGCGGGGCGCCGGGCGAGGTGTCCGTCTACAACATCGCCGAGGATGAGTTTCCGGACAGTTCCTACGAGAAGATCTTCAGGACGCTGTACGCGAGCACATCCCAGGGGGCGTTCCAGATGTGGCCGGCGCCGGGCGTCGTGGACCGCCTCGCGACCGCGATGCGGCTCGGCGTCCTCCCGCTGCGCTATTCGTTCGGACAGATGCACTTCTCGTCCGACAAGCTGAAGCGGGAGGGCTACCGCATCAGGTTCGGGCTCTCGAGCGTCTACGGACAGGCCATTCGCGAGATCATGGCCGGGACCGGCGCCGCCTCGCCGCACGAATCCCGCGCGGTGTAATGCGGCCGGGACGCGTTCGCGGTCAGGCGAAGGGGCCGATCAGGCGGCGATACTCGGCCTCGGCGGTGCCGTAGCTCTCGCCCGCCGCCGCCACGATCTTGGCCCGGTCGATCACCGCGATCCGCCCGCGGCTCGTCGCGATGGCGCTCTCGCGCTCCAGGTTGCGCAGGGCCGCCGTGATGCCGGGCCGGTGCGTGCCGAGGATCAGCGCCAGCGTCTCGTGGGTCATCGCGAGTTCGTTCTCGTCCAGCCGGTCGGTCGCCTGGAGCAGCCAGAGTGCCAAGCGCTCCTCCAGCTTGTTGCGGCGGATCGCCAGGGCGGCCTGGCCCGTCCAGATCATCGTCACCTGGACGTAGCGCATCAGGATCTCGTGCAGGAAGGGGCTCTGGCCGAGCAGGTGGTGCAGCGCGCCGGCCCCGATGCGGAGCGCGCTGCCCGGCGCGCGCACCCGCACGTCGTGGGGCGTGCTCTCGACCCCGAGCACCAGCGCGGTGCTCACCATGCCCTCCCGCCCCACCACGAGCGTATCGAGCACGCTGCGTCCGCCCACGTTGAGGATGACCGAGATCAGCCCGCTCTCCGGGAAGTAGACGTGGCTGATCGGCTCGTTGGCCGTGACGATCCGCTGGCCCACGTCGAGATCGACCGACTCGAACAGCGGCCGCATCTGCTCGAAGCTCTCGACGGGCAGCGCCAGCAGCAACCGGTTCCGCACATCGGGCGCCTGCAGGGGGAGAGACCAGGCCAACATCAGCTCCTCTCCGGGCACGCGCCGCGGCGCTGCGCGCCTGTCTGCCGACCCGCCGTTCCGCCGGCGGGCCGTCCGCGTGCGGACGGGCGTCCCGGGCAGCGCCCGCATGCCGGCCGCCCGCTCATCCGGGGATGCGCCCGGCCGCCCGGCCGTCCACAGCGAGGCGGGACGCGCCCGCCCCGTCGCGGGCGCGTTCGGCCCCAGCCGCCAGCACGCGCCTGTAGACGCCGAACGCCGTCGCGGCGGCGCCCGCCCAGGAAAAATCCGCCGCGACGCGCGCGCGGGCGCGCTCGCCCATCCGGCGCAGCGCCGCGCGGTCGCCGGCGAGATCCGCCACCGCGTTCCGCAGGGCCTCCGGATCGCCCGCCGGGACGAGCCGGCCGCACGCCGCGTCGATCTGGTGCGGGATGCCGCCGACCTCGGAGGCCAGCACCGGCCGCCCGTGCGCCATCGCCTCGAACACCACCAGCGGCAGCGTGTCCGCCAGCGTCGGGAAGACGAACAGGTCGGAGCGCCGCATCAGGGCGCCGACCTCCGCGTCGGACAGCCGGCCGGTCACCACGATCCGCTGCCCGGGCTTCACCGCCGCGACCGCCCCCGCATAGTCGATCTCCGGCCGCGTCTCGCCGCCGACGATCAGGGTGAACGGCCGCGCGAGCCCGAGGAAGCCGGCCAGCAGCACCGGCAGGCCCTTGTTGGGCGTGTGGTTGGCCAGGAACAGGCAGGTGATCGGCGCGCCCTCGCCGGGCGCGTCGAGCCCGAACCGCTCCCAGACCGCCCGGTCCGCCTCGGGGGACGCGGGCGGCGGCAGGTCGACGCCGTTGGGCACCACGTCGATCGTCTCGCCCCGGAAGCCCATGGCCCGGACGATCTCGAAATCCGCCGGCGACAGGGCCATGATCGCGTCGGCCCCCCGCACCGCCTCGGCGACCGGCGCCTGGACGAGGTGGCGCCACGCGGCCCGCCGCAGCGCCCCGAAGCCGTAGATCTCCGTGCCGCGGGCGACCTCGTTGAAGCCGTGCGTGGAGATCACGTACGGGATGCCGGCGGCGCGGCAGGCCCGGGCGATCCGCCCCATCTCCAGCCCCGGCATCGGGTTGTGGAGGTGGACGAGGTCGTAGGCGCCCGGCCGGATCGCGCGCGGGATGTCCGAGCGGTAGAACGGCGTGCGGTGACGCTGCGAGAGGCGCGACCAGGGCAGGCCCGGGGGCAGCCCGGTGCGCACCGGGAGCCAGCGGCAGCCCGGCGGGGCGGAGCCGCCCATCATGCTGGCCACCGTCACGGTGCAATGCGCCGACAGGGCGGCGCTCAGCGCCGCGCCCGCCCGCGCCCCCCCGCTGACCGAGAGGTGGGGCGGCACCACGATGGCGGAGAGGACGCGGGTCATGGCTGTCTCCTGGGGGGGGCGGCGGGGCACCGCCGCCGCCGGGCGCGCCGTGACGCTCGGCGGAACGGCTCCGGTCCGGCCCGCCCGCGGTGTCGGGTCCGCAGCGTGCTCGCCGCCGGACCGGTGACCGGTCCGGCGCGGGGCGCTCAGGCGCGGGCGTAGATGTCCTCGATGCGGACGATGTCGTCCTCGCCGAGGTAGTCCCCGTGCTGCACCTCGATGATCTCGACCGGGGTGTTGCCGAAGTTCTCCAGGCGGTGGACGGCCCCGAGCGGGATGTGGGCGTGCTGGTTCGGCCCCAGCTCGTGGACGTCGTCCCCGATCGTCACGCGCGCGTGCCCGGTCACCACCACCCAGTGCTCCGCCCGGTGGTGATGCTTCTGCAGCGACAGCCGGCCGCTCGGCCGCACGACGATCCGCTTGACCTGGAAGCCCGTCCCCGAATCGATCACCTCGTACCAGCCCCAGGGGCGGTGGACGCGCGGATGGGTGTCGGCCTGCGGCCGGCCCTGGCTCTGGAGGCTGGCGACGATCTCCTTGACCTCGCCCGCCCGGCGCCGGTCGGCGACCAGGATCGAGTCGCTGCTCGCCACCACCACGATGTCCGACAGGCCGAGCACCGAGGTGAGCGGGCCGTCGCTCGCCACGTAGCAGCCGCGGGCGTCGCGCATCACCACCTCGCCCTGCACCACGTTGCCGTCGGGATCGCCCGCCCCGAGGCTCCAGAGCGCGTCCCAGTTGCCGATGTCGGACCAGCCGCAGGCCATCGGCACCACCGCGGCCCGCGCGGTGTGCTCGAACACCGCGTAGTCGATCGACTGGCGCCGCGCCCGCGCGAAGGCGCCGGGCTCCAGGCAGACCACGTCGAGGTCGCGCTTGGCCTGCGTTACCGCGCCGTCCACCGCCGCCACCGTCTCCGGATCGTGGCGCTCGTACTCGGCGATGAGCGCACCGGCCCGGAACAGGAAGATGCCGGCGTTCCACAGGTAGCCGTCGAGGACGTAGCCCGCCGCCCGCATCGCGTCCGGCTTCTCGGCGAAGCGCGCCACCGCCCAGGACCCCTCGTCCAGGGGCGCCCCGGGCTGGATGTAGCCGTAGGCGGTGGCCGGATGGGTCGGCGTGACCCCGAAGGTCACGAGATGGTCCGACAGGGCGGGCGCGAGCCCGGCCGCGACCGCGTCCCGGAACGCGGCCTCGTCCCGGATCACGTGGTCGGAGGCGAGCACCAGCACGAGGGTGTCGGGCTCCTCCCGGGCGATCTCGCGGGCGCCCGCCAGGATCGCGGGTCCGGAATCTCGCCGGTCGGGCTCGACCAGCACGTCGGCCTTCAGGCCGAGCTCCGCGAGCTGCTCCTCGACGAGGTAGCGGTGCAGGGCGTTGGTGACGATCAGGGGGCGCTGCGTGGTCCCGAAACGGGCGGACCGCAGGACCGTCTGCTGGAAGGTCGATCGCTCGCCCATCAGGCTCGCGAACTGCTTGGGGAGCGCGGCGCGCGACACCGGCCACAGCCGCGTCCCGTTGCCTCCGCACATGATGAGCGGCCTGATCTCGGTCATGCTGTCTCTCCTGCCCGAAGATCGATACGATGTTCGGTCGTGACCTGCGGATATGCTTATGGATTGCCGACCGGGTTGAAATCGAGATTTGGTGGTACGTGAGGCGGAACAGGCCCGCCCGGCTCAGCGCAGCTCCCGGCCCGACGCGGCCGCGCTGGTCCGCACGGCCGTGTCCTCGGGGTCGCGGCGCACGTCGACGATGTCGCCCGGCAGCAGGGCCGTGCGCTCGTCGGCCGCGATGATCTCGCTGCGGCCGTCCTGGACGCGGGTGACGACGATCCGGCGGACCGGTTCGCCCGTCTTGGCCGCCGGCGCGAAGCCGGCGGCCTGCAGCCGCGCCGCGCGGATCTCGCGGGCGCTCGACAGCTGCGTCTCCGTCTCGGTCAGCCGCGTGGTCGCGTCCTGCAGCTCGGTCAGGATCCGCCGCTGGTAGGCGTCCTTCATCTCCTGCAGCCGCAGGGCGAGATCGCCGAGGGACAGGTCGAGCCGCGCGAGGTCGGAGGTGAGCCGGGCGATCGAGCCCTTGTTGCGGGCCTCCTCGCGCTGGAACTCGATGCCCTGGTAGCGCCGGGCCAGCCCGCTCGCCATCAGCTTCTCGTAATCCTCCATGTGGGCCTGGATCAGGCGCAGCTGCGTCTCCTCGGCGGTGCGCTGGGCCTGCACGCCGACGATCTCGGCCTCGATGCGGGGCTTCTGCGCCTGGAGCAGCTGGATCGACTGCAGCAGGGCGCCGCGCTGCGCGGTCAGGATCTGGCGCTCCTCCGCAATCAGCGCCTCCGTGCCGGCATCGGTGCCGAGATCGGCGGGCGGGGTGAAGGTGTCGTCGTTGCGCCGCTGCGCGTCGAGCCGCGCCCGCCGGATGCGGTAGAGCCGCCGGTTGGCTTCGAGCACCCTGACGCGCTCGTCGGCCTGCAGGTAGTCGGTCTGCTGCGCGATCTGGACCGCTTCCGGTCTCGCGTAGCCGCCCGCCAGCGCCACGCCGCTCAGCACCGTCAGGCCGGGCCGGAAGCCGAAGCTGCCCGGGCTGCGCACGTCGCCGAGGACGAAGATCGGCCGCATCTCGGTGACGCGCAGGTTCACCACCGGCTGCTGCAAGTAGCCCTCGGCGAGCCGGGCGACGACCTGCTTCTGCGCCTCCGGCAGCGTGGAGCCGGAGACCGGGACCTCGCCGATCAGCGGCAGGAACAGCGCGCCGTCGCTGCCGACCGTGAACTCGCCCGACAGCTCCGCCTGGCCGTAGACCGAGAGGGCCACCCGGTCTCCGGGCGCGAGGCGGTAGCCTGCCTCCTGGGCGAGCGGCTGGCCGGCGAGCGCCAGGAGTGCGGCCAGCACCAGCGCCGGACGCGCGCGGGACGGACGAGGCGGGAGGATGGCCATGGGACGATCGCTCGCGGTCGACGGCGGGGAGGCCCGATCGCCGGGTCCCCAGGATGGCCGGAATCCTAGCCGGACGCCGCGACGGGCCGGCAGCGCCCTTCGGACGAGCCGCCCTGCCCCTTGGGGCTAGTCCGACGCGCAGGGGGGCGCCTCGCACCCCTCCCCGGCCCTTGTCCGGCGCCCCGGGCGAAGTCTTGGTACGCCGCCGGACCACGCCTCGGCCGTTCGAGCCGGCCATCCGAGGATCAGGCCAAGATCTTGTCCCGTCCCGATCGGATGACCTCGGGGGCATTTCTTTCGGATGGTCGATCCACCCGATGCGCCAGTTGTCCGACGGTGCAGCGCAACGTCATGCTCGGTCTGTGACCAAGGCGAAGCCGCGGCGTGCCTGTGTTTCCGAATCTCACGTCGGGACTTCCGCCCGGCCGCGGTTCGGCCCTGAAACGTCGCGTCCGGCAGCGGAGATCGTGGACATGAAGCGCATTCTCGTGACCGGCGGTGCCGGCTTCATCGGCTCGCACCTGTGCGAGAGGCTGCTGCGGCAGGGCAACGAGGTGCTCTGCGTCGACAACTTCTTCACCGGCACCCGCGCCAATTGCGAGAGCCTGCTCGCCGACCCGTCGTTCGAGCTACTGCGCCACGACGTGACCTTCCCGCTCTACGTCGAGGTGGACGAGATCTACAACCTGGCCTGCCCGGCCTCGCCGATCCACTACCAGCGCGATCCGGTCCAGACGACCAAGACCAGCGTGATGGGCGCCATCAACATGCTCGGCCTCGCCAAGCGGCTGCGCGTGCGGATCCTGCAGGCCTCGACGAGCGAGGTCTACGGCGATCCCGACGTCCACCCGCAGGCGGAGGGCTATTGCGGCCACGTCAACATCGCCGGGCCGCGCGCCTGCTACGACGAGGGCAAGCGCTGCGCCGAGACCCTGTTCTACGACTACGAGCGCCAGCACCGGATGTCGGTGCGGGTGGCGCGGATCTTCAACACCTACGGCCCGCACATGCATCCGCAGGACGGGCGCGTGGTCTCGAACTTCATCATCCAGGCGCTCACCAACCAGCCGATCACCATCTACGGCGACGGCTCGCAGACCCGCTCCTTCTGCTACGTCGACGACCTCGTGGAGGGGCTGATGCGCCTGATGGCCGTCGACGGCGGCCCGATCGGCGCGGTCAACCTCGGCAACCCGGTCGAGACCACCGTCCTGGCGCTCGCCGAGCGCGTCGTCGCGCTGTGCAACTCGCGCTCGACGATCACCCTCCACCCGCTGCCGCAGGACGATCCGCGGCGGCGCTGCCCCGACATCTCGCGCGCCCGCGACCTGCTGCACTGGTCGCCGCGGGTCGACCTCGACGTCGGGCTCACCCGCACCATCGCGTATTTCGAGGCGCAGCTCGCCCGCAGCGCCGCCCCGGTGCGCTCCCTGCGCCAGCCCGCGCCGCAGATGAGCGCGTGATGAGGACCGCCGTCGAAGCCGCCGCGGGCGAGGCCCCCCGCCCGTGGGAGCAGGAGCGGGCACCGGTGCTCGGCGTGGGCGTCAGCGTCATCACGCTCGAGGACGCGGTCGCGGCCGTCGAGGCCTTCGTGCGGGCGCGGCGCCCCCATTACGTCTGCATCACCGGGGCGCACGGGGTGATCGAGTGCCGCAAGGATCCCGAGCTGCGCCGGATCCACGCCGCGGCGGATCTCGTCACGCCGGACGGGATGCCGCTCGTCTGGATGTCGCGCCTGCTCGGCTACGGCCCGATCGGGCGGGTCTACGGGCCGGACCTGATGCGCGCGGTGACGCGCCGCTCGCCGGAGCGGCGCCTGCGCCACTTCTATTATGGCGGCGCCCCCGGCGTGGCGGAGCGGCTCCGGGAGCGGCTCTGCGCCGAGCATCCGGGCCTCGACGTGGTCGGGGTGTACTGCCCGCCGTTCCGGCCGCTGACCGCGGAGGAGGACGCGGCGATCGTGGCGCAGATCAACGCCGCCCGACCCGACATCGTCTGGGTGGGCCTGAGCACGCCCAAGCAGGAGCGCTGGATGGCGGCCCATCGCGGGCGCATCGAGGCCCCGGTGATGGTGGGGGTCGGGGCGGCGTTCGACTTCCTGGCCGGGACGAAGCGGCAGGCGCCCGGCTGGATGCAGCGGTCGGGCCTCGAATGGTTCTACCGCCTCTGCAGCGAGCCGCGGCGCCTCGTCGGGCGCTACGCGCGGATCGTGCCGCACTTCCTCGTCCTGGCGGCCGGCCAGCTCCTGGCGCGCGACGGCGCGCCGGGCGCGGCGCGGCGCGTGGCCGACAGCGGCTGAGCCGATGCGGCGCGGCCGCGCGGCCGTGCCGCCGGCAGGTTCTTGCGGTCGGGCGTCCGCGCCCGGCGCCGATGGCGAGCTTTTCCCGATCGGGTGTCCACGCCCGACGCTGATGGCGAGGTGCGGGTCCATGTCGAATGGCAACACGGTGCTTCCCTCCGTCGCCACCGTCGGGCAGCCCTCCCGCGCCGAGCGGGTCCCGGCGCGCCGGTTGCGGCAGGGGCTCGTCGCCGCGACGCTGATGCTCGGCGACCTTGCGGCCGCGCTCGCGGCCGGGTGCCTCGCCAGCCTCGCGCTGCACGGCGTGCCGGCGCCGGGGGCGCTCCTGGGGGCACTCCCGGGTATGCTCCTGTTGGGGCCTCTGCCGTGCCCGGTCATCGCCGTGCTCGCGGTCTTCGCGGCCCTCGGCCTCTATGCGGGGGACGGGCCGAGCCCGCCCGAGCGGCTGCGGCTGCGGGCGATCGGCCTCACCCTCTACGCCGCAGGCTGCCTGCTGGTCGGCGGAAGCGTCACGACCGGCCTCCTCGGCGCGGTCGTGCTCGTCACCGCGCTTCTGCTCGTCCTCGGCTTCTACGGCGAATGGGCGGCGCAGCGGATCCTGGTCCGGGCCGGCCTCTGGGGGGCGCCGACGGTGATCGTCGGGGCGGACCCCGCCGGGCGCGCCCTCGCGGATGCCCTTCTGGCCCATCCCGAACTCGGCCTGCGGCCGATCGGCTTCGTCCTCGACCGCTCGCAGGATCCGGGACTGCGCACCGAGCGGCTGCCGGTGCTCGAATCCCTCGACGGGGCGGGCCTGTCCGCCGCGGAGGTGGCGGTCTTCTCCTCCTGCGCCGATCTCGTGCGCCACGACGGACTCCGGGTCGGCGCCCTGCCGGACATGCGCGTGGTGCTCGCTCAGCAGATCCAGGACCTCCAGGCCATGTGGCTGCAGGTGCGCCCGCTCGGCGGCGCGGTCGGGATCGAGATCCGGCGCGAACTCTACCGGACGCGCAACCTGATGCTGAAGCGGGTGCTCGACGTCACGGCGGCGGGTCTCGGCCTCGTGCTCGTCGCGCCGCTCATCCTGCTCCTGGCCGGGCTGATCTGGCTCGCCGATCCGGGCAGCCCGTTCTACGCGCAGGTCCGGGTCGGCCGGAACGGGCGCCCGATCCGCGTGCTCAAGCTGCGCACGATGTACCGCGACGCCGACGAGAAGCTGCGCCACCACCTCGACGCCAACCCGGAGGCGCGCGCCGAGTGGCAGCGCTTCTTCAAGCTGGCGCAGGATCCGCGCATCCTGCCCCGGGTCGGGCACTTCATCCGGCGCAGCAGCCTGGACGAGCTGCCCCAGCTCTGGAACGTGCTGCGCGGCGACATGAGCCTCGTCGGCCCGCGCCCGTTCCCGTCCTACCACCTCGACAGCTTCGGCCCCGCCTTCCGGCGCCTGCGCACCAGCGTGCCGCCGGGGCTCACCGGGCTGTGGCAGGTCTCGGCCCGCAGCGACGGCGACCTCGCCGTGCAGGAGAGCCAGGACACCTACTACATCCGCAACTGGTCGCTCTGGCTCGACCTCTACATCCTGCTCGCCACCGTGCCGGCGGTTCTGGGAGCCAAGGGCGCCCGCTGAGGCCCCTGCAAGCGGGGTCTGCACGGCCCGCGCCCGTCCTCGGATCAGAGGACGCCATCGTCGGCGGCGATCGGGCCGGGATGTCTCTTCGGGACATCACCGGTCCATCACCATGCGGATCGAGGCACGCCTGGACCGCCTGGCCCGGGCAACCCGGGCGATGCGACGCCGGCCGGCGATGGCACAGGAGCGATCGGCCCGGCGACGCCGGGTCTCCACGCAGCGCGGGACGATGCTCGTCAGCCTGCTCCGCGGCGAAGGACACGAGAACGCAGGATCGCGGCCCTCGAAGGATCGAGGCTCCGGCTCGGGGCATCCGACAGGCTCCTGGACAGCTTGCGGCGGCGCCAGAGCATCCGCCGACGAGGACTTGGGCCATCGCCCTCGGCGCCGTGCCGTGGCCCGCGCCCGGGGCATGACGCAGCCGGTCAGGCCAGGCGCCCGTCCCGCGGGAGCCCGCACGAGGCCCCCTCCGCAACCGGTGATCCCGGCGTCGAGAGCATCCGCTGCGTCCTCGGGGCCGTCCCGGACATGCGAAAGGGCGGGGCTCGCCCGGACGCCGCTCGTCCGGTCCAAGACCCGCCCTCGAATGGAGAATCGCAGGGGCTTGGGCGGGGACCTCACTCCCGCGCCGCACAGGGAACCGCCGGCGTGATGCCGTGCTGGTGGGTCCAGATCGCCGCCTGCGTCCGGTTCTGGAGCCCGGTCTTGCGCAGGATGCTCTTGACGTGGATCTTGACGGTGGCCTCCGCGATGGCGAGGCGGCGGGCGATCAGCTTGTTCGACAGGCCGCCGGCGAGGCAGGAGAGGATCTCGACCTCGCGTCCGGTCAGCGTCTCGCTGGTGCCGGGGGCCGGCGCCGCGACCGCGGGGGGCGCCAGGAGCCGCGGCGCGGGCGCCCGCGGCACGGTCCGGCCGAGATAGGGCACCACCTCTATCGGCATCACGATGTTGCCGCTCATGATCACGTTCAGCGACTTGATCAGCGTCTCCGGCTGGGTCAGGTAGCCGAGACAGGCCTGCACGCCCAGATCGAGCAGCGAGCGCAGCATCGTCCCGTCCGAGGGTTCCGCCAGGATCGCGATGCGCGCCTTCGGCGCCATGCGCCGCAGCTGCGGGATCGCCTCCCGCATCTCCTCGCTCCACGCGAACTCGGTCAGCAGGATGAGTTCCGGCTGCGAATCCGGGTCGAACTCCTCGACGCTGCCGAGCGCGTCCACCGCCAGGTAGCCGTTCTCTTCGAGGATGCTGATCAGCCCGTCCTGGTACAGGCCGCTCGGTCCGATCAGCACGGTGGCGACGCGCGGGAGGGCCGCCGGTCTGAACCGGATCCGCAGTCCCGGATTTGCCGCACCGGTCGCGTTCAATCCGAACTGAGGCTCGATCACGCTCGACATTCACCCAACTCCCTGTGCAAGGACATTTGTTATCGTCGTGCCGGTGGAACGCAGCCGCCGACATCCGCCATCGATCTGAATGCCCTCAAGTCGAGCTGTTCCTGTCTGCCCGGTCCACCCCGCCCAGGCGAGGGGTGCAAGACGTCGAATTGCCTTGGCTGCGAGCGACAATTCCCCAGGACTGTTCTCATTGCGGGCAAGGATTGTGCCTGTGATCGGGTTTGTCAAGTAACAGCCTATCCAGCTTGGGTATGACGATGAGGTGATGATCTTGGAACGTATTGCGACGACTAGATCAACACCGCTTCGCTGCGCCGCCTGACGGATGCAAGACTGTGATGCCGCATTCATCCGATGAGGGACGATGTTCATCGTGCCGGTCAGCGTGCCTGGACGGAGACTCCCGGGTGCGCTGGTCAATATTTGGGTGAGAAAAATCAGTTTATTTTGATTAATAATGTATTAACCGAACGATACAGGGCAATAGAGGGCATCCCGCGCTGGGATCGAGGGTCTTTCTCCCGACCGGCACGGGCCGTTGTCGCGCGAACCGGAAGATTGCGTTCGGATCAAGGCATTCCGGCGGAGCGACAGTCGCATCCGGGCAGGATGGAGTGCCCCCGTCTCCGCCTCCATCGGTCCGCTGCGGCGGCCGGGCTGCGTGGCCGTGCCGCGGCGAGAGCGGAATCCGGCCGTTCGCGCGGCGGGATTCGAAAGGCCTACCCCTTTTGCGCTTTGCACGAGGCGACACCGCGATCCCGGGTTCCGGGCCGCGCGGTCAGTCCTGCCCGCCCACGGCCTCCGGCCAGGGGAAGCGGATGGTGTCGTCGCGCAGGCCGGCCAGCACCACCTCGACGCCCCCGGACTTGATCATCCATTCCAGCCGGTGGTCGCGATACTCGCGGCGGCGTCCGCCGGTGGTGTAGAGGGCGGCGGCCTCGGCCATGCGGGCCGCCGCCGCGTCGAACTCGGCGAAGGTCGCGGCCACGGACGGCCGCTCGCGCACCCGCGCGTGCCAGCGGGCGAGCGTGCCGCCCGCGGCCGGCCCCAGGCCGTAATGCACCGAGCGGTTGACCATCGGGGCGACCGCCGCATCCGCCCGGCCGAAGCGGTCGCCGCCGAACCACTCCGCGGCGCCGAGTCGGTCGGAGAGCCATGCCTGCAGCACCCGCGTCTGCGCCGCCGCCTCCGCCCTCAGGTGGTCGGCCAGCGCACCGGTCGCACGGCGGAACCAGAGCACCTCGCCAAAGCCCCAGTTCACCGCCTCGTACTGCGTGTCGCAGATCTCCTCGGTCAGGCGCGCGACGGCGCGGGCGGCGGGGTCGCGCGGCAGCAGCGGAGGCTCGGGCCAGCGCTCCTCGACGTAGTCCAGGATTACCGTGGAGTCGAAGATCGAGATCCCGCCGTCGATCAGCACCGGGACCTCGGTGCGCGGGTTGGCGGCCGCGAAGGGACCGTCGGTGCGGCCGGTCCCGAAGCTCTCGGGCAGTTCGGGCGTGAACGGAAGGCCCTTCTCGCGCAGGACGATCTTGACCTTCTGCGCGTAGGACGAGAGGGGATGCTCGTAGAGCAGCAAGGAGGCCTCCACCGGGCGTGGCGCGACTCCGTCCGGACGCGGATCCGGTTGTCCGCCCGGACACGCGGGGCATCAAGGCCGAGACGCCGTCGGGCGCATCCGCCCGGCAAGGCCTCGTGCGCCGAGGGTCCGATGATGAGGATCCCATGATTCGGCCGCGGGCACGAGGCGGCATCACGGGCGAGCGGCCGGCCGGGGGCCGGCTCCGCCCGGGCGGCTCTATGCGGATCTCAGAAGTTCTTGGAGCAAGGGGCGCCGCCCGGAAGCACGATCTCGGGGCTCCCGGTGGCGCTGTTGAACGCCGTGCCGCCGCGGACCGGCCAGGTGATCCGCTCCTCCAGGGCATTGAGCGGCACCGGGGCGAAGAACGGGCCGAGCATCTTGGTGTAGGTCATCGTCATCTCGACGAGGATGTAGCGGGCGCCGTTGGCCTTGTAGGCGTCCGGCACCGGCGGCAGGGCGGTCGACGTGGCCGGAGCCTTGTAGAGCGGGTTGGCGTCGGTGCCGGCGCTCTCGATGCTGGAGCAGACCTTGGCCTGCGACCCGTTCGCGCCGTAGACCCCGACGGCCTTGATCACGAATGTCGCGGTCGCCGGATCGAACGGGGCGAGCACGGCCCGGCTCGCCCGGATGATCGTGTCGAGGGTCGCGACCGTCATGGTGCCGGAGTCGCGGGCCACGAGATCGGCCATGGTGCGGGCCGCGAGCGTCACCTTGCGGCTGTTGCTGATGTACTGGGCGAGTTCGCTCGCCCCGAAGTACAGCCACAGCAGCACCGGCAGCACGATGGCGAATTCCACCGCCGCCACGCCGTCGGCGGCCCGCGGGAACGACCGCCGCATCCCCGCCACGCCCCTCCCGCGGGGTCCCTTCATCCGCCCGAGGATCACTGGTAGGGCTCCGTCCTGAACGCCACCGTCGTCTGCAGCACCCGCATGCCGTTGGTGAGGGTCATCGGGTTCATCGCGCTGAAGAACACCGGGAATTCCACCGCCGCCTGCACCAGGACGATCTGGCTCGCCTCGGGCTTCGTGTAGTTGGTGCCGAAATCCTTGCGCCATGTCTTGTTCTGCGCGTCGATCGGGCTCTTCGGCTTGAAGCTGTCATCGTTCGACACCGGCAGGATGTCGATCTTCAGCTTGTCGCAATCGAAGATCGTCACCCGGCCGGTGCAGACCAGCTTGCGGAACTTCTTCAGCGTCTCATCGGCGCTCAGGGCCGGCGAATTGGATTTGAGCGAGTTCTGGAACTGCCCGGTATAGATCTGGCGGGCGGCGTCGGACACGGTGGCATCGAGCATCTGCGCGGCGAAGAAGGCGAGCGCCGTCTCGGTGATGGCCGCGAGCAGCCCCACGAAGGGGAGCGCGACGAGCCCGAACTCCACCGCCACGACGCCGTTCCGGGCCGGACCGAAGCGCCGCACCTGGCGAAGCGCGAGGGCGGGCAGGCGATGCACGAAGGACCGAATCATGCGGGGGTACTCGCGCGGCAGATCCATCGGCGCCGCTCGGCTTCGAGGCTTAGGCGCAAAGCCTTGCGGAAGCGTTGCCACGATCGCGCAGCGCGCCCTCGGGCGGGGTCGTCCACGCCCGGATGGCGCCGCGTGCGCCGGGGCGCCCGGCTCAGCGCTGCTGCGCCATGGTGTTGCGCTGACCGGCCTGGCCGCTGACCTCGTTGAAGTAGCGCTGCGCGTCGCCGAGCTGGACGGCGGGCTGGCAGGCCGGCGTGCAGGAATAGGATTCGCGCTCCAGCCCCCGCTGCACCGTCACCACCGAGGAGCCCGCCGCCTGCACGGTGATGAAGGATTCGGCCAGCATGGTGCCGGTCCCGTCGAGGGCGATCAGGTTGGTGCTGCCGAAGCTCTTGCCGGTGAGCACGACGATGCCGTTCCGCTGCAGCGAGACGTCGGCGATGATCGGGTTGCCCACCACCACGGTGGCGGTCCGCTCGGGCAGGCGGATGATCTTGGCGTTGTCCACCGACACCGAGACCACGGCGCCGGCGGCGCCCGCCTCGTCGCGCGCGACCGCGCTCGTCGGCGCCCACACGGCGAGAAGCAGGGCGAGGCCGCGCAAGGCGTGGCGGCGAGGGCGGCGGGGCTGCGGGCACATCGTCTCGGGTCCCGGGCGACGAAGGATACGGTCGACCCGCATCAAGAGGGCAGGATGGTTGAGGAACTCCTAACACGCGGCCGCCGTCCTGCCCGCCCCGGGCCGGGCACGGTCCGCATGCCCCAGGGTCAGGGGAGTCGCTTCGTCCGACCATTGGGGATCGTTAACCACGCGCCGCTTTCCCTCGTGCCGCCGGACATTCGAGCGTCGCTTTAACCCAACCTCAATTCGCCCGGCCTAGTCTGACGACAGTTCCGGACGACGGTATTCGAATGTCGACGGAATTGTATGCGGCCAATCAGTCGAGGATGGGGATCGATGACGACACTGATGAAGCGCTTTGTCTCGGACGAGAGCGGCGCCACTGCGATCGAGTACGGGCTGCTCGCGACCCTGATCGCGGTCGCTCTGATCACGGCGGCCACGAGCGTCGGCACCAACATCAGCGCGATGTTCACCGCTGTGGCCGAGAAGATCGGGGCGGGGACGCCGGCGGCGGGCGGCTGATCTCGTCGACCAAGGTGTCGGACCGGTCCGGGTCGCCCCGGACCGGTCCGACCCTGTGCGCGCTCGGCCGCCCCGCCGCCGCGCTCCTTCGCACCCTCGGCGGTGGCGGCGCGTGCCGTGCCTGCCCCGGAGGCCCCCATGGCCAGCATCGCGCTCCTCGTCGTCTTCCCGTTCCTCATGGCCTACGCGGCCGCGAGCGACCTCCTGACGATGACGATCCCCAACCGCCTGTCGCTCGCGCTCGTCGCCGCCTTCCCGGTCGCCGCGCTCGCGCTCGGCCTGGGCTGGGCCGAGGCGGGCAGCCATGTCGCGGCCGGCGCCCTGACGCTGCTGATCACCTTCGCGATGTTCTCCTTCGGCTGGATCGGCGGAGGCGACGCCAAACTCGCGGCGGCGACCGCCCTGTGGCTCGGCTTCGAGGTCCTGGCCGATTACGTGCTGCTCGCCTCGCTGGCGGGCGGGCTGCTCACCCTGCTGATCGTCTACGCCCGGACCTATCCGCTGCCGGGCTTCGCCCTCGGCTGGCCCTTCGCGCAGCGCCTCCTCGACCGGCGGACCGGAATCCCCTACGGCATCGCGCTCGCCGCGGCCGCGCTCGTCGTCTGCCCGATGGCGCCCCTCTGGCGCGCCGCCCTTCCGGCCTGACCCAGGCGGAGCCGGGGTCGATCCGCCCGGGCGGCCGGGCCGGGAACGACGAGCCCAAAGTCACGCCCCCAGAACGCCCCCCAAGTCGCGCGCCCGGATCGCGTCTTCAAGTCGCGATCAGGAAACGGTTAACCTTAATTTGAGGAATGGATGGTGATCTCGGCGGGTCGGCGGCGCGATGCCGTCATGCCCGGACCGGTCCGTCCATGAAGTCCTCCCGCGCCCTCCTGTTCGGCGTCGCCGGCGTCACCGGCCTGCTGGCCTTCTACATGATGAGCGGCTCGCCTCCCCCCCCGCCGCCGGCCCCCGTCGCGGCGGCCCCGGTCGCGGCCGACACGGTGGACGTCCTCGTCGCCGCCGCCGACCTGCCGATGGGCCAGACGCTCCGGGCCGCGGACATGCGCTGGCTCGCGTGGCCCAAGGGGGCGGTGAACGAGGGCTTCCTGCAGCGGTCCCAGGCGCCGAACGCCCTGGAGGACACGGTCGGCTCCTTCGTGCGCTCCCCCTTCCTCGGCGGCGAGCCGATGCGGCGCGAGAAGCTGATCCGTGCCAACGGATCGGGCTTCCTGTCGGCGATCCTGCCCACCGGCATGCGCGCCGTGGCGATCTCGATCGATGCCCGCGGCAGCAACACCGCCGGCGGCTTCATCCTGCCCAACGACCGCGTGGATGTGCTGCGCACCTACCGCGACGAGGAGGCGTCCCGCGCCACCAGCACGGACGTGCAGGTCTCCGAGACCATCCTGACGAACGTGCGGGTGCTGGCGGTGGGCCAGACGGTGCAGGAGCGCAACGGCGAGCGCGTCGTCACGGGCGACACCGCGACGCTCGAACTCAGCCCCGCCCAGACCGAGCAGATCACCCTGGCCCAGAAGGTCGGGCAGCTCTCGCTGGCCCTGCGCAGCCTCGCGGATGCCGGGCGCGCCCAGCCCGAGGCGCCCGAGCCGCAGGCCGAATCCGCGGTCACGGTCGTGCGCTACGGCGTCGCCCGTCAGGCCCCCCGCCGCTGATGCCGTCCGCCCTCGCGACGACCGCGCCCAGGACACCCGCGTTCATGACCCTCGCTCCCGCCTCCCGGCCGCTCCTCTCCGGCCTCGCCGCCGGCCTCTTCCTGGCCGGCGGCCTCCTCGGTCCCGCTCCGGTCCGCGCGGGGCCGGGCGCCGCGGTGACGCCGGCCCCGATCCTCGCCGTCGGTCCCAACGAGGCCGAGGTCTCGCGCCGCGTCGACCTGACGCAGGGCCGCTCGCTGGTCATCGACCTGCCGCGGGACGCCAAGGAGGTGTTCGTCGCCAATCCCAAGGTGGCCAACGCGGTGGTGCGCTCCACCCGCAAGGTGTTCGTCATCGGGGTGGAGAACGGCGCCACCTCCATCTTCGTGATGGATGCCGAGGGCCGGCAGATCGCCGCCCTGGACGTGACGGTCGGGCGCGACCTCAACGTCCTGCGCCAGACGCTCGCCACCAGCCTGCCCGGCGGGCGCTTCGACGTGCGCCCGGCGGGCGAATCCGTGCTCCTCACCGGCACGGTGAACGCCGCCGCGGAGGCGCAGCAGGCCATCGACATCGCCAACGCCTTCGTGGGCCTCGGCGGCGCCGGCGGGGCCGTCCGCGGCACGGTGATCAACAACATCTCGATCCGCGGCAAGGACCAGGTGATGCTGCGCGTCACCGTGGTCGAGGTGTCGCGCACCGTCCTCAAGCAGTTCGGCATCAACGTCAGCGGCACGTGGTCGGGGCTGGCTTTCGACAACACGGCGCCGCTGGCGCTCAACGCCGGGCGGTTCCCCCTCGGCAACGGGATCACCGGCGTGATCGGGTCGGTGGACGCCAACGGCAACTTCACCGGCGGCGGCCTCAAGGCGACCCTGAAGGCGTTCGAGCAGGCCGGCGTCTCGCGCGTCCTGGCCGAACCGACCCTGACGGCGATCTCCGGCGAGGCGGCGAAGTTCACGGCGGGTGGCGAGATCGCGGTCCCGGGCGGCCTGAGCTGCACGGCCTCCGGCGCGGGCGCGACGCCCAGCTGTTTGCCCGGCATCACCTTCAAGCCCTACGGCGTCAGCCTGAGCTTCACGCCGGTGGTGCTGAGCGAGAACCGCATCTCGATCCGGGTCGGCACCGACGTCACCGAGATCGACCAGCAGAACGCGTTCACCTACGTGGTCGGTCGCGAGGCGACGGCGGTCCCGGGCTTCACCGTCCGCAAGTCGGAGACGACGGTGGAACTCGCCTCCGGCGCCACGATCATGACCGCCGGCCTGATCCAGCAGAAGAACCGTCAGGCGATCACCGGCCTGCCCGGCCTGATCAACCTGCCGGTGCTGGGCGCCCTGTTCCGCTCCCGCGACTACCAGCGCGACGAGACCGAGCTGATGATCATGGTGACGCCCTACATCGCCAAGGCGATGGAGGCCGGGCAGGCCAAGCGGCCGGACGACGGCTTCGTCGAGGCGACCGACGGGCAGGCGGTGCTGCTCGGCCGCTTCAACCGCCTCTACGGCGTGGTCGGCGCCGCCCCGCTCGCCGCCAAGACCTATCGCGGCCGCTTCGGCTTCATCACCGACTGACCCGGCTTCCGCTCTCCATGCCCCCGCGCCCACGGATTCCCGCGATGCCCGCCCGCTCCTCGCTGCCCGCCCGCCGGCCCGGCCTGCATGCCGCCGCCCTGGCGCTGCTGTCCCTCTCGCTCGGCGCCTGCGTCTCGAACCGGGTCTCGACCACCGGCTCGACCCTGCCCGCCACCGTGGAGGGGCGCCACCCGATCGTCCTGTCCGACACGCCGCGCAACCTCGACGTCTTCGTCACCGGGCTCGGCCACGTCGATCCCCGCCAGGCGGACGACGTGGACGCCTTCCTGCTGGAATACCGCCGCTACGGCCGCGGCGTGCTGGTGCTGGAGGTGCCGCGCGGCTCGCAGGTGCCCGGTCCCGCGGTCGCCCGCACGGCCTCGCTCCTGCGCGAGCGGGCCGTCTCGCGCGGCATCGCGGCGCGCGAGATCGTGGTCGCCCCCTACCCGGTCGCCAACCCGTCCGTGGCGGCGCCCGTGCGCCTGAGCTTCCGGCGCATGCAGGCCAAGGTCGCGGGCGCCTGCGGGCTGTGGCCGCACGATCTCGGCGTCAGCGACCCGGCGGCGAGCTTCGGCAACGCGCCGCACTGGAACCTCGGCTGCGCCATGCAGTCGAACGTTGCCAGCCAGGTCGCCGACCCGGTCGACCTCGTGCGCGGCCGCCAGGAGGGCCGGGTCGACACCGTCTCGCGCACCCGCGACCTGCAGGAGCTGCGCAAAGGCAAGGATCCGTCAACCACTTGGAAGCAGGATGGCTCGGCCAGCGTGAAGGATGAGGTCGGCCAGTGATCCGCGCCGCGTTCGCCGCGCGTCGTCGCCACCCCCTCGTGTCCCCTCCCCCGAGCCGGATCGCCCGAGCCAGCCATGCCTGACAGGACCGACACGACCGAGCGGGTGATCGCCCCGGTTCCGCGCATTACCATCCAGGCCTTCTGCGAGACCCCGGACGTGGCGGCGGTGATCGAGGCCGCGGCGGAGGACCGCCGCATGCAGAAGGCGCACCTCAAGGTGCAGATGGGGGGCGCCCCCGCCGCCGCGGAGGCCTTCCGCACCGCGCCGACCCCGAACGTCTTGGTGCTCGAACTGCACGGCGGGCGGGGCAACCCCCTCTCTCAGCTCGACGCCCTCGCGGAGGTCTGCGACCCGGGCACCAAGGTCGTGGTCATCGGCCACGTCAACGACGTGCTGCTCTACCGCGACTTCATCCGGCGCGGCGTCAGCGAGTACCTGATCGCCCCGATCGATCCCGTGGCGATGATCGCGGCGGTCTCGGACCTCTTCGCCGAGCCGGGGGCCGAGCCGCTCGGGCGGACCGTCGCGGTGGTGGGGGCCAAGGGCGGCGTGGGCGCCTCGACCCTCGCCCACAACCTCGCCTGGTCGGTGGCCCGCGACCACGCGACCTCCACGGTGATCGCCGACCTCGACATCGCCTTCGGCACGGCGGGACTGAACTTCAACCAGGACCCGCCGCAGGGCGTGGCCGAGGCGGTGTTCGCGCCCGAGCGCATCGACACCAACTTCGTCGACCGCCTGCTCTCGAAGTGCACCGACAACCTCAGCCTGCTCGCCGCCCCCGCCACCCTCGACCGCACCGCCGATTTCGGCGACAGCGCCTTCGACGGGGTGATCGACATCCTGCGCGCGATGGTGCCGTGCATCGTCCTCGACGTGCCCCACGTCTGGACGGCCTGGAACCGGCGGCTCCTGATCGGCGCCGACGAGATCGTGGTGGTGGCGATCCCCGAGCTCGCCTCGCTGCGCAACGCCCGCAACCTGTTCGACCTGCTGCGGCAATCCCGCCCGAACGACCGCGCCCCGCGCCTCGTCCTCAATCAGGTCGGGATGCCCAAGCGGCCCGAGATCGCGGTCGCCGAGTTCTGCAAGGCGCTCGACGTCACGGCGGCCGCCGCCGTGCCGTTCGAGCCCCAGCTCTTCGGCGCCGCCGCCAACAACGGCCAGATGCTCTCGGAGGTGCAGGCCGGCAACAAGACCAACGAGATCCTCTCGGGCCTCGCCGCCACCGTCCTGGGGCGCACGGAGGTGAAGCGGTCGCGGGGCAGCATGCTGGATCCGCTCCTCGCCAAGCTCATCCGCCGCAAGGCGTCCTGAGCGCAACGCCCTCAGCGCATCGGTCCGGCGGCGGACGGGATGCGCAGACAAGCGCCGCAGCGGAACCGGCCCAGGCCCGTCCGCTGACGGCCCTCCCCCGGCCGCCGGAGACGGCCGGGGCCGCGAACCCGCACCGGTCGTGGCGGGCCGCGGTCCGCCGCCACCGGCGGTCCATCGCCACGACCGCGGAAGGCCCGGCAGCACCCATGTTCGGCAGGAGACCCGGAGCGAGCGTCCAGACCGTCGCGGCAGCGCGTCCGGCGCCCCCGCCGCAGGCGGAATCCACCGCGCCGGTGTTCCAGGACACGGCCCCCGGCCAGGAGACGGCCCGCGCGCGCGAGGTGCCGGTGGCCGTGGAGAGCGGGCGCTCGGAGGAGTATTACCGCACCAAGAGCATGATCTTCGGCGCCCTGATCGAGGCGATCGACCTCGCCCAGCTCGCGCGCCTGGAGGCGGATGCCGCGCGCGAGGAGATCCGCGACATCGTCACGGAGATCATCGGCCTCAAGAGCGTGGTGATGTCGATCGCCGAGCAGGAGGACCTGCTCGACGACATCTGCAACGACGTGCTCGGCTACGGTCCCCTGGAGCCGCTGCTCGCCCGCGACGACATCGCGGACGTGATGGTGAACGGGGCCAACCGCACCTACATCGAGGTCTCGGGCAAGATCCAGCTGACCAGCGTCCGCTTCCGCGACAACCAGCAGCTGATGAACATCTGCCAGCGCATCGTCAGCCAGGTCGGGCGGCGGGTCGACGAATCCTCGCCGATCTGCGACGCGCGCCTGCCGGACGGCTCGCGCGTCAACGTCATCGCGCCCCCGCTCGCCATCGACGGGCCCGCCCTCACCATCCGCAAGTTCCGCAAGGACAAGCTCACCCTCGACCAGCTGGTGCGTTTCGGATCGATCTCGCCCGAGGGCGCCAAGATCCTGCAGATCATCGGGCGGGTGCGCTGCAACGTGGTGGTGTCGGGCGGCACAGGCTCGGGCAAGACCACGCTGCTGAACTGCCTCACCCGCTACATCGAGGATGACGAGCGCATCATCACCTGCGAGGACGCGGCCGAGCTGCAGCTGCAGCAGCCCCACGTGGTGCGCCTGGAGACCCGCCCGCCCAACCTCGAGGGCCAGGGCCAGATCACCATGCGCGACCTGATCAAGAACTGCCTGCGCATGCGGCCGGAGCGGATCATCGTCGGCGAGGTGCGCGGCCCGGAGGCGTTCGACCTCCTCCAGGCCATGAACACCGGCCACGACGGCTCCATGGGTACGCTCCACGCGAATTCCCCCCGCGAGTGCCTGTCGCGCATCGAGTCGATGATCTCGATGGGCGGCTACACCCTGCCCTCCAAGACCATCCGCGAGATGATCGCCGGCTCGATCGACGTGATCGTCCAGGCCGCGCGCCTGCGCGACGGCTCGCGCCGCATCACCCACGTCACCGAGGTGATGGGGATGGAGGGCGACGTCATCATCACCCAGGACCTGTTCGTCTACGACATCCAGGGCGAGGACCAGAACGGCCGACTGATCGGCCGCCACCGCTCGACCGGCATCGGGCGCCCGCGCTTCTGGGATCGCGCCCGCTACTACGGCGAGGAGCGGGCGCTCGCCGCCGCCCTCGACGCGGCCGAGGTCGCCGAACCGGCGGAGGCGACGTGATGGCGCGGCCCTGCAGCGGGAGGCGGACGTGACCGATCCCAAGACCCTGATGGTCGCCGGGCTGTGCGCGGTGACGGCGGTGTGCGCGGCCTACGCGGTGATCGTGCCCCTGCTGCCGAGCGAGGCGCGGGTGGCCAAGCGCCAGCAGGCCGTGGCCGGCCGCCGGCAGGCGAGCGAGCGAATCCAGGCGGTGAACCGCCGCGAGCAGGTCGCCAGGAGCCTCAAGGAGATCGACGACAAGGAAAAGAAGAAGAGCCGCCTCAGCCTCGAACTGCGCCTCGTGCAGGCCGGCCTCTCGCTCTCCAAGAAGGCGTTCGTCATCTACAGTGCGGTCGGCGCGGCGGTCTGCGCGTTCGCCGCGCTGGTCCTGTCCGGCAACCTGTTCCTCACCCTGGCGGTGGCGTTCGCCACCGGCCTCGGCGTGCCGCGGTGGCTGCTCGGCTACCTGCGCAAGCGCCGGGTGGCGCGGTTCATCCGCGAACTGCCCAACGCCATGGACGTGATCGTGCGCGGCATCCGCTCCGGCCTGCCGATCGGCGACTGCCTGCGCATCATCGGCCGGGAGTCGCCCGAGCCGCTCAAGAGCGAGTTCCGGCAGATCGTGGAGGCCCAGGCGCTCGGCCTGTCCCTGCCCGAGGCCTGCGCCAAGCTCCACGAGCGGATGCCGGTGCCGGAGGTGAACTTCTTCGCCATCGTCATCGGCATCCAGTCGAAGGCGGGCGGCAACCTCTCGGAGGCGCTCGGCAACCTGTCCCGCGTGCTTCGCGAGCGCCACAAGATGGCCGAGAAGGTCTCGGCGATGAGCATGGAGGCGCGCGCCTCGGCGGCGATCATCGCCTCGCTGCCCTTCGTGGTGGCGATCCTGTGCTGGCTGTCGAGCCCGGCCTACATCTCGCTGCTCTGGACCACGAAGACGGGCCAGATCGCCCTGGTCCTGTCCGGCCTGTGGATGCTCGTCGGCGTCGTCGTCATGCGCCGGATGATCACCTTCGACATCTGAGCGGAACGGCCCGGGGCCGTTCCGCTCAGGCTCTTGGTTCCGCATCCCGTTCGCCGCCGAACCGGTGAAACCCGCGGCGAACGGGATGCTCTTGGCGGGCGCCCCCTCGGGCCGCCCCGGAGACGGCCGATGCTGGCGCTTCTGACCCATCTCACCGACCCGCGCTTCATCGCCTCGATCCTGGCCGGGGTCGCCGCGGCGGCGACCGCCTACACGCTGATCCAGCCCTTCCTAGAGCCCGACCAGCTCGCCAAGCGCATGAAGAGCGTCGGCGAGGAGCGCGACCGCATCCGGCTGCGCGAGCGCGAGCGGCTGAACCAGCGCGGCAACCTGCGCCACCAGCCCAAGGCCTACATGAAGCGCGTGGTCGAGCGCTTCAGGCTCGACAACTGGCTGGCCACCGAGGATGCCAAGAAGCGCCTGATGACGGCGGGCTACCGCGGCCCGCAGGCCGAGACGGCGTTCCTGTTCTTCCGGCTGGTGATGCCGGTCGGCTTCTTCCTGGTCGCCGTCTTCTACATGTTCGTGCTCAAGGTGCTCAATCAGCCGCTGAGCATCCGCTGCCTGATCGTGGTGGCGGCGGTCTATGCCGGCATCAAGGCGCCGGAGATCTTCCTCAGGAACCAGACCAGCAAGCGCCAGGCCGTGATCAAGCGCAACTGGCCGGACGCGCTCGACCTGCTGCTGATCTGCGTCGAATCCGGCATGTCCATCGAGCAGTCGTTCAAGCGGGTCAGCGTCGAGGTGGCCAACCAGTGCATCGTGCTGGCCGAGGAGCTGGCGCTGACGACGGCGGAGCTCTCCTACCTGACCGAGCGGCGCCTCGCCTACGAGAATCTCGCCCTGCGCACCGGCCTGGAGTCGGTCAAGGCGGTGAGCACCGCCCTGATCCAGGCCGAGCGCTACGGCACCCCGATCGGCCAGGCGCTGCGGGTGCTGGCGCAGGAGAGCCGCGACCAGCGCATGACCGAGGCGGAGAAGAAGGCCGCGGCCCTGCCGCCCAAGCTCACCGTGCCGATGATCCTGTTCTTCCTGCCGGTGCTGTTCGTGGTGATCCTCACCCCGGCGCTGGTGCAGATCTTCCACTCGAAGTGAGGCACCGTCATACCGACGGCCCAGGACGCCCGACGGCCCAGGACGCCCAACGGCCCAGGATGCTGACGCATCGGGCCGTTCAGGCATCCCGCTGTGTCGATGCCACATCAAAGATCCGACGGAGAAATCGAGAACCGGCGGTCATCGTCGATGACCGCCGGCCTCACTTGATCGCCGCGCAGGCGATGCGCGCGCCCGCATTGCCGATCGGCTGGGTCGCGTGGTCGTCCTCGCCGGCATGGATCACCAGGGCCGAGCCGTCCGCGTCCTTCAGGCCGCCCTCCCCCGTGAGCGGGGTCTCGCTCGACACCTCGGCATTCACCGAGCCGTCCGGATTGGCGTAGACGTTGGGCAGGTCGCCCTCGTCCGGCCCGTCCGGGTTGAGCAGGCCGTGCTTGCTGCCGTCGTGGTTCACGTGCGCCTTGGACTGCTCGAAGCTCGCGGTGTCGGAGCAGGTCCCGACCGCGTGGAAATGGATCCCGTGCCAGCCCGGCGGCAGGCCGCCCGGCCCGATCAGCACCCGCATCACCAGGGTGTTGGCCCCGTCGCGGATCTGGATCCGGCCGATCGGCTCGCCCTTGGTGTTGACGACCGGGGCGTCGTAGGTCTGGAGGGCCGCCTGCGGCTGGGCGGCGGCCGGGAGCGCGGCACCAAGGGCGGCCCCAAGGGCGGTCCAGAGCGCGGCGCCCGCGGACAGGTGGAACCTCATTCTGTCGCCTCTCCTCTCCTGGCCTGCATCAGGTAAGGGAGTGCGCCGGCCGCGACAGGGGATGGTGTCGGCCGGCCGAGAGCGGGGGCGAGAGAGCGACGGGCATGACGGACGGGGAGCGGCTGCGGGCCGACCGCCTGCTGGTGGAGGCGGGCCATTTCGAGAGCCGCGCGCGGGCGCAGGCGGCGATCGCGGCCGGGCTGGTGCGGGCGGACGGCGCACCGGTGCGCCGCCCCTCCGACCTCCTCGCGCGGTCGGCCCGGATCGAGGCCGCCCCGCCCCACCCCTACGTCTCGCGCGGCGGGCTGAAGCTCGCGGCGGCCCTCGACGCCTTCGGCATCGATCCCGCGGGGCTCACCTGCCTCGATATCGGCGCCTCGACCGGCGGCTTCACCGACGTGCTGCTGCGCCGGGGCGCGGCGCGGGTCCATGCGGTCGATGTGGGGCGCGGGCAGTTCCACCCCGGCCTCGCGGCGGATCCCCGGGTCGCCCTGCACGAGGCCACCGACGTGCGCGCCCTCGACCCCGGCCTCCTCGACGGCCCGCCCGCCCTCGCGGTGGTCGACGTGAGCTTCATCTCGCTCGCCCACGTCCTGCCGGTGCTGCCCGCCCTCACGGCGCCCGACGCCCGCCTCGTGGCGCTGATCAAGCCGCAATTCGAGGCCGGGCGGGCGCGGGTCGGCCGCGGCGGCATCGTGCGCGACGAGGCGGTCCGGGCCGAGGTGTGCGAGGAGGTGCGCGCGCTCGCCCGGAGCCTCGGCTTTCGGCCCGTGGGGCTGATCCCCTCGCCCGTGGAGGGCGGGGACGGCAACCGCGAGTTCCTGCTCGGCGCCGTGCGGGAGGCGGCGCGATGAGCGGCGACGGGATCGAGATCCTGCGCCTGGGCGCCCGCGGCGACGGGGTCGCGGCGGACGGGCTGCACGTGCCCGGGGCGCTGCCGGGGGAGCGGGTGCGGGTAGGGCCGGCGGAGGAGCGCCGCGGCGTGCGGCGGGCCGCGCTCGACGCGGTTCTGGCGCCCTCGCCCGACCGGGTCGCGCCCTTCTGCCCCTATTTCGGCACCTGCGGCGGCTGCGCCATCCAGCACCTCGCGCCGGAGCCCTACGCGGCCTGGAAGCGCGGGCTCGTCGTCACCGCGCTGTCGCGTGCCGGCATCGACGCCCCGGTGGCGCCGTTGCGCGATGCGCACGGGGCCGGCCGGCGGCGGGCGACGTTCCACGTGCGGCGCATCGACGGGCGCGCCGAGGCCGGTTTCATGGCGGCGCGCAGCCACGCGCTCGTCGCCATCGACCATTGCCCGATCACGGAGCCCCCCCTGCACCGCGCTCCGGAGGTCGCCCGGGCGCTCGCCCGGCCGCTGGGCGGCGGGGGCAAGCCCCTCGACGTGCAGGCGACCGCGACCGCGGGCGGCCTCGACGTGGACGTGCGCGGCCACGGCCCGGCCGATGCGCGCGCCCGGCAGGCGCTGGTGGCGCTCGCGGGCGACCTCGACCTCGCGCGCCTGTCCCTTCACGGCGAGGTGCTGGTGCAGCGCCGCCCGCCGGTCGTTCCGGCCGGCCGGGCGCCCCTGGTGCCGCCGCCGGGCGGCTTCCTGCAGGCGACGCGGCTCGGCGAGGCGATGCTCGCCGACCTCGTCGTGGCGGGCGTCGGGGAGGCCAAGCGCGTCGCCGACCTCTTCTCGGGCGCGGGCGCCTTCAGCCTGCGGCTCGCCGAGACCCGGGCGGTGCACGCGGTCGAGGGCGATGCCGGGGCGCTCGCCGCCCTCGACCGGGCGGCGCGGGCGACGCCGGGCCTGCGGGCGGTCACGCACGAGCGCCGCGACCTCTTCCGCCGCCCGCTGCTCGCGCCCGAACTCGACCGCTTCGACGCCGTGGTGTTCGACCCGCCCCGGGCCGGGGCTGAGGCGCAGGCGGCGCGGCTCGCCGAGGCGACGGTGCCGGTGGTGGTCGGCGTCTCCTGCGACGCGGGCACCTTCGCGCGCGACGCGGGCCTCCTCCTCGCCGGGGGGTACCGGCTCGCCGAGGTGGTGCCCCTCGACCAGTTCCGGCACTCGCCGCACGTCGAACTCGTCGGCGTCTTCCGGCGCGAGGGGCGCCGCCGGCGCTGAGCCGGCCCGCCTCAGCGCCCGGTCGGCGCCAGATCGAGCCGCACGGCGTCGAGGCCGGCCACCCCGGCGCGCGGATAGCGCTGCATCACCAGGGGATCGTGGCCCGGGACCACGTGGTCGGGGCCGTCGGCCAGGGCCGCGAGGCGGTCCCAGCTCTCCATCGTCGCCGCCACGTCGACCGTGATGGAATAGGGGTTCCGGGTCTCGAGGTTGGCGTAGTAGTGCGCGGCGTCGGAGGCGAGCACCACGGCGCCCCGCTCGGTGGCCACCCGCACGCATTGCAGGCCCTGCGTGTGGCCGGGCACGCGGTGCACCGAGAGGCCGGGACACAGCACGGCATCCCCATCCGTGAAGCGCACGCGGCCGGCATAGACGTGGCGCACCATCGCCACCACGTCCTCCACCGCGAAGGCGCCGCGCAGCCGGGCATGGCACATGCAGCGCCCGGTCGCGAAGGCCATCTCCGCATCCTGCAGGTGGAAGGTGGCGTTCGGAAAGGCCGCGAGGTTGCCCGCGTGGTCGTAGTGCAGGTGCGTGATGATCACGTCCCGCACCGCCTCCGGGTCGACGCCGAGCGCCCGCAGGCCCTCGGCCGGGTGGACCAGCAGGGTGCGGCCGTGCGCGGCCGCCGCCTCGGGGCCGAAGCCGGTATCGACCAAGACCGTGCGGGCGGCGTTGCGCACCACCCAGACGAAGTAGTCGAGCGGCATCGCGGCGTGCGGGTCGCCCTCGGGCCAGAACAGGAAGTTCTCCCGCGCCGGGCGGTCGTGCACCGCGTAGCGCAGGGCCAGGATCTCGTAGGTCTCCACGCGGGCCTCGCGGGGTCTAAGCAGACTTGCGTTGGCAAGCCAACGCTTCGTCCGCTTAGGTTCTTGTTTCTTCGCAGATTTTTATCGCAAAACCGGCGACCACTTTTGCGAAATCTGCTTAGCGCGGGGCGGCCGGCTCGCCCGTCACGGCGCCCTCGGCCTTCAGCACCTCGTGGGCGGCCTTGAAGGCGTCGAGCCCCGCGGGAATGCCGCAATAGACCGTCGCGTGCAGCAGGATCTCCCGGATCTCGTCGACGGTGACGCCGTTGGTGAGCGCGCCCTTCACGTGCAGCTTGAGTTCGGCCGGCCGGCCCAGCGCCGTCAGCATCGCGAGGTTCAGCATGCTGCGGGTGCGCCGGTCGAGGCCCTCCCGGGTCCAGGCATAGCCCCAGCACCACTCGGTGGTGATGCGCTGGAACGCCATCATGAACTCGTCGGCCCGGGCGAGGCTGCCGTCGACGTAGTCCGGGCCGAGCACGGCGCGCCGCACCTCCAGACCCTTCTCGAATTGCTCGCTCTCGGCCATGCCGCGTCCTCCCTCGGGGTCATGCCCCGTTGCCCACCAGCCTCGGCCGTCCCTCACTTGTCTGTCAATCGCGCGCGGCGTTTGATGGGGGGAGAACGATCCATCCGGGAGGACGCCCGTGGCTGAAGCCGACACCGCCCCGATCGCGCCGCCGGCCCGCATCGGCCTGATCGGCCTCGGCCGGATGGGCCTGCCGATGGGCCGGCGCCTGCTCGCCGCGGGCTTCGCGGTCCGCGGCTACGACGCGGCCGAGCGGGCGCTCGCAGCCTTCGCGGAGGCCGGCGGCATCCCCTGCGTCTCGGCGGCCGAGGCCGCCGCCGAGGCGCAGGCCGTCATCACCATGCTGCCGGACGGTGCCGCCGTCGCGCGCGTCGCCCTGGACGGGGAGGCGCCGCTGATCCGCGCGATGCGGCCGGGCGCGATCCTGATCGACATGAGTTCCTCCGCCCCGCTCTCCACCCGCCGGCTCGGGGAGCGGTTCGCCGAGGCCGGCCTCGCGCTTGCCGACGCGCCGGTCTCCGGCGGGGTGAAGAAGGCGGAGGCCGGCACGCTCTCGATCATGGTGGGCGGTTCCCTGCTGGCGCGGATCCGGCCGGTGCTGGACGCGATGGGGAGCGCGATCTTCGAGACCGGCCCCCTCGGCTCGGCCCACGCCATGAAGGCGCTCAACAACTACGTCTCCGCCGCCGGGCTGATCGCCACCTGCGAGGCGCTGCAGGTCGGGGCCGCTTTCGGCCTCGATCCGGCGGTGATGACCGACATCCTCAACGTCTCGACCGGTCGCAACAACACCACCGAGAACAAGCTCAAGTCCTTCATCCTGCCGGAGACCTACGATTCCGGCTTCGGCCTCGCCCTGATGACGAAGGACATCGGCATCGCGGTGGACCTCGCCGACGCCCTGGAGCGCCCGGCCCCGTTCTCGCACGCGGTGGTGGGCTTCGCCCGCGAGGCCCTGGCGCGGCTCGGCCAGGAGGCCGACCACACCGAGGTCGACCGCTACCTCAAGCTGCTGGCGGCGGAGGATCGCTGACGGCGCGCGGTCCCGCCCGCCGCTCCTCGCGCCGTTCCTGGGCGGAGCGCCGCCACGCCGGCGTTCCCTGCGAGAACGACCGGTCCAGGAAGTCGAGGAAGACCCGGATGCGCTGGCTCAGGTGCCGGCGGCGGCCGTAGAGGGCGTAGATCGGGTCCTCGGCCTCGCTCTGCTGATCCGGAAACAGGTCGACCAGCCGGCCCGCCCGCAGATCCTCGACGATGTGGAACTCGGCGAGCCGCACGATGCCGGCGCCCGCCCGGGCCATCGCCAGCAGCATCTGCCCGGTATTGGCCGCGACGCTGCCGGCGGGCTTGAGCCGGGCGGGCGCGCCCGCGGGCCCGCGCACGCCCCAGGTGCTCCACGGCACGGTGGTGGGAAAGTTCAGGCATTCGTGGCCGGCGAGGTCCGCCGGGCTCTGCGGCGTGCCGCGCTCGGCGAGGTAGGCGGGCGCCGCGCAGATGATCCAGCGGGTCGAGGTGAAGCGGTGGGCGACGAGCGAGGAATCGGCGAGGTCGCCGACATGGATCGCCACGTCGACGCCCCCGTCGAGCAGGTTCCCCGGCTCCATGCTGAGCACGAAGTCGAGCCGCAGCGCCGGGTGCAGGCGCCGGAAGGCGGGCACCAGCGGCGCGAGCTGGTGCGTGGCGAAGGTCGGCATCGAGCGGATGCGCAGCGTGCCCTTCGCGGCGCTGCCGCCGAACACCGAGGCCTCCGCCTCCTCCACCGCCTCGATCGCCCGCAGCGCCGAGGCGTAGAAGGCCTCGCCCTCCGCGGTGAGCGCCGGGATGCGCGGCCCGCGGTGGAAGAGCGCGACGCCGAGGCGGTTCTCCAGGCGCCCGATCAGCTTGCTCACCGCCGAGGGCGTCAGGGTCAGGCTGCGCCCGGCCGCCGAGAAGCCGCCATCCTCCACCGCCCGCACGAAGACGAGCATCTCCCCGAAGCGATCCACGGCTCAGACCTGTGAATTCCGTTCACATGTTGTGCGCAGTGTCGGATATGGAAGCGGCCCGAGCAACGGGTTAGCGTCGGGGCGTCGCGGCGCGCACCGGATTCCCGGCGCGAGGCGGCCAGAGAAGAACGCCGACAGAGCGATGCGGCATCCCGGGCCGACCCCCGGGCCCATGCTGCGCAGGGAGACGAGACGCCATGGCGCAGACGCGCGCGCAGCAGCCGACCTCCGAGTCCCGTCCCGCCCGGACCTACGACGCGATCATCGTCGGGGCCGGCTTCTCGGGCCTCTACCAGCTCCACTGCCTGCGCGACCGGCTCGGGCTCTCGGTGCGGGTGCTGGAGGCCGCCGACGGGGTCGGGGGCACGTGGTACTGGAACCGCTACCCGGGGGCGCGCTGCGATTCCGAGAGCTACTACTACTCCTACTCGTTCTCGCCCGAGCTGGAGCAGGACTGGGAGTGGACCGAGCGCTACCCCGAGCATTCGGAGATCCTGCGCTACCTCAACCACGTGGCCGAGCGCTTCGACCTCCTGCGCGACATCCAGTTCGAGACCCGGGTGACCGGGGCCGCGTTCGACGAGGCGCGCGACCGCTGGAGCGTGACCACGGCGTCGGGCGAGCGGTTCGAGGCTCCGTTCCTCATCACCGCCGTGGGCTGCCTCTCGGCCGCGAACGTGCCGGCGATCGAGGGCCTCGAGCGCTTCGCGGGCGAGTGGTACCACACCGGCCGCTGGCCCCACGAGGGCGTGGACTTCGCGGGCAAGCGCGTCGGCCTGATCGGCACCGGCTCCACCGGCATCCAGGCGACCCCGGTGATCGCCGCCCAGGCGGCGCACCTCACGGTCTTCCAGCGCACGGCCAATTACAGCGTGCCGGCCCGCAACGGCCCGATGAGCCCGGAGGTCCAGCGCGAGATCAAGGCGAACTACGCGGCCATCCGCGAGAAGGCCCGCGCCTCCACCAACGGCCACCCGTTCGACGTCTCGGAGCAATCGGCCCTCGACGTCACGGAGGAGGAGCGCCGCGCCCGCTACGAGGCCGCCTGGGAGCGGGGCGGCCTGCGCTTCCGCGCGGTCTTCCGCGACCTCCTCCTCGACAAGGCCGCCAACGACACCGCCTCGGAGTTCATCCGCGCCAAGATCCGCAGCATCGTGAAGGACCCGGAGGTCGCCGCCAAGCTGACCCCCACCGACCATCCCTTCGCCTCCAAGCGCCCGCCGATCGACACGGACTACTTCGAGACCTTCAACCGCGACAACGTCCTGCTGGTCGACCTGAAGGCGACGCCGATCGAGGAGATCGTGCCCGAGGGCGTGCGCACCCGCGACGCCACCTACCCGCTCGACGTCATCGTCTTCGCCACCGGCTTCGACGCCCTCACCGGGCCGCTGCTCGCCCTCGACATCCGCGGCAGCGGCGGCCGGCCGCTGAAGGAGGCCTGGGCCGCGGGACCGCGCACCTATCTCGGCCTCCAGACCCCGGGCTTCCCGAACCTGTTCACCATCACCGGCCCCGGCAGCCCCTCGGTCCTCACCAACATGCCGATCGCCATCGAGCAGCACGTCGAGTGGATCACGCGCTGCATCGCGCATCTGCGCGAGCGGGGGCTGGCCCGCATCGAGGCGACGCCCGAGGCGACGGAGGCCTGGGTCGCCCACGTCAACGAGGCGGCGCACGCCACCCTGCTGCCGATGGCCAACTCGTCCTGGTATCTCGGCGCCAACGTGCCGGGCAAGCCGCGGGTGTTCATGCCCTACGCGGGCGGCATGGCGCGCTACCGCAGCCATTGCGAGGCGGTGGCGGCGAAGGGCTACGAGGGGTTCGCGCTGCGCTAGGGGCAGGCGACGGATCGGGGAGGACGGCGATGCCGGCGCTGCATCCGGATGCTCAGGCCCTGCTGCGCGCGATGCGGGAGGCCGGCCGGCCGCCCTTCGAGGCGCTGTTGCCCGCGGAAGCGCGGGAGGCCTACGGCGCGAGCCGCGCCGCGCTCCAGCCGCCCCTCGACGCGGTGGCGCTCGCGCGCGACCTCGCGGCGCCGGGGCCGGGCGGTCCGGTGCGCCTGCGCCTCTACCGCGGCCTCGGCACCGGGCCGGAGCCCCTGCCCGGCCTCCTCTACCTGCATGGCGGCGGCTGGATGCTCGGCGACCTCGCCTCGCACGACTGGGTCTGCCGGCGCCTCGCCACCGTCGCGCGGGCCTGCGTGGTCGCGGTCGATTACCGGCTCGCGCCCGAACATCCCTTTCCGGCCGCGCTCGAGGATGCGGCGGCGGCGCTCGCCTTCGTGGCCGCCGAGGCCGGCGCGCTCGGGATCGATCCGTCCCGTCTCGCGGTCGGAGGCGACAGCGCGGGCGGCAACCTCGCGGCGGTGCTCGCCCTGATGGGGCGCGACGGGCACCTGCCCGCCACGGCGTTCCAGGCCCTGCTCTACCCGGCGGTCGATCTCGGCATGACGGGCGAGAGCTACGCGCGTGTCACCCGCGACGTGCCGATCACCGCCGCCACCATGCGCTACTTCATCGACCATTACGCTCCCGACCCGGGCATGCGGAGCGACTGGCGCGCCTCGCCGGCGCGGGCGCCGAGCCTCGCGGGCCTGCCGCCCGCCCTGGTGCTGACCTGCGGCCACGATCCGCTCTGCGACGAGGGCCGGGCCTATGCGGCGCGGCTGGAGCGCGAGGGCGTGCCGGTCACGGCCCTCCACCTCGGCGACCAGATCCACGGCATGCTGACCATGGGCCGGGCGATCGGGGCCGCCGCCCCCACCCTCGCCTTCGTCGGGCAGGCCCTGCGCGAGGCGTGGCGGACTGCCTCCGGCGCGCCCGTCTCCGTTGACTCGCCCACGCCCTTGCCGGAGGATCAGGGTCAAACGACCAATTCACGCCAGTAGAACCACCCCAAAACCCCAGGTGGCAAGAATTGGGGTTCATAAAACGAGGGACGGAAACCAGATGGGTACGAAGAGGACGGGCGCGCGCGCCGTGTCGCGCCGGCAGGTGCTGGGCGGGCTAGCGGCGGGGGCCGCGATCACCGGGTTCCCGCACATCGCGGGGGCGCAGGCCAAGGCGATCCGGGTCGGCATGCCGACCATCCTGTCGGGCCGCGTCGCGATCCTGGGCACCTCGGGCCGGGCGGCGGTGCAACTCGCCTTCCGGCAGATCAACGAGGCCGGCGGCATCGGCGGGCGCACCCTCGAACTCGTCGACCGCGATTCCAAGGGCCGGCCGGACGAGGCCGCCAAGGTCACGCGCGACCTCATCAACAACGACGGCTGCGAGATCATCATCGACGGCGAGGCCTCCTCGGGCGCCTTCGCGGTGCACGAGGTGATCCGCGACCTGCCGGTCCTGTGCCTGCACACCTGCTCGGAGACCTCCTCCCTCTCGGCCGACCCGAAGCTGCACGTCAAGACCGCGTTCCGCTGCGCCCGCCAGGGCATCCACGACGCGGTGGCGGGAGGCACCTACGCGGCCAGGATCGCCAAGGAAAAGGGCCTCAAGCGCTGGATGACCTGCTCGCCCGACTACGCCTACGGCCGCGACAACACCGCCGAGTTCCTCGAATTCGCAAAGATCTTCGAGCCCTCGGTCGAGGTCGTGGATCAGGTCTGGCCGAAGCTCTTCGCGCCGGACTACACCGAGAGCATCACCAAGATCCTGCAGGTGAAGCCGCAGGCGATCTACTCGGCGCTGTGGGGCGGCGATCTCGTGGCGTTCATCGAGCAGAGCAACCTCTACCGGCTGTTCGCCAATATCGGCTTCTTCTCGGGCGGCCTCGGCGACCCGCCGGTGCTCACCGCGATCAAGCAGCTGCCGCCGGGCCTCAACACCGCCTACCGCTACAACCGCAACTATCCGGCCAAGCCCGCCAATGCCGCCTTCGCGGACGGCTTCGCCGGCATCGCCAAGCACGAGCCGACCAACTGGGCGTGGCAGTGCTACACCGCCTGCCTGTTCATCGCCGAGGCGCTCAAGCGCACGAACGGCAGCACCGAGGGGGCCCGGCTCGCGGCGGAGCTGAAGGGCATGAAGCTCGCCGCCCCCTTCGCGGTGGACGACGCCATCACCATGCGGGACACCGACCACACCATCATCGGCTATCCGGTCGCCTGGGGCCGCACGGTGCCGAAAGCCCCCTACGTCGAGGATTTCTCCGGCGTCGACTGGGCCAAGATCGTCGAACTCGAGACGCAGTGGAAGAAGGGCAAGGGCTACGCGTGAGGCGGCGCGCGCCCTCTCCCGCGCGGGAGAGGGCGCGCGCGATCCTGAAACCTTGCGTCAGCTCACCAGGAGTTCCGCCTTGAACCTCGAGGCCCTCGCCGCCTGCCTGTCGTCCGCATCCTGTGCCGTCACGCAGGTCTCGACCGCGCTGATCGTCGGGATGCTGCTGTTCCTCGTCACCTCCGGCCTGTCGCTGATCTTCGGGGTGCTGGGCATCGTCAACTTCGCCCACGGCGCCTTCTACATGCTGGGCGCCTATCTGGCCTTCACGGCCTACGCGCTCTCGGGCAGCTTTCTGCTCGCGATGGCGGCGGGCGCGCTCGGCGTCGCCGTGTTCGGGGTGCTGTTCGAGCGCCTGATCATGAGCCGCGTCTACGGGCGGGACATCCTGATGCAGCTCCTCGTCTGCTACGCGATGATCCTGATCCTCGACGACGGGGTGAAGCTCCTCTACGGCGGCGAGTACCGGATGATGGGCATGCCGGACGCCTTCGCGCTGCCGCCCGTCGAGATCGCCGGCGGCTTCGTGCCGGGCTACTACCTGTTCATGGTGGGGGTGGCGCTGGCGGCGGGCCTCGCGCTCTGGCTCGGCATCAACCGCACCCGGCTCGGCAAGATCATCCGGGCGCTCGCCATCAACCCGCAGATGGTGGGCGCGCTCGGGATCAACACCACGCTCCTCTACGCGGGCGTGTTCGGCCTCGGCAGCCTGCTCGCCGGCATGGCCGGGGCGCTGGCGGCCCCGATCCGCACCCTCACCCCCGGCATGGGCGTGTCGATCCTGATCGAGAGCTTCATCGTCACGGTGATCGGCGGCATGGGCTCGATCGCCGGGGCCTTCATCGCGGCGCTGCTGATCGGCTTCACCCGGGCCTTCGGGGCGATCGGCTTCCCGCTCTTCGTGGACGGGATGATGTTCGCCATCATGGCCCTCGTCCTCATCGTCAAGCCGAGCGGCCTGCTCGGGCGGGAGGCGGCCTGAGATGCGCCCTGGTCCCTTGCGTTCCGGTCTCCTGCCCTCAGGTCTCCTGCGCGACCTCGCGCTCGCGCTTGCAGCCCTCGCGGTGTTCCTGGCGGTGCCGGTCGTGTTTCCGCAGCCGGCCCTGCGCGACTTCCTGATCTACTTCTTCGCCTACGGGCTCCTGGCGATGTCGCTCAACCTGCTGGTCGGGCTCACCGGGCTGGTATCCTTCGGGCACGCCGCCTACTTCGCCTCGGGCGCCTACGTGTTCGGGCTCCTGATGCAGTCCGGCCGGGTCTCGATCCCGGTCGCCACCCTGGCGGCGGTCGGCGGCACCGCGATCCTCGCCCTCGTCATCGGGGCGATCTGCGTGCGGCTGAAGGAGATCTACTTCTCCTTCATCACGCTGGCCTTCCAGATGTTCATCCACAGCATCATCGTGACCTGGGTGGGCCTGACCGGCGGCGACCAGGGCCTGCGCGGGGGCATCCCGCGCCCGCCCATCCTCGGCCTCGACCTCAACGACGCCCGCACGCTCTACGGCACCTGCGTGGTGGTGTTCGTCGTGTGCATCGTGGCCATGCGGCAGGTGTCGCAATCGCCCTTCGGCTACACGCTGCGGATGATCCGGGACAATCCGGCCCGGGCCAACTTCCTGGGCGTCAACGTCGTCCTGATGAAGCTCGGCATCTTCGTCTTCGCGGGGGCGATGGCGAGCATCGGCGGGGTGCTGCTGGCGCTGTTCGTCTCGGGCGCCTATCCGGAATTCGCCTTCTGGACCACCTCGGGCGAGGCGATCTTCATGATCATGCTCGGGGGCATGAAGCTGTTTCTCGGGCCGCTCGTCGGCACGCTGCTGCTCCAGACCCTCAACCACTTCGTGACGATCTACACCGAGTATCACGGCCTCGTGCTCGGCTCCGTGATCCTGCTGATCGTGCTGGGGCTGCGCCGCGGCCTCGCGGATTACCTGTACGACTGGCTGCAGGACCGCCGCGCCCGCCGGGCGCCCAGCGCCCCGGTGCCCGAGCCCGTGGTCAAGAGCAGGCCTGTGTGATGCTACGCGTCGAGCACCTCTCGAAATCCTTCGGCGGCGTGCGCGCCACCCGCGACGTCTCGATCGACTTTCCCGACGGCTCGCTCACCGCGATCATCGGGCCGAACGGGGCGGGCAAGACCACGTTCTTCAACCTGATCTCCGGCCATGTCCGGCCCGACGAGGGCCGGGTGCTGTTCGACGGCACCGACATCGTCGGCCTGTCGAGCCTGAAGGTGGTCCGCCGCGGCATGGCCCGGGCCTTCCAGGTCGCCTCGCTGTTTCCGAGCCTGACCGTGCGCGAGGCGCTCACCGCCGCGGTGATCTCCCACCAGCACCGCTCGTGGCGGGTGCTGGCGCGCTTTCCTTCACGCGACGCGCAGGCCAGGGCGGACGAGATCATGGACCTGCTCGGGCTCGGCCCGAAGGCGCAGGTGCTCTCGGCCAACCTCTCGCACGGCGACCAGAAGCTCCTCGACATCGGGCTCGCCCTGGCGATGGACCCGAAGGTGCTGCTCCTCGACGAGCCCACCGCCGGCATGGGGACCGAGGAGCGCTGGCGGATGATCGGCAAGGTGCAGGCGCTCTGGGAGGCCCGGAAGATGACGGTGGTGTTCATCGAGCACGACATGGACATCGTCTTCAGGATCGCCCAGACGATCCACGTCCTGAAGTACGGCGCCGTGCTGGCGCAGGGCACGCCCGACGAGATCCGGCGCAACCGGGACGTGATCGACGCCTATCTCGGCACTGATCACGGCCTCTCCGAGACGGTCGGGGAGGCGTGAGCATGGCGGCGATGCTCGAAGTGCGCGGCGCCGACGTCTATTACGGCGCGAGCCAGATCCTGTTCGGCCTCGACCTCAGCGTCGAGAAGGGCCAGACCATGGCGCTGCTCGGCCGCAACGGCGCGGGCAAGAGCACCACCTTCAAGGCCATCGCCGGGATCGCGCCGCCGAAGCGCGGCGAGGTCGTGCTCTCGGGCGAGACCGTCTCGGGGCGCGCGCCCTACCGCATCGCGCGCGCCGGCATCGGCTACGTGCCGGAGGACCGGCAGGTCTTTCCCGAGCACACGGTCGAGGACAACCTGATCGTCGGCGCCAAGCGCGGGCCGCGCGGCGAGGCGCACTGGACGCTGACGCGGATCTACGAGGTCTTTCCCCTCCTCGCCGGCATGCGCACCCGCATGGCCGGGCGCCTCTCGGGGGGCGAGCAGCAGATGCTCACCATCGCCCGCACCCTGATGGGCAACCCCGACATCCTGCTCCTCGACGAGCCCTCCGAGGGGCTGGCGCCGATCATCGTCCAGGCGATCGGCCGGCTCATCCGCTCGCTGCGCGACATGGGCGTCACCATCCTGCTCGCCGAGCAGAACATGCATTTCTGCCTCGACATCGCCACCCATGCCACCGTCGTGGACAAGGGGCAGGTGGTCTACCGCGCGCCGATCGCCGATCTGCGCGGCAACACCGCGATCACGCAGCGCTATCTCGCCGTCTGATCATTGGCCGAAGCGGTCGCCGGTCCGGCGGCGGGACCGACGCCGGAACATGGATCCGCGCAGCGCGCCGATACGGGAGACGAGCATGGAACGGGACGAGGGACGCGGCCGGGTCGCCCTGGTGACGGGCGGCGCGAGCGGGATCGGGCTCGCCACCGCGGGCGTGCTGGCCGGGCGCGGCTGGCGGGTGGTGATCTCGGACATCGACGCGGCGCGATGCCGTGAGGCGGCCGGCCCGATCGGCGCCGAGGCCGTGCCGTTCGACGTGGTGGACGAGGCGGCGACCGAGGCCGCCGTCGCGGCGATCGAGACGCGGCTCGGCCCTGTCGAGGCCCTCGTCGCCAATGCCGGGCTGATCCAGCCGGGCGGGCGGCCCGAGGATCTGCCGCTGGCCGAGTTCGACCGCATCATCGCGGTCAACCTGCGGGGCGTCTACGTCTCGTGCCTCGCGGCGGGCACCCGGATGGCGGGCCGCGGCCGGGGCGGCATCGTCATCACCGGGTCCGTCACCGCGTGGCGCACGGCGCCGCTGCACGCCTACGCGCCCGCGAAGGCGGCGGTGGTGCACATGGCGGCCTGCCTCGCGGCCGAATGGGGCCGCTCGGGCGTGCGGGTGAACGCGGTCTCGCCCGGCTACGTCGCCACCCCGCCCCTCCAGGCCGCCATCGACCGCGGCCAGCGCGACCCGCGCCTGCTGACCGAGGCGGCCGCGCTCGGGCGCCTCGTCGCGCCCGAGGAGGTCGGCCGCGGGGTCGCGTTCCTGCTCTCGGACGATGCGGCGGCGGTGACGGGGATCAACCTGCCGGTCGATGCCGGCTGGCTCGCGGGCGCGCATCTCTCGACCTATGGCGGGATGCGCCCGGCGCGCTGATACCCGCGGTCGTTGAAGACGACCGTTGGTTCCGTTCTCGACGTGTCGCCAAGCCTCCGGCTTGGCATCGACACGTCGAGAGGGGTCGTGGGCCGGATGCGTCAGCATCCTGGGGCGATGGCATGAGGCGTGCCGCCCTGCCGACGGACGGAGGAGGCCGGGCGGACGGAGGGCGGCGAGGCGGCGCCCAGCCGGCGCGGTCCGCCCGGTTCGGCGGCCCCGAGGGGACGGCGGGAGGCCGATGCCGTCCGATCCTCGGCCCCGATCGCCGCGGCCTCACCCGGCGATCGGCTCGGGCAGGCCGAAGGTCTCGCGCATGGAGCGCCCGCCGCTCAGGCTCGCCTCCCAGGCGGCCTCGCGGGTGAGCTTGGCCTCGGCGTCGCCGATGCGGGCGCGCACCGCCGCCGGCGTCAGCACCGCGAGCCCGTCGTCGTCGCCGAGGATCAGGTCGCCGGGCGAGACGAGGCAGCCGCCGGCCACCACCGGGCGGTTCACCGCGCCGCGCTCGGCCGCGGCCGGGCCGCGCGGGGTGACGAAGCGGGTGAAGACCGGCAGGTCGTCCCAGGCGGCGAGCGTCGCGACGTCCCGGATCGCGCCGTCGCAGACGAGGCCGGTCCCGCCGCGCCGCCGCAGCTGCCCGCCCACGATCTCGCCGATCATCGCGGTCTCCGGCCGGCCGCCGGCCGCGATCACCAGCACGTCGCCCGGGCCGATCCGGTCGAGGGCGTACAGCACCGCCCCGAAATCCGGCGGCTCGCACCACGCCGTCACGGCGCGCCCGAACAGGCGCGGCTGCTGCCCGGCCGGCCGCAGCGGCCGGATCGCCGGGTCGATCGCGCCGATCTCCCCGCCGAGATCGACCGCCACCGCGACGGGCACCGCGCGCCAGCGCGCGATCTCCGCCTCCGTCAGGTCGCTCGGATTCGGCGTGTGGAGGGTGACGGGCATGGGGCGCTCCTTCCTGCGGTTCTGGGAGGCGGACGGCCTTCGTCTCAGCCGGAGGCGGCCTCCAGCAGGGCCACCGCCACGGCCGGCCCGCAGACGGAGGCCCAGCCCGCGCCGGCGCCGGCCAAGTGCGGCGCGAGGACGTGCGGCGCGAGGACTTGCTCTGCGAGGTCGCGGACCGGACGGCCGAGCCGGCCGGCCAGCCGTGCGGCGAGGAACCGGCCGGCTCCGCAGGCGATGACGGGCGCCTCGTCAGGCAGGTCGCCGCGGGAGAGGATCACCGCGCTCGCGTCGTGCAGCAGGCGCAGCTGCGCCTCGGCGAAATGGCTGGCGAGGCGGCGCCAGTCGGCCGGACCGCCCTCGTGGCGGTCGCGGCCGATCATCCGGGCGAGGCGGATCTCGGTCTCAGGCGTGGACTTGCCCTTGAGGTCCGGCGTGTCCTGCTGGTCCTCCTCGGGCGGCAGGTCGCCGAGGAGCCGGTAGGCGTCCCCCGTGGTGGCGAAGGTCTCGGCCATCAGCGCCGTGCGCCGGCCGCGGAAGGGGGCGCTGGCGGCCAGCGCCAGGAGCGGCGTGCGCACGACCCCGGTATAGACGAGTTCCCCGGTCTCCAGCCGCTCGGCGTCGCTGTAGCCCTGCGCCGCGGGCCGCCCGTCGCGGATCGGGATCAGGTCGGCGGTGGTCGAGCCGATATCGGCGAGCAGCGCCGCCGGCACGGCGCGGCCGATCAGCGCCGCGGTGGCATGCCAGTTGGCGCTAGCGATGTCGGCTGCGGCCCCGGCCGCGCCGTCGGGGGCCACGAAGCCGGCCCGGCCGGCATAGACCGCCACCCGGCCGGGCAGGCGCCGCGCCGCCCAGGCGGCGATCTGCGCCACGCCGTCCGCCCGGTCGGCGAAGCAATCGGTGAGTTCGCCCGTCATGGTCACGGCGTGGCGGGCGGGCGCCCGCGCCCAGTCCGGCAGGCCCGCGAGGGTGTCGTCCAGGGCCGGCAGGCCGCGCCAGAGCGGACAGGGGGCCTGCACCACGGCGCGCACCCGCCCGTCCTCGACCAGGGCCGCCTTGACATGCACCCCGCCGAGGTCCCAGCCGATGATGCGATGGGTGGAGGCCGGGATATGCGGATCGGGCACGGCGGGGGTCCGGTAGGGTCTGAGCGGAGGGCCGGGGTGGCATGAGCGCGGGGCCGGACGCAAGCCCGTTCGCGGTGGTGCCGGTGCTCGACCTGCGGCACGGCCGAGTGGTGCGCGCCAGGGCCGGCGAGCGCCACGCCTACGCGCCCATCGTCACCCCGCTGAGCCCGGGATCCGCGCCCGCGGACGTCGCCCGGGGGCTTCTCGCCGCGTGGCCGACGCGCCGTCTCTACGTCGCCGATCTCGACGCGATCATGGACGGGGCGGAGCCGGATCGCGGGGCGCTCGCCGCCATCGCGGCCGCCTGCCCGGGCGTGGAGCTGTGGGTGGATGCGGGCTTCGCCACGCGGGACGGCGTCGCGGATTTCCTCGCGGCGGGGCTCGGCCGGCCGGTGCTCGGCAGCGAGAGCCAGACCGGCCCGGACCTCGTGCGCGCCCTCGGCGACCGGGCCGTGCTCTCCCTCGACAGCCGGGCGGGCCTGCCCCTCGGCCCGGCGATCCTGCACGAGGACCCGGCGCTGTGGCCCCGCGAGGTGATCGCCATGAACCTCGCGCGGGTCGGGGGTGGGGACGGGCCGGACCTCGCGGGCATCGGGACGCTGCGCGCGCGCGCGCCCGGCGCGCGGGTCTATGCGGCGGGGGGCCTGCGGGGACCCGACGACCTGCGGGCCCTGCGGGCGGCGGGCGCCGCCGGGGTGCTGGTGGCGAGCGCGCTCCATGATGGGCGGCTGCGGCCGGAGCACGCGGCGATCCTGGACGCGTGACGCCGCCTCAGCTCCGGTCCGGCTCGACGGCGAAGCGCCTGCGCAGCGCCAGGCTGACATGCTCGCGAAACACGCGGACCCGTGCCGGCAGTTCGCGTCCCGCGAGGCTCAGCGCCCGCAGCGAGCCGGTCCGGATGGCCCATGGCGAGAGGATGCGCACGAGGGCGCCGCTCTCGACCGCCCCCGCGGCCACGAGGCTCGGGATGTAGCCGATGCCGGCCCCGGCCAGGGTCAGGCGCAGCACGGTGGCGTAGTCGCCCGCGCGGATGACGGGCTCGATCCGCACGCTCTCGGTCCCGCCCACGCCGTCCGAGAAGGCGAGCAGGCCGTCGTTCGGCCGCCCGCGCGCCAGGATCAGGTCGTGCTGCGCAAGGTCGGCGAAGGCCGCCGGGGCCCGCCGCCGGGCGAGATAGGCCGGCGCGGCGTAGAGGCCGATCTGCAGGTTCATGATCAGGACGGCCCGGTAGCCGGTCTCCTCGGCGCGTCCGAGCCGAAGCGCCAGATCGATCCGGTTGGCCGCGAGGTCGAGCCGCGCGTCGGTGTTGACCATCTCGACGGTGATCTGCGGGTAGGCCTCCCGGAAGCTCGCGACGATCTCCGGCATGACCTCGATGCCGAAATCGACCGAGGTCGTCACCCGCAGGTGGCCCGCCGGCACCGTGCGGGCGTCGCGCGCGGTCTCGACGGCCTCGTCGAGGAGCGCGAGGGATTCCTGGGCGCGCGCGTGGAAGGCGAGCCCTTCGGCCGTGGGCGAGATCGCGCGCGGGGTGCGCGCCATCAGCGTCGCGCCGAGCGTCCGCTCCAGCCGGGTGATGCGGCGGCTGACGCTGCCCTTGGTCTCGCGCAGGCTCGCGGCGGCTGCCGTGACCGTGCCCAGATCGACGACGGCGCAGAAGGCCCGCACGTCGTCGAGGCTCCCGCCGAAGGTTTCCCGTTTCGCAACCATGTGGTGCCTATCGGCGGGCTCAAGCTTCGTTGGAAAGCAGGCTATCACCCAGGCTCTTGCCACGCGGTCCCGCGTCGCGCACCTGCCGATGCGGTCCGCCGTGGTGGTTCCGGAGACACCCGTGAAGTCCCTGTTCGCCTACCCCCTCCTCCTGTCCCTCCTCGTCGGCGGGCCGGCCCTCGCCCAGACGGCCACCCGCGACCCGGCCCAGATCCAGGCCGGCACCTACGCGGTCGATCCCGGCCACACCCAGGTCGGCTGGCGGGTCTCGCATTTCGGCTTCTCGCACTATTCCGGCGGATTCTCGGGCGTGAGCGGCACCCTCGACCTCGACCCGAAGAACCCGGCCGCCGCCAAGCTGTCGATCAGGATCCCGGTCGGGTCGGTGAGCACGACGAGCGCCAAGCTCACGGGCGAGCTGAAGGGCGAGCAGTGGCTCGACGAGGCGAAGTACCCGGAGATGACCTTCGTCTCGACCAAGGTCGAGCCCGTCGGCGCGGACAAGGCCAAGGTGACGGGCGACCTCACCCTGCACGGCGTGACCAAGCCCGTCACCCTCGACGTCACGCTGGTCGGCGCGGGCGTGAACCCGCTCAACAAGAAGGTGACGGTCGGCTTCGAGGCCACGGGCGTGCTGAAGCGCTCGGCATACGGGGTGAAGACCTACGTGCCGCTGATCGGCGACGACCTGCAGCTGACGATCGACGGCGCCTTCGAGCGGCGCGACTGACCGGGATCGGACGCCGACCATGGCCGGAGCCGCACGCGGCCGCCGCTACACGATCGTGGCGATCCTGCTGCATTGGGCGAGCGCGCTCTGCGTGCTCGCCCTGATCGGGATGGGCCTCACCATGACGCATGCGGCCCTGCCGCCGATGCGGCAGTTCGAGCTCTACCAGTGGCACAAGTCGCTCGGGATCACGGTCCTGGCCCTGACGGCGCTGCGGCTCGCGTGGCGGGCGGTCCATCCGGCGCCGCCGCTCCCGGCGGCCATGCCGCGGGCGGAGCGCCGGGCGGCTTCGGCGGCCCACCTCCTGCTCTATCTCCTGCTGGTCGGCCTGCCGCTGACCGGCTGGGCCGTGGTCTCGCTCTCGCCGTTCAACATCCCGACGGTGCTGTACGGCGCCCTCCCCTGGCCGCACCTGCCGCTGGCGGAGCACCTGTCCGATCCGGCCTGGGCCGAGGGCGTGGCGAAGCGGGTGCATGCCTACGGCGCGTGGCTGCTGGCGGCCTTCCTGGTCCTGCACGTGGCGGCAGCCCTGCGCCACCACCTCATCCTGCGCGACGACGTCCTGCGCCGGATGCTGCCCCTCCCCGAGGGCTCCGCGCCCGACGCCATGGAGACGACCCGATGACCACGCCTCCCGGTCTCCGGCTCGGCCTGCTCGCCCTCGGCGTGGCCGTCGCGTTGCACGGCGCCGCGCGGCCGGCGCTGGCCGCCGACTGGACGGCGGACCCGGCCCGCAGCGCGATCCGGTTCTCCGGCGTTCAGGTCGGGACGCCCTTCACCGGCCGCTTCGAGCGCTTCGAGGCCAGGATCGCCTTCGATGCGGACAAGCCCGAGGCGGGACGCGCCACGGTGCTGATCGACCTCTCCAGCGCGCGCACGGGCGATGCGCAGCGGGATCAGGCCCTGCTCCAGAGGGACTGGTTCGACGTCAAGGCCGCTCCGCAGGCCCGGTTCGAGGCGGCGCGGTTCGTGGCCAAGGGCGGCGGCGACTACGAGGCGGTGGGCACGCTCACGATCCGGGGGACCAGCCGCCCCCTGACGCTGCCCTTCCACCTGGATCTGGACGGCGGGCAGGCGCGGGCCACCGGCCGCGTGACCCTGGTGCGGACCGAGTTCGGCGTCGGCCAGGGGGCCTGGGCCTCGGGCCAGTGGGTCGGCCTCGATGTCGGCGTCGAGATCGACCTCGTCGCCCGGCTCCAGCCTCCTGCCGGCCAGTAGCGGCCGACGCCCCGGCTCCGGCGCCCGACGGCGCTCCCCCAAACGAAACGGGAGGGCCGAAGCCCTCCCGCGCGAATCGCGTCAACGTCCGAGGAAAATGGAGGCCAGTCGCTGGAACAGCCCCTTCGGTGGAGGCGGTGGGGGCGGCGGTGGGGCCGCGTGCTGCTCCGGACGGTTTCCTGTCTAGGAAACGTTGGCGGCGAAGGGGTGCTGCGCGGTCTTGTACTGCTGCGTGACCTCGGCGGCGGTCGGCGAGCCCTTCACGGCGCGCTCGATCGACAGCTTCGTGGCCTCGTAGTTGTACTTCTCGATCTTGGCGTCGTCGGCCGCTTCCCAGTGGATGAACACGCCGACCAGGATGTAGAGGTCGTCGGCCTCGCTCGCCGGGATGGTGCCTTCCGACACGCAGTCCTGCACGGCCTTGGCGACGGCGTGCTGGGCCGGGCCGAACATCTGCACGGCCTGACGGGCGTCGTTGATGGTGACCTTGTTGAACAGCAGCGTGTTCGGCTTGCACGGCAGGTTCGGCGCCACCACCGCGAGCAGGCTGGTGAAGCCGTGCTTGTTGTTGGTGAGGCTGTTGCAGAAGGCCGTCTCGGCGGCGCTGCCGCGCGGGCCGATGATGAGGTCGATGTGGGCGACCTCGTTGCCGTCGCCGACGAGGGCCTCGCCCACCATCACCTTGTTGATCGTCGCCATGCGGGGTTTCTCCCAGGAATCGATAAAAAGCAGCCGCTCCCCAAAATGGGCGCAGCTCTGAACCCGCCATCCTTGTTGCGGCGTCCGGCTGGCGCCGAACCGGTTACCCGGACAGCGCGCGGACCCTACAGCGGTGCCGGACATCGAACAAGCCGCCAAGTCCGCGGAGCGTCACGATTTTCGCCAATATTGGCGGCACTGGCCGCAAGCCGATTAGGACTTTTTGGCAGGTTGCCTTTCAGTCGTTTCAATCTTCGAAACTTCGCCGGCTTTGCTGCACAGCAGCATGTCGAGAAAGAGCGTCGCGACGGTCAGGTCGGCGCTGGTTCCGGGATTGAGGCCGGCCTGCTTGAGGTGGCGGTCGTGGGCGAGGAGGGCCTCCACCGCCCCCTCCCCGAGGGCGAGGCCGGCGAGCGCGGCCTCGGCTTCCGCCCGCACCGCCTCGGCCCGGGCGAGGCCGAACTTCCGGGCGATGTGGCTGTCGGGAAAGGCGGTGAGGTAGGCGAGGTGGACGGCCGTGGTGGTCCAGGGCTCGGCGAGCCCCTGCGCCCGTGCGTGCGCCAGCGCCGGCAGGCCGGTCTCGAACAGGTCGGCGAAGCCGCTCACGTAGGCGCGGGCGATGCGGTCGCGCGGCGCCGCCTCCGCCATCGCCTCCGCCAAGGGCGGGGGGGGTGCGGCCGCGGCGACGTCGTGGCGCGCCGCGCGTCCGAGCCCGCCGGGATTGGCGAGCCGGATCGCCGCGAACACGCCCGCGGCATCCGCCGCGTCGAGGCCGGCCAGGACGGCGCGCAGGCCCGCCCGCAGGGGGCCGGGCCGCTCGGCCGCGGCGGCGAGCGGGGCGCAGAGCAGCACGATGCCGAGATTGGTGTTCTGGCCCACCGCCGCGCGGGTGGCGGCGACCGCCCCCTCGACCCGCGCACCCACCCTGGCGCCCCCGCGCGCGAGCGGGCCCGCCGAGACCGCGGCGCTCGCCTCGAAATCGGCGAGCGTCATGCGGTGACCCGCGGCGTAGACGTGGACGTTGCCGACCTTGAGCGCCGCGAGTTCCGCCCGGCAGGCCGCCCGGTAGGCGTCCGCCACCGCCTCCGGCGCGAGGGCCGCGTCGGTCGCCGGTCCGGTCACGAGACCCCTCACCCGTGTGCGACGAGGCGGGGGCCGGGGGCGCGGGCGCGCACCGCCGCCAGGAAGCCCCGCGCCACGGTCTCGGCGATGTCGACCGGCGTCACCTGCTGCAGGCCCGACCAGGCCGGCATGCTGTTGACCTCCAGCACGAGGAAGCCGCCCTCGCCGTCCTCCACGAGGTCGATCCCCGTGTAGCCGACCCCGACCGCCGTGGCGGCGGCCTCGGCGAGGGCGGCGGCGCGGGCGGGCACCGCCCAGGGCAGCGGCCGGCCGCCCCGGTGCACGTTGGTGATCCAGCCGTCGCCCTCGCGGATCATCCCCGCCACTGCGCGCCCGTCGCAGACGAAGACCCGGTAATCCTGCCACGCGCCGTCGCGCCGGGCGATGTAGCGCTGCAGGTAGTAGACGCGCCCGACGAGTTCCTCGGGCGGCAGGTCCTCGGGCCGCTCCACGAGCTGCAGCCCCTCCCCCTGCGAGCCGAACAGGGGCTTGAGCACCAGCGGCCGGCCGGGGCCGGCCTCCCGCGCCACCAGGGCGGCGGCGGCCTCGCGGCGCGAGAGCACGAAGGTCTCAGGGGTCGGGATGCCGTGGCGGGCGAGCAGCAGGCTGGTCATCGCCTTGTCGACGGAGCGCTCGATCGCCGCGGGGCCGTTCCAGACCACCGTGCCGGCGGCCGAGAGCGCGTGCAGCACGCCGAGCCGCAGCGTCGTCGCCTCGAAGGTGCCCCCCGCGATGGTGCGCAGCAGGACCCCGTCCGGCAGGCCGCCGGGGAAGCCCGGCACCCGCAGCGGCTCGCCCGCGCCGGTCTCGATCGTCACGTCGGCGAGCGAGAGCAGCACCGGCTCGGCCCCGAGCCGGGTCAGCGCCGCGCGCAGGCGCGCCTTGTGCCAGGCGCCGTTGTCGGCCGCGAGGGCGATCCGCATCCGGGACGTCTCCTGATCGGGGCGGCGGCGCTCAGCCGAAGGAGCGCGCCACCATCTCGGGCATCAGCCGGCCGGCGCGGTGGCTCGCGCCCGTGCGCACCGAGGTCACGACGACTTCGGCCGGGCTGAAGAGGTGGGAATCGATGGCGTAGAAGTCGCCGTTGAAGCGGGCGAAGATCTCCGCGAAGGGGGCGCCGTGGTCGCGGGAGGTCGTGCTCGGCAGCGCCTCCGCGAGGCCCCGCGCGTCGGCGTCGTCCGCATCGACGTAGAGCTGCACCCGCCCGCCGTAGATGATGGCGTCGTTGGTGCGGCCCATGGCCTGGATGAAGTCCGGATGGGGCGGGCTCAAGGGGGCGGCGCCGATCCCGTCGACGATCGCCCCGAGGTCGAAGCCGACCGTATGCGCCTTGTGGAGGGCCACCTCTAGCACCCGGGCGACCACCTGGGTCGAGCCCGCGAGGCTCTGGGTCGGCGCGTAGATGAAGGTCACGTCCTCCGGCTTGACCCGGGCGGCCTCAGCCACGCGGGCGACCACGGAGGGCGGCGGCGGGCTGGCGGATTCGAGCACCAGCGCGATCTGCGTGGCGGTGTCCCGGTAGTGGAGTTCCTCGAACAGATGTTCCGCCGCGGCGGCGGCGCGGCCGGGGCCGGAGCCCAGCGCGAAGAAGCCGGACGAGCCGCCCTCGTCCTGAAGGCTCCAGCCGGCGTACTGGCTGCCCAGGCAGGCGAGCACCGGGTCGGCCGCGTGCACCGTCACGGTGAAGGGCCACGCCGCCACCGGGCCTGCCGGCGCCACCGTGACGGTGCCGAGACCGCCGAGGCAGATCTCGGCGATGCGCCGGCCGGCCTCGATCGAGCCCAGGGCGCTCGCGCCCGCATCGACGAGCCGGGCCTCGCCGCGGTTCGCCGACACGGTGAGGCGCAGCCGCGGGGCGTCGGCGACCAGGGCTTCGACGAGGGGCGTCGCCAGCGCGTTGACGCTCGGACGGACGGTGGTGGAACTCATGACGGGGTCTCCCTCGGGGCGTCGTCCGGTGAGATGCCGCCGCAGGCTGTGCGAGCGGGCGTGGAGCTAATCAGGTTTGGGAACGCGGTCCCAGGGTTTTCGGTCAACACGCGGCGGCCCCTCGCATCCCGGCTGGCGACGCGTCATCCGCCGCCAGGAAGGCCCCGGGCAGGAGGGCGCCCACCGCCGCCAGGCGGGAGCGCAGGGCGCGGCGGGCCGCGGCGGCGTCGCGTCCCGCCGCGTAGACCGTGCAGACCGGGGCGCCGGCGACGAGGCGGCTGCCGGCCCGCGGCCGGTCCATCACGAAATCCGGCCAAGCCAGCGGCGGCACCGCCGCCAGGGTGCGGTCGGCGTAGCAGATCTGCGTCGCCGCCGCATCCGCCGGCGGGGCGAGGTCCGGCCCGAGATGCCCGCTTGCGGCCGCGATGTGGCGGGCGAGGAGCGGCGCGCCGCGGCGGTCGAGCACGTCGAGGGTGGCGCCGGGGCGCGGATTGACTTCGAGGAGCCACCACCCGGTCCCGTCCACCGCGAGGTCGGCGCTGGCGAGGCCGCACAGCCCCGTCTCCGCCACCAGGGCCGCGAGGGCGCGGGCGGCGGCCGCGTGCACGCCCGCCGGCATGTCGCCCGGATCGACCGCGCCGGCGTAGCGGAAGGGACGCGCCCGCGTCGGCGCCGCCCATTGCGCGGTGGCGGCGAGGACCCGCAGGTCGCGCCCGTCGGCCAGAATGTTCAGGGAGAGGGCCCGGCCCGGCACCCTGCGCTGCAGGTAGGCGCCCGCGGGCGGCGGCCCGGCGGGGGCCGGCCGGATGTGCCCGCCGCCCGACCCTCCCGGCCGCTTGAGCAGCCAGGAAGCCGGATCGGGCACGGAGGCGAGCGAGACCGGCGGATGGGGGATGGCGAGGCGCGCGCAGAGGCCGGCGAGGTGCAGCGGGTCCTTGAGGCGGCGCACGCAATCCGGTGCGGCGCCGAGCAGCCGGTGGCGGGCGGCGATCGCCGCCATCAGGGCCGGGGCGCCCTCGAAGCCGCTGCCGAGCACCACGCCGAGGACCGGGCCGGCCTCGCGGGCGAGGTCGTCGAGCGCCGCGAGCAGGCTGCGGGCGCCCGGCCCTGCGCCGAAGCGGCCCGACACGAGGCGGTGCGAGGCGGCGAGCGCGAGGGTGTCCGCGTCGCCGAACAGGTCGGCCACGAAGGGGCGCAGGCCCGCCCGCCGCGCCGCGGCCGCCAGCGCCCGCCCCGACTGGGCGGCGATCAGGACGGCGTCCCCCTGTGGCGGCATGCCCGCTCGCGCCTCGGCCCCGCCCGCCATGCCGTCAGCTGGCGATCTCGACGGCGAGCCGGAACGCGTCGCGGAAGTCGAGGCAGAGGGGCTCGGACGCGGCCAGCATGCGCCGGAACAGGCCGGCCTGCGTCCGGTACTTCACGTCGCCGACGGCGAGCGCGCCGATGCCGACCCCGCGGCCCCCCGGCAGCGGCTCGCAGGCGGCGTTGACGTCGATCCCGGCGATGCCGGCCGGCGGCACGGCGTTCACGTCGGAGGCGACCTTGAGCCGCGGCGCATGGTCCAGATCCTCCGCCGACAGGATCGCCACCCCGGCGGGGCCGGCCGACAGGATGACGTCGGCCTGCCCGATCGCGGCGCGGCGCGCCTCGGGGCTGGAGCCGTCCACCGCCTCGACGTCGATGTCGAAGCGCCACTTCATGGTGGCGGCGATCTTGCCCACGCGCTCCTGCCCGTCATGCCCGACCAGCACCGGGCGCGCGCCTTCCAGTGCCCCGATCACCGCCGCCACGTAGGCCACCACCCCGGCGCCGCCGAAGATCACGATGCGCTGCTGCGCCAGCCCGGCGGAGAACCGCTCGCGCAGCGCCTTGTGGACCAGCGCCACCATGGCGGCGCCGGTCGTGAAGGAGCCGGCCGGGTCGGCGAAGATGTGGTTGGCGAAGGGCGGGACGAACGCCTTGCGCGCCCGGTCCATCATGTCGAGGGCTTCCTCGGCGTTCTTGCCCGCGATGAACACGCCGGTGCGCACCCCGTCCTGCGGGCTGCGCGAGAAGATCGAATCCTGCACGAGCGGCCCGACCTCCGCCAGCGCGACGCCCGTGTAGGCGGCGAGCACCTCGAAGCCCGCATCCGCCGCCATGTTCACGTCGAAGGGGCTCATGTGCTTGAGGGGAGTGAGCATGTGCAGGATCGAGCGGGCCATGACGGGTCTCTTCATGACGGGTCTCTCCCGGTCGGCGCGGCGGAAGGCGGCGGTCCGGCTGGAACAACCACGCTCTCGCCCCGCCTTCGATCCGTACTTTCGGGCAGGCGCGCGGTTCCGAGCCGCGGCCGTCAGGCCGCCGAGACGCGGCCGTCAGGCCGCCGAGACGGTGGCGCCGTGATTGCGCCCGCGCGCCACCACCACGGTGAGCGCCGGGTGGTTCTTCCGCAGGCGGGCCGCCAGCGCCTCCGCCTCCGGGGGCGTGCCGGCCAGCGCGAAGCCGGTGGGGCCCCACGAGGACTGGCCGAAGCCCGCCACCCCGAGCGCCTCCACCTCGGCCAGCGCCGCCGCCACGGCCGGGCTGGCGAAGCGCCCGCCCTGGTGGGGGGCGAAGTAGTCGCCGATGCGCCGCTGGATCTCGGTGACGCCCTGCCCGAACGGCTCGGCCGCGCCCGCCGCGGCGGCCGGCAGCACCTGCATCAGCACGATGCGGCAGATCTCCGCCGCCTCGCCCGCGGGAAAGCGCGGCAGGGTCTGGAAGGCGTGGCGTTCCTCGGCGCCGTGCACGCCGGTCGATCCGGGATCGAGCAGCAGCACGACGCGCCACGCCTCCGGATAGGCGAGGCGCGACACGACCGGCGGCGGCGCCCCGCTGGCGTCGCGCCCCCCGTCGACGATCAGCCCGCCGGTCACGAAGGCGGCGAGCCCGACCCCCGAGCGGTTGCCCCGGTCGAGCACCGCCGCGAAGGCCTCGGGCGAGAAGGGCGCCGCGTGCAGGTGCGCGAGCCCGGCCGCGACGCTGAGCGCGAGCTGCGTGCCCGAGCCGAAGCCCGCATGGGCCGGAATCACCTCGCGCAGCGCGAAGGCCCCGGCGGCCGGCACGCCGAGCTGCCGGGCCGCCGCCTCCGCATAGGCGCGCACGCGGCCGTGCTCCGCCTCCGCCGCCGGTCCGCCGCCCGCGACGGTGAGGTGGCCGGCGGGCGCCACCGTCAGGTCGATGCCGGGCGCATCCAGGGCGAGGCCGATGCTGCCGAAGCGCCGGCCCAGGCCGCCGTGGAGATCGAGGAAGCCGAAATGCAGCCGGGCCGGCGCGCGAACCCGCACGGTCCCCTGCGGTGTGCCTGCCGCCTCAGCCAATCCCCATCCTCTCGCGCCCGATGCCAGAACCGATCATAGGGCGCATTAGCCGCTTTTGCCCAAGCGGAGGAGCACCAATCTGCGTGCCGGCGCGGGATCGGATCGCGTCAACACTCTTCCAAGCTTGCGCTGCCTGCGGCCGCGTCGCTTCACAGTGTATCGAGGGCTTGCATCTCGCCGCGCGACGAGAAGGCGACGATTGTCCAGTCGGGCCGGATCGATCTCAGGTCAAAAGGTTCTCTGCCTCTCTGATTGCCTCAAAGAAGCGGTGGCTGTCGATCGACAGCGGAAAGCTTTGATGCTCAAGCGTTCGCCGTCATGCAGGGAGCGATTTGCCGCCGCATCCGGGTCGAAAAACACGAACATCATTCGACGTCGGCGGTCTTCTTGCTGGTGGGTCTATTGTAGCGTTCGAAAATCTTCTCCATCTGATTTTCCAGGGCGGCAACGGATCGATCCACTACCTGTTTCATCTCCTTGTCGAATTCCGCGCCGCGAAGCGATGTTACGTGCCGGATATGGCGATTGTCCTTCGACGTTGTGTAATTCTTGCTCATGATTGCCCCTCGTGCGCTTGCGCGGCGGCTGCGGGATCATATCTACGCCAGAAGTAACGTGGATTCAAGTGGCCGTCGAAGTAATACTTGCGCTTTATCCACACGAAGCCTTCGTGTTTAGTAATCAGTGCGACATCCACGGGGCCTCCGACTGTTCCCTCGTCCGACGTGGCTTTCCGCTCCGCCGCCGTGATGCTGACAAGGGCTTCGGCGAGATCGATGATCTCCTGCTTCGGCATGAGCGCGATCATGCGGTCGAACTCGATGGTGAGTTGCTTCTTGAGCTCCTGTGACGTCTTCTGGAGATACTCGTCAGCAACGGCCTTGGCTGCGGCTGCTATGATCTTGGAGCGGGTTCGATCCTCCGATTCCCGCACTCTACGCGGTCTAAATTTCTGCTCGATGTCCGAGGCCAGCGTGCGAAAGGATTTTTCGATGTAGTCGGCTGTTCTCTCGATGAACTCAGGATCGGCGCCTCCGAGCAGGCGCTCCGTGACATCCGTCTGCGCGAAGGAGAACACGCGGCCGATATCACCCGCGTTGTTCTCGTCCTCGGTGTTGATCGTGGTGTACTTCAATCGTTCTTTGATCAGTCCGTCGACCTCCACCGAGGCGACGCTCGGAAAGACGCTATCCGAACCATAACCAGCAACGACAATTCCACTCGAATAATCGGAGAAACTGGTAGACATGATGCCCTTTGTGATCAAACTTATCAAAGCATTGTACTCTTCCTCCGAAAGTCGCCTTTCAAATATTCTCGGTATAACTCTCTCGTATAGCCCCTGATAGATCTCGCATACTTCATCTGCCGTGATGTCGGACAGACTGTCGGCGCGATGCAGGCTGTCGTAGTGTTTGCTGATCGTGTCTATGACGCTCAGCAGAAGATCCTCGACGAGCATGGATTTGTCGAGTCGACCCGATTTTCTGCTCGTCTCAAGGATTTTGTCCAGAAATCGATCCTTGACTTGATTGCAGATGTTCAATATCTGATTTAATCGATTCCTGTCAGCGATCGATTTGTTGAGCGTTGGGTAGGTTTCGACGAATTTCAGGAATGCTTCCAGCCATTCCCTCGAATTGCGGCGTTGACTCCTGCCGCATTGTTCCCGGAAGTCCTTGATGATGATCTCCCAAGGTACTCCCATGCAATCCATGTTGCCGTTCACCATGATTCCAACCGGGTGAACGGGGCTGAGCTCGAAAAGCTTGTCCGCGGTGTTGAAAATCTTTGTTCGATCGCCATCGCTGATGGTCACCGCACTGTCCGTAGCCAGTGCCACGCCGAGTCTGTTGAGAACTACGATCTCTGTCGTCATCGTGCGGGAATCCTGGCGCCACAAAGTCGCCGAACTGGACCTTGCTGGGCCGCTGCTGTGCGGTCGGATAGCGTGATTCGCTCGCCTTTATCCTAGGGTAAGCTGTGCCGATGTCACCGGGCTTCGGCCGGATGGCGCCTGCCGTCGCCGGGCCGGGATCGCGCAGCGCGCGGCGGATCCGGCCGGCCTCCCCGTGCGAGCCCCGACTTTCAGGGGGACTTGCCTGCCCGGAGGCCCGGATGCAAACGTGCCGGACCCCCCGGGCGATGCCCGGCGGCGGTATCCGCACGACAGGGCGGCGATCAACGCCGCGGCGGATCTGGAAGCCGGTCCGGCGCCGGCGAGGGTTGCGAGGGCGGATGACAGCCTGGGTCAAGGGCCAAGCGGCGGATGCCGACGCGGCGATCACGGCGGCCGCCGACCTCCTGCGCGGGGCCCGGGCGCCCGTGATCGCCGGCCTCGGCGCCGAGGTCGCGGCGTTGCGCGCCGCCTTCCGGCTCGCCCGCGCGCTGGGCGCCTCGCTCGATCCCGCCGCCTCCCCCGGGCTCTACGCCGATCTCGGCGCGCTCGCGGCGGGCGGGGCCATGACCACCACCCCGGCCGAGGCGGTCGGGCGGGCCGACCTCGTGCTCGTGCTGGGCGACGGCGCCGCCGGCGCGCCGATCCTGGCCGACCTCGCGGCCTCCGGCCCGACCCGCGGCCGGGCGGCGGGGGCGCCCCGCACCCTCCTCTCCCTCGCCTCCGGGCAGGGAGCCGACTACGCGGCGGGCGAGGCGGGCCTGCCGGCGGCGATCGGGCTCCTGCGGGCGCATGCGGCGGGCCGGATGGCGGGCGACGGGCCGCTCGCCGATCTCGCGGCGCGGCTGCGCGCCGCCCTTTACGCGGTGCTGCTCTACGATCCGGCCGAGACCGGCGCGCTCGGCGCCGAGATGCTGAACGGCCTCGCGCGGGACCTCAACGAGACGACCCGGGCCTTCGCCCTGCCCCTCTCCGACCCCCATCAGGGCCGCGCGATCGCGCAGGTCGCCGCCTGGACGACCGCGCAGGGGCCGCGGGTCGGCTTCGGCCGCGGCTTTCCCGAGCACGATCCCTGGCGCTTCGACGCCGCCCGGCAGGCGGCGGCGGGCGAGGCCGACGCGGCGCTCTGGCTCGCCTCCCTGCCCTGCCCCCGCCCGGCCTGGCTGCGGGCGCTGCCCGGCGTCGCGCTCCTCGGCGCGGCGCAGGGCGAGCCGGTCACGGGCGGCGAGGCCGATGTGGTGATCGCGGTCGGCGTGCCGGGCGAGAGCCTCGGCGGCGCCCTCTGGCATCCGCGCCGCGCCGCCATCGCGTGGCATCCGGCGGCCAAGCCCGGCGCCCTGCCCTCCGCCGCCGCGGTGCTCGGCGCCCTTCACGCCCGCCTCACGCCTGCCCAAGGGCAACCCGTCCAGGAGCGTTCCGCCTCATGCTGACCCGTATCCGTGGCGGCCGGGTGGTCGACCCGACCGCCGGGCGCGACGCCGTCGGCGACGTCTGGATCGAGGACGGCCGCATCGTCGCGGCCTCCGACCGCGCCCCCGACCACACCGTGGAGGCCGAAGGCTGCGTCGTGATGGCCGGCGGCATCGAGGTGCACTCGCACATCGCGGGCGGCAACGTGGTGCTCTCGCGCCTGCTCCTGCCCGAACTCGGGGTCGCCGAATCCGCCGACGCCCTCAACCCGCACGGCTCGGGGTCCGAGATCGGCGCCCTCTACGCCCGGATGGGCTACACCACCGCGGTCGAGCCGGCGATGCCGCCCGCGAACGCCCTCGCGACCCAGCTCGAACTCGCCGACATCCCGCTCCTCGACCGGGCCGGCCTGTGCGTGATGGGCAACGACGACCACCTGCTCCAGCTCCTGCGCGAGAAGGCCGGGGCGAACGCGGTGCGCGACCTCGTGGCGCTCAACCTCGCCACCACCCGGGCGCTCGGGGTCAAGGTCATCAACGCGGGCGGCGCCGAGGCCTTCAAGGACGGGGCGGTGCGCTTCGCCCTCGACGACGAGGTGCCGGCCTACGGGCTCACGTCGCGAACAATCCTCGACGGGCTGCTCACCGCCGTCGAGAGCCTGGGCGTGCCCCATCCGCTGCACGTCCATTGCAGCAATCTCGGCCTGCCGGGGGCCGACGACAGCTTCGTCGAGACGCTGGAGGCCGCGGAGGGCCGGCGCATCCACTTCGCGCACGCGCAGTTCTACGCCTACGCGGCGCTCGATCCGCAGAACCCGCTCGGCGGCGGCTTCACCTCGGCGGCGCCGCGGATCGCCGAGGCGCTGGCCCGCCACCCCCACGCCACCCTCGATGTCGGCCAGGTGGTGTTCGGGCAGACCTGCACCATCTCGCTCGACATCCTGCGCCAGTTCGCCGGCCGCAAGGGCGCGAACCCGAAGAAGTGGATCCTGACCGCGGGGGACGCGGAGGGCGGCGGCATCGTCCCGTTCCGCTACCGCGACCGCGGGCCGACCTCCTCGCTGCAATTCGCCATCGGGCTCGAACTGATGCTGCTCTCCCCCGATCCGGAGCGCACGATCCTGACCACCGACCACCCGAACGGCGGCCCCTTCACGGCCTATCCGCGCATTCTCCACCTCCTCATGGACAAGGAGACGCGCGACCGGGAACTGGCCCGCCACCCGAAGGTCGCGGCCGAGCGCTCGGGGCTGCACGCGCTCACCCGCGAGTACGGGTTCAGCGAGGTGGCGCAGCTCACCCGCTCGGGGCCGGCCAAGCTCCTCGGGCTGTCCGACCGCGGGCACCTGCGCCCCGGCGCCCGGGCGGACGTCGCGATCTACCGCGACCAGACCGACCGCACCGCGATGTTCTCCGCCGCCCACCGGGTGTTCAAGGACGGGATCGTGATCGTGGAGGACGGCGCGGTGACCGCGCCCCGCGACGGGCGGACGCTGAGCCTCGCCGTCGAGGCCGATCCCGGTATGGCCCGGCGCACCGACGCCTACCTGCAGGGCCGGTTCGGGGCCGGCCTCGACGCCTTCGCGGTGCCCGATGCGGCCTTCGCGGAAGACCACGCCTTCGAGCCCGTGGGCCTGCGGGGCTGACGATGGCGGACCTCACTCTCAATGGCATCCGGGTCGAGGACACCTTCGCGGAGGCCTTCGACATGGCGGGCACGGCCCTCGTGCTCACCGCCGAGACGCCCGACTGGGCGATGATCGCCGCCACCACCATGACGGGCTTCGCCACCTCGGTGATCGGCTGCGGCGCGGAGGCCGGCATCGACGCGGTGCTGGCGCCGGAGGAGACGCCGGACGGGCGGCCCGGCGTGCGCGTGCTGCTGTTCGGCTTCGATGCCGGAGGCCTGAAGGCGCAGCTCCTCAAGCGCGTCGGGCAATGCGTCCTCACCTCGCCGGGCAGCGCGGCCTATGCGGGCATCGCCTGGGACGATCCCCACCGCGGCAAGGCGATCACGCTCGGCGGCGCGATCCGGATGTTCGGCGACGGCTTCGCGGTGGCCAAGCGCTACGGCGGCCGGCGCTTCTGGCGCACGCCCGTGATGGACGGCGAATTCCTGTGCGAGCACTCCGTCCCGACCATCGAGGGGGCGGTGGGCGGCGGCAACCTGCTGTTTCTCGGCCGGGCCTTCGCCGACACCCTGACGGTGGCCGAGATCGCCGTGGCGGCGGCGCGCGCGGTGCCGGACGTGATCCTGCCCTTCCCGGGCGGCATCGTGCGCTCGGGCTCGAAGGTCGGGGCGCGCACCAAGGGCATGATGGCCTCCACCAACGACGCCTATTGCCCCACCCTGAAGGGCCGGGCGGGCTCCGCCCTGCCCCCGGAGGTCAACGTAGTGCTGGAGATCGTCATCGACGGTCTCTCGGCGGCGGCGATCTCGCGCTCCATGCGGGCGGCGCTCCACGCCGCCACCGCGGCCGGCGGTCCCCTCGGCCTCGTGGCGGTCACGGCCGGCAATTACGGCGGCAATCTCGGGCGCCATCACTTCCACCTGCGCGACCTCATCGATGGGGCGGCGGCATGAGCGTTCCCCCATGAGCGTCCTCACCCTGCGCCACGCGCCGCCCGAGCGGCTCGACCTCTCCGGCATCACGCCGGACCGGCTCGCCGGCCTGTCGGAGGCCGAGGCCGCGCGGCTGCCGGTCGGCACGAGCCGCCTCGGCCTCGTCCTCGGCGATTGCTTCAGCCTGGCGCTCGACGGCGGGGAGGAACTGCGCCTCGCGGGCGGCTCGGACCGGCTCGACCGGGTCGGGGAGGCCCTCGCCGGAGGCACCATCACGGTCGAGGGCGACGTGGGGCAGCGCCTCGGAGCGGGCATGAGGGCGGGCACGATCCGCGTCTCGGGCTCGGCCGGCCCCTTCGCGGGCACCGGGGCCAAGGGAGGCCTCATCGCCATCGCGGGGGATGCCGGCGCGAGCGCGGGCGGTGCGGTGCACGGGGCGATGGGCGGCCTCGACGGCGCGACCCTGGTCATCGGCGGCCGGGCGGGCGACCGGCTCGGCGACCGCATGCGCGGCGGCCTGATCGTCGCGGAGCGCGCGGGCGACCTCGCCGGCGCCCGCATGGTCGCCGGCACGCTGGTGGCCGGCACGATCGGCGACCATCCGGGCTACGGCATGCGCCGCGGCACCGTGCTGGTGGAGCGCCACGGCGCCCTGCTGCCGACCTTCGTGGAGACCGGGACGCAGGACCTCGTCTTCCTGCGTCTGCTGGCCAAGGCCCTCGACGCGCTGGCCCTCGACGCGGTGACGCTCGATCCGCGTTTTGCCGCGCTCGCCCGCGCCCCGCTCGCCCGCCGCGCCGGCGACCTCGCGACCCTCGGCAAAGGGGAGTTGTTCACGCCGCTGGGGTGATCTCAGCCCGCGGCGGCCGGCGGCACTGTGAGGCGTGCCCGCCGCCGCGTGCACATCCTGTCCGCCGTGTTGCTGTCCGCCGTGTTGCCGCGCCGCGCGGGACCTCGACGCGGCCTGACGAGCCCGGCTGACCATGCGCGCTCGCCGCCGTGCCAGAATGCGGCGACAGGGAGGGCCGGATGGGGTCGCTGCGGGTTCGGTTCGGGCTTCTGGTCGGGAGTGCGGCCGCGCTCGTGGTGCTGGCGGCGGGCGCGCTGGTCTGGTCGCTCTACGCGGCGGAGCGCACGCTCGACGCCACCCTGGCCGCGCAGGTGCGCCTCGAACTCATCGCCGAATTGTCCGGGCGCCTCACCGAGTTCGGCCTCGCGGCCGTGGAGGCGGTGGGCGAGAACCCGAGCCGGCCCGAGCGCCTGACCAATGCCCGCAACGACGTCGACCGGGCGCTCAACGCGGTGGACGAGGGGCTGAGCCGCGCCATCGCCGGGAGCGGCGCCATGCTCGACCGCGTGCAATACGCCACCCGCTCGCGCCCGCTCTCGCGCCTGCGCGCCGCTCGCGCCATGCTCGACCGGCAGGTGGCGCAGATCCAGCGCGAGCCCGACCCGGCCAAGCGCACGGACGCGATCCGCGGGGCGCTCAACGCCTTCGGGGCGGTGACCGGCCAGCCCCTCACCTTCCTGGTCGAGGCCGAGCGCCGGGCCGTGGAGGCCTCCGCCGCCGAGGTGCGGGCGCTGACCCTGCGCCTGCGGGCGATCGCGCTCGCCATGGCGGGGCTCGCCGTGATCGTGCTCGTCCTCGTCCACCGCACCCTGACCCGGCCGCTGCTCAAGCGCATCGAGGACATCCGGGCCGGCGCGAGCGCCATCGGGCGGGGCGAGCTCGACACGCGGCTCCCGGTGCCGACCCGCGACGAACTCGGCCTGCTCGTAGCGAGCTTCAACCGCATGGCGGCGCGGCTCAAGCGGCGCGAGGCGCGCGTGGCCGCCGACCGGGCCGTGCTGGAGGAGACGGTGGCGCGGGCGACCGCCGACCTGCGCGCCGCCAACGCCCGGCTGGAGGAGATCGACCGCTCGCGCCGCCGCTTCTTCGCCGATGTCAGCCACGAGCTGCGCACGCCGCTCACCGTTATCCTGGGCGAGTGCGACCTTGCCGCGCGCTCGCCCGAGACGCCCGACAGCTTCCGGCCGGTCATCGCCACGATCCGCAAGCGGGCGCTGCGCCTGCACCGCCGGGTGGGCGACATGCTGCGCATCGCCCGCTCGGAATCCGGACAGATCGAGCTGGAGCGCCGCCCGGTCGGCCTCGCGGGCGTGCTGGCCGAGGCGGTGGAGAACTGCGCCTCGGAGGCGCAGCGCCGCCGCATCGCCCTCGCCTTCCACCCGAGCGAGACCGATGTCGAGATCCAGGCCGATCCCGAATGGCTGCGCCAGGTCGTCGAGGGGCTGATCGACAACGCGCTGCGCCATGCCGCCGGGGCGACGCGGGTCTGGGTCACGCTCGCGGCGCGGCCCGGCGGCGCCGAGGTGACGGTGGCGGATGACGGCACGGGCTTCCCGCCCGACGCCGACGGCCTGTTCGAGCGCTTCCGCCGCGGCGGCAACTCCTCCCCGGCGCAGGGTTTCGGCATCGGATTGGCACTGGCGCGCTGGGTCGTCGAACGCCATGATGGCGTCATCCGCCTCGGCTCGGGCGGTCCGGGCGAGCGCGGCGCCCGGGTCAGCCTGGAACTGCCCGCATGACGGCAGAGCCAATCACGGCCGGAGCCGATGACGGCCGAGTGGGACGATCGGGGGAGGACGCGGCGTGAGCGAACCCGCATGACGAGCGTACTGATCGTCGAGGATGACGGCGACATCCGCGCCATGCTGGCGCGGGGCCTGAGCGCCGAGGGGTTCTCGGTCAATCTCGCGGGGGGCGTCGACGAGGCGCTCGCGGCGGCGCGCGAGCGCGTGCCGGAGGCCGTGCTCCTCGACATCATGCTGCCGGACGGCTCGGGCCACGACGTCTGCCGCTCCCTGCGCGAGGGCGGCTATCCGGGGACGATCCTGTTCCTGAGCGCCAAGGACGAGGTCGGCGACCGGGTCGACGGCCTCGCCCTCGGGGCCGACGACTACATCGTCAAGCCGTTCTCGTTCGACGAATTGCTGGCGCGCCTGCGCACCCACCTGCAGCGCCGCCGCGCGGCCGGCGAGCCGCGCACCCTCGTCGCGGCCGGGCGCCTCTCCCTCGACTTCGCCACCCGGCAGGTGCGCTTCGGCGAGACCACCGCCCGCCTCACCCAGCGCGAGGCGGAGCTGCTCGGCATCCTGATGGAGCAGGCCAACCGCCCGGTGAACCGGGGCGACATCTTCGACCGGCTGTGGGCGAGCCAGGGCGGCCTGTCGCTCAACGTGGTCGACGTCTATGTCGGCTACCTGCGCACCAAGCTCGGCGACATCGCGCGGCTCGGCGGCCCGGCCATCGTCACGGTGCGGGGCAAGGGCTTCATGCTCGACCTGCGCGAGCCCGGCTTCCGGCACTGAAGGGGGCGATTGACCGCTCACGGAATTGTTTGGGGCGCGATCCATCGCGCCTAACCCCGCGCCGAACCGGCACAATAAGACCACCCTATGAGGGGACGGCCACGCTCCGCGCGCCCGAGCGGAAAAATACCTCTTGCACTTCGGATCGGGATTGCCGATATATCCCTGGTGACAGAAAACACTGTCATCTCAACATCTTAGGATCCTCTTAAGGAGGATCCCCGAAGCCTCAAGGAGACGCATCATGAAGTGGGCTCTGCCGGTTGTCGCCGAAGTCTGCGTCGGCATGGAAGTCACCAGCTACGAGTCGGCCGAGATCGATCCCTTCAACTAAGGGTTCGTTCCGGAGCCTCCGGCGGCCATGCTGCCGGGGGACCTTTCCCAGCATGCGAGGAGATGCGCCATGAAGTGGGCTCTGCCGGTTGTCGCCGAGATCTGCGTCGGCATGGAAGTCACCAGCTACGAGTCGGCCGAGATCGATCCCTTCAACTGAGGGATCTCCGGCCTGAGGATGCTGGCGCTGACGCGAGAGGGTCATGCAGGCGATCATCCTCGGCTCCGCGGCAGGTGGCGGGGTTCCGCAGTGGAACTGCCGCTGCCCGATCTGCGCGATGGCCTGGGCGGGCGACCGCCGGGTCCTCCCCCGCACCCAGTCGAGCCTCGCGGTCTCGCCCGACGGTGAGCGCTGGCTCCTGGTGAACGCCTCGCCCGACATCCGGCAGCAGGTCTTCGCCACCCCCGCCTTGCATCCACGCCGGTCCCTGCGCCACTCGCCCGTCGAGGCGGTGCTGCTCACGAACGGCGACGTCGACCACGTGGCGGGCCTGCTGACCCTGCGCGAGGGGCAGCCCTTCCGGCTGCATGCCACCCGCAGCATCCTCGACTCGATCACCGCCAACCGCGTCTTCGACGTGATGGCGGCCGACGTCGTGGCCCGCAGCGAGGTGGCGCTGGACGAGCCCTTCTGGCCGGTGCCGGGCCTCTCCGTCACCCTGTTCGCGGTGCCCGGCAAGGTGCCGCTGTGGCTGGAGGACGGAACCCCCGAGATCGGGGCCGAGACCGAGACCACGGTCGGCGCGATGATCGCCGCGAACGGGCGCCGCCTCGCCTACGTGCCGGGCTGCGCCCGGGTGACGGACGGCCTCAAGCGGCGCCTCTCGGGGGTCGACGCGCTGCTGTTCGACGGCACCGTGCTGGCCGACGACGACCTGATCCGGGCCGGGGTCGGCACCAAGACCGGCTGGCGCATGGGCCATGTGCCCATGACGGGCGAGGGCGGCGCCATCGCGGCGCTCGCCGATGTCGACCTCGGCCGGCGCATCTTCGTGCACATCAACAACACCAACCCGGTGCTGGTCGAGGCATCGCCGGCCCGCCGGGAGGTCGAGGCGGCCGGCTGGACCGTGGCCCATGACGGGCTGACGCTGAGCCTGTGAGCGGCCCGCCGACATGGGCCCGCCGACAACATGGGACCGAAGTCGCCCTTGACCGCCGCGGCCCCCGCCGCCACCTCGGGCCAGGGGAGGAACGGAGCCTCGAAGCGCTCCGGCGACCGACAACGAGAGCCGACGATCACGCCATGACCGCAGCCCTGTCCATCTCCCTTCCGGTCGCTCCCTCGGGCGGCGAGGACCGCCTCCTCAGCCCCTCCGAACTGGAGGCGGCCCTGCGCGACATCGGCGCGCGGCGCTACCACAACCTGCACCCGTTCCACCGCCTGCTCCACGACGGCAAGCTGAACAAGGATCAGGTCCGGGCCTGGGCGCTCAACCGATACTACTACCAGGCGATGATCCCGGTGAAGGACGCGGCGGTGCTGGCCCGGATGCCGGACGCGGCCCTGCGCCGGGTCTGGCGCCAGCGCATCGTCGACCACGACGGCGACCACGAGGGCGACGGCGGCATCGAGCGCTGGCTCAAGCTCGCCGAGGGCGTCGGCTTCGACCGCGCCTACGTGCTCTCGACCCGGGGCATCCTCTCGGCGACCCGCTTCTCGGTCGAGGCCTACGTGCATTTCGTGGCCGAGCGCTCGCTGCTCGAAGCCATCGCCTCCTCGCTCACCGAGATGTTCTCGCCCACCATCATCTCCGAGCGCGTCGCCGGGATGCTGAAGAACTACGACTTCATCACCAAGGAGACGCTGGCCTATTTCGACAAGCGCCTCACCCAGGCGCCGCGCGACGCCGATTTCGCGCTCGACTACGTGACCCAGCACGCCACCACGCCGGCCCTGCAGCGGCAGGCGATGGACGCGCTGACCTTCAAGTGCAACGTGCTCTGGACGCAGCTCGACGCCCTCTACTTCGCCTACGTGGCCCCGGGCATGATCCCGCCGGATGCGTGGCGGCCGGGCGAGGGGCTGGTGGAGGGCGCCGCGTGAGCCTCTCTCCCGACGACGTGCCGCGCCTGCCGCGCGGGGTTCGGATGCGCTTCGACGGCGTGCGGGGCGCCCACGTGCTGCTCGCGCCCGAGCGCACCTTCGACCTCGACCAGAACGCCGTGGCGGTGCTCTCGCTCGTCGACGGCGCCCGCAGCATCCGGGCGATCGCCGAGGCCCTGGCCGCGCAGTACGACGCGCCCCGCAGCGTCATCGAGCCCGACGTCATCACCATGCTCAACGGCCTTGCCGAGAAGCGCGTGCTCGACACGGCGCCCGCCGCGCCGCCGGCGTGAGGAGACCGCCATGAACGCCGTCACCGACGCCGTCACGCCCGCCCTGCCGGCACCGATCGGGCTGCTGGCGGAGCTCACGCATCGCTGCCCGCTGCGCTGCCCCTACTGCTCGAACCCGCTCGAACTCGACAAGCGCTCGGGCGAACTCGACACGGCCGCGTGGCAGCGGGTACTGACGGAGGCGGCGGCCCTGGGCGTGCTGCACGTCCATCTCTCGGGTGGCGAGCCGACGGCGCGCCAGGACATCGTCGAGATCACCAGGACCTGCGCGGAACTCGGCCTCTACTCGAACCTGATCACCTCCGGCGTGGCCGGGGCGCTGGGAAAGCTCGATGCGCTCTACGACGCCGGCCTCGACCACGTGCAGCTCTCGATCCAGGCGGCCGAGGCGGCGAACGCCGAGAGGATCGGCGGCCTGAAGAACGCGCAGCCCCAGAAGTTCGCCTTCGCCGAGCGGGTCGTGGCGCTCGGTCTGCCGCTCACCCTCAACGCGGTGATCCATCGCGGCAACATCCACGAGGTGGCGACCCTCATCGACCTCGCGGTGACGCTCGGCGCCAAGCGCCTGGAGGTGGCCCACACCCAGTATTACGGCTGGGCCTACGTCAACCGCGCCGCCCTGATGCCGGCCAAGCCCGACGTCGACCGCTCGATCCGCATCGTCGAGGAGGCGCGCGAGCGCCTCAAGGGCCGCCTCGTGATCGACCTCGTGGTGCCGGACTACTACGCCAAGTACCCCAAGGCCTGCGCGGGCGGCTGGGGCCGGCGGCTGATGAACGTCACGCCCGCCGGCAAGGTGCTGCCCTGCCACGCCGCCGAGACGATTCCCGGCCTGGAGTTCTGGAACGTCCGCGACCGCTCCCTCGGCGAGATCTGGGCGCAGTCCCCGGCCTTCCAGGCCTATCGCGGCACCGCCTGGATGAAGGAGCCCTGCCGCTCCTGCGACCGGCGCGAGAAGGACTGGGGCGGCTGCCGCTGCCAGGCGCTGGCGCTCGCGGGCGACGCCGCGGCCACCGACCCGGCCTGCTCGCTCTCGCCGCTCCACGCCAAGGTCCAGGCCCTGGCGATCGCCGAATCCGCGCTGGAGACCGCGCCCGACTACCAGTACCGCACGATCGGCGGGGCGCCGCTCGTGACCCAGCCCGAGGGAGTGACCGCGTGAGACCTCTCCGTCTCGCCCTTTTGGCCGCGCTCGTCGCCGCCGCGCCCGCCGCGCAGGCCCAGCCCCCGCAGCCGGCCGCGGCCGGCGAGGCCGCCGCCCCGAGCGCCATCGACCTCCTGTTCGAGGACAACCACTTCGAGACGACCGCCCCCGGCAGCACGATCCGGTATCGCTACCGCCGCTTCAGCGGCATCGCGGACGGGCCGTTCGGACCGCCGGTCGAGGACACGGTGCGCGAGATCGTGGCGGCCGGGCCGAGCCCGGAGACGCGCAACCTCACGGTCGAGGCCTATACGGGCGAGCGCCGCCTGCCCACCGCCCGCTACGAGAACATGTCCGGCAACCCGTTGCTGGCGCAGTTCCTCGAATACCACACCCTGGACCTGGGCAAGGCCCTGAAGGGCAACCCGCGCTACCTGAAGAACGCCATCCGCAAGGCCCTGCGCGATGCCGCCAGCGTGACGCCCGCCGAGGTCGAGGTGCAGGGCGTGAAGCAGAAGGGCTGGCGGGTGGAGATCCGCCCCTTCCTCGACGACCCGGTGAAGGACAAGCTGCGCGGCTTCGACACGCTCACCTATACTTTCGTGGTCTCTCCCGCCGTTCCGGGCGAGATCGTCTCGATCGACGTCCAGGCGACGGCGCCCGACGGGGGCACGCTGTACCGGGAGACCCTGACCTATGAGCCGAGCGTTGGGTAAGGGCCTGTGCGTCGCGGCGCTCCTCCTCGCGGGGGCGGGCGCCGCGCGCGCCGACGACAACGACTACCCGACCGAAGCGCGGGCCGACTACGTCTTCGGCTGCATGGCGGCCAACGGCCAGACCCGCGAGGCCCTGCAGAAATGCGCCTGCTCGATCGACGCGATCGCGGCCCTGCTGCCCTACGACAAGTACGTCCAGGCCTCGACCATCCTGTCCATGCGCCAGGGCATCGGCCAGCGCTCGAACGAGTTCCGCTCCACCAAGCTGTTCGACGACAAGGTCGCCGAGCTGCGCCGCGCCCAGGCCGAGGCCGAGATCCGCTGCTACCGCGCGAGCGTGAACTGACGGCCGCGCCCGGGGGATTGCCGCGGGCGCCGCGCCGACCCACTCTCCCGGCTCTCAAGGCCGGGGGAGCGACGGCGATGACGGCAAGACTGGCCCTGCTCGCGCTGGCGGCCGCCGCGGCGTGGCCCGCCCGCGCGGACGACACCTCCCTCTGGGCGCTCTACGACTCCACCCTCCGGAACGCGAAGTACATCGACCTCACGCATCCCTTTGCGCCGGTGCAGCCGGTCTGGCCCGGCTTTGCCAACGCCACCGTCCGCCCCGCCGAGGCCGGGCGCACCATCGCGGGCACTGTCGAGAAGGGCGAGGTCTTCACCTACGAGAAGCACGGCTTCGTCGCCACCGCCTACGACCTGCCCACCGACCAGTACGGCACGCAGCTCGATCCCCCGGCCCACTGGAACCCGCGCGGCGCCACGATCAGCGACCTGCCGGCCACCTACACGCTCCGCCCCCTCGCGGTGATCGACATCAGCCGCGCGGTCGCCCGCGACGAGGGTTACCACCTGCAGGTCGCCGACATCGCCGCCTGGGAGGCCAAGCACGGGCGCATCCCCGAGGGCGCGGTGGTGATGGTGCGCTCCGACTGGTCGAAGCGCTGGGGCGAGACCGAGCGCTTCCGGCAAAAGCCCTTCCCGGGCGTCGGCCTCGCGGCGCTGCAGTTCCTGCACCGCGAGCGCCGGATCCTGTTCCACGGCCACGAGCCGCTCGACACCGACATGACGCCGAACCTGGAGGGCGAGGCGTGGCTGATGCACAACAACTTCGCCCAGGCCGAGGGCGTGGCCAACCTCGACAAGGTGCCAGAGGCCGGAGCCCTGATCGCGATCGGCTTCGCCAAGCCGCTCGGCGGCACCGGCGGCTTCGCCCGCTACGTGGCAATCGCCCCGCCGGGCTGGCGCGAGGGCGTGAGCGTCACCGAGAGGCCGGGCGCACCCCTGCCCGAGCAGGCCGCGCCCCTGCGGCGCGGCCCCGACGGCGTGATGCGGCCGACCCCCTGAGCCTCAGCTGCCCGAGGCCGGGAAGGTCTGCGTGAAGGTGTTGCCGTCCGTGTCCTTGGCGGCGACCGTCACCGGCTCGCCGTTGCCCGCGAAGCTGAAGCGGAAGGTCGGATCCTCGCTCACCGAGATGCCGCCGGTCATCGAGAACAGCGGCGTGTCGCCCTGGCGGACGCTCAGCGACTCGACGAACCACGCCGGCGTGTAGAGCCGCGTGACTTGGTCCATCTGCAGCCCCGAATTGTTCGGGTGGCGCACCTGCACCTGGGCCTCGCCCCGGTCCGCGAAGGCGCGGAAGCGCATCTTGCCGAGATTGGCCTTGGCCTCGGCCGGGTCCTTGACGGCCGGCGCCGAGCAGCCTCCGGCCGCCTTCACGTAGGCCTTGGTCATGTAGAGGGCGCCGTCCTGCGTCTCGGCGATCGCCCGGACGTAGGAATAGGAATTCACCCGGATGCGGGTGGAGAGGTCGAAGTGGCGCTGCGCGGTCGGGAACGTGAAGGTGCCGACCACCGGGGCCGGGTTCTCGTCCACCACCAGCGTCAGGGCCTTGACGGCCCGCGCATCCCCCTCCGGCAGCGTGATCCGCACCGTGACGGGCACGATCGCCGCGTCCTCCGCGCGCTTGGGCGCCTCCAGGCTCAGCACGCCAGCCCCGTCGCGGATCGGCCGCTCGCCCGTGACGCTGGCGCGCAGCTCCGTCCAGGCCGTCTCCGCCCGGCCCTCCTCCTGGGCACGGGCGCCGCCCGCGGCCATCGCCGCCAGCGCGAGGCCGGCCAGCGCCGACCGGCCTGCCGGCCCCCGCCACCACACCGCTCTCGTCATCGGGTTCTCCTCATAGGCGCCCTCCCGCAGGCCGGCGCCGCATTCTGAATTATTGTGCACTATAGGCCCTCCGGCGCGCCGGTGCCATGCGCCATCGGGCCGAGACGCCGCGGCGCGCGGGGCACGGGGCGGCATCCTCGCCGGATCGTGACCCGGCTGGCCGACGCTTGTTCTGGTTGACGTTGCGTCAAGAACCGGCAGATTTGCCGCCGTGACGCTGATCTTTTCTCCCGCGGCCACCAAGGCGCTGACGCGGCTGCCGCGCCAGGATGCGGCGGCCCTGCTGGCCAGCCGGATCGTAGAGAGGAACGCCCGGCGCGGCGCGGTGGACCGATGATCCCCATCAGACCGATCTCCCACACCGACGAGACCGTCACCCTGCGGCGCGCCGATGTCGAGCGGATGCTGCTTGCGATCGAGGAGGCCGGCGACGCCGCGGCTCTGCGTGATGCGGCGGACCGTGAGAATGGGAAGGGCGAAGGGGCCTCTGCGGATGACCTGCCGGTCGAGTCAGTCGAGCGCCTTCTCGCCGGCGAGCACCCGGTGCGCATCTGGCGCGAGCATCGGCGATGGACGATGCAGGACTTGGCGGAGAGGGCCGGCGTCGCCCTGCGCGAGGTGGCCGCGATCGAGGCGCATGCGGAGCCGGGCTCCCTCACGGCCTGCCGGAGGCTCGCGACGGCCCTCGCCGTCACCGTCGACGACCTCCTGCCCCCGGAGGACCCGCCGGAGCAGGGCTGAGCCTCCTGCGCCGAGGCGGCCGCCGATCCGGCGCCGACGGATCCCGGACCTTCGAGGCGTTGCGCCGCCGCCGCGATCCGTCCTAATCCCGGGGCCTCGTCCCGCGCGCCCTTGCGAGGATCCCGTGACTGCGCCCGAAGCCTCCGCCCTCGCCGCCCTGCTGCCGGATCTCGGCCGGCGCACGCTGGTGATGGGCATCCTCAACGTCACGCCGGATTCCTTCTCGGACGGAGGCCGCTTCCAGGACCTCGACGCCGCCCGCGCCCAGGCCGGGACCCTGGTGGCGGAGGGCGCCGCGATCCTCGACATCGGCGGCGAGTCGACCCGGCCCGGGCACGTGCCGGTGCCGGCCGAGGAGGAGCAGGCCCGGGTGCTCCCGGTCATCGCGGCGCTCGCCCCCGCCCTGCCCGTCCCGATCTCCATCGACACCTACAAGGCCGCGACGGCGGAGGCCGCCCTGAAGGCCGGCGCCCGGATCGTCAACGACGTCTGGGGGCTGCAGCGCGAGCCCGACATCGCCGCCGTGGCCGCCGCCCACGGCGCCCCCGTGATCGTGATGCACAACCGCGAGAGCGTGGATGCGAGCCTCGACATCGTGGACGAGATGAAGCGGTTCTTCGCGCGCTCGCTCGCCATCGCGGCCAAGGCCGGCATCCCCGAGCGCGACATCGTCCTCGATCCCGGCATCGGCTTCGGCAAGAGCTGGGAGCAGCACCTCGACGCGGTCCGGCGCCTGCCCGAACTCCGCGCCCTCGGCTTCCCGCTCCTCGTCGGCATCTCGCGCAAGTCGCTGCTCGGGCGCATCCACAACACCGGCACGGCCCCGGCCGACCGGCTGTACGGCTCGCTCGCCGCGCATGTCGTCGCCGCGACGCTCGGGGCCGACATCGTGCGCGCCCACGACGTGCGCCCCCATGTCGAGGCCTGCCAGGTGGTGGACGCCCTCCTGCGGCGCGGCGGGGCCGCCTGATGGACCGCATCCTCGTTCACCGCCTCGCGGTCTTCGCCCATCACGGCGTGCTGGAGGAGGAGAACCGCCTCGGCCAGCGCTTCTACCTCTCGCTCGAGGCCCGCCTCGACCTGCGCGAGGCCGGCACCCGCGACGACATCGCCGCCAGCGTGAGCTACGCCGACCTCGCGGCGCTGGCCTCGCGCATCGCCACCGAGCGGCGCTTCCGCCTGATCGAGGCCCTGGCCGAGACCATCGCCGCCGAGGCGCTCGCGGCCTTCTCCCGCCTCGACGCCATCACGGTGCGGGTCGACAAGCCCGCCGCCCCCGTCCCGGCGATCCTCGACGGGGTCTCGGTGGAGATCACGAGGCAGCGGCGTGGCTGAGGCCTATCTCGGGCTCGGCAGCAATCTCGGCGACAAGGCCGGGATGCTGGAGCGCGCCATCCGCGCTCTCGCGGCGACGCCGGGGATCCGGGTCGCCGCCCGGTCGCGCTTCTACCGCACGCCCCCCTGGGGCGACACCGACCAGGACTGGTTCCTCAACGCGGCGGCGGCGGTCGAGACCGACCTCTCGCCCCACGCCCTGCTGGACGCCTGCCTCGCCGTCGAGGCGCGGCTCGGCCGGGTGCGCGCGCGGCGCTGGGGGCCGCGGGTCATCGACATCGACGTGCTCCACTATGCCGGTGCGGCCGTCGAGGACGAGCGCCTCGTGCTGCCCCACCGCTTCGTGCGCGAGCGCGCCTTCGTGCTGGTGCCGCTCGCCGAGATCGCACCCGACCTCGTCATCGGCGGCGAGAGCGTGACGCAGGCCCTCGCCAGACTCGACGCGACCGGGATCGTGCCCCACGGCGCCTGACGATTCTCCGCCGGGCCGGGACGACGCGCAGGGGGCACCGCCCCCCGCGCCCCCGCCAGAGGGCCGAAGGCCCTCTGGACTCCCGTTACTTCTCCGGCTGGAGGCGTTCGAGCGGCAGCGCCGCGTCGCTCCAGCCGTCCGTGCCGTCCGGGAACCAGATCACCCGGGTGTAGCCGAGCGCCAGCGCGCGCTTGGCCGCGTTCCACGACATCCAGCAATGGCGCAGGCAGAAGAACACCATCGGCTTGTCCCGGTCGCCGCCCGTGAGGCGCTCCAGCGCCGAGCGGAAATAGGCCTCCGTCTCGGGCGCCAGCGCCCCGAAGCCGGTGTTCACCAGCCAGTGGGCGTTCGGGATGCTCTCGTGCGGCGGATCGCGCCAGAGCGTGCCGGGGGGCAGCCCGGCCGGGCGCGGGGCCTGCGGCATCACGTCGATGAAGAGCACGCCCCGGCGCCACAGCGCCTCGGCCTCGCCGGCCCCGATCACCCGCGCTCCCGCGAGCGTCGCAGGCGTGGGCGTGCGGTAATGGTCCTGACGGTAATCCGCGGGTTCGGGCGGCGGCGCCCCGGCGCGGGCGCCGGTGGCCAAGAGCGCAGTGAGCGCGGCGAGCGCGAGGGCGGCGGCCCTCACGGCCGGGATCACGGCCCGGACCCGCCCGCTTGCGTCGCCAGCCGGTTCTCCTCCTCGTCGAGGAGCGGCACCGCGTAGTCGCGCAGCACCTGCTCGATCTCGGCCTTGCGCTTGCGCAAAGCCGTGTTGAGGGTGCGCTTCCAGTCGTTCTCCTCGTGCCGCACGCCCATGCCGATCCGGTAGGTCATCGCCGGCCGGTCGGGCTCCCGCAGCAGCGGCACGACCTCCATCGGCACCCCGCTCTGCCGGGCGAGCCAGCCCGCCGCCGGACCCCACAGCACCGCTGCGTCGATCGTCTTCCCGGCGAGATCGGCGATGATCTGCGCCGCCACGGTCTGGTGCGGGTGGCCGGGGTCGAACTGGTAGGGCGCGTAGGCCTTCATGGTGCCGACGAGCCCGACCTCGCCCATGCGGTTGACGGGCGGCGTCCCGGCCACGACCCCGATGGTCCGGCCCTTCAGCTTCGGGTCGTCAAGCGCCGCCACGCCCGGGAACTCGCCGCTGCGCGTCACCAGCACGTAGGCCGAGCGGTAATAGGGGTTGGTGTGCTGGACGAGATCGCCGCCGAGCGCCGAGCCGATGATCACGTCGCACAGCCCCGCGCCGAGGGTGTTGCGCACGAAGCCCGGCCCCTGCGTGAGCCAGTAGCTGCGCAGCTTCACCTTCAGCTCGTCGGCGAGGATCGCCGCGATCCGGTTCTCGAACCCCTCCCCCTTGCGGTCGGAGAAGGGCATGTTGCCGGGATCGGCGCAGACCCGCAGGGCGTCGGTGGTGACGAGGTCGGGCAGGTGCTGCGCCACGGCGCCCCGCGGGCCTGCTGCGGCGAGCAGGACCGCGAGACCGGCCGCCAGCCGGGAAGCGCGCCGCGCCATCAGCCGCCCAGGCACTCCTTCTCGGCCTTCTTGGCGGCTTCGGGCTTGTCCTCCTTGTCGGAGGGGCGCACGCGGCCCATGGCGCCCGCCGCGCGGGCGCGCAGGTAGACGTAGAGGTCGTCCGCGTAGCACATCACGTTCTTGTTGTCGCCGAAGGCCGGCATGACCTGCTGCTGCGAGGCGCTGACGTCCTGCTTGCCGCCGACCAGGATGCCGATGAACTCCTCGTAGGAGAGGCGCTTGAGCGAATCCTTGAGGGCGGGCGCGTAGGTCGAGCCCATGCCGTCCGGGCCATGGCAGACGTGGCATTCCGCGTGGTAGCGGCGATAGCCCGAATACGAATACCAGTCGACCTTCTTGCCGGTATCGGTGACGCGGAAGGTCGGATGACCCTCGGCGTCGATGTACTTGCCGTCCTCCACCTTCACGGCCTGCGCCTTGTCGAGGATCTTCTGGTCCACCTCGGCGGACTTGTCGTTCGGGTTGAGCGAGTTGGCGAGCGCCGGATCGGCGGGTTTGGCTCCCTCAGCATGTACGGCAGCCGTCGCGACGGCTGCTAGGGCGAGGCCGGCCAGGAGAGGCCGCAGGGTGGCGGTGCTGAGGTGACGCAACGGACGTTTCTCCCTGAAGTCCGGCCGGGTTGCGGCTGCGGGCGGCCCGGCGGTTTGATGAGAACCACTTCATCATAAGGAAGCCGGCGCGGGAACCCGCGCCGGCCTGACTTAAGTACAGGTGAGGCTGCGACCGATTAGTTCGGCAGCGTGAAGACGGTGAGCTGACCGCCGAGGTTGGTGTAGTTCGACAGGGCCGCGTAGCCGCCCACCGCGCCGAGACCGGCATTCGGGTCGGTCAGGCCGGCCGCGAGGCCGATGCCCGCCCAGCCGCCGACGCCCGACAGGATGGCGATGTGCTGCTTGCCCTTGTGCTCGTAGGTCATCACGTTGCCGATGATGCCCGACGGGGTCTTGAACTTGTAGAGTTCCTTGCCCGACTTGGCATCGACGGCCTTCAGGTAGCCCTCGAGCGTGCCGTAGAAGACCACGTCGCCGGCGGTGGCGAGCGCGCCCGACCACACCGAGAACTGCTCCGGCACCGACCACTTGATCTTGCCGTTCACGCCGTCCCAGGCGATGAAGTTACCCATGCCGCCGTGGCTGTTGGGGGCCGGGTACATCGACAGGGTCGCACCGACATAGGGCTGGCCCGGGGTGTAGCTCACCCGGAACGGCTCGTAGTCCATGCAGACGTGGTTGGTCGGCACGTAGAACAGCTGGGTCTTCGGGGAGTAGGCCGCAGGCTGCTGGTCCTTGGTGCCGAGAGCGGCCGGGCAGATGCCCTTCGAGTTCACGTCCTCGCCGTTCTGCTCGGTCGAGTACTTGGCCACGACCAGCGGACGGCCGTAGGTCTTGGACGACTTGTCCATGTCGACCTTGGTGGCCCAGTTCACCACCGGATCGAACTTCTCGGCGACGAGGAGTTCGCCGTTCGCCCGATCGAGGGTGTAGCCGAAGCCGTTGCGGTCGAAGTGGGTCAGGAGCGGACGCTCGCGGTCACCGACCTTCTGATCCGTGAGGATCATCTCGTTGATGCCGTCGTAGTCCCACTCGTCGTGGGGGGTCATCTGGTAGACCCACTTGGCCTGCCCGGTGTCGACGTCACGGGCGAAGATGGTCATCGACCACTTGTTGTCGCCCGGGCGCTGCTTCGGGTTCCAGGTCGAGGGGTTGCCGGTGCCGTAGTACATCAGGTTGAGCTTGGGGTCGTAGGAGAACCAGCCCCAGGTGCAGCCGCCGCCCTGCTTCCACTGATCGCCTTCCCAGGTCTTCAGCGAAGAATCCTTGCCGATCGGCTTGCCGAGATGGGTGGTCTTCTCCGGGTCGACCAGCATCTCGCCGTCCGGACCCATCGAGTAGCCGCGCCAGACCTGCTTCCCGTCCTTGAGGTTGTAGGCCGTCACGTGGCAGCGCACGCCGTACTCGCCGCCCGAGATGCCGACGATGACCTTGTCCTTGACCGGCAGAACGGTCGCGGTGTTGGTCTCGCCCTTCTTCGGGTCGCCGTTGACGACGGACCACGCCACCTTGCCGGTCTTGGCGTCGAGCGCCACGACGGTGGTGTCGGCTTGGTGCAGGATGATCTTGCCCTCGGCGTAGGCCAGGCCACGGTTGACCGTGTCGCAGCACATCACCGGGATCACGTTCGGATCCTGCTTGGGCTCGTACTTCCAGACGATCTTGCCGTCCTGGTCGAGGTCGAGCGCGTACACGATGTTCGGGAACGGCGTGTGCACGTACATCATGTTGCCGACGACCAGGGGCGAACCCTCATGGCCGCGCAGCACGCCCGTCGAGAACGTCCAGGCCACCTGCAGCTTGTTGACGTTGCCGGTGTTGATCTGGTCGAGCTTCGAGTAGCGGGTGTTCGCGTAGTCGACAGTCTGGAGAACCTGCTGGGCCGGGTTGGCGATCTGCTTCATCAGATCGTCGTTCGCCAGGGCTGGCGTGACGCCCAGGACACCGGCGCTCAAGGCTAAGAGATGGACCGCTCTCATGGATTCCTCCGACAGGTGCGCCACAAGGCCCTGCCCCGGTACGGGACATGACAGCAACGACCTGCTGTTTGCGCTTGGGGACGTCTTTGAGCTTCGGCAGCGTGTCACAACAGGCTGTGTCGGGTGCCCCCGCTGTTCTTGGGTTTAGGGCACGCCATGTTTGCGAACCGGTCCCCGCCCTCCCCTGGCGGCGCCGTTGAAACCGAAGCTGAAGGAACTCTAAGAGAAAAATGGGCGCCGTCAACAACGATCCGGGGATGGAAATGGCCGTTTTCCGGCCCAACAGGGGTGACTTAAGTACGAATTCCCCTGTGTGTTGCTTTGCACAACGTTACCGCTGCAATGCGGTATCAACTACTTGTGTAGAGCCCGGCACAATCGCTCGCGAGCGTTGAGGCCGGCGACCGGTGTCAGTCCCATTCCAGCTCCTGGTAGGCGGTGGTGGCGTTGCGGGTATTGAAGTCGGAGAACAGGGACCAGTGGCCGGCCTCGCCCCGGGCCGCGCGCCCGGCCTCGTCGATCGGGCGGCCCTCGCGGATCATCCGGCGCAGTTCGGCCTCCAGGGTGGCGAGGTAGCGGTCGATCGGCCCGGCCGCCGCCGGCCAGGGCAGCGAGGCCGGGCCGTGGCCCGGCACCACCCGGGCGGCGGGCTCGGCCTTCAGCCGTCCGAGCACCGCGATCCAGCCGGTGATCCGCCCGTCCAGCGCCGGCACGTGCCCGACGAACAGCAGGTCGCCGAGGAACCACGTGTCGGTGGACAGCTCGCGCACCGTGAGGTCGCTGTTGGTGTGCGCGGTCGGCCACGCGTCGAGGCGCAGGCGCCGTCCGCCGAGGTCGAGCTCCCGGGTCTCCGCGACGAGGAGCGTCGGGGGCACGATGCGGGTGCCCGCGAAGGCGGGGCCGACCAGCGCGGCATTCGCCTGCAGATAGCCCTCGGCGCGGGCCGCCAGCGCCTCCGGCAGCGCCCTGTGCCCGACGAAGGTCGCGCCCTCCGGCGCGAAGGCGGCGTTGCCCAGCAGGTGATCGGGGTGGACGTGGGTGTTGATCACGTAGCGGATCGGCAGCGCGGTCCGCGCCCGCACGGCCGCGAGGAGCCGGCGGCCGGCCGCGAGGCTGCCGCCGGTGTCGATCACCGCGACGGCCTCGCTTCCGACCACGAACCCGACATTGGCGATGGCGCCGGCGTTGTCGCGGGCCGCGAGGGCGTAGGGGGCCGCGTAGACGAACACCCCGGGCGCCACCTCCTGCACCGGCAGGGGCGCCTCCGCGACGGCCGCGGGCGGCGCCTGCGCCCGGGCCGGCGCCGCCAGGGCCGTGAGCCCCGGGGCGAGAAGCAGCGCCAGGAGCGCTGCGGGAAGCCGGGGGCGTGCGGACCGCATGGACGAACTCCGGGTCATGCCGACGGCCCGGGAAGCCGACGCATCGATCTCGATCCCGGGCAGGCCCGGGAAGCCGAAGCATCGATCTCGATCCCGGGCAAGCCCGGGATCGACGGGGCCGTCGAGCCATCTCGCCGTGTCGAATCCAAGCCAAGGGCTTGAAGCCGAGGGCTCGGCGACAATGCGAGAGCGGCATGACGGTCATCGGTCATGACCGCTGGCCTCAGGCCGCGACGGTGGCGGGGAAGCGCGCCGCGAGGTCCTGGCGCACGGCGTCCGCCCAGGCCCGGCTGCGCTCGGGGCGCGGGGTGGCGAGCGGCACCGTCGCGGCGAGGCTCGCGGGCCGCGGCGTCAGCAGGAGGAGCCGGTCGGCCACCTCCAGCGCCTCCGGCACGTTGTGCGTCACCATCAGCACGGCCGCGCCGCGCCGCCGCGCCGCCGCGAACACGATTCCCCGCAGGCCCGCCGCGGCGGCGTCGTCGAGGGAGACGAAGGGTTCGTCGAGCACGAGCAGGCGCGGCTCGATCGCCAGCGCGCGGGCGAGCGCCACCCGCCGGGCCATGCCGAGCGAGAGTTCCCTGGGGTAGCTCCCGCGCCAGGGGGCGAGGCCGAGTTCGTCGAACAGCGCGTCGAGGGAGCGCCCCCGCTCGCGGCGCGGCAGGGACAGGCGCACGTTCTCCTCGACGCTGCGCCAGGGCAGGAGCCGCGGTTCCTGGAAGACCATCCCGCTGCGCACCCGGTCGGGATCGGGCGTCACCGTGCCCTCGTAGTCCCGGTCGAGGCCGAGCAGGATGCGCAGCGTCGTGGTCTTGCCAGCCCCCGAGGGGCCGATCAGGCAGACGGTCTCGCCCGGCTGCACCGTGAAGGTGAGGTCGCGCACCGCCTCGACGGGGCCGGAGCGGGACGCGTAGGCCTTGCGGCGGATCGCGACCGAGAGGGCCGGGTCAGCGCCAGCGTCGGGCATGGGCGTCGAGGGGCTGGAGCAGGAGGGTGTCGGCCGCGAGCATCACGGCGCTGAACACGAGGCTGTAGCCGAACAGGGCGGTCACGTCGAAGAGCTGGAAGTAGTAGGAGATGGCGTAGCCCACCCCGTTCGGGCGCCCGAGCAGCTCGACCACCAGCACGATCTTCCAGGCGAGCGAGAGGCCCGAGCGGGCCGCCGCCACCGCGAAGGGCTCGAGCTGCGGCAGCAGCACGTGGCGGATCCAGGTGCGGCGGTCGTACCGGAAGGCCCGCGCCATCTCCTCCAGGCCCGGATCGAGCCCGCGCGCGCCCTCGCGCATGATCACCGCGACGTTCGGCATCTTGTTGAGCGCCACTGCCAGGATCGCCGCGGTCTCGGTCAGGCCGAGCCAGATATAGGCCAGGACGGTGATCACCAGCGCGGGCGTGTTGAGGAGGACGAGGAGCGGCGTGTCGAGGAGCCGGTCGGCGGACCGGGAGCGCCCGAGCAGGATGCCGAGCAGCGCTCCGGTCGCCATCGCGAGCAGGAACGAGGCCGCCACGCGGGCGAGCGTGATGCCGACGTTGCGCGGCAGGTCCCCGCTCTGCGTCTCGCGCACCACGAAGGCCGCCACCGCCTCGGGCGACGGCAGGGTGCGCAGGTCGGTGAAGCGCGACGCGGCCCACCACGCCGCGAGCAGCAGCAGCGCCGAGAGGAGACGGGTCGCGACGGCCATGCCGGCTCACGCTCCCGCCGGGCGCGGGCGGGTCTCAGCCATTGGGCGCGCCGTCGAAGTACAGGCCCTCCGGCAGCGCCGTGGCGGCCCCGACGAGCCGCTCGCCGCCGAGCCGGGCCAGCACCGCGTAGAGCCGCTCCGCGTCCGCGCGCTCGGCCGCGATGGTCCGGCGCGGGATGCCGGCCAGGAAGTCGCGCCGGAGGGTCGCGAAGGTGGGCTCGTCCTCCGCCGCCATCAGCGGGCGCACCGTAGCCCAGGCGCCCTCGTCTCCGGCCAGCGCCTCCTTGGCCTGCCGCGAGGCCCGCGCGAAGGCCGCGATCGCCCCGGGCCGGCGCTGCAGCAGGCTCTCCTCGAACACGTAGCCGAGGAGCGCGATCGGCCCCTCGACCCCGAGCGAGCGGGCGATCTCATCGGCGGTGATCAGCCGCCGGAAGCCCTTGGCCTCCAGCCGCGCGCAGAAGGTCCAGTAGAGGAGCGCGGCATCGAGTTCGCCCGCCTGCAGCTTCTGCATCAGCAGCGGCGGTGCCCCGAAGGCCGGCCGGGCGGCGCGGTCGAGGTCGATTCCCTCCCGCTCCTGCGCCCGGGCCTTGAGCAGGAGCCACGTCTTGTCGAGCGCCCCCCCGGCGACCCCGAGGCGCTTGCCCGCGAGGTCGGCCAGCGAGCGCAGCGGGCTGTCGCCCGCCACCATCAGGGCGCCCTCGGTGCTGGAATAGGGCAGGAACTTCACCGGCCGCCCCTCGGCCCGCAGGCGGGCGGCCCAGAGCAGGTCGGAGACGATCGTGTCCACCTGCGCGCCCTGGAAGGCGATGCGGGCGGCGTCGTTGCCGGCGAGTTTCAGACTGTCGAGGGAAAAGCCCTGCGCGGCGTCGAGCCGGCGCTCCTTGATCACCGCGGCCTCCCACGAGACCGTGCCGAAGGGCAGAACGCCCACCCGCAGCGCGCCGCCCTCGGCCGCCCGAAGCGGCAGAGGCCAGAGCGCGGCCGCCGCCAGCAGCCCGCGCCGTGAGAGCATGGCGCACCTCCCTGATCCGAGCGGCCGCCGGGCCGCCGCGTGTGCGTCGGAGGTAAGGATCGCCGCCCCCGCCGTCCACCGCGGCCGCTTGCGCAACGCGGCGCGAGTCTTCACCTTTTCGGCAGCAGCCGATCGGCGCGACCCGCCGCCTCTCCTTTGGGCGCAAGCCGCCCCGGCGGGCACCCGTACTTTGGTCATCCGCCGGTCGATCGTCCCGACGAGGAGACACCCATGTCCGCCACCCGCGACGCCGTCCTGGATCCGAGCCAGATCTCCGAGCGCCTCGCCCGCGAGTTGCCCGCGTGGCACTACGAGGACGGCTGGATCAAGCGCACCTTCAAGACCAACAGCTGGAAGGGCACCCTGATGGTGATCAACACGGTCGGGCACCTCGCCGAGGCCGCGTGGCACCATCCCGACCTCACCGCCTCCTACGCCTGGGTGGAGGTGCGCCTCACCACCCATTCGGCCAAGGGCCTGACCGAGAAGGACATGGCGCTGGCGCGCAAGATCGAGGAGGTGGTGGGCTGGCAGCCGGGGCTGGAGGGCGGCGCCCTCGAAGGCACGCCCACCGACCCGCGCTTCGCCTACATCAAGTACGACAAGTAGGCTCCCCTCACCCGCCCGCCCGGATCCGCCGGCACTGCGTCTTCAGATAGGCGCTCCGCCCGATCCCCTCGCGCACCTCCGAGCGGGCGATGATCTCCTGCCAGCCGGTGGCGCAGCCGATCTCGCTGGCCACCTTCGTCTTCAACACGTCGGTGGCCGTCGCCTCCTCGCAAGCCTGGACCGGGACGGTGTTGGCGCAGATCAGCACGACCGCCAGAAATCCGTTCATGGACACCCTTTCTCGCGGGCGATGCGGGACGGCCGTCGGGAGGGGGCGGCGCCCGGCGCCAAGCCCCGCCGGTGCCCGGCTGCGCTCACCGCCCCCGGCCCGCCACCGTCGCGACGTAGTGCGCGACCGCCTCGACCTGCTCCGGGGTGAGGTCCTCGAAGGCCGGCATCACGCCGATGCCGTTGACCACCGCCGCCTTCACCCGCGCGGCATCGGGCGTCAGGCCGTCGAGGGCGGGGCCGACCTGTCCGGTCGTTCCGGCCTCGGCCAGGGCGTGGCACAGCCCGCAGCGCGGCTCGGCCAGTTCCAGGAAGACCCGGCGGCCGAGATCGAGCGCCGGGTCCGCGCGGCCGGGCGCGGGCGCGAGCGGCAGGAGGAGCGCCGCGGCCAGCAGCCGGCGCCGACGGCGCGCCCTCACGTGGCGGTGATCGCCACGGCCGGGCCGCGCCAGCCGTTGTGGCTGTAGCCGCCGCCGTTCGCGGGCGTGTCCTCGGGCTGCACGGCACCGGCCGCGTCGGTGGCGCGGCTGGCGAGCACGTGGCGGCCGGGCGCAAGATCGAGGGAGGCCGCGAACAGCCGCCAGGCGAAGCGGCCGAGATCGGGGCCGACGAGGCGCGCGGGCACCCACGTCGCCCCGCCGTCGGCCGAGACCTCGACGCCGCGCACCGCGTTCACGCCCCCGAACGCCACGCCCGCGACCTGCACGCGGCCGGCCGCGACGGTCGCGAGCGGCGTGGTGATCCACGAGCGCACCGGCTGCTCCCAGACCGGCGGCTGGGTCGGGGCGGGCTTTTCGCCGACCCCGTGCATGCGGTAGCTCGCCGCCTGGATCTTGGCGTCCGTCTCGGCGGGGGTCAGCGCCACCGCCTTCACGTACTTGACGTTGTTCACGCCCGAGTAGCCCGGCACGACCATCCGCAGCGGCCCGCCATGGGCCAGCGACAGGGGCTCGCCGTTCATCTCCCAGGCGAGCAGCACCGTGTCGAGGGTGGCGAGCGGCACCGAGCGCTCGACCACGATGTCCTTCGGCTTGAGGCCGGGCGGGATCTCCTCGCCCCCGGTGCCGGTGATGAAGCGCACGCCGTCCTGCGGACCGCCGAGGGCCTCGACCACCGCCCGCAGCGGCACGCCGCTCCAGATCACGCAGCCCGCAGCCCCCACCGTCCAGGGCGTGCCGCTGATCTTCTGGCCGCCCGTCAGCCCGTCCTGGAAGTACTTCCGCCCGTTGCCGGAGCATTGCAGCACCGTCGCGACCGATTCGAGCCCCAGGCCCTTGAGCTCGCGCAGAGAGATCCGGCGCGGCTCCTTCACGCCGCCGATCTCGACCGTCCAGGCGTCCCGGTCGGCCAGGATCGCCGCGGAGGGCGGATTCACGTTGTTGCGGATGTAGAGCCGGTTCGCCGGGGTGATGAGGCCGGTGCCGAACGCCTCGCGCCGCGTCTCCAGGGTCTTGTCGGAGTGGACGATCAGCGTGCCGCCGTCCTTCCAGGCGACGTAGTCCGGCAGCGCGCCGGGCTTCGTCTCCGGCGCCTTCTCCTGCGCTGCGGCCGTCTCCGGGCCGGCGAGCCCGGCCGCCGCCGCGCCGGCCGCACCGGCCAGCAGCGTGCGCCGACGCAGGGTCGGGGTGTCGCTCTTCACGTCGGTCTCCTCCCGTGCGGCAGCGTCTCGGCCGTGACGGCCCGCGCTGCCTTGGGAGCACTCTGCCACCCGGGTCCTGGGGCGTCCAGGCGTGCCGTGGCCGGATGGAGCGCGCCTGACGCGCGTCAGGCCGTCCGGTTCGCCGGCGTCACCGTGAGTCGAAGGCCGAGGGCCTTCAGGACCGCCATCAGCGTGGTGAGCCGGGGATTCCCGTCCTCTGACAGCGCCCGGTACATGGCCTCGCGGGAGAGGCCGGCCTTCTGCGCCACCTGCGACATGCCCTTGGCCCGCGCCACATCTCCGATCGCGGCAGCGATCAGAGCCGGGTCGCCATCCTCCAGCACGGCCTCGATGGAGAGGGCGATGCGCTCAGGGGTATCGAGGCTGTCGGCGGTATCCCAGGACAGGGTTTCGAGGGCCATGATCGTCACTCCTGGCTGGCAAGGGATCGGGCGAGGCGGATGTCCTGATCCTGCGTGCGCTTGTCGCCGCCGCACCGCAGAATCACGATCGCGGCACCGCGCCGCGTGAAGTACACCCGGTAGCCCGGGCGTAGTCGATCTGCCCTGCCCCCGCTGCGCCATACTCTGAACCGGCCCGTGACCCGGCAGACGGTCACACCGCCACGATCAGCGCCGGATCGCAGCCTGCGCCCTCCACCGGGTTCGCCACGCAGCGCGTGCCGTGCAGCCGCATGTCGTGGCCGGCATGGAAGTGGCCGGAGATCCAGGCCGCCGGCCGGTCGGCGGCGGGCAGATCGGCCAGGAGCGTCGTGGCGTAGAAGGCCGGCACCCACCAGGGCACGCCCGGCGCGTCGCGGTAGCGGTCCGCCGCCTCGGCGATCGGCGGGTGGTGCGTGACCGCGACGGTGGGGCCGGCATGCGGCCGGGCCAGCGCCGCCGCGAGGCGCGCCCGGTCCTCCGCATGGGCCGCCATCGCGGCCTGCGGGGTCCAGGCGGTGCCGTCCCCCTGCCGGATCGCCCGGTACTCGCGCGAGCCCGTCACCGGGTCGGTCATGCGGGCGGCCGCGAAGGCGACCGGATCGGCGGGGCGGTCCGGCGCGTCGGGGGCGAGCCAGCGCCCGGCGAGCGACCAGTCGCTCCAGAGCGTCGCGCCGACGAAGCGCACGCCCCCGATCACGGTCGCGGCCCCCGCCCGCAGCAGCGCCACCCGGGTCCGGCCCGCGGCGGCGTTGGTCTCGCGCACCGCGGCGTCGAGGGCGCCGAGCAGCTCCGGCGCGGTGCGCGGGTCGCCCCCGGGCGCATAGTGCTCGTGGTTGCCCGGCACCAGCACCAGCGGGCGCTCGCCCGCGAGGCCGAGGAGCACGGCGAGCCCCCGCGCGGGCTCGCCCTCCCAGACGTCGCCCGCGCAGACCAGCACGTCGAAGGGCGCGACGGGGGCCGGGATGGCGGCGGGGCGGCGGCGTTCGAGGTGCAGGTCTGAGATCGGAAACAGGCGCAGGGGCCGGCGCGGGCGGGCCGGCGTCATGCCTCGGGCGCCTCGCCGCGCGCGGCGCGCCCCTCGGCGCGGGCGGCCTCCCAGACCTCGCGGGCCGCATCCGCGTTGAGCGCCGCGATGCCGAGGCCGACCACGATGTCGGGCCAGGGCGAGAGGGTCGCGGCGGTCAGGAGCCCTGCGGCGATGATCGCGAGGTTGGCGTAGGCGTCGTTGCGGGCCGACAGGAAGGCCGCCTTGGTCAGGCTGCCGCTGCCGCCGCGGTGGCGGGCGAGGATCAGCGCGCAGGTGAGGTTCACGGCGAGCGCGCCGAGGCCCGCCAGCGTCAGCGGCACGGGCGCGGGGGCTGCGAAATCCGCGATCTTGTGGAACGCGGTCCAGAGCGTGGCGAGGCCCGGCAGGAGCAGGATGCCGGCCATCACGGTGCCGAGCCTGGCCCGCGCCGCGAGGCTCCAGCCGAGCCCGGCCAGGATCAGCAGGTTGAGGGCCGCATCCTCCAGGAAGTCGACGCTGTCGGCGATGAGCGACACCGACCCGATGGCGAGCGCCACCGCGGCCTCGATGCCGAAATAGCCGAGGTTGAGCGCCGCCACGAGGCCGACGGCCCGGCGCAGGCCGGAGGATTCTGGGCTGGGGGACACGGACGTCTCCGGGAGGGACCGGCGCGTCTATGCCCCGGCGCCCCGCCCAAGGCCAGCGCGGGAGCCGCCGGTCCCTCGACCTTTCGCCACTGGATTCGCGGATTCCCCTGTGCAATGCCGGCCTCAAGGCCACAGGGAGAGACGCCGATGCTGCCCGAACTGCGCGTTCTGTACTTCGAGGACCTCGCCGTCGGGATGTCGGAGACCCTGACGAAGACCATCTCCTCCTCGGACGTGGTCGGCTTCGCGGAGATCACGGGCGACCGCAACCCGATCCACCTCTCCGAGCATTTCGCGGCGCGCACCCCCTTCGGCACCCGCATCGCCCATGGCCTCTACACGGCGGGCCTGATCTCGGCGGTGCTCGGCACGCGCCTGCCGGGGCCCGGGGCGGTCTACATCAGCCAGAGCCTGAACTTCCGCGCGCCCGTGCGCATCGGCGACACGGTCGAGGTCACGGTCGAGGTGGCCGAGCTGGTGCCCGAGCGGCGGCGCGCCCGCCTCACCTGCACCTGCGCGGTGAACGGCGAGACCGTGCTCGACGGGGAGGCGCTGGTGAAGGTGCCGACCAAGGCCGAGGCCGATCCCCTGGCGGCGCGCCCCAAGGGGTGAGGCGGGCCGAGCTCGCCACGGCATTGCGCCCGATCCCGATCGACGATCCCGCCGACCCGCGCCTCGCGCCCTACGCGGCGATCCGCGAGCGCGACCTCGTGGGCCGCCAGGGCCGGTTCGTGGCGGAGGGCGAGGTGGTGCTGCGGGTGCTGCTCTCCGGGCGCTCGCGCTTCCGCACCGAATCGGTCCTGCTCGCGCCCGAGCGCCTGCCCGCCCTGGAGCCGGCGCTGGCGGCCTGCGACGCGCCGGTCTACCTCGCGGCCCGCCCGGTGATGAGCGCGGTCGCGGGCTTCCCGATCCACCGCGGCGTGCTGGCGATCGGCCGCGGCGGCCCGGTCGCCGATCCGGACGCCCTCGTGCCGGACGGGCCGGCGCTCCTCGTCGGTCTCGTGGGCCTGACGAACCACGACAATGTCGGCGGGCTCTTCCGCAACGCCGCCGCCTTCGGGGCGGACGGCGTGCTCATGGACGCCGCCACCTGCGACCCGCTCTACCGCAAGGCGATCCGGGTCTCGGCCGGCACCAGCCTCACGGTGCCGTTCGGGCGGGTGCCGGACGGGGCGGCCCTCCTCGACCTCTGCGCCCGCCATGCCCTCGTGCCGGTGGCGCTCACGCCGGGGGCCGAGGACATCGCGGCCCTGCCGCCCCTGCCCCGCGCGCTGCTGCTGCTCGGCACCGAGGGCACCGGCCTGCCCGAGGGGCTGATGGCGCGGGCGCGCCGCGTCGGCATCCCGATGGCGCCGGGGGTCGATTCGCTGAACGTCGCGGTGGCCGGCGCCGTGGCGCTCCACCGCCTCGGCGGCGGGCGGCTGCCGGCCCAGGACCGGGCGTGAGGGCCCTCACCGCCCCGGCAGCGCCTCCGGCACGGTCTCGGCCTCCGCCGTGTCGCCGTGGATCGCCTCGCGGATCAGCCGGTCGGTGGTCTCGGCGAAATAGGCCGCCAGCTCCTCGTGCAGGGCGGCGAACTGGGGCCAGACCACCGTGTCGAAGAACGAGCGCGGCGCGCGCACCATCACGGTGGTGCGCCGCTGGCGGGCGTAGCGGTAGGGGCGCAGGCCGTAGCGGCGGCACAGCGCCAGAAACAGGCTCACCGACCACGCATCCGGCAGCGAGAGCTTCAGCTCGGTGGGCGGCTCCCGGTGCCCGGCCTCCGCGAGGCGGGCCCGCAGCCGCCGCACCGCCGCCTCCGCGGCATCCCGCTCGCCCGCCGTCGCCGCGCCCGCCAGCAGCGCCTCGGCCTTGCCCAGCCGCTCGCGCAGCCTGTCCTCGATCGCCATGCAGCTCCCCCCGGCCCCGGTCTCTTACCCCATCCGCTTGATCCCTTCGGGATGGCGGATGTGGGCTTCGCTCCGTCGTGTGAAGCCTTGGGCTCCACCGAGCGGGCTTGCTGAGACCGTCTCCGCTTGAT
>NZ_BPQQ01000002.1 GCF_022179325.1 Methylobacterium isbiliense | reverse complement strand
CGCCGTGCTGGCGCATGCTGGTGGCCAGTTCGGTGACGAGGGCGGCGGGGTTCTCGTAGACGATGGTGGGGAAGTTGACCGAGCCGGTGGAGAGCGAGGCCATGTCGGGGCGGTGGACGAGGGAGAGGCCGCGGGCGGCGGGGTCGCGGCCGCGTCCGCCGGTGGAGAACTGGACGATCATGCCGGGGCAGTGCTTGCGCACGCCCTCCTGCACGGCGGCGAAGCGGCCGGGGTCGGAGGAGGGGGTCTCGTCGTCGTTGCGCACGTGGATGTGCACCAGGGTGGCGCCGGCCTCGTAGGCCTGGTGGGTGGACTCGATCTGCTCGGCGACGTGGATCGGCACGGCGGGGTTGTCGCTCTTGCGCGGCACCGAGCCGGTGATCGCGACCGCGATGACGACGGGGTTCTGATTGGCGGCGCTCATCTCGCGTCCCTCCCGGATCGTTGCTTCAGACGTCGAAGAAGACGGTTTCCTGCGGCCCCTGGAGCCGGATGTCGAGCACGTAGGTCGGCACGTCCCGCTCCTCGCGCCGGGCGAGCAGCGTCTCGCGGCGCGAGCGCTGCTCGATCAGGTTGAGGACCGGATCGGCGGCGTTCGCGTCGGCCTCGTCCGCGAAGTAGAGGCGGGTCTGCAGCCCGATGTTGATGCCGCGGGCGGCGATCCAGAGACTGATGTGGGGTGCCATCGGCCGGTGGCCCTTGCGGCCGTCCACCGGGCCGGGCTTGATCGTCTCGAACTGCCAGATCCCGGTCTCGAAATCGGAGCCGGTGCGGCCCCACCCCCGGAAACTCTCGTCGATGGGCTTGGCCTGCTGGCGGTCGGCGGGGTGGTTGTAGCGGCCGGCGGCGTTGGCCTGCCAGATCTCCACCAGCACGTCGCGCACCGGCTCGTCGGCGCCGTCGAAGACGCGCCCTTCGATGCGGATGCGCTCGCCCCTGGTGGCGGGCGTGACCAGGACGTTCGAGAAGGTGGTCTCGAAGATGTCGAAGCCGGCCTGATGCGGGATCAGGCCGATATGCACGTAGGGACCGGCGGTCTGCGAGGCGGTCTCGCGCAGGCGGTCGGGCAGCGGCTGGACCATACTCAGTTCCCCTGAAGCTTGTTCTCGAACAGCGTCTGCTGGCGCCCGCGCAGCACGATGTCGAAGCGGTAGGCCAGCATGTCGAGGGGCAGAGCGGCGGCGAGGTCGAGGGGGGCGATCAGCCGCTCGGCCGCCGCGCGGTCCGGGATGCCGAGCACCATCGGGTCGCGCCAGATCAGCGGATCGCCCTCGAAGTACATCTGGGTGATCAGGCGCTGGGCGAAGCCGGAGCCGAACACCGAGAAGTGGATGTGCGCCGGGCGCCACGAATTGAGGAAGTTGCGCCACGGATAGGGGCCGGGCTTGATGGTGCGGAAGTAATAGTAGCCCTGGGCGTCCGTGAGCGCCCGGCCGCAGCCGCCGAAATTGGGGTCGATGGGCGCGAGGTAGCGGTCGTTGCGGTGGCGGTAGCGCCCGCCCGCATTGGCCTGCCAGAACTCCACCAGCGTGTGCGGCACGCCGCGGCCGTTCTCGTCGCGCACGAGGCCGTGCACGAGGATGCGCTCGCCGATCGGCTCGCCGTCCCGCGCGTAGTTGCGGATCAGGTCGTTGTCGAGCGGCCCGAGTTCTCCGTGGCCGAAGACCGGCCCGGTGACCTCCGAGAGGGAGGATTGCAGCGAGATCAACGCCCGGTGGGGAGAGCGCAGCACGCTGGTCTTGTAATCCGGCGTGAGCGGCGGCGGGTGCAGGCCGCGGTCGCGCTGCAGGAATTCGCGATCCAGGGCCTCGCCTTGCGAGACGTCACGGTCGGGTTCGCTCACGTCGGAATCTCCCGGGTCAGGCGAGCCGCGCCGGGTCGGGCGTGCGCCCGCCGCTCAGGGCCGCGAGGTAGTCGGAGAGGGGGCCGACCGCCGAGAGCGTGGCGGCGGCCTCCAGCAGGTCGGGGGCGAGCGCGTCGCGACAGGCTTCGGTGAGCCGGGCGCTCGGGCCGGCGATACTGACGTTGCCGATGGCCCGCCCGCTGCCGGGATGGACGATGTTGGCCGCCATCGCCGCCATCCCGACCGCGTTGGTCTCGTGGACCCAGGCGTAGCCGCGCGCCCGCGCGGCCTGGATCAGGTCGAGCACGGCCGGGATCGAGCGCGGCGCGTTGGGACCGGCGGTGCCGGGCGGGCGCAGGCCCTGGCGCAGCACGAGGTGGAGCGCCTCCTCGTCGGACAGGCTCGCCAGCCAGACGATGCCGGTCGAGGTGGTGGAGAGCGTCGCCTCCGTGCCCATGTCGGCGTCGTAGCGCAGGCCCGAGCGCGCGCCCTGCGCCTTCGCCACCCAGACGAGCCGGGGATAATCCACCACCGCGAGGCGCACGAGTTCGCCGCTGCGATCGGCGAGCCGGTTCAGCACGGATTGCGACACGTCCACCACGCCCGAATTGGCGAGGTGCTTGAGGCCGAGCGTCGCGAAGCGCGTGGTCAGAAGGTAGCGGCCGGTCTCGGCGTCCTGCGTGACATAGGCGTAGGAGACGAGTTCGGCGAGGAGCCGGTGGGCGCCGCTCTTGGGGATGCCGAGCATGTCGGCGATGGTCTGGAGCGGCAGGCCGCGGGCATGCCCGGCGAGCAGTTCCACCAGATCCAGTGCCCGCCGCAGCAATCCGCCAGCCATCTCGCCCTTAAATCCGGAACGCTGTTCCGGATTTGAACGAGGTTCTTCGGTGTGTCAACCACGCCCCGTCCGCTGGCCGGACTGTCCCCCCGCCTCATGCGCCAACGAAAAGAGCCCGCGCAGCGGGATCGCTGGCGGGCTCAATTCTGGCTTGCTGCCGTGATCGGGGCGCCCGCCATAGGAACGTCATACGCCGGGCGGGTAAAGAAAGCCTCCTGTTGTGTCCCCGATGCACAGCCAGGGCACGTCGACCCATTCAGACGCGCGGGCTTGCTGCGCTGCAACAGCCGAGGACTGGCGCGGCCGGGCCGCTCAGGCGCCGAGACCGGCGGCCAGGAACTCGTCCTTATCGCGGCCCTTCAGCGGAACCGGCGCGCCCTTCGGCACCGAACCGGCCGGAACCAGGGCCAGCGAAGCGTTGATGACGGCGACGACGAGGCCGAGGAGAAGGAGAACGGTCATCGGGGCACCCCTGTTGTGCGATGCAGCGAATATGGCACTGCACAATGAAATTTGGTATGCCAGACGCCATCATGGCGGCTATGCAGTATCCGCATGCCGCAAGGGGCGTGCTGGCGTGCGCCACGGCACATCGTTCTGCCCCAAATCGATGCCAGGGTGTGTCCCGGCCGGTTCAGTCGGTCGCATGGAGATCACCGCGCCCCGATGGTTAACGCCCTGTTAACCAAGGGAAGATCTGCTCAGGATCCGGGGCCATGTCAGTGTCGAGACAAGTCATGTCGGAATCGTCCCTCTTCCTCAATCTTGCCGGATCGATGATCGTCGTGGCGATCGCCGGTCACGGCATCAGGCTCGCCCTCGACGCGTGGGTTCGCCACGCGCTTGCCGGCCCCCGGGACGAGACCGGGACCGAATAGACCGCACCTCGGCGGGATCGCGGAAACCCGCCCGGTTAACGCTTCGTTGGCTGCTCCCGCCGAGTATGCGACGGCGCCACGCCGCCGGAGCACACGACGCAGAATGGGACAGAGCCGGTTCAGGGCGGGTGATGCCTTCTCGAGCGTCCAGGACACCGAGTCCCTCGTCGCGCATCTCAGGCGCCTCGTGCAGCACCGCGCTTACGACCGGTCCCTGATCGTCAGCGAGGTGCTGCGGCGGCTCCTGGCCCCCGGCATCGGGGGACCGCCGAGCCCGGACGACCTGCGTGCGCGTCTCGCCGCAGCCTGCTCCGATCCGAAGCTGCGCGACTACATCACCCGCAACGTCGCGCTGGAACTGGACGCGGCCCATGCCCGCTCGGTCGAACGCGCCCGCGGCTGAGGCCGGACCAGACGCGGCGACTCTCGTCGGGTTGCGCGCCCGTCCTGCGCAAGCCCCGGTGATCGGTCGCGCGGCCAAGCCGAGCGCGGTCGGACCGGCGACCGCGCCGTCGTGGTCTAATCCCCGCCTCCCATCTCGCCGGCCCGGCGCAGCAGCACGTCGATCAGCCGGTTGAGCGTCGCCTCCTCGCCCGGACGAAAATCCGCCGTCAGGCTGCGGGCATAGGCGAGGGCCAGCGGCACGATCTCGCGGTAGACCGCCTCGCCGTCGGGCGTCAGCACCAGGAACGCCTCGCGCAGGTCCTGCGGATTTGGCTCGCGCCGGATCAGCCCGCGGCCTTCCAGGGCCGCCGCGGCCCGGCTCACCTTCACCTTGCCCATATGGGCGTGGAGCCCGATCGCCGTGGCGGTCATGGAGCGGAACTCGCCCACCGTGGCGAGCACGCGCCATTCGGGAATGCCGAGGCGAAAGCGCGTCGCGTAGAGCCGCGCCAGCCCCTCGCTCACCGCCGCGGCCGCCACGTTCAGGCGATAGGGCAGGAACCCGGCGAGCGTCAGGGTGGCGTCGCCCGGTGCCGGCGCGGCGCTTGACTTCGGTTTCAAGTGCAACTAACCCCGCCGATATGGTTACAGGTGAAACTATCTCGGCGGAAGCGGGAGGGCAACCATGACCGTGCAGACTCCGATCGCGTTCGGCGCACCGGCCACGGGCGCGGGCCTCGCGCCGGGCTACATGTCCGGCTTCGGCAACGGCTTTGAGACCGAGGCATTGCCCGGGGCGCTGCCGGTCGGCCGCAACTCGCCGCAGAAATGCCCCTACGGCCTCTATGCCGAGCAGCTCTCCGGCTCGCCCTTCACGGCGCCGCGCACCACCAACGAGCGCTCCTGGCTCTACCGCATCCGCCCCACCGTCTCGCACTGGAACGCCTTCGCGAAGATCGACGCCCGCCTGTGGCGGACCGCGCCGGCCGCGGAGGTCGAGATGGCGCCCGCGCCCCTGCGCTGGGACCCGCTGCCGATCCCCTCGACGCCGCTCAGCTTCGTGGAGGGCATCCACACCATGACCACGGCGGGCGACGCGGGCAGCCAAGCCGGCATGGGGGCGCATCTCTACCTCGCCACCCGCTCGATGCAGGACGAGTACTTCTACGACGCCGACGGCGAGCTGCTCGTGGTGCCGCAGGAGGGGCGGCTTCGCTTCTGCACCGAGTTCGGGGTGATCGAGGTCGAGCCCGGCGAGATCTGCGTGATCCCGCGGGGGGTGAAGATCCGCGTCGAGCTGCCGGGCGGGCCGGCCCGGGGCTACGTCTGCGAGAATTACGGCGGCGCCTTCACGCTGCCCGAGCGCGGGCCGATCGGGGCCAACTGCATGGCCAACCAGCGCGACTTCCTCACGCCGGTCGCCGCCTACGAGGACCGCGAGGCCCCCTCGCGCCTGATCGTGAAATGGGGCGGCAGCCTGTGGGCGGCCGACATCCCGCGCTCGCCCCTCGACGTGGTGGCATGGCACGGCAACTACGCGCCCTACAAGTACGACCTGCGCCGGTACTCGCCGGTCGGGCCGATCCTGTTCGATCACGCCGACCCGTCGATCTTCACGGTGCTGACCTCACCCTCCGAGACGCCCGGCACCGCCAACATCGACTTCGTGCTCTTCTCCGACCGCTGGCTGGTGGCGGAGAACACCTTCCGGCCGCCGTGGTACCACATGAACGTGATGAGCGAGTTCATGGGGCTGGTCTACGGGGTCTACGACGCCAAGACCGGGGGCGGCTTCCAGCCGGGCGGCTGCTCGCTGCACAACATGATGCTGCCGCACGGGCCGGACGTGGACGCGTTCGAGAAGGCGTCAAATGCGGAGCTCCAGCCGCACCGGCTGCAGGGCACGCTGGCCTTCATGTTCGAGACGCGCTTTCCCCAGAAGGTCAGCCGCTTCGCCGCCGAGACAGCGGCGCTGCAGCGCCGTTACGGCGATTACGGCAAGGCGCTCGCCCGCCACTTCGACCCAGCCCGGCCGGAGGCGCGGTGATGGCGGGGCTCGATCACACCCACGATCCGGGCCTGCGCTCCTGGGTGCCCGGGGCCGACGGCCACGCGGATTTCCCGATCCAGAACCTGGCCTTCGGGGTCGTGGCGCCGAGCGGCGAGGGGCCGCGGGCCGGCGTCGCGATCGGCGCGTTCGTCCTCGACCTGCCGGGTGCCCTCGCGGCCGGATTGGTCGAGGGCGAGGCGGGCCGCGCGGTCGCGGCGATGCGGGAGCCCGCCCTCAACGGCTTCCTGGCGCTCGGTGCCGGTCCGCGGCGGGCGCTGCGGCTGCGGCTGGTCGAGCTGCTGCGCGAGGGCGCGCCGGAGCGCGGCGCCGTCGAGCCCCTGCTGCATCCGGCGGCCTCCTGCACGCCGCACCTGCCGGCCCGGATCGGCGACTACACGGATTTCTACGCCGGTCTCCACCATGCCACTTCGGTCGGGCGCCTCTTCCGGCCCGACGAGCCGCTCCTGGCGAACTACAAGCACGTGCCGATCGGCTATCACGGCCGCGCCTCCTCGGTGATCCCCTCGGGGCAGCCGGTGCGCCGGCCGAACGGCCAGACCAAGCCGAGGGACGCCACGGCGCCCCTGTTCGGCCCGAGCCGGCGCCTCGACTACGAACTCGAACTCGGGATCTGGATCGGTCCCGGCAACGCGCTCGGCGAGCCGATCCCGATCGGGCGGGCGGGCGAGCACGTGGCCGGGTTCTGCCTGCTCAACGACTGGTCGGCGCGGGACGTGCAGGCCTGGGAGTACCAGCCGCTCGGCCCCTTCCTCGCCAAGAGCTTCGCCACCACCCTCTCGCCCTGGATCGTCACGCCCGAGGCGCTGGCCCCCTTCCGCACCGCGCCGGCGCCCCGGCCCGAGGGGGACCCGCAGCCGCTGCCCTACCTCGACGACCCGCGCGACCGGGAGGAGGGGGCGCTGGCGATCGACCTCGACGTCGTCCTCACCACTCCCGCCCTGCGGGAGCGCGGCCTGCCGCCCCACCGCCTCGCGCGCTCGGATGCGCGGCATCTCTACTGGACCGCGGCGCAGCTCGTCGCCCACCACGCCAGCGGCGGCTGCAACCTGCGGCCGGGCGACCTGTTCGGCACCGGGACGATCTCGGGGCCCGACCGCGCGCAGGCGGGCTCGCTCCTGGAGGCCACCGAGGGCGGCCGGATCCCGATCCGGCTCGACACCGGCGAGGAGCGGCGCTTCCTCGAGGACGGCGACGAGGTGATCCTGTCCGCACGCTGCCGGCGGGAGGGCTTCGCCCCGATCGGCTTCGGCGAGTGCCGGGCCGTGATCCTGCCGGCGCTCTGATCCGTCATGGCCTGGCATCCCGTCGCCGAGACCGCCGACTTCGCGCAGAGCCCCGTGATCGGGCGCGACTGCGCCGGCCGCCGGCTCGCACTCTACTGCCTCGCCGGCCGCTACTACGCCACCGCCGACACCTGCACGCATGCGGGCGCGCGCCTCTCCGAGGGCGAGGTGGTGGAGGGCTTCATCGAATGCCCGGCCCATTACGGGCTGTTCGAGATCGCCACCGGCACGGCGCAGGGGGCACCGGTCTGCCGCGATCTCGCCACCTATCCGGTGCGGGTCGCGGGCAGCCGGATCGAGGTCGAGATCCTGGACTGAGCGCGGCGGGTCAGGGGGGCGCGGCCGTGCCGTGCTCCAGGCCGCGCAGCGGCAGCGGCGCGCCGCTCTTGAGCGTGTCGAGCACGATCGAGGAGCGCACGCTCGCGACGCTCTCGTGCGCCAGGAGCGCGCCGTTGACCACCGCCGACAGGGCGGTCAGGTCCGGGACGATCATCTTCAGCAGGTAGTCGCTGTCGCCCGTGAGCGCGTGGGCTTCGAGCACGCAGTCGAGGCCGCGCACGAGCTGCGCGAAGCGCCGCGAATTGTCGCCGCTGTGCGTGGCGAGCGTCACCCGGGTGAAGACCGTCACCCCGAGCCCCAGCAGGGCCGGGTCGAGGTCGGCCCGGTAGCCGCGGACCACCCCCTGCTCCTCCAGACGGATGCGGCGGCGCGAGCACTGGCTCGCCGAGAGGTTCACGCGGTCGGCCAGCTCCTGGTTGCCGAGGCGCCCATCCGCCTGCAGGGCCGCGAGGATCTTGAGGTCGAACCCGTCGAGCGTGATCGAACCCGTCATCCCCGGCCCCTCCGATGCACGATTCGCGCGCGAGACGCCCCGCAGAGGCGCCACTTTGCACGCCCATCGCATCATGGGCGTGCTGTCCTGGCCCGCGTCAACAGGAGGACGCGATGGGCCCCTATCCCCACGATGCACCCGCGCCGCGGATCGGCGAGGCGAACCCGATGGGCACCGACGGTTTCGAGTTCGTGGAATACGCCCATCCCGACCCTCAGGCGCTGCACGACCTCTTCCGGGCGATGGGGTTCACGGCAGTGGCGCGCCACCGCACCAAGGTGATCACGGTCTACCGCCAGGGCGACGTGAACTACCTCGTCAACGAGGAGCCCGGCACGCACGGCCACCGCTTCGTCGCGGCCCACGGCCCCTGCGCGCCCGCGATGGCCTTCCGGGTGGTCGATGCCCGCCACGCCTTCGCGCGCGCCGTCGAGCTCGGCGCCGAGCCGGCCGATCCGGCGGACGGGGACAAGACCCTCGACGTCCCGGCGATCAAGGGCATCGGCGGCTCGCTCCTGTACTTCGTGGACCGCTACGGGCCGAAGGGCTCGCCCTACGAGGCCGAGTTCGACTGGCTCGCCGAGCGCGATCCGCGCCCCGAGGGCCTCGGCCTGTTCTACCTCGACCACCTGACCCACAACGTGCACCGCGGCCGCATGCAGGTCTGGGCGGGCTTCTACGAGCGGCTCTTCAACTTCCGGCAGATCCGCTACTTCGACATCGAGGGCAAGCTCACCGGACTGTTCTCGAAGGCGCTGACCTCGCCCGACGGCAAGATCCGCATCCCGATCAACGAATCGGCCGATGAGAAGAGCCAGATCGAGGAGTACCTGCACGCCTATAACGGCGAGGGCATCCAGCACATCGCCTGCGGCTGCCGCGACATCTACGCGACGATCGAGGCGCTGCGGGCGCGCGGGGTCGCCTTCATGCCCTCACCGCCCTCGGTCTACTACCGGCGCGTCGACCGGCGGCTGCCCGGGCACGGCGAGCCGCTGGACCGGATGGAGCGCAACGGCATCCTCATCGACGGCGAGGGCGTGGTGGAGGGCGGGCTGACCAAGATCCTGCTGCAGCTCTTCTCGGCCAACGCGATCGGGCCGATCTTCTTCGAGTTCATCCAGCGCAAGGGCGACGACGGCTTCGGCGAGGGCAACTTCAAGGCCCTGTTCGAGTCGATCGAGGAGGACCAGATCCGCCGCGGCGTGCTTGCGCCGCGGCCGGAGGAGGCCGCCTGATCGGCCATCCGCTGCTCGCACCGGAGCGGGGGACGGAACCGGCGCGGGCGGGTCGAGAGAGCGCGGACGCTCTCGTCCTCGACGACCTTTAGGCGGCCGTCCGCGCCTGAGGAGCCGGAGGCCCGCGCGACGCGAAGCGCGCGGCCGTCTCCGGTCATGCGCCGCCGATGCCCCAGCGCACCCGGCCCTGCCGCAGCGGCCGCCTTCCGGGCTGCATCTCCGGCTTCTGCCCGCCGGAGATGCACGTGACCATCATCGGCTGGTGTTGCCCGCAACGATGCGGCTGGTATTGCCCGCAACAATGCCTGCGCCATGATCCGAGATCAGCTTGGGACTGCCGCGGAAGAAGGTATTCGAGAACCAGCTGCTGACAGCGCCCCAACTGAAATTGAAACCGGCACCTCCGACCACCGCATCGAGCTGGCCTTCGTCCAGCTCTTCCTCGCGGCTCTCGACAGGAACGAAGCGATATCCGCTCTCGCTCTTCTCGACTGTGAGCGAGAACGGCAGCTTCACGCCGAATTCACTCATGATGGCGTGATGAGGATCGGCCAGCATCGCATTACGAAAAGCTTCATCGTCGTTGAACTTCTCTGCGAATTTTTCCTGCTGCTGCGCGTCCATGTTTCCACCCTCCGATCTGCAACGCTGCTGGTCTAGGCCGCCGGGCTCCCGCAATGATGTGCGAAGTCACACTCAATTGTGCACACTCACTCGTCAAGTCAGTAGTCCGACAGGCAAAGACGTGTCGCGGCGCGGCCGGACCGCCGGGATTGTGACCCCGGCCGGATCGACAGCGTCAGCAAGGTGTCTGACTCCATCTCGTGCCTCGGATGTCGGCAGGTCGTCTCCGATCCTGTCCCCGATGATGGCAGCGAAGCGCAGGGGGATCCGGGACGCCGGTGCGCCGCCCGCGCGACGCGATCGGACGGGGTCCGATGGACCGACGCTTCAGGCCGCGCGGTGCGGCAGGGCCTCCGGCGCCCCTGCCACGCGCACTTGGTTGCGGCCCTGGCGCTTGGCCTCGTAGAGGGCCGCATCGGCGGCCGCGAACCAGTCATCGGCGGTGGCCCCGGCGGGCAGGCGGCCCACATGCATCGCCCCGATGCTGACCGTGACCACGCCGCCCGCTTGCCCAGTACCTTGCCCTGTTCCCTGCCCGGCATGCGGGATGGCCTTCCCGGCGATCGCCCGCCGGATCCGCTCCGCGTAGGCCGCCATGCCGGCCTCATCCGTGTCCTTGAGGATCACCGCGAACTCCTCGCCCCCGATCCGGCAGGCGAGGTCGCCGGTCCGTGCCGCCAGCCGCTGCAGCACGCGGCCGATGGTCTTCAGCACATGGTCGCCGGCCAAGTGCCCGTAGATGTCGTTGTAGCGCTTGAACTGATCGGCATCGAGCAGCAGCAGCGCGGCGCCCGGATGCCGGTTCTGCTGGGCGCTCGCCATCGCCGCGTCGAAGCGGCGGCGGTTGGGCAGGCCGGTGAGCCCGTCGGTCTCGGCGAGGCGGGCGAGCTCCCGGCTCGCCGCAAGGGCCGCCGTCTCGGCCTCCCGGCGGCGTTCGAGTTCGCGCCGCAGCCACAGCGTCAGGCCGGCCACGCCCGCGCACATCACCAGCACGGTGAGGCTCATCAGCCAGGCCTTCGGCCGCCACACCGCATCGATCGCCGCCACCGGATAGCCCACGCTGATCCGCAGCGGACGGCGGCCCACCCGCATGTAGGTCTGCAGGTACGTGGTGCCGCCCGCCACCGCGGTGACTTGGCCGGCCTCCTCGCCGACGATGCGCGCGATGAGGGCCGCGTCCGTCCGGTCCAGGGTCGGTGCGGCCGGCACCCGGACCAGCGGGGTGCCGTCGTCGAGCAGGAGCGTGATCGCGAGGCCGGGATCGACGGCGAGGCGCGCGAACGTGCTCTCGAAGTATTCCACCTCGATCGCGCCGACGACGGCCCCGGCGAAGGTGTCGTCCGCATAGGCGAGACGGCGGCTCAGGGGGATCACCACCTTGCCGCTCATGGCCGAGGTCAGCGGACGCCCGATGTAGAGTCCGACGTCGGGCGAGCGCGCATGGACCTGGAAATAGGCGCGATCCGAGGCGTTCAGGCGTCGCGGCACCACGGACTGCGAATCGATGTAGGCCTGCCCGCGCTCGTCGAGCACCAACATCGCGCCGAAGCCGTTGCCGCTCGCGGCGCGGTCGAACAGGACGAGCTGGCGGATCTCCGGGCTCAGCGCCTCCAGATCCGGATTGCGCAGGCCCTCGGTCACGGCCTGCAGCGAGAGCCCGTAGAGTTCGATGTCGCGGTCGAGGGTCCGCTCGACGCTGCGCAGCAGGCTCTCGGAGGTGCGCCGCGCGTGGCTCCACGCATGGTCCCGCATGTTGAGGATGAGGCCGGTCGCGAGCGCGCAGAGCGCCACGGTTACGGCCGCGCTGAGCCCGATCAGGACGCGCGCCAGCTGCTTCAGGCGATGCGGGTGGTCCCGTGGCGTGGCGTCGCGTGGCATCCTGGGGTCGGCCCGGCCTCTCACGCCGACCGTAGGGCCCATTTCCTAAGCTGCCGTTGCGTGTCCGGGGATGCCGCCGCCCCGGGGCATTCAGGCCTGTTCAGGCCTGCTGCGGCGGAGGCGGCCTCTCCTGCGACAGCATCCGGGCGACGTGGCGCAGCTTGTCGGGGTTGCGCACGACGTAGATGGCCCGGATGCGGCCCTCCTCCAGCGCCAGCGCGGTCGTCTGCAGCACCTCGCCGCGGTCGAGGCTGGCGAAGCCCGGCAGCCCGTCGATCAGCATCGGCCGCAGCAGGCGCGCGGGAGGGGCGCCGCGCTTGCGCCTCAGGCCCGCGAAGAGCCGCAGCACCCGCGCGAGGCCGGTGATCGGGTTGCGGAAGGCGATCACCCGGCCGCCGCCGTCCGAATGCAGCACCACGTCCTGCGCCAGCATCGCCCCGAGGGCCTGCGTGTCCCCGTCCCGCGAGGCTGCGAAGAAGGCCTGTGCGATCCGCTCGGCCTCCCCGTGCGCCACCGCGTAGCGCGGGCGGGCCTCCCGCACGTGCCGGCGCGCCCGCACGGCGAGCTGGCGCACCGCCGCGGCGTCCCGGTCGAGGGTGCGGGCCACCTCCGACAGCGCGATCCCGAAGACGTCGTGCAGCAGGAACGCCGCCCGTTCGAGGGGAGAGAGGCGTTCGAGCGCCAGCATCAGGGTGAGCGTGAGGTCGTCCTCGGGCTCCGCCTCGGCGGTGCCGACGAGCGGCTCGGGCAGCCACGCGCCCACATAGGTCTCGCGCCGGGCCCGCGCCGACTTCAGGCGGTCGAGGCACAGCCGCGTGACGATGCGCGTCAGGAAGGCGGCGGGGATGTCCACCGCCTGACGGTCCGTGCCCTGCCAGCGCAGCCACGCATCCTGCACCACGTCCTCCGCCTCGGCGACCGAGCCGGTCATGCGGTAGGCGAGGCGCAGCAGCCGGGGCCGCTGCGCCTCGAACACCGCCGTGGCCGCGTCAGCCCCCGGCACGGGACGCCTCCGCCGGATGGACGGCCCGGAACCCGACCTGGAGGCGGTTCCAGACGTTGATCGCGCCGATCAGCAGGGTGAGCTGAACCTGTTCGGCCTCGCTGAAGTGCCGCGCCACCTCCGCGTAGTCGGCATCCGGGGCGCCGGTCTCGGCGAGGCGGGTGAGCGCCTCGGTCCAGGCCAGCGCCGCGCGCTCGCGGGCGCTGTAGAGCGTCGACTCGCGCCACGCGCTCAGGAGGTAGAGGCGGGTCTCGGTCTCGCCGTGCGCGCGGGCGTCGGTGGTGTGCATATGGATGCAGTAGGCGCAGCCGTTGATCTGCGAGGCCCGCAGCTTCACGAGTTCCGTCAGCCCGTGCTCCAGCGGCCCCGACCGGATGCTGGCCTCCAGCGCCATCATGGCGCGGATGCCTTCGGGGGCAAGCTCGTAGGGTTTATGCAGGCGAGGGGTCATGGGTCGTCTCCCGCGAGCGTCGTGCCCGCTCGCGAGCCTGACGAGGCGGGCCGGGCTCGGTGTGACATGCCCGGTGACGCGGCGGCGCGAAAAAACGCGCCGTCGCGGTCGCCGCGATATAGTTGCCTAGGCAACGAGATTGTGTCAGGTTGCGGCTCAAGCCTGGGCCGCGACCCAGCGCGGAGGAAGCGATGCACGAGGCGTGGTCATGAGCGGCCCCGGCGGAATCGTGATTGTCGGAGCCGGCCAGGGCGGGTTCCAAGTGGCGGCGTCGCTGCGCGAGGGCGGCTACGCGGGGTCGATCCTGCTGCTGGGCGACGAGCCGGTGCCCCCCTACCAGCGGCCCCCGCTCTCCAAGGCCTATCTCACCGGCAAGACGGATGCGGTCGGCCTGCAGCTGCGGCCCGAGAGCTTCTACGCCGACCATCGGATCGCGGTGCGCAGGGACGCCCCGGTCGTGGCGATCGAGCGAGAGGCGCGACGCGTGCGCCTGGCAGGCGGGGAGGCGATCCCGTACGATCACCTCGTCCTCGCCACCGGCTCGCGCAACCGGCCGCTGCCGGTGCCGGGCGCGGACCTCGCGGGCGTGCTGCAGCTGCGCACGCTGGCGGAGGCCGACGCGATCCGCGCGCGGCTCGCCGAGATCCGCCGCGTCGTGGTGGTGGGAGCGGGCTTCATCGGGCTCGAATTCGCCGCCGTGGCGGCCGCGCGCGCCATCGCCGTCACGGTGCTGGAGGCGACCGACCGGCCGATGGCGCGGGCGCTCTCGCGGCCGATGTCGGCCTTCTTCCGGGCCGCCCACGAGGCTGCCGGCATCAGCTTCGCGTTCGGGGCCGGCGTGGTGCGCATCCTCGGGGAGGACGGCCGCGCGACCGGCGTCGAGACCGCGGACGGGACGGTCGTGCCCGCCGACCTCGTCCTCGTGGGCATCGGCGTCGTGCCGAATGCCGAACTCGCCGCCGCGGCGGGCCTGGCCGTGGACAACGGCATCGTGGTGGATTCCCAGCTCCTGACCGCGGACCCGGCGATCTCGGCCATCGGCGACTGCGCGGCCTATCCGAGCCCCTTCGCCGAGGGAGCGCCGACCCGCATCGAGGCGGTGCAGAACGCGGTCGATCACGCCCGCTGCGTTGCCGCCCGCCTCAATGGCCGGCCGGCCGCCTACACGGCCGTGCCGTGGTTCTGGAGCGACCAGGGACCGCTGAAGCTGCAGATCGCCGGGCTCGCCGTGCCGCACGACGAGACCGTGACCCGGGGCGACCCGGGGAGCGGCGCCTTCTCGGTGTTCTGCTACCGCGGCGGGCACCTCGCGGGCGTCGAATCGGTGAACAAGCCCGCCGACCACATGGTGGCGCGCCGCCTGCTCGCCGGTCGCATCCCCCTCGCGCCCCAGGAGGCGGCCGACCCCGCCATCGACCTGAAGGCGCGGCTCGGTGCCGCCTGAGTGCCGCCGATGGCCCGCCTCGGCATCCTAGGCCGACAGGGCCGCCGCTGCGGCGGCGACGGCCGCTCAGCCCTCGGGAGGCGCCTTCGTGACGGCCGGGAGATGGGCGTGCAGGCGGTTGAGAAGGCGGATCAGCGTCGCCTGCTGCTCGGCGTCGAGGCAGGCGAGCAGGCGCCGCTCCCGCTCCAGCGCCACCACGATGATGCGGTCGTGCAGCGCCTCGCCGGCCGGCGTCAGACGGATCAGGCGGCGGCGCGCATCGTCCGGATCCTCCGCGCTCACCACGAGGCCGCGGCGCTCCATGGCGGCGAGCGTCCGGCTCACCGGACCCTTGTCGAAGCCGATGACGTGGCAGATGCGGGCGGCCGGGATGCCAGGTTCGAGGGCCAGCAGCGAGAGGATCCGCCACTCGGTCACGTTCACGCCGAAGCGGCGCTGGTAGGTGGTGTTGGCGCTGCGCGACAGCTTGTTGGCCACGAAGGTCAGGAGCGCCGGCACGTAGCGGTCGAGGTCGAGGCGCGGCGCCTCGCCGGCCGCCGGACTCCGCTCCGCCCGTCCCTTCGCCATCCGTGCCTCGGACCGTCATGCCTCGGCCCGGTATGGCGCAACCGGCGCGGGCCGTCGACCCGCCGAACCGCGCTCACCCGGGAGGAGCACCCATGACGCCGAGTCCACGCGCGCCCGAGCCGACCTCCGGCCTGCCCCCGCCCGCGTCGGGCCTGTCGCCCTCCGGCGCGCCGGCCCTGGACGTCGATCCGTTCTCGACGGAGTTCTTCGAGGACCCGCACCGCATCCACGAGGCGCTGCGGGAGGCCGGGCCGGTGGTCTGGCTGTCGCGCTGGAGCGTCCACGCGGTGGCCCGCTACGCCGAGGTGCACGCGGTCCTCAACGATCCCGCCACCTTCTGCTCCGGCCGCGGCGTGGGCCTGAGCGACTTCGCCCGCGAGACGCCGTGGCGGCCCAAGAGCCTGATCCTCGAGGCCGATCCGCCCGAGCACGGCCGCACCCGCGCGGTGCTGGCCCGCGTGCTCTCCCCGGGGGTGATGAAGACCCTGCGCGAGCGCTTCCGGGTCGCCGCCGAGGCGCTGACCGAGGATCTCCTCGCCCGCCGCTCCTTCGATGCCGTCTCCGACCTCGCCGAAGCCTTTCCCCTCTCGGTCTTTCCCGACGCGGTCGGGCTGCAGCGCGAGGGACGCGAGCACCTGCTGCCCTATGCGGGTCTCGCCTTCAACGCCTTCGGCCCGCCGAACGAGCTGCGTCGGCGCGCCCTGGAGACCGCCGCGCCGCACGTGGATTGGGTGATGGCGCAGTGCCAGCGCCAGAACCTCGCACCCGGCGGCTTCGGTGCCGCGATCCACGAGGCGGCCGACCGCGGCGAGATCACCCACGACGAGGCGCCGCTCCTCGTGCGCTCCCTGCTCACCGCCGGGCTCGACACCACGGTGAACGGCATCGGCGCGGCGATCTACTGCCTCGCGCGCTTCCCCGAGGCCTTCGCGCGGCTGCGCGGGAAGCCGGCCCTGGCGCGGGCGGCCTTCGAGGAGGCGGTGCGCTTCGAGAGCCCGGTGCAGACCTTCTTCCGCACCACGACGCGCGACGTCGAGATCGGCGGCGTGACGATCCCGGACGGCGCGAAGGTCCTGATGTTCCTGGGCGCCGCCAACCGGGATCCGCGCCGCTGGCAGGACCCGGCGCGCTACGACCCGGAGCGCCAGACGGTGGGCCATGTGGGCTTCGGCTCCGGCATCCACATGTGCGTCGGCCAGCTCCTCGCGCGCCTCGAAGGCGAGGTGATGCTGGGCGCGCTCGCCGCCCGGGTCGGCGCGATCGCCATCACCGGGCCGGTCGTGCGCCGCTACAACAACACGCTGCGCGGCCTGGAGCGGCTGCCCGTGACCCTCACGCCGGCTTGAACCCGGTGCCGGCTTGAAGCCGGTGCCGGCCTGAAGCCGGGGCCGGCCCCTTAGCCCAAGGACGCGCATGACGACCATCACCTTCATCCAGCCCGACGGCCGCTCCCGGTCCCTCGCCCTTGCCGACGGCACGAGCCTGATGCAGGGCGCCACGGGGGCCGGCCTCGACGGCATCGTCGCCGAGTGCGGCGGCAACGCCATGTGCGCCACCTGCCACGTCTACGTGGACGAGGCCTGGGCCGGGCGCCTGCCGCCGCGCTCCGACGAAGAGGACGCGCTCCTCGACGGGGCGGCCGCCGAGCGCCTGCCCACGAGCCGGCTCTCCTGCCAGATCACCGTGACGCCCGACCTCGACGGGCTCGTGGTGCGCCTGCCGGACCGCCAGATCTGAGGCCCGCGGTCGGGATGACCGCCGGTCCCGCTCCCGACGCGTCGCCGCGCCGTCGGCCCGACGGCGGGACTTCGCCTTGGACCGCCGGCCCGGTGCGTCGGCATGTGCGGCCGATCCTGTGATCACGACCAGCAAGACGAGAGGGGAGGGACTTCATGGCCAGGACGATGCGGGCGCTCGCGCTCGCGGCGGCGCTCGCCGCCGCGCCGGCGCAGGCCGAGATCTCGGACGGGGTGGTGCGCATCGGCGTGCTCACCGACATGTCGGGGCCGTTCCAGGACACCAACGGCATGGGCTCGGTGGAGGCCGCGCGCCTTGCCGCCGAGGACTTCGCCGGCGGCGGCAAGGCCATCCGGGTCGAGATCGTCTTCGCCGACCATCAGAACAAGGCCGATGTCGGCTCGGCCATCGCCCGCAAGTGGCTCGACGTCGAGAAGGTCGATGCGGTGGTGGACGTGCCGAACTCCTCGGTCGGGCTCGCCGTGAACGCGCTGGTGCGCGACACCCGCATGGCCCTGCTGGCCTCCGCCACCGCGACGTCCGAGCTGACCGGCAAGGCCTGCTCGCCCAACACCGTCCAATGGGTCAACGACGCCTGGGCCACCGGCAACACCACCGCCGCCGCGATGATGAAGCGGGGCGGCACCTCCTGGTACTTCCTCACCGTGAACTACGCCCTCGGGCAGGGCATCGAGGCGGAGGCGAGCGCCTACGTCACCCGCAACGGCGGCACCGTGAAGGGCGCGAGCCGCCATCCCCTCGGCACCGCCGACTTCTCCTCGCTGCTGCTCCAGGCGCAGAGTTCCGGCGCCAAGGTCGTCGGCCTCGCCAATGCGGGGGCGGATGCCATCAACATCGTCAAGCAGGCCTCGGAATTCGGCCTCAAGGACAGCGGCCAGTCGCTGGTGGCGTTCCTGGTCTTCATCAACGACGTGCACGCGATGGGATTGAAGGACGCGCAGGGCCTGCTCCTCACCGAATCCTTCTACTGGAACATGAATGACGCCACGCGCGACTTCGCCAAGCGCTTCGCCGCCCGGCCGGGCCAGGCCGGCAAGGTGCCGAGCGGCAACCAGGCCGGCGTCTACTCGGCGACGCTGGCCTATCTCGACGCGGTGGCGCGCGCCGGCAGCGACGACGGCCGCACGGCGATCGCCGAGATGAAGCGCCGGCCCCCGCGCGACACGCTGTTCGGCGATCTCACGGTGCGCCCCGACGGACGGGCGATCCACCCGATCTACCTGTTCGAGGTGAAGAAGCCGGGCGAATCGAAGGCGCCCTACGACTACTACACCCTCGTCGCGACGGTGCCGGCCGACCAGGCCTTCCGCCCGATCGCCGAGGGCGGCTGCCCGCTGGTGAAGTAGCGCGCCGCCACCTTGGCCGTCGGCGTTCCTCGGCGTAGCGTGGCGGCGTGGCCGGACGGGGGACGATCATGGGACGGTGGATGGCGTGCGCGGCGGCGCTCCTCGCCTGGGCGGTCCTCGCCCCGGCGCGGGCCGCCGAGGTGGTGGTCAGGGTCGACAAGGACGCTCAGCGCATGACCGTCACGGTCGACGGGCAGGAGCGCCATGCCTGGGCGGTCTCCACCGGGACCTCCGGCTACGAGACCCCGGCCGGCTCGTTCAAGCCGAACCGGCTCGTGGCGGACCACCGCTCGAAGGAGTGGGACGACGCGCCGATGCCGCATTCGATCTTCTTCACCGAGGCCGGGCACGCCATCCACGGCAGCCACGCCGTCCGGCGCCTCGGCTCGCCGGCCTCGCACGGCTGCGTCCGGCTCGCGCCCACCCATGCCCGCGCGCTGTTCGCCCTCGTGCGGACGGAGGGCATGGGCAACACCCGCATCGAGATCACCGGCACCGAGGGCATCGCCACCGGGGTGGCGGGGGGAACGTCCGGCACGCCCCTCGACTACCGGCGCCTCACCAGCTTCAACCCGATGGTGAGCGGCATCATGGTCGGCGGCACCGAGGCACCCCGGCGGCCCCGCACGCCGTGAGGCCGTACGAGCACCGCGCCCGGCGCCGCTCGCAGGCCCGGGCCGCTGCCCGCTATCTTTGCCGTCTGCCCTGAAGTAGCGTCGAACCGGCCCTTGGAAGCCTCCACCGGATCAGCGACGCGAATGACCATGCAGTCCTTCATCCGGGCGGCCGAGATCTGGCTGCCTGCGCCCGACGGCTCCGAACTGATGTTCGGCGACGGCATCTACGGCACCCTGCACGCCTTCGCGGAGCACAGCCGCGCCATGCGTTTCCGCAAGGGCGAAGGATTGCCCGGCGAGGCCTGGGCGGCGCGCCACCCCATCGTGATGGGAAGCTTCAAGGGCACGGGTTTCCGCCGGATCGAGGCGGCGGAGGCGGCCGGGCTCACCTCCGGCATCGCCATGCCGGTCTTCGCCGGCTCCGCGATCCGGGCCGTCGTGGTTCTGCTCTGCGGCGACGACCAGACGCATGTCGGCGCCATCGAGGTGTGGCGCAACGATCCGCTGGAAGGCGCCCAGATCGGCCTGCACGACGGGTATTACGGCGCGGCCGAACTCTTCCGCATCACCTCGCAGCTGACGAAGTTCGGCAAGGGGCACGGTCTGCCGGGGCTCGTCTGGGCGAGCGGCATGCCGCTGGTGATGCGCGAACTCTACCGCGCCGAGCGGTTCCTGCGCCACAAGGAGGCGGTGAAGGTCGGTCTCAGCATCGGGCTCGGCCTTCCCTTCGACTACGATCCCGGCCGCACCTGGGTGATGGCCTTCCTGTCCGCCCTCGGAACGCCGATCGCCCGGCGCTTCGAGATCTGGCTGCCCGACGCCTCCGGCGAGCGGCTCGTCTACGAATCCGGCGTGTCGGACGCGGAGGAGCAGCCGAACGCCGCCCGGCCCCGGGCGATCGCCCGCGGCGAGGGGCTGCTCGGGACCGTGCTCGCCTCCCGGCTGCCGGCCACCACCCAGGACTGCGCCGCAGGCGCGGCGTGGCTCACCGGGGAGGCCGGGGAGACCGTCGCGGCGCTCGCCTTCCCGATCCTGAATGCGGACGGCGCGCTCAAGGCCGTCACGGTGTGGCGGTTCTGAGTGGAAACCGGCGGCCGCCCGCCGGGTTGACCGGACCGAGGCGGGCGCGGAGCGGCCGATGCACGACAACGTCGAGAGAAGCCGCTTCGAACTGCCGGTCGGGGACGCGGTCGTGTACGCGGATTACCGGCGTCAGGACCGCGTGCTCGCCATCCTGTACGTCTACGCGCCACCGGCGCTGCGCGGCACCGGCGCGGCGGGACGGCTGATGGCGGACGTCGCCGCCCATGCGCGGGCCGAGGGGCTGACGGTCCGGCCGCTCTGCGGCTACGCCCGATCGTGGCTGCGCAGCCATGGCAGCGATGTCCTGGGCTGATCCCTCTGCGGGGGTGAGCCGGGCCGGTCCGGACCGGCGGCATCGAACATCCGGACCAGGATCCGATGGCGTCGCGATCGGCTCCTGGTCTAGGGTCCCGGCATGACCCTGCCCCGGTTTCTCGCACGCCTGCTGGCGGCGCTGTTCGTGACGATCGCCGGCTGCCTCCTGGCCTCGGCGGCCCAGGCGCATGCGGGGCATGTGCATGAACCGGCCCGCGTGGCCGAGGCCGGCGCGCGCGCGCATCCGGATCTCGCCTTGGATCGGCGGCCCGACGCGCCCGAACCGCGCCTCGCCTCCGCCGATCGCGGGCCGGCCTGCCACGGCGTGTGCTGCAGCCTCGGCGCATCCTGCTGCGCCCCGTCGCTCGGTCCGCCCGCGCTCCCGGGACTCGGGGCGCTCGGCGCCGGCAGCCGTCTGGCCGCGGCCGCGCAGCCGTTCCGCGCCGGCCTGCCGCCCGAAGCGCCTCCGCGACCACCCCGGACGCGCGCCTGAGGCGGCTTCGCTCCCGCCCCCGACGGGGCGCCGAGCGGCCGAGGCATCCACCCATCCTTCCCGTTCAGGGGCGACCCGACCGCCGATCGCAGCCTGCGCAGGCGTGACCTCGCGCGCCATCCGGGTCGTGCCCGCCTGTCCCCCGGAGACCTCCGCATGAATGCCTGGAAACTGCTCGTCGCCAGCGGCCTGCTGCTCGCCGCCCCCGTCTGCGCCCACGAGGCCCCGGGCCGCAACGGCGGCCGTGTGAGCGACGCCGGCCCCTACCACCTCGAACTCGTCGCGCGGGAGCGCACCGTCGACCTCTACCTGCTCGACGGGGCCGAGGCGCCGCTCCCCGCCGCCGGCTTCACGGCCACGGCCTACCTGATGGTGGACGGCAAGCCGATGCGCGTCGCGCTCGCGCCCGCCGGAGGCAGCCGCCTCACCGGTCTCGCCGACGCCGCCCTCCCGGCCGCGCCGAAGGGCGCCGTGCAGCTCACCGCCCCGGACGGCACCCGGGCCAGCGCCCGCTTCAACTGACGCAGGAGCCCGCTCGTGCAGCCGACCATCAGGGCCGCGAGGCGTGACCGGCTGACGGCGACCGGCCGCTGAGGCCGGGGGCGCGGAGCGCGCTCACGCCGCCTGACCGGCCACCATGCTGACCATCGTGGTCCCGGCGGCATCACGCCGGGCCTGCGGCAGGCGCACCAGCACGATGGTGCCCGTGCCCTCCTCGGAGCGGATGCGCAGGCCCCCGCCATGCATGTCCGCGAGCGAGCGGGCGATGGCGAGGCCGAGCCCCGAGCCCTTGAAGCTGCGGGCGAAATTGGTCTCGACCTGCTCGAACGGGGCGCCGAGCTTCGGCAGCACCGCCTTGGGGATGCCGATGCCGCTGTCCTCCACGTAGATGTGGACCGCGCCGATCGCCTTGCGGATCCGCACCGCGACGCGGCCGGCCTCGGGGGTGAACTTCACGGCATTCTGCAGCAGGTTGACGAGGATCTGGTGCAGGGCGCGCTCGTCGGCGAGCACCACCGCCTCGTCGTTCATCTCCACGCTGAGCGTCAGGCCCTTGGCGCGGGCGGGCTCGGCGATGAGCTTGAGCGCCCGCTCCAGCGCCTCGGCCACCGGCACCGGCTGCTTGGTCAGTGTGACCCGGCGCGCCTCGATGCGCGACATGTCGAGGATGTCATCGATCACCGACAGCAGGTAGTGGCCGCTGGAGCGGATGTCGCGGCAATACTCGCGGTACTTCTCGGAGCCGAGCGGGCCGAACACCTCGTCCTGCATCACCTCGGCGAAACCCAGCACCGCGTTGAGCGGCGTGCGCAGCTCGTGGCTCATGTTGGCCAGGAACTCGGATTTCGAGCGGTTGGCGCTCTCGGCCTGGGCCTTCTGGTCGAGGTAGCGCTCGGCGAGGTCGGCGAGCTGCTGGGTCTGGAGTTCGAGGGTGCGCCGCGAGCGCTTGAGGTCCGCGACGGTGGCGATGAGCTGGCGTTCGGACTCGACGAGGCGCTCCTGATGGCGCTTGAGCGTGGTGATGTCGGTGCCCACCGAGACGTAGCCGCCGTCCTTGGTGCGCCGCTCGCTGATCTGGAGCCAGCGACCGTCGGCCAGTTCGGCCTCGAAGATGCGGGCGCCGGAATCCGCGAGGTCGGGGTTCGGGAATTCGCGCCGCACCTGGGGCAGGGCGGCCCGGCCCATGATGGCGTCGTAGCGCCAGCCGGGCTGCGCCTCCTCGGGGGTGAGCGCGTGCAGGCGGCGGAACTTCGAGTTGCACAGCACGAGGTTGTTCTGGGCATCCCAGAGCACGAAGGCCTCCGAGACCGCCTCGACCGCGTCGCGCAGGCGCATGTCGGCGGTGGCGGTGGACTCGGCGAGGCGGCGCTGCTCGGAGACGTCCATGACGATGCCCACGAGGTGGCGCCCGCCATCCTCCTGGTCCTGCACGATCTCGGCCCGGGCCTTGAGCCAGATCCACTCGCCGGAGGCCGAGCGGATCCGGAACTCGTGGTCCACCGCCGCGTCCTGCGCGGCGAGCTGCCGGGCGAGGCCGTAGAGGTCCGTGTCGTCGGGGTGCACGAGGGCGTTGACGTCGCCGAAGGACAGGAACTCGCGCTCCCGGACGAAGCCGAGGATCTGGTACATCGAGTCCGACCAGTAGATCCGGCCCCGGGCGATGTCCCAGTCCCACAGGCCGCAGCGGCCGCGGCCGAGCGCCGTGTCGAGGCGCTGCCGGACTTGGTCGCAGACCCGGTCGACCGCCCGCGCCCGATCCGCCTGGAGCGCGTAGGCGAGGCCGATGCAGACGATGACGAGGCCGACCGAGCCGACCACGATCCCCTGCGTCCTCGCCCGGCTCCACCATGCGGCGGTCGCCGCCTCCACGGTCTGGGTCACCGCCACGTGGCCGCGGCCCTCGCCGATCCGGCGCACGGTGGCGAGCACGTCCGTTCCGCCCGGCAGGATGATGCGCATGAGGCCGGCCCGTTCGCCCAGGATGCTGAGCGCCTGCCCCTCGCCGAAATGGTCCGTGAGCGTGCGCCCCCTGGCTGCGCCGGCCGGCAGCACGGACGTGACCACTTCGTCGGGTCCGACGAGGAGGATGCTGCGGCCGGGGGCGATGAAGTCCGCCGGCAGCACCGCTTCCAGGCGCTCCGCCCGCCCGCCAAGGCCCGGGGCCTGCGCCAGGGCCGCGGCCGCCAAGCGGGCGACGAGGTCGATCTCCCGCCCGGCCTGGGCCAGCGCGTCGCGCCGCATGGCGACGAGCTGGGTCAGCGTGATCGCCGCGAGGGAGAGCAGAAAGAGCCCGAGAACGGCCGGGATCGCGAAGCGCAGCCAGGTCTCGGCCCGGGCCAGCCGCTGATGGGCCGGCGTCAGGACCCGCGTGATGCCCAGGATCGTTCCGGCACGTGCAGCGGTGGGGGCGGGATCCGCCTCCAGCATACCCAATCCCCCAACTACGCGCCGCCGAGCGGTCATCCGGGGGCGCCGGGCACCCGCCGAATCACATCCATTTGTGACATTTCCACAGGCGATTTGTCCAGCATGCCGCTGGGGTCATACGAGCGTTAAACTTTCGTCGAGCAATGCACCCGCGCCGCGCGCGAATCTGAATTGTTGCAGCTGCTCAGGCATTTGCAGAGTGCCGGGCCGGGGCGAGCGACCGACCGACGATGTCGCCGACATCCGGCGAGAGGCCGGGTGATGCCGCGATGGCCCGCAGCGCCGCCTCGGCCCGGGCGCGGCGCTTCGCCTCCACCATACGCCACGTGCTGAAAGCGGTGAGGAGGCGCGCGGCGACCTGCGGGTTGCGGGCGTCCAGCGCCAGGACGGTCTCGGCCACGAGGTCGTAGCCCGCGCCGTCCTCGCGGTGGAACTGCGTTGGGTTGTTGAGGCTGAAGCTGCCGACGAGCGAGCGCACCCGGTTGGGGTTGCCGAGCGAAAATCCCTCGTGCCGCATCAGGCCCCGCACCCGCTCCACGGTGCCCGCCTCGGGGATCATGGCCTGCAGCGAGAACCACTTGTCGAGCACCAGCGGCTCGGCCCGGTAGGTCTGCGCGAAGGCCTGGAGCGCGCGCTCGCGCGCCTCGCCCGGCAGGAGCGCGAGGGTGGCGAGCGCCGCCAGCCGGTCGGTCATGTTGGTGGCGCCCGCACACTGCGCCTCGGCCAGCCGCGTGCCCGTCTCCGGGTCGGCGGCCGCCACGAGGTCGAGGGCGGCATTGCGCAGCGCCCGTCGCCCGGCGCTCGCCGCGTCCGGACTGAAGGGAGCCTCGGTCGGATCGGCGAGGCGCTCGCGCAGCGCGACGAGGCGCGGCGCCAGGGCGCGGCCGAGATGCCGCCGCAGGGTCCGCCGGGCGCGGTGGATCGCGTCGGGATCGACGTTGGCGCCGATCTCCTGGGCCACCTCCTGGTCGCCCGGAATCGTCAGGACCAGCGCCGCGAAGGCGGGGTCCGCCACGGCCTCGGCGTCGAGGAAGCTGCCGAGCGCCTCCGCCAGCGCCGCGCCGTCCGCCCCCGCCTCGTCCTCCAGGGGGGCGCCCGCGCGGGCACGCGCCGTCAGCACGTCGAGGGCGAGGCCCTGCGCCGCCTGCCAGCGGTTGAACGGATCGCTGTCGCGGGCGAGCAGGGTGAGGCGCTGGCCGGCATCGAGGGCGTGGGCCAGCTTCACCGGGGCCGAGAAGCCGCGGAACAGCGAGGGCACCGGCGCCTCGGCCACGTCGGTGTAGACGACGCGCCCGCTCTCCTGCTCCAGCACGAACACGCCGTCGCGCACCTGCTCGGATCGCGCCGCCACCGCGCCGCCGCCCGGCGCGACGAGGCCGAGGGCGACCGGGATGACGAGGGGCTGGGGTTCGGCGCCGGCACTCGCCTCGGTGGCCACGACCGGCAGGCTCTGGTGGAAGTCGAGGGTGTAGGTGCGGGCGAGCGGGTCGTGGCGGCCCGACACCGAGACCACCGGGGTGCCGGCCTGCGCGTACCAGCGGGCGAAGGCCGTGAGGTCGCGCCCGCTCACCTGCGCGAAGGCGGCGAGGAAATCCTCGACCGTCGCCGCCGTCCCGTCGCAGCGCGCGAAGAACAGATCCATTCCGGCCCGGAAGGTCTCGGGCCCGAGCAGGGTGCGCAGCATGCGCACGATCTCGGCGCCCTTCTCGTAGACGGTCGCCGTGTAGAAGTTGTTGATTTCGCGATAGGCCTGGGGGCGCACCGGGTGGGCCAGCGGACCGGCATCCTCCGGAAACTGACGGGCGCGCAGCGTGCGCACCTCGGCGATGCGGTGGACCGGGCGCGAGCGCTCGTCCGATGAGAATTCCTGGTCGCGGAACACCGTCAGCCCTTCCTTGAGGCAGAGCTGGAACCAGTCGCGGCAGGTGACGCGGTTGCCGGACCAGTTGTGGAAGTATTCGTGGGCGATGATCGCCTCGATGTTGGCGTAGTCCGTGTCGGTGGCGGTGTCGGGGCTCGCCAGCACGTACTTGTCGTTGAAGATGTTGAGGCCCTTGTTCTCCATCGCCCCCATGTTGAAGTCGGAGACCGCGACGACGTTGAAGACGTCGAGGTCGTAGGCGCGGCCGAAGGCGCGCTCGTCCCAGGCCATCGCGCGCCGGACCGCATCGAGCGCGTAGGGCGCGCGGTCCTCCTTGCCGGGCTCGACGTAGACCGCGACCTCGACCGCGCGGCCTTCCATGGTGGTGAAGCTGGAGCCGATGCGGCCGAGCCTTCCGCCCACAAGCGCGAACAGGTAGGCGGGCTTGGGGTGCGGGTCGTGCCAGACCGCGTAGTGGCGGTCCGCGCCCGCCGCGCCGCTCTCGACCGGGTTGCCGTTGCCCAGCAGCACCGGCGCCTCGGTGCGGTCGGCCTCGATGCGGGTGGTGTAGACGGCGAGCACGTCCGGCCGGTCGAGGAAGTAGGTGATGCGCCGGAACCCGTCCGCCTCGCATTGCGTGCAGTAGACGCCGTTCGAGCGGTAGAGCCCCATCAGCTTGGTGTTGGCGCTGGGATTCACCTGCGTTTCGAGGCTGAGCACGAAGGGGCGCCCGGGCGGCTGGTGCAGGGTGAGCCCGCGCGGCCCGGTCTCGATCGCGCCGGGCGCGGTGGGCTGGCCGTCGAGGGCGACGGCGAGCAGCGTGAGGTCGTCGCCGTCGAGGACGAGCGGCGCCCCGGCCTCGCCCGCCGGGTTGGGCCGCAGCGCCAGCGTCGCGGTGATGCGCGTCTCGGTCGGGTGTAGGCGCACGTCGAGATCGACCCGGTCGATCAGGTAGTCGCTCGGCCGGTAATCGGCGAGGCGGATGACCGGCGGGGTCTCGGTGCGCATGGTTCCTCCGGGCGCCCTGGGCAAGTTCGCGAACGCGGCGGCCGGCCAGCGGACCTGCGCCGCCGCGCCGAGGCAGGTCCGCCGGGGGCGGCCGAGCGGCGCCGCGCCTCCCTTGTAGCCGGGCCACGCCCCCGCGCAACGCGGCGGGCGGCGCGCGTTGACCCGTCCGGTCCCCGAACCATCTAAGGCCCCGTCATTCAGGAGCCCCCACGATGGAATACCTGCACACGATGGTCCGGGTCGCCGACCTCGACCGCGCCCTCGACTTCTACTGCGCCAAGTTCGGCCTGCAGGAGGTGCGCCGGGTCGAGAACGAGAAGGGCCGCTTCACCCTCGTGTTCCTGGCCGCACCGGGCGACGCCGCGCGGGCCCAGGACAGCAAGTCGCCGCTCCTCGAACTCACCTACAACTGGGACCCCGAGGAGTATGCGGGCGGGCGCAACTTCGGGCATCTGGCCTATCAGGTCGACGACATCTACGCGACTTGCGCCAAGCTGCAGCAGGCCGGCATCACCATCAACCGCCCGCCGCGGGACGGCTACATGGCCTTCATCCGCTCGCCGGACGGCATCTCGATCGAGATCCTGCAGAAGGGGGGCGCCAAGGCGCCGCAGGAGCCCTGGGCCTCGATGCCGAATACCGGGACGTGGTGAGGCTCACCCCCGGCGGCTGAGGAAGGCCCCGATGCCCTCCTCGGCGGCGCGGGCCAGCATGTTCTCGGTCATCACCCGGCCGGCATGCGCGTAGGCGTCGGAAAGCGGCATCTCGATCTGCTCGTAGAAGGCGCGCTTGCCGACCCGCACCGTGTAGGCGCTGCGCGCCGCGATGGAAGCGGCCAGCGCCTGCGCCTCGGCGAGCGCGGTCCCGGCCCGCACCACCCGGTTGACGAGGCCGAGATCCTTCGCCTCGGCCGCGTCGGCCATCTCGGCGGTGAGCAGCAGGGCCATCGCGGCCTTGCGCGAGAGGTTGCGCGAGAGCGCCACCATGGGGGTCGAGCAGAAGAGCCCGATCTGGACCCCCGGGGTCGCGAAGCGCGCCTCCTCGCCCGCCACCGCGAGGTCGCAGGAGGCGACGAGCTGGCAGCCCGCCGCCGTCGCCACCCCCTCCACCGCCGCGATCACCGGCTGGGGCAGGGCGGGGATCGCCATCATCACCGCCGAGCAGAGGTCGAACAGCGCGGCGAAGCGGGCCGCGCCCCGGTCCGCCTCGGCGCGGAAGGCGGTCATCTCCTTGAGGTCGTGGCCGGCGCAGAAGGCCGGCCCCGCTCCCGCGATCACCACGACGCGCACGCTCTCGTCCTGCGCCAGTCCGGCGAAGGCGTCGCTGAGCGCACCGAGCAGCCCGACCGAGAGGGCGTTGCGGGCCCGCGGGCGGTTGAGGGTCAGCGTCGCAACGCCGTCGCGGTCCTCGCGCAGGAGAAGGGGTTCGTCCATCGGTGGCATGCAGGCTCCGTGAGGGAGGCCCATTGTCGGGCGGCCGGCGCCGTGCTGCAAGGCGGGCTTCCTCTCCCCGACGGACCCGGAGCCGATGCCCCCCGAACCCGTGATGAGCCGCGAGGCGGTCTCCGCCTTCCTCGACGAGGTGTTTCCCCAGATCCATCACGGCGGCCCCGGGCCGGTGGTGGAGGCGGTCGGTCCGCTCAGCGCGACCATGCGCCTGCCCTATCACGAGCGGCACCTGCGGCCGGGCGGCACCATCTCGGGCCCGGCCATGATGGGGCTGGCCGACGTCGCGCTCTACGTGGCGGTGCTGGCGAGCCTCGGCCCCGTCCCGCTCGCGGTCACCACCAACCTCTCGTTCAACTTCATGCGCAAGCCCGCCCGGCGCGACCTGATCGGCGAGGCGCGGCTGATGAAGCTCGGGCGCCAGCTCGCGGTCGGCGAGGTGCTGATCCGCAGCGAGGGCGAGGACGACCTCGTCTGCCACGCCACCGGAACCTACGCGATCCCGCCGCGCTGAATTGTGCGGTATCATAGTACCGCAAGTGCGAAGCCATTCTCGGGCCTCGCGTTTTTCCCGACGCGGCGCGCCGGAGGGTGATTGACGGCGCGCGCCGCCTCGCGTAGAAGCCCCCGCATCGCCGCTGCGCTCCACCAGCGCGGCGGCGTCCTGTTTCTTGGATTGATCTCGGGATTCCAGCGCGATGAAGACCTTTTCGCTGAAGCCCGCCGATGTCGAGAAGAAGTGGGTGATCATCGACGCCGAGGGCCTCGTCGTGGGCCGTCTCGCGTCGATCATCGCGATGCGTCTGCGGGGCAAGCACAAGGCCCAGTACACGCCCCACGTCGATTGCGGCGACAACGTCATCGTCATCAATGCGGACAAGGTGAAGTTCACCGGCCGCAAGTACGACCAGAAGGTGTACTACCACCACACCGGCTATCCGGGCGGCATCAAGGAGCGCTCGGCGAAGTTCATCCTCGAGGGCCGGTTCCCCGAGCGGGTGGTCGAGAAGGCCGTGGAGCGCATGCTGCCGCGCGGGCCGCTCTTCCGGAAGATCCTCGGCAACCTGCGGGTCTACAAGGGCTCGGAGCATCCCCACGCCGCCCAGCAGCCGGAGACGCTCGACGTCGCCGCTCTCAACCGCAAGAACGTGAGCGCGTAAGATGGCGACCCTTCAGTCTCTCGCCGATCTCGGCCAAGCCAACAAGGCCGGCCTCGCCCAGGGCGAGTCCGACGCGCCGGTCCACGTCCAGAAGCTGGACGCGCAGGGCCGGGCCTACGCCACCGGCAAGCGCAAGGACGCGGTCGCCCGCGTCTGGATCAAGCCGGGCGCCGGCACGATCACGGTCAACGACCGTCCGGTCGAGGCCTACTTCGCGCGCCCCGTGCTGCGCATGATCCTGCAGCAGCCGCTGCACGTCGCGGGCCGGGTCGATCAGTACGACGTGGTGGTGACGGTGGCGGGCGGCGGCCTCTCGGGCCAAGCCGGCGCGGTGCGCCACGGGCTCGCCAAGGCGCTGACCCATTACGAGCCGGACCTGCGCTCGCCGCTCAAGCGCGAGGGCTTCCTGACCCGCGACCCGCGCGTCGTGGAGCGCAAGAAGTACGGCCGCAAGAAGGCCCGTCGCAGCTTCCAGTTCTCGAAGCGCTGACGGCTTCGGCCCGATCGACCAAGTCCATCGACCGAGAAGGGCGGATCCGCGAGGATCCGCCCTTTGTCGTGTCCGGGCCGCTGCCGCGGGAGGGGCGCAGGCCGTCCTACTTCGTCACCTTCACGGAGACGGGGTCGCTGGTCGGGAAGGTTTCCTCCAGCCCCTCGTCGAGGCGCTCGTTGAGCTTGTCCTGGCGGTTGTCGGGCAGGTGCTTGTCTCCCGCCGCCACGTCCTGGCGAGAGCCGGACTGGTCGGGGTGGGTCTTCGGCCTGTCGGTGGGCTGGTTCACGGCGGATCTCCTGGCTCGCGGGCGCCTCTCCGGGCGCGGCTCCGCAGGGTCAACGCCCGCCCGGCGCCGCGGTTCGGACGCGGGGCCCACGGCCGCGGCGCCATCATTTCAGCGCAGTGCTGTATAGGTGAGGATCCGGGCCCGCGCCGCGCGTTCGCGGCCGGCCCCTCGATTTGATACGCCTGGAGCCCCGACCGATGCGCCACCGCCTGCGCCTCCTGCTGCTCGCCGCGCTCGCCCTCGGCCCCGTCGCCGCGAGCGCCGATCCGGCGCCGCCCACCCGGGCGCTGCCCGAGAGCCGGGGGCAGGTGCAGCTCTCCTTCGCGCCGCTGGTGCGTCGCGCCGCGCCCTCGGTGGTGAACGTCTACGGCGCCCATGTGGAGAAGCGCGCCGGCAACCGCAGCGCGATGGACGAGTTCCTGCGCCGCTTCTTCGGCGATGCGGGGCCTGGTGGGATGGGATCTGGCGGCCGGCCGCAGGAGCGCGCGCAGCGCTCCCTCGGCTCGGGCGTCATCGTCGACGAATCGGGGCTGATCGTCACCAACAACCACGTCATCGAGAACATGAACGAGGTGCGGGTGGCGCTGAACGACCGGCGCGAGTTCGAGGCGCAGATCGTGCTGCGCGACCCCCGCACCGACCTCGCGGTGCTGCGCATCAAGGCGCCGGGCGGGCTCGTGGCGATGGAGTTCGGGGATTCCGAGGCGCTGCAGGTCGGCGACTTCGTCATCGCCATCGGCAACCCGTTCGGCGTCGGCCAGACGGTGACGCAGGGCATCATCTCCGCGCTGGCGCGCACGCAGGTCGGCTCGGCCGACTACCAGTTCTTCATCCAGACGGATGCGGCCATCAACCCGGGCAATTCGGGCGGCGCGCTGGTCGACCTCAACGGCGGCCTCGTCGGCATCAACACCGCGATCTTCTCGCAATCCGGCGGCAGCCACGGCATCGGCTTCGCGATTCCCGCCAGCATGGTGCGGGCGGTGGTGGAGACCGCCAAGGGCGGCGGGCGCGTGGTGCGCCGGCCCTGGCTCGGCGCGCGCCTCCAGAACGTCACCCCCGACATCGCCGAGAGCGTCGGCCTCGACCATCCCACCGGGGTGCTGGTGGCCGGCATGGTGGCCAAGAGCCCGGCCGAGGAGGCCGGCCTGAAGCGCGGCGACGTGATCCTCACCGTCGACGGCCAGCCGGTCGACGATCCGGAGGCGTTCGGCTACCGCTTCGCCCTCAAGGGCATCACCGGCCAGACCAAGTTCACGGTGCTGCGCGGCGCGACGCGCACGACCCTGCCGGTGCGCCTCGCGCCCGCCCCCGAGACCCGCCCGCGCGACGTCCTGAAGGTGAAGACCCGCTCGCCCTTCCTCGGCGCCACCGCGGTGAACGCCTCGCCGGCGGTCGCCGAGGAACTGCAGATCGACGCCTCGGGCGACGTGGTGGTGATCTCCGAGGTGGACGGCGGCAGCCTTGCCAACCGGGTCGGCCTGCAGAAGGGCGACGTGATCGTGGCGGTGAACGGCGTCCCGGTCTCGACCACCCGCGACCTCGACCGGGCGACCCGCACTGCGGTCCCCGCCTGGGAGGTGACGATCAACCGCAACGGCCAGCAGCTCACCTCGGTGTTCGGCGGCTGAGGCCGGGAGCCGGCCCCCAAGCTCCACGCGACCATCGACGCGGCGGAGGCAAGCTTGCGCCGTCAGCGCAGCTTGAGCGTCGCGAGGCCGAGCAGCGCCAGCACCACGGCGATGATCCAGAACCGGATCACCACCTGCGGCTCCTTCCAGCCCTTCTGCTCGAAATGGTGGTGGATCGGCGCCATGCGGAAGACCCGCTTGCCGGTGAGCTTGAACGACGCGACCTGGATGATCACCGAGGCGATCTCCAGCACGAACAGGCCGCCCACCACCGCGAGCACGATCTCGTGCTTGGTGGCGACCGCCACCGTGCCGAGAAGGCCGCCGAGCGCCAGCGAGCCGGTGTCGCCCATGAAGATCTGCGCGGGCGGCGCGTTGAACCACAGGAAGCCGAGGCCCGCCCCGATCAGGGCACCGCACACCACCGCGAGTTCGCCGGTGCCCGGGACGTAGTTCACCTGCAGGTAGGAGGCGTAGATCACGTTGCCGACGAGGTAGGCGATGATCCCGAAGGTCGCCGCCGCGATCATCACTGGCACGATGGCGAGGCCGTCGAGCCCGTCCGTGATGTTCACGGCGTTGCCGGCGCCGACGATCACGAAGCTCGCGAACAGGACCCAGAAGATACCCAGATTGACGATCGCCTCCTTGAAGACCGGGAAGGCCAGCCGGTAGGCGAGGCCGGGCGCCGAGTACTCCGCCACCGCGATGCAGGCCGCCACGGCGATCAGCGCTTCGAGCCCGAGCCGGAACTTGCCGGAAAAGCCCTTGTGGCTCTGCTTCGTCACCTTGAGGTAGTCGTCGTAGAAGCCGATCGCGCCGAAGCCCAGCGTCACCACCACGGTGATCCAGACGTAGGAATTGCGCGGGTTGGCCCAGAGCAGCACCGCCACCATGACCCCGGCCAGGATCATCAGCCCGCCCATCGTCGGCGTCCCGCGCTTGGTGAGCAGATGAGTCTGCGGCCCGTCCTCGCGGATCGGCTGCCCCTTGCCCTGGCGCAGGCGCAGGAGCGAGATGATCCAGGGGCCGAACCAAAAGACGAACAGCCCCGCCGTGAAGAGCGCGCCGCCCGTCCGGAAGGTGATGTAGCGGAAGACGTTGAGCGGCGAGAACACCCCGCTCAGTTCGGACAGGAGGTACAACATCCGGGGCTCATCCCGTCTCTGAGGTGAGCGCCGGGCCAGGGAGGCTGGCGGCGCCGCGTGGGTCTGCTCCGGGCGCGCGGGCGGCAACCGGCGTGGCGGGGGGCTACCCGGACCGGCCGACGGCACGGTCCGGGGCGGCGCCCCCGTAGCGGGCTTTGAGGGCCTCGACAATCCGGCCCATGCGGGTGCTGTTCGAGCCCTTGACCATCACGGCGTCGCCCGGCCGGATCCCGGCGACCACCGCGTCGAGGAGGTCAGCCGAGGCCGGGGCCGAGACGCCGCGCTGCGGGGTGGGGAGGGCGGCCCACAACTCGGCCATCATCGGCCCGGCGGTGTGGACGAGGTCGATCCCGTGCTCGCGCACGCTCCCGGCGAGATCCCGGTGAAGGCGCGCCGCCTCGGCACCGAGTTCCAGCATGTCGCCGAGCACGGCGATGCGCCGCCCCGGGGGCTCCACCGCGATGCCGGCGAGCGTCGCGAGGGCCGCGCGCACCGAGGCCGGGTTGGCGTTGTAGCTCTCGTCGACGAGGAGCGCCTCGCCCTCGGGCAAGTGCAGCACCGTGCGCTCGCCGCGGCCCACCGGCGGGCGCAGCTGCGCGAGCGACAGGGCCGCGAGCGCGAGATCGGCGCCGAGCGCATGCACCGCCGCCATCACGGCGAGCGAGTTGAGCGCCGTGTGGCGCCCCGGCGTGCCGAGCTGGTAGGTGACCGGAATGCCCTGCACCTGCGCGTCCACGATCGACAGGTCGGGCCGCATCACGATCCGCTCGGCCCGCACGTCGGCCTGCGGATGCTCGCCGAAGCTCACGACCCGCCCGGCCCGCGAGGCCAGCGCGTGGGCGCTCAGGCGCTCGAAGCTCGGATTGTCGCGGTTGAGGATCGCGATGCCCCCCGGCTCCAGGCCGGCGAAGATCTCGCCCTTGGCGTCGGCGATGCCCGACAGCGAGCGGAAATGCTCGATGTGCACCGGCTCGATCGTGGTGACGATGGCGATCTCGGGCCGCACGAGCCGGGTCAGCGGGGCGATCTCGCCCGCGTGGTTCATTCCGATCTCGAACACCCCGAAGGCGCTGGCGGCCGGCATGCGGCCCAGCGTCAGGGGCACGCCCCAATGGTTGTTGTAGGAGGCGACCGAAGCGTGCGTCGGCCCCTGCGCGGCCAGCACGTGGCGCAGCGCCTCCTTGGTGCCGGTCTTGCCGACCGATCCCGTGACGGCGACGATGCGGGCGGCGCTGCGGGCGCGGGCGGCGACCGCGAGCGCCCGCATGGCGGCGAGGACGGGATCGTCCCCGGCCTCCGGCACCACCAGGAGCGGGCCGGCTCCGGCGAGATCGGGCGCCCGCGCGGCGCTCACCACGGCCGCGCCCGCCCCGCGCGCCAGCGCGTCGCGCACGAAGTCGTGGCCGTCGCGGGCCTCGCCCCGGATGGCGAAGAAGAGGTCGCCGACCTTCAGGGTGCGGGTGTCGATGGACAGTCCGCCGAGCGGCCGGGACTCGTCGTCGAGGCGCGCGCCGATGGCGGCGGCGGCGGCCTCGAGGGTCCAGAGTGGCTCTGTCATGCGCGCGTCTCCTCGATCGCGGCCAGGACCGCATCGCGGTCCGAGAACGGCCATGTGCGGTCGCCGACGATCTGGCCGGTTTCATGGCCTTTGCCGGCCACCACCAGCACATCGCCCTCGCGCAGGTCCCGCACGGCCGCGCGGATCGCCTCGGCCCGGTCGCCGATCTCCTCGGCACCGGGCGCGGCGGCCAGGATCTCGGCCCGGATCGCGGCCGGGTCCTCGCTGCGGGGATTGTCGTCGGTCACGATGACGCGGTCGGCGCCCTCCGCCGCGATGCGGCCCATCATCGGGCGCTTGGCCCGGTCGCGGTCGCCGCCGCAGCCCATCACGCAGACGAGGCGCCCCTGGGCGAAGGGCCGCAACGCCGCGAGCACCCCGGCCAGCGCCTCCGGCTTGTGGGCGTAATCCACCACGCAGAGCGCCCCGTCGACGGTGCCGACCCGCTCCAGCCGGCCCGGTACGCCGGCAAGGCCGCTCAGCGCCGCCAGCACCTCGGCCGCGCGTCCGCGCCCGGCCTCGGTGGCGAGCACCAGGGCCGCCGCCACGAGGGCGTTCTCCACCTGGAAGGCGCCGACGAGCGGCAGCGCGACGCGGTGGTCGCGTCCCTCGGCCGCGACGGTCAGGTGCTGGGCGAAGCCGCGGGTCTCGGCCTGCACGAGGCGCAGGGTCTCGCCCGCCCGGCCCGTGGTCATCAGCGGCAGTCCGCGGGCGCGAACCGCGGCCTGCACCCGGTCGGCCTGCGGGCCGTCCGCGTTCACCACGGCGGTGGCGCCCTCGGGCAGCAGCGTCTCGAACAGGCGCGCCTTGGCGGCGAGGTACGCCTCCGGCGTGTGGTGGTAGTCGAGGTGGTCGTGGCCGAGATTGGTGAAACCCGCCGCCGCGAGCCGCACGCCGTCGAGGCGCCGCTGCTCGATGCCGTGCGAGGAGGCCTCCATGGCCAGGTCCGTGATGCCGTCCGCGGCGAGGCGCGCCAGGGTCTCGTGCAGGGTGACGGGGTCGGGCGTGGTGAGCGAGCCGTAGGCGGCGCCGTCGCTCGTCACGACGCCGAGGGTGCCGAGGCTCGCCGAGCGCCGTCCGAGCCGCGCCGCGATCTGGCGCACGAAGTCGGCGACCGAGCTCTTGCCGCTGGTGCCCGTGACGGCCACCACCGTGCCGGGCTGGTGCGGATGCAGGCGGGCGGCGGCGAGCGCGAGCGCGCGGCGGGCATCCTCCACCGGGAGATAGGCCACCGCCTCCGGCAGCGCGGCCGGGCGGGGGCCTTCGGCCGCCATCGCGACCGCGCCGGCCGCGGCGGCCTGGGCCGCAAAGAGCCGGCCGTCCGCCTTGGTGCCCGGCACCGCCACGAAGACGAAGCCCGGGCCGACCCGGCGGCTGTCGGCGGTCAGACCCGCCACGGGGATCCCGGCGGCCGGGCCGGCCGCCTCGGGAAACAGGGTGCCCAGCGTCGGGGCTGTGTCGGTCGCGCGCATCCGTTCCGCCTGCTCGGCCATTTCTGACGGCCAGAAGTGTGACACGGTGACGAGTGATGCGCGGGATCCCCTCTCCCGGGTGGGGGGAGGGGTGAGGGTGCCGAAGGGTGCCGCAGGAAGGCTCGACGAGGCCCGGGGCCAGCACGGAGGCTCGTGGCTGAACCGGACCCGTCCCGCTCCCCTCACCACGCTCACCGTGTCACCGGAAGCGTCACACCCTCACCCCTGCCCCTCTCCCACCCGGGAGAGGGGTCCCCCGCGTCACGCCCGTTCCGCGTTCGATTCCGGTCGTACTCCTAGGCTCCCGTGCCGCCAGGGTCGAGGCCCGCCGCTATCGGGTGCCCCAGGCGCCCAGCTTCACCATCTGCGGGAAGGGCTTTTCCGGCGGCTCGAAGCGCGGCGGGATGCCCAGCACCGGGCCGACCCGCTCGATGATCCGGCCGGTGATCGTCCCGGAGTTCCAGGCGGCCGTGGCGTAGCCGAAGGTCTCGGGCGCGGGCTGCGGCTCGTCCATGATGGTCAGGAAGAGGTAGCGCGGCTTGTCGGCGGGCGAGATCGCCATGAAGGTGGTGAACAGCCGGTTCTTGGCGTAGCGGCCGTTGATCACCTTCTCGGCGGTGCCGGTCTTGCCGCCGATGAAGTAGCCGGGGATCGCCGACTTCTTGGCCGAGCCGTGGACCGCGTTCATCCGCATGATGAAGCGCAGCGCCTCGCTGGTCTGGGGCGAGATCACCCGGGCGCCCTTCTCGTGCGCCTCCGCCTCCGAGCGCTTCAGGAAGGTCGGGGTGACGAGTTCGCCGCCGTTGGCCAGCGCCGCCACCGCCGCCGCCGCCTGGATCGGCGCCACCGCGAGGCCGTGGCCGAAGGCGATCGTGATGGTGTTGATCTCGCTCCAGCGGGCCGGGACGATCGGCTCGGCGCTCTCCGGCAGCTCGGTGCGCATCCGGTCGAGCAGGCCCATCTTCTTCAGGAAGGCCTTGTGGCCCGGAACGCCGACGCCGAGCGCCATCTTGGCCGAGCCGATGTTGGAGGAGTGGATGAACACCTCCGGCACGGTCAGGACGCGCCCGGTGCCGTGGTACTCGTGGATGACCTGGCGGCCGTAGCGCAGCACGCCGCCCGCCGTGTCGAAGGTCGAGTTGATGGTGAACTTGCCCGAGTCGATCGCCATCGCGGTGGTGACGGCCTTGAAGGTCGAGCCCATCTCGTAGACGCCGACGTTCATTCGGTTGATGCGGTCGGGATGGAGCGCGTCGGCGGGCTCGTTCGGGTCGAAATCCGGCAGCGACACCAGCGCGATCACCTCGCCCGTGACGACGTCGAGGATCAGCCCGGCCGCGGCCTTGGCGCGGAAATGCTCCATGCCCTTGACGAGCTCGTCGCGCACCGCGTGCTGGGCGCGCAGGTCGAGGGAGAGCCGCACCGGGGCGAGGTCGGCGGCGCGCTGGATGAAGCCCAGGCTGTTGAGGTCCTTGAGGCCGGACTTGTCGATGTACTTCTCGATGCCGGCGATGCCGACGTTGTCGAGGTTGGCGAATCCCAGCACGTGGGCGGCCGCGACGCCGTTCGGATAGACCCGCTTGTGGTCGGGAAGGAAGCCGATGCCCGGGATGCCGAGCCGGTGCACCTCGGCCTGCTGCTTGGGCGTGATCTCGCGCTTGACCCAGACGAAGCCCTTCTTGCTGCTCAGCTTCTCGCGCAGCTCGCGGGCGTTGAGGCCCGGCAGCACGGCGGTGAGGAGTTCGACCGCCTCGTCCTTGTCGTAGATGTTCTTCGGCTCGGCGAAGAGCGACACCGTGCGGATGTCGGTGGCCAGGATCTCGCCGTTGCGGTCGACGATGTCGGGCCGGATCGCCGTCGAGGCGCCGGCCGCCGCGCGCTGCGCGGTGCCGGTCGGATCGTCGGGGAACAGCGCCATCGTCACGAGGCGCCCCGCGATGACCGCGAAGACCGTGCAGAAGACGAGGCCGACGAGGCCGACGCGGGCGGCGCTGCGCTCCACGGCGAAGCGGAACATCGCCCGCAGCACGGCCGGGAGGCCGCCCGCGCGCGCCGGTGCGGCGCTCGCCTCGGCGGTGATCGGGGCCGGATCGGGAGTTGCGTCGGACACGGCAGGTTACCTCGTCGCCGTCGGCGTGCGGGTGGACGTGGATCCGGTGGTGCGGGGCTCGTCGCGGCCGGGGGTCGAGGCCGCGCGCTCCCGGGCGCCCGGGGTCGCGGTGGCGAACAGGCCCAGGCTCTCGAGCTTGCGGGCGATCTCGTCCCCCCGGTCCGCGCGGGCCGGCAGGTCGGCGAAGCGCCCGAGATGGCCCGCGCCGCTCGCCTCCAGGGTCAGGTACTTGTCGACCGCCGCCTGGAGCCGGTCGGGCCGCGTCAGGAGCTGCCACTCGGCGCGCAGCACCGCGATCGCCTCGCGCTCCTTGCGCAGGCGGGTCTTCAGCTTGGCGACCTGCTCGGCCTGGTAGAGCGTGTCGTACTTGATCGAGTAGGCGTAGATGGCCGAGGCGATCAGCCCCGCGATGGCGGCGAGATGCAGGAGGCGGATCACCGGCGGCCTCCGCGGTCGCGGGAGGGGAGGGCGGCCAGCGCTTCGAGCGAGGCCAGGGGTTCGGGCACAGGCGCGTCGGTGCGCTCGCCCGCCCGCAGCTTCGCCGAGCGCGCCCGCGGGTTGCGGGCGGCCTCCGCCTCGCCCGGGCCGACCGGCCCCTTGGTGACGAGGGTGAAGCTGCGCGGCACGGGCTTGGCCGCCATCGGCACGTGGCGCGAGGCCGACACGGCCCGGCCGCTGCGGGCCGAGAGGAACTGCTTGACGATGCGGTCTTCCAGCGAGTGGAAGGTCACGACCACGAGCCGCCCGCCCGGGCGCAGGATGCGCTCCGCCGCGTGCAGCGCCCGCTGCAACTCGCCGAGTTCGTCGTTCACGGCGATGCGCAGGGCCTGGAAGGTGCGGGTCGCCGGATGGATGCCGCTGCCGGGTTCGGCCCGCACCACGCCCGCGACGAGGTCGGCCAGCGCCGCCGTACGGGTGATCGGCGCCCGGCGGCGCGCCTCCAGGATCGCGCGCGCCACCGCCCGCGACCGGCGTTCCTCGCCGTACAGGTAGATGATGTCGGCGAGTTCGGCCTCGGAGGCCTCGTTGACGAGGTCGGCGGCGCTCGGCCCCTCCGCCCCCATGCGCATGTCGAGCGGGCCGTCGTGGCGGAACGAGAAGCCGCGCTCGGCGCGGTCGAGCTGCATCGAGGACACGCCGACATCGAGCACCACCGCATCGACGGCGGGGCAGCCCCGGTCCGCCGCCAGCGCGTCGAGGTCGCCGAACCGGCCCTCGACCAGCACGAGGCGGCCGTCCATCGCGCCGGCGAGCGCACGGCCCGCCGCGATGGCGGTGGGGTCGCGGTCGATGGCGATCACGCGGTTCTGCGGATCGGCGTCGAGGATCGCGCGCGTGTAACCGCCGGCCCCGAAGGTGCCGTCCACGAACACGCCCGCCACCTCGCCGAGGCGCAGGGCCGCGGCGACCTCGTCGAGCAGCACCGGGATATGGGGGACGGGCGAAGCGCCCTCGCCCGCGCTCATCGCACAGCCCCCGGAGACGACAACGGATGAACGGGCCACGCAGAGGCGGCGCGGTCGTACACGTGACGGTGCATGGATCCCCGCACTCCGAACGGGCCGCGAGTTCGGCCGGTCTGGGCGCCGCGGCGCCGCCATTCCCGCTCCGGCAGGCGTCGCACGGCGAGCCATCCTGCGCGCACAGGTTGCAGCCGGCGGTTCGGAAGGCGCCGCGGACGGGGTGACTCGGGCTAACATGGGCCTCCGGGAGCGTCAACGCGCGGGCGCGGGACGCACGCGCCCACGCCGGTCCCGATCAGACGTCAGCAACGTTAACGAAGCCTTGCGGCCCCGTTCGCTGGCGGCGGAGAGGATGAGGGTATCAGCCGGCCTGTAAGCCGGGTTCTGTAGGGCCCGGGCGATCCGCGAGGATCCCCCGGACGTGGCGGCCATTCCTCTGGGACGGCCGTTGCCGGCCGCCTCGAGCAACCAACCCGGGCGACGGGCCTGGAGATCGGGCCTGCGCGGGCCTTTCGGCCCGCCCGTGTCGCCCCTATTCGGTTTTGCTCCCGGTGGGGTTTGCCGTGCCGTCCGCGTTGCCGCGTCCGCGGTGCGCTCTTACCGCACCGTTTCACCCTTGCCGCGGCGGGCGCGAGCCCGGCGGCGGTCTGTTCTCTGTGGCACTGTCCCTGGGGTCGCCCCCGCCGGATGTTATCCGGCACCGTCTCTCCATGGAGCCCGGACTTTCCTCCCCGCGCGGGACGCGGAGCGGCCGCCCGGCCGGCTGATGGCGGCGATGTGCGACGCGGGGCGCGCGCCGTCAAGCGCCGCCGACGGGTTGCCGGCGCCGATCCGATCCCTAACTGCCGGGATCCGGGCCGCCGCGAGCCGCGGCCGCAACGAAGGAGGGACGCCATGAGCGAGACCGCCGAGGCCGGTTGGACCTTCGAGACCGTGCAGCAGCTGCGGGCGATGGCCCGCGAGGGCGTGTCGCCGGAGGTGATGAGCCTGAAGCTGAAGCGCCCGGTCACCGCCGTGCACGCCAAGCTCGCCGAACTCGGCATCACGCCCTCCGCCAAGGGGTGAGGCGGGCGCCCGCAGCCGGGGGACTGGCGTCGGCGCGCGCTCCCGTGCGAAGGAGCCGGTCCCACGCCGCGAGCCGCCGATGACCGACGCCTTCGACCCCGCCCGCCACGACCGCTACGACGATGCCGCGCTGCGCGCCCTGCTGCGGCGGGTGCGCGCGATCGCGCTCGTCGGCGCCTCGGCCAACCCGGCCCGGCCGAGCTGGATCGTCACCAAGTACCTCATCGAGCGCGGCTACGACGTGATCCCGGTCAATCCGGGCCTCGCCGGGCAGGCGCTGCTGGGCAAGCAAGTGGTCGGGCGCCTCGCCGATCTCGGCCGCCCGGTCGACATGGTCGAGATCTTCCGCAATTCCGAGGCGGCCGGGCCCCTCGTGGACGAGGCGCTGGCCCTCGACCCGCTGCCGGAGGTGATCTGGATGCAGCTCGGCGTGCGCAACGACGCGGCCGCCGCCAGGGCGGAGGCGCGCGGCGTCACCGTGGTGATGAACCGCTGCCCGAAGATCGAGTACGGGCGACTCTCGGGGGAGATCGGCTGGACCGGCGTGAATTCCCGGATCCTGAGCGCCAAGCGGCCGAAGCTGGCGCCGAAAGGGTTCCAGAAGCTCACGATCGAGGAGCGCTGACGCGCCCGACCGACGGGGCCTACAGCAGCGTGCCCCGCAGGATCACCAGCGCGACCGTGAAGTAGATCACCAGCCCCGAGACGTCGACGAGCGTGGCGACGAACGGGGCCGAGGCGGTGGCCGGGTCGAAGCCGAGGCGCTGGAGCAGGAACGGCAGCATCGAGCCGGCAAGCGAGCCGAACAGCACGATGCCGATCAGCGCGGTGCCGACGGTCGCCGCCACCAGCATCCAGTGCTCGCCGTAATCGTACAGGCCGGTCTTCTGCCAGATGACGATCCGCACGATTCCGATCGTCCCGAGGATAGCCCCCAGCGTGATGCCGGCGGGAATCTCGCGCAGCGCCACCCGCCACCAGTCGCGCAGGCGCACCTGATGCAGCGCGAGCGCGCGGATCAGCAGCGAGGTCGCCTGCGAGCCGGAATTGCCGCCCGAACTCATGATCAGCGGGATGAAGAGCGTCAGCACGATCGCCTTCTCCAGCTCGCCCTCGAAGCCCTGCATGGCGCTCGCGGTGAGCATCTCGGACAGGAACAGCACGCAGAGCCAGCCCGCCCGCTTGCGGATCATCTCCCAGAACGAGATGTCCATGTAGGGCTCGTCCAGGGCCTCCACGCCGCCGAAGCGCTGCACCTGCTCGGTCTGGCGCTGGACCATGGCGTCGATGACGTCGTCCACCGTGACGATGCCGATGACGTGGCTCGATTCGTCGACGACCGGGATGGCCAGGAGGTCGTACTTGGAGATCAGGCGCGCGGCCTCGTCGCGGCCGGCATCCGCCGTCAGCACGATCGGCCGGCGGGCCGGCGCCACCGACAGGATCAGGTCGTCGGGATCGCCCGAGAGCAGGCGGCGCAGCGGCACCGCCTTGGCGAGCGCCCGGGTGCGCGGATCGAGCACGAAGATCGAGTAGACCGTCTCGCGGGTGCGCTCGACCTCGCGGATGTGCTCCAGTGTCTGGCGCACCGTCCAGGTGGTCGGGACCGAGACGAACTCCGTCGTCATCAGCGAACCGACGCTCTCCTCCGGGTAGCCGATCAGCCGGTCGACGGCGCCGCGGGTCTCGGCGTCGAGGCGCGCGCGCAGGTCCGAGCGGCCCGGCTCCTCGATCTCGCGGATGAGGTCGGTGGCCCGGTCGGCCGACATGGCCGAGAGGTAGGAGGCGACGCGGTCGCGCGGCAGCATCTCGATGATGTCGGCGGCGCAGTCCAGCTCGGGCTGGTCGAGCACCTCGACGGCCCGGTCGTGCGGCAGGCCGAGCAGGATGGCCGCCGCCACCTCGGGGGCCTCCCCGTTGAGGGCTTCGACGATGTCGGGGGCGCTCTCGTCGGCGAGGCGCGCGGCCAGTGCCGCGGGCTCGACGGGGGCGCCGAGGGTCGGGGTCTCGATCATGGCTCACCTTCCTGACGGCCTGCCGTTCCGGCCGGCCGGGGTGAGCGCTGGCGCGGGCGCGAGGTCCCGGGGAGCGGTCAGCAGGCGGGCTGGAACGGCGGTCGACTGTGACTGTCGCTCGGCATGGAGGATCCGGGTTGGGATTGCTGCGGCGCGAAGGCCGCGTGCCGGGGCTCGATGCGCCCGGGCGCGGCCTGCGTCAAGGGCGGAACCGACCGGGCGACTGACGATTTCGTCAACGTCCGCGACAGGCCGCGCCGGGCGGCCGCAGGAGGCTCTCGATGGCGATCGCCCGCACCTTCACCGCCTTCTCGGCGGCGGTCGCCCGGGCGGCCGGCAAGCCCGCCACCTTCGCGATCAGCCTCATGGTCATCGTGGCCTGGGCCGTCAGCGGCCCGCTGTTCGGCTTCTCGGACACGTGGCAGCTCATCATCAACACCGGGACGACCATCGTGACCTTCCTGATGGTGTTCCTGATCCAGAACACCCAGAACCGCGACGGCGCGGCGATCCAGGCCAAGCTCGATGAGCTGATCCGCGCGAGCGCGGCGCAGAACACCTATATCGGCATCGAGCATCTGACCGAGGAGGAACTGGACGGCCTGCGCGCGCGCTGCGAGGCGCGGGCGCGCAGCTTCCGGGCGAGCGAGGCCGCGGATGCCGCCGAGGAGGCGGCCAACCTCAGGGCGGCCCGCGCGGCGGCGGAGGCCGCCGGGCATTAGGCGCAACGATCGCGCCTCCGCCGGTACCGGGGACTCGACAGCCGCCCCGTCCCGCGGGCAATCATCGGGGATGGTCCGCGCCGCTTCCTCCCGATGACGATCCCCGCATGACGATCGAGATGCTGCTGGCCGCCGCCCGCACCGCTCAGGCGCGGGCGCACGCGCCCTATTCGCGCTTCAGGGTCGGCGCCGCCGTGCGGGACGAGACCGGGGCGGTCCATGCGGGCTGCAACGTCGAGAACGCCGCCTATCCGGTCGGCACCTGCGCGGAGGCGGGCGCCATCGCCGCGATGGTGGCGGGGGGCGGCCGGCGCATCGCGGCGATCCTGGTGCTGGGCGAGGGTGAGGCGCTGGTGACGCCCTGCGGCGCCTGCCGCCAGCGCATCCGGGAATTCGCGAGCCCCGACACGCCGGTGCACGTCGCGGGGCCGGAGGGCGTGCGGAGGAGCTTCACCCTCGGCACCCTGCTGCCGGATTCCTTCGGCCCCGACACTCTGGGTCTGCCCGGGTGAGCGCGGACGATCCCCGCCTCGCCGAGGCCGCCGCCGTCCTGCGGGCGCGGGGCTTCGGCGGTCCCTTCGCGCTCGCGGTCGTGGCCGGCACCGGGCTCGGGCCGCTCGCGGAGGCCCTGGCGGCGCCGCGCCACCTCGCCTATGCGGAGATCCCGCATTGCCCCGTCTCGGGCGTCACCGGTCATGCCGGGCGGCTCGTAGCCGGCCGCCTCGCCGGGCGCGAGGTGCTGCTGTTCCAGGGGCGCACCCACCCCTACGAGCGCGGCGAGGCCGGCGCCATGCGGATTCCGCTGGGGCTGGTGGCGGCTTTGGGCGCGCCGCCGCTCCTCCTCACCAACGCGGCCGGCTCGCTCCTGGCCGAGGCGGGGCCGGGCAGCCTCGCGCTCATCACCGACCACCTGAATCTCGCAGGCATGAACCCGCTGATCGGCGAGCCCGCCGACGGCCGCTTCGTGCCGATGGTGGACGCCTACGATCCGGCCCTGCGGGCGGGTCTGCGGCGCGCCGCGGCGGTGGCGGGGCTGCGGCTGCACGAGGGGGTCTATGCGTGGTTCGCCGGCCCGAGCTTCGAGACGCCGGCGGAGATCCGCATGGCCGGCCGGCTGGGCGCCGACCTCGTCGGCATGTCGACGGTGCCGGAGGTGATCCTGGCCCGGTTCTTCTCCCTGCGCGTCGCCGCCCTCTCGCTGGTCACGAACTACGCGGCGGGCTTCACCGGCGGGGCGCCGAGCCATGCCGAGACGAAGCGGGTCGCCGCCGCGGCCGCCGGGGACGTGGTGCGCCTCCTCACCGCGTGGCTGGAGGACCTGTCGTGATCCCGCCCGGCAAGGCCCGCGCCGTGGCGCGCCGCGCCCTGCCGCTCCTCGACCTCACCGACCTCTCGGAGACCTGCGGCGAGCCGGCGATCGCGGCCCTCTGCACGAAGGCTCTGGCGCCGGGCGGACCGGTGGCGGCCGTGTGCGTCTGGCCCCGCTTCGTGCGCGCCGCCGCCGGGCTCCTCGCCGGCACGCCGGTGCGCATCGCCACGGTGGTCAACTTCCCGCAGGGCGGCGAGGACGTCGCCGGCACGGTGGCGGCCACGGAGGCGGCGCTGGCGGACGGCGCGGGCGAGATCGACCTCGTGCTGCCCTACCGGGCGCTGATGCGCGGCGACGAGGCCGCCGCCCGCGCGATGGTGGCGGGCGTGCGCCGCTGCGTGACCGGCGGGCGCAGCCTCAAGCTGATTCTGGAGACGGGAGAACTCGGCGATCCGGCGCTGATCGACCGGGCGAGCCGGCTCGGTCTCGACGCGGGCGCCGATTTTCTCAAGACCTCGACGGGCAAGAGCCCGGTCTCGGCGACCCCGGACGCCGCGCGCGCGATGCTGGAGGCGATCCGGGCCGCGGGGTCGGGTGCGGGGCTCAAGGTGTCGGGCGGCTTGCGGCGGGTGGAGGATGCCGCCACCTACCTGGCGCTCGCCGACCGCGTCATGGGGCCGGGCTGGGTCTCGGCCCGCACGTTTCGGCTGGGGGCCAGCAGCCTGCACGACGCGCTGTCGTCGGCGCTGGCCGGGGAGGGGTGAGGCGTGCTGCTGCCGCAGGAGATCATTCGGGCCAAGCGCGAGGGGGCGGTGCTGCCGCCCGAGGCGATCGAGCGCTTCATCGCCGGGCTCACGGAGGGCCACGTCACGGAAGGGCAGGCGGCGGCCTTCGCCATGGCGGTGTGCTGGCGCGGCCTGTCGCTGCCGGAGCGCGTGGCGCTGACCCGCGCCATGACGCTCTCCGGCACGGTCCTGTCCTGGGATCTGCCCGGCCCGATCCTCGACAAGCACTCGACGGGGGGCGTCGGCGACACGGTGAGCCTCGCGCTCGCGCCGCTCGTGGCGGCCTGCGGCGGCTTCGTGCCGATGATCGCCGGGCGCGGCCTCGGGCATACCGGCGGCACCCTCGACAAGCTTGACAGCATTCCGGGCTACGCCACCGCGCCGGACGTCGCGCATTTCCAGCGGGCCATGCGGCATGTCGGCTGCGCCATCATCGGCCAGACGCCGGACCTCGCCCCGGCCGACCGGCGGCTCTACGCGATCCGCGACGTCACCGGCACGGTCGAGTCGCTCGATCTGATCACCGCCTCGATCCTCTCGAAGAAGCTCGCCGCCGGCCTCGGCGGCTTGGTGATGGACGTCAAGGCCGGCTCCGGTGCCTTCATGGCCACGCGCGAGGAGGCGCAGGCGCTCGCCGAGAGCCTCGTCACGGTGGCGAACGGGGCGGGCCTGCCGACCCGCGCCGTCCTCACCGACATGGATGCGCCGCTGGCGAGCGCCGCCGGCAACGCGGTCGAGGTCGTGTACGCCCTCGACTATCTCACCGGCCGCCGGCGCGAGCCGCGCTTCCACGCCGTCACCCTGGCGCTCGGCGCCGAGATGCTGGTGCTGGGCGGCCTCGCCCCCGATCACGCGGCGGCCACCGCCCGGCTGGAGGCGGCGCTCGCCTCGGGGCGGGCCGCGGAGCTGTTCGGCCGCATGGTCGAGGCCCTGGGCGGTCCGGCCGACGTGGTGGAGCGCGCCGACCGGCACCTGCCCGACGCCCCGGTGCGGCGGCCGGTGCCGGCGCCCCGGGCCGGCCGCGTCGCCGCCATCGCCACGCGCGAGATCGGCCTGGCGGTGATCGGCCTCGGCGGCGGCCGCACCAAGCCGCAGGGCACGATCGACCACGCGGTCGGCCTCACCGACCTTGCCGGTCTCGGCAGCGAGGTCGGTGCGGGCGAGCCGCTCGCCACGGTGCATGCGCGCAGCGAGGCCGCGGCGGAGCGCGCCGTCGCGGCGGTGCAGGCGGCCTACCGGATCGGGGAGGGCTCGGCGCCCAGCGGCGATCCGATCCTGGCCCGGATCGCGTGAGGTTTTGGCTCCTCGGCGGGTCGCGAGAGCGAGCACCGCCGGATCTCCCTCGACGATGGCCGAATGCGAAAGGCGCGTGCGGGAGTGAGGGCCGTTGGCGATTGCGCACAGGCCTGCGGCCCGCCTGAGGGCTCTACCCGCCGAGCGCCCCGAAAAACCCGGCCGCGGCTGCTCCATCGCGCGTCCGGGACAAGGCGCGGCGCCGGCCCACGCCATGAACCGGACGCCGCACGCGCCTGCGACGGAGGGAGGCCGCCCTCAGCAGCAGCGGAATCCCCCGCGACCGCCGACGCCGAAGCGGGCGTTCTGGCGGTCGCGGAAGAACTCGGTCGGGGTCATCGGCTCCCGATCCGGGTGGGTCTTGCGGACATGCGCGACGTAGACGTCGTAATTGCCCTGGCCCACCATCAGCCGGGCGCCGTCGCAGACGCACTTGGTGAGGAGCGCCCAGCGTTCGCGCAACGCCTCGGATGGCTGCGCCATGACGCTCACTCCGCCGCGGCCGGGGCGCCCTGGGGATCCGCCTCCAGGGCGGTCCAGGTCCGGGCGCGATAGGCGGTGAGGCAGGACTTCACCCCGAAGGCGACGATCGCCACCACGACCGCGACGAACAGCACGGCCAGCACCGCGTCGATGCGATCGTTGAACACGATCTGGCGCATCTGGTCGAGGTCCTTGGCCGGGGCCAGCACCTTGCCCTCCGCCAGCGCCGCCGCGTAGCGGTCGGCGTGCGACAGGAAGCCGACGCGGGGATCGGCGGAAAAGACCTTCTGCAGCCCGGCCGTGAGGGTGCAGGCCACCAGCCACAGGGTCGGCACGATGGTGATCCAGGCGTAGCGCTCGCGCTTCATCTTGAAGATCACCACCGTGCACAGCGTGAGCGCGATGGCGGCGAGCATCTGGTTCGAGATGCCGAACAGCGGCCACAGCGTGTTGATGCCGCCGAGCGGGTCGGTGACGCCCTGATAGAGGAAGAAGCCCCAGGCCCCGACGCACAGAGCGGTCGCCACGATGCTCGGCCCCCACGAGGCGGTATCCTTGAAGGCCGGCACCGCCACGCCGATCAGGTCCTGCAGCATGAAGCGGCCCGCCCGGGTCCCGGCATCGACCGCCGTGAGGATGAACAGGGCCTCGAACAGAATGGCGAAATGGTACCAGAACGCCATCATGGCCTTGCCGCCGACGACGTTCGAGATGATGTGGGCCATGCCGACCGCGAGCGTCGGCGCGCCGCCGGCCCGCGAGATGATGGTGTGCTCGCCGACATCCGAGGCGGTCTGCTGGATCGCCTCGGGGGTGATCGGGAAGCCCATCCTGGTCACGGCCGCCGCGGCGGTCTCGGGGGTGGTGCCGACGATGGCCGCGGGCGCGTTCATGGTGAAGTAGACGCCCGGATCGATCACGCTCGCCGAGACCAGCGCCATCACGGCGACGAAGCTCTCCATCAGCATGCCGCCGTAGCCGATGAAGCGGGCATTGACCTCGTTGTCGATGAGCTTCGGGGTGGTGCCCGACGAGATCAGGCTGTGGAAGCCCGAGACGGCGCCGCACGCGATGGTGATGAACAGGAATGGGAAGAGGGAGCCCGACCAGACCGGGCCGGTGCCGTCCACGAACTTCGTCACGGCGGGCATCTGCAGATGCGGGGCGAGCACGAGGATGCCCAGGGCCAAGCCCACGATGGTGCCGATCTTGAGGAAGGTCGACAGGTAGTCGCGCGGGGCGAGCAGCAGCCAGACCGGCAGGATCGAGGCGACGAAGCCGTAGCCGATCAGCATCCAGCACAACTGCGTGCCCGTGAAGGTGAACATCGCCGACAGGGTCGGGTCGGTCGAGACCGTCTGGCCGTAGATGATCCCCAGCATCAGCAGCACGAAGCCGAGGATCGACACCTCGCCGATCTTGCCCGGCCGGATCCAGCGCGAGTAGACGCCCATCAGCATGGCGATCGGGATGGTCGCCATCACCGTGAAGGTGCCCCACGGGCTCTCGGCCAGGGCCTTGACGACGATGAGCGCCAGCACCGCCAGGATGATCACCATGATCATGAAGGCGCCGAACAGCGCGATGATGCCGGGAATCGTGCCGAGTTCGGCCCGGATCAGCTCGCCGAGCGAGCGCCCGTCGCGGCGCATCGAGACGAACAGCACCATGAAGTCCTGCACGGCGCCCGCCAGCACCACGCCGGCCAGGATCCAGAGCAGGCCCGGCAGGTAGCCCATCTGGGCGGCGAGAACCGGGCCGACGAGGGGTCCGGCCCCGGCGATCGCCGCGAAATGGTGCCCGAACAGCACGTACTTGTCGGTGGGGACGTAATCGAGCCCGTCGTTGTGGCGGATCGCCGGCGTCGGCCGGTTCGGGTCGAGCCGCATCACGTGCCGGGCGATGTAGAGCGAGTAGTAGCGGTAGGCGATCAGGTAGATCGAGACCGCCGCGACGACGATCCAGAGGGCGTTGACGGTCTCGCCGCGGGTGGTCGCGACGATGGCGAGGGCGGCGGCACCGAGGGCACCGACGAGGGCCCACGGCCCGTGATTCCGGATGGCGGTCATGGCGTCTCGCTCCCGGGATCGGCCGCGACGGCGGCCGTTAGTATTGGGGCAATGGTAGGTCCCTTTCCACCTGCGGCTAGACCTCCCTGCGCCGAATGCGGCGCCCGCTGCACTCCGCGGGTTCGACGGCGCGGGTGGGCGCCACGCGCGGCGAGGCGGGCCGCCCCGATCCGGCGTCAGGCGTATTGCGCGAGGCCGCGGCCGAGCGACCAGTTCTCCCTGGCGCCCTCCACGAGATTGATCAGGATGTCCTCCGGCCGGATGCCGGGATCCTCGCCGAGGAGTTCTACGATCCGACGGTAGAGCGCCTTCTTCTGCTCGACCGTCCGAGTGTTCATGGCACTGATCTGTACGAAGATCACGTTGCTGCTGCGATCGATACCGCCGTAGGTGGCGCCATAGCGGAAATTCGCGGGATCGTGCTCCGTGATGGTCATGAACTGATCATCGTCCGGCACGCTGAACGTCTCGCGCATCGCGCGGTACAGGCCGTCGAAGATCGCCTGGCGGTAGGCATCGGATTGTCCGGCGCGCATTGCGATGAAGGTGAGCGGCATGGCGGGTTTCCCTGTGGCCCTTCGCCGGTGTAGACGGCGCCCCTTCATTTCGATATGCTATTGAAGCTGATTTCAAAAATAGTGATGCGTGATGATTGCGGCTCCTCTCGACCTCGATGCGGTCCGGGCCTTCATTCACGTGGCCGAACTGGCGAGCTTCACCCGCGCCGCCGAGGCCACGGGAACGACGCAGGCCGGGATCAGCCTTCGGGTCAAGCGGCTCGAACACCGGCTCGGCTGCCGGTTGCTCGACCGCACGCCGCGCTACGTGCAGCTGTCGCCCCAGGGCGCCGTCTTCCTGGAGCGCGCCCGCGAACTCGTCGAGGCCCATGACCGCGCCCTCGCCATCCTGGCAGAGACGCGCCAGCGCCTCGCGATCGGCATCAGCGACCACGTCGCCGGACCCGATCTCCCGGCCCTCATCGCCCGGATGAACGCGCAGGACCCGCAGCTTCTCATCGAGATCAGGATCGGCTCCTCGGGCGACCTGCTGCAGAGCTTCGACCGCCGCGAACTCGACGTGGTGATCGCCCGGCTGCATGTCGGCCGGGACGACGGCGAGGTCCTGGCGGAGGAGGGGTTTGGGTGGTTCGCCGCGCCCGGCTGGCAGCCGCGCGCGACCGAGCCGCTGCCTCTGGCGACGCTCGCCGAGCCGTGCGGCGTGCGCGCCATGGCCGGGCGCCTGCTCGACGAGGCCGGCATCCCCTGGACCGAGGCCTTCGTGGGCGGCGGCGTCGCGGCCGTCGCCGCGGCGGTGTCGGCCGGTCTCGGCGTGGCGGCGCTGGCGCCCCGCATGCTGCCGCTCGGCGTCGTCGATGTGGGCGCGAGGCTCCGCCTGCCGGCCCTGCCGCGCCTGCCGATCCTGCTCCACACGCGGGTCAGGGGCGGCCCGCCGCGCCAAGCCCTCGCGGCCCTGTCGGCGGCCTTCCGGAGCGCTGTGCGGGTTTAGCGGGGCATCCGGCGGCAAGGCACACGCGACGTGACGGCGTCGTGGCTCGCGAGACGAGCGCGTCTGCGCCCTGCCGGCAGGCCCTAAGCAGACTTGCGTTGGCAAGCCAACGCTTCGTCCGCTTAGGTTCTTGTTTTTTCGCAGATTTTTATCGCAAAACCGGCGACCACTTTTGCGAAATCTGCTTAGCCCGAGCTCTGCTCCGACAGGATGTGCTCGTAATCGAGGTTGGCGGTCTCGATGACGATCTGGGTCCGGCTGATGACGCCGAGCTTGCGCAGGATCTCGGAGACGTGGGCCTTCACGGTGGAATCGCCGACGCCGAGTTCGTGCGCGATCTGCTTGTTGAGCTTGCCCTGCCGGATCATCAGCAGCACCCGCACCTGCTGGGGCGTGAGTTCGGCGATGCGCTCGGCGATCGGCGGTTTGCCGCTGCGGGGCGCTTCGCCCTCCGGGCCGCCCATGCCCTCGGGCACGAAGATCGAGCCGTTGAGCACGTCGGTGATGGCCCGGGTCAGCACGGCCTTGCCGGCGGCCTTGGGCACGAAGCCCGCCGCGCCATGGCTCAGCGCCTCGCGCACGATGCGCGGATCGTCGAGGCCGGAGACCACCAGGATCGGGATGCGGGGAAAGCGGGTGCGGATGGCGATGAGGCCGTCGAAGCCGTTGACGCCGCGCATGGTGAGGTCGAGCAGCGTGAGATCCACCGAGCGCAGCCGCGAGAGCGCCGCGCAGGCGCTGTCGATGCCGTCCGCCTCCTCCACGGCCGCCGCCGGAAACGCGAGGCGCACGGCACTCGTCAGGGCTTCTCGGAACAGCGGGTGGTCGTCGACGATCATCAGGTGCATGTCCGACCCCTCCGCGACGGGCGCCGGCGTGTCGTCCGGTGTCCTCCCGCGATGAGGAAGCACATGGTTGGCCGGACGGGTCAATCCCACCATCGGACTGCGATATCCCTTTGCTGCCGGGGGAGCCGGAGCCGCGGCCTCCTGGCCTGTGCCCCATCGCCCCGCATGCGGATCCGGCGGGTGTATCCCGCACGGCCCGGCTGGATCGGGTCGAGGCTGCGGCGTCCCCGACTGTCGTTCCGGGACGATGCGCCCCGACGGCATCTACGAATAGTGAGTAAATACGAACCGCTTGACTGTGTGAACGGCCTAGCATGGACGGCAGGTCTGCTTCTAGTGTGCTTTGGTATGAAAGGATCGGTTGACGCAACGTCCCGGAAGGTTCTGCACCTTGGTCCAATAGTCGCCGGGCGCCGCTCGGCCCTATCGTGGTGATCTCAGCGGTCGGAGGAAACGTCGCCGCGAAGCAGGCGGGATCGGGGCCGGCATCCTGGCGGGCGCGCCTTCTCGGGTGCGGCCGCCGATCGCGGGGGCGATCGTCGCCCCGATCCCCAGCGCAGGCGCAGCTGCCGCACCGGCTGCGCCTGCGCACCCTGCTTTAACCGGCACACCACCCTCCCTGCCGTTGCAACGACCCAGCCCGCGCCGCATAATGCGGCCACCCGGCAGCGCGGCCGGGCCTGGGAGAGAAACAGTGGCGCAGGGCACGCGTTCGTGCTCGCACCTGTGCGGCATTCAGACGGCCTGGACCGACGAGCCCGCGGCGGAGACGGCGGTGGCGGCTCTGGCCTCCGCGCTCGAATGCGGCCGGGTGGCACAACTCATCATCTTCTTCTCGCCGACCTACGGGGTCGAGGCGCTGGCCGAGGCATTCGGCCGGCACTTCCCGGGCGTGCGCGTCTCGGGGTGCACCTCCTCGGGCGAGATCAGCCCGATGGGCGGGCTGGCGCGCGGCCTCGTGGCGGTGGCCTTCCCGCGGGAGGGGTTCCGCATCGCCACCGCGCTGCTCGAACGCATCGGCCAGCTCGACGCGGAGCGCGCCGCGGCCTCGATCCGGACGCTGCGCGCGGATCTCGACGCGATCGGGCAGGGGGGCCAGCGCTTCGCCATCACCCTCATCGACGGGCTGGCCAATTCCGAGGAGACGGTGATCTCGGCGGTGGCCACCGGGCTCGACGGCATCCCGCTCGTCGGCGGCTCGGCGGGGGACGAACTCACCTTCAGCGACACCGCGCTCATCCACGACGGACAGGTGCACCGGCGCGCCGCGGTCCTGCTGCTCGTCGAGACCGATTTCCCGGTGGAGATCTTCAAGAACCACAATTTCGAGCCGACCGAGGTCAAGTTCGTCGTCACCGACACCGACCACGACAGCCGGGCCGTGCGCGAACTCAACGCCGAGCCGGCGGCGGCCGAGTACGCCCGCGCGCTCGGCCTGCCGCTCCAGGCGCTCTCGCCCGCCAACTTCGCCGCCAACCCGCTCGTGGTGCGCATCGGCGGCGATTATTTCTGCCGCTCGATCCGTCACCTCAACCCGGACGGCTCGCTCAGCTTCCACTGTGCGGTGGACGAGGGCGTGGTGCTGACGCTGGCGCGGCAGAAGGACATCGTCGAGGCGACCCGCGAGGAACTCGCGCGGCTCGACGCCAATCTCGGCGGCCTCGACCTCGTCATCGGCTTCGAATGCGTGCTGCGGCGCCTCGACGCCGAGCTTCACCAAGTCCGCCACAGCATCTCGGACCTCTACCGCCGCTACAACGTCGTGGGCTTCGAGACCTACGGCGAGCAGTTCCGTTCCATGCACCTCAACCAGACCTTCACCGGCATCGCGATCGGCCGGCAAGCCGCTCCGTGAGACCCGGTCCATGAGCCAGTTCATGAGCATCGGCCTGCTCGACGGCGCGCCCGCCCCCGACACCCGCGACGACACCGAGGCGCTGCACCGGCGCATCGCCAAGCTGGAGCGCATCAACGCCGCCCTGATGTCGCAGGTCGAGCGGTCGATGGACCAGCGTGGCTCCGCCTACTCGCTGTTCCAGACCGCGATCACCCTCGAAGGGCAGGTTCGGGCGCGCACCGAGGAACTCACCGCGCTGATGCGCAGCCTGGAGCGCTCCAACCAGGCGCTCACCGCCGCCAAGGAGGAGGCGGAGCGGGCCAACCGCTCCAAGACCCGCTTCCTGACCGCGGCGAGCCACGACCTGCTCCAGCCCCTCAACGCCGCGCGGCTCTCGCTCTCCGCGCTCGGCGACCTCGCGGTGAGCCGGGAGGCGGAGGCGATCGTCGGCCAGGTCGAGCGCGGCCTCCAGACCATCGAGGACCTGATCAAGACGCTCCTCGACATCTCCAAGCTCGATGCCGGCCTGATCCAGCCGGCGCCCCGCAGCCTCAAGGTGGCGGACGTGATGGCGAGCGTCGAGGCGAGCTTCGGCCCGCTCGCCGCCCGCAAGGGCCTGCGGCTCGCGGTGCGGCCCGGCGGCCTCTGGGTGTCGAGCGACCTGCTGCTGCTGCAGCGCATCCTGCAGAACCTCGTGTCGAACGCCATCCGCTACACCGAGACCGGCGGTGTCCTGGTGGCGGCGCGCCCCCGCGGGGACAGGGTGCGCATCGACGTGATCGATTCCGGGGCCGGCATTCCGGAGGCCGACCGCGACCTGATCTTCGAGGAGTTCCACCGCGGCGGGCGCGAGAGCGTGGATGGCGAGATCGCGCTCGGCCTCGGCCTCTCGATCGTGCGCCGCTCCGCCGAGGCGCTCGGCCATCGCCTGACGCTCGCCTCGCGGGTCGGCCACGGCTCCCGCTTCACCCTGATGCTGCCGCAAGCCGCCCCCGAGGCGCCGCGCCCCGTGCAGCCGGTCGTCCTGCCGACGAGCCTCACGGGCGCCCGCATCGCGGTGATCGAGAACGACCGGGGGGCGCTCGAAGCGCTGGCGCGGCTGTTTCAGCACTGGGACGCCTACGCGCTCGCGGCCCGCGACCACCTGAGCCTGATGCGCCTGATGCCCGGCTCCACCTGGGTCCCGGATGTGATCATCGCCGATTACCACCTCGACGGCGGCGCCTGCGGACTCGACACGGTGACGTGGCTGCGCTCGATCCACGCCAGCAACATCCCGGCCGTGGTGACCACCGCCGACCATTCCGCGGAGGTCGAGGCGCATGTGCGGGCGGTGGGCTGCGAGCTGATCCACAAGCCGATCAAGCCGGCGCAGCTGCGCGCCCTGCTGGCGCACCTGCTGACGCGGAACTGAGCGGGGCGGGAACCCGACGCCGCGGCAGTCCACGTCGGACGATCGCTCTTCAGAACATCCCGTCCACCACCTCGAACAGGCCGTCGCGGTTGAGGGTGTGCAGCCCGTCACGCGCCCAGGCCGGACCGGGCCGGATCGTCGCCGCGAGCGTCTGGCGATAGGTCAGCGGGGTGAGGTCGTCGACGCGGCACAGGCCCAGCGCCGAGCCGTAGCCGTCCGTGGCGTCCTGCACCGGGCGCCACAGGGTCCCGTCGATCCGGAAGCACTGCCCGCCGGGCCGTGCCTGACGCAGGTCCACCACCACCGGGTTGAGCGGGTGCGGCGTCCAGGGGCCGAGGAGGTCGGGGGCGTGGAAGAGGCTCAGGGTGTCGCGCACCGAGGCTTGGTAGGGATGCGTGCCGGCGAACATCCACCACAGCCCGTCCGCGCGGGTGAGCGTCACGTCGGAGGCCGCGATCCCGTCGAGGAGCACCGCCACCCGCTCCCAGGAATCCGGCAGCCGGCGGGCGCGGTAGAGCTCCACCCGGCCGCAGGCCGAACTCTCCGGGATCATGAACACCGCGCCCTCGTGCGCGAACACGAACGGGTAGGAGAGGTGATGCGGCTCTTCGAGCACCGGCCGCACCGGGCCGATGCGGCCCTCCGCCACCTCGGCCACCGCGATCAGGCCCTTCTGGCGGGCGTAGCAGTATTCCTCGACGAAGAGCCAGCGCCGCCCCTGCGCCGAGAACGGGAACGGGTCGGCGTAGTAGCGCCGGCCGTCGTCGGGCAGCACCGCGTATCCGGTCTCCGGCAGGCGCCGGGTCAGGCCGAGGAAGTCGTCCGCGTGCGCGAGCTGCCGCCAGCCGACGCGCCAGCGGGTCGCGCGCACGCAGAGGCCGGTGAGGCGATCCCCCGCCTTGCGGGCGAGCGTGGCGGCCGCGAAGGCCGCGACCGCCCCGGCGCCGATCGGGCGCGCGGGCGCCGCGGCCCCGCCGCCTGCGCTCGCCGGCCGCCGTCCGGCCTCGGCGAGGCAGAGCGACAGCACCGTGGAGAAGACCCGGTTGAGCGCCCGCGTCAGCACGGTGCGGCTCTCGATCGCCGGCCGCAGATCGGGGCCGAGCGCCGGGCTCGCCCCCGCGAAGGAGAGGCGCACCGCGCGATCCTCCAGGATCGCCCCGATCAGCGCCTCGTCGCCGGCCTCGCCGTCGTAGAGCGGCGACAGGGCGCCGCCGCCCGGTGCGCCCGTGAGGTCGATGGTGCGGTCGGGGATGCCCTGGGGGCCCAGCCACGCGCCGGGCAGGGCCTCCGGGTCGAGGAGATCGGCCGCCTGCGCGCCGGTGAGGCGGAAGATCGGCCGCTCCAGGGCGAGAAGCAGGCGCAGCGCGGCCGGGTAGGGGCGCCCGGGCACGGGTTCCACCTCGACCGCGAGGCCGGGCCGGGCCGCCAGCGCGTCGAGGAGCCAGAGCTGCCAGCGCCACAGGCGCAGCGGGTCGAGGCGCACGCGGATGCGGCGGATGCCGGACGCGACGGGATCGGGCAGGACCGGCGAGGCCGGATCGGCGCCGGCGGAGAGCGGGGCGTTCAGCATCGGCGGGCACCTGCGGCCGCGGAGCGGACGGTCGCGGGGGAGGCGTGCAGGGTGATGGCGAGGCCGAGCAGCAGGAAGACGGAGGACGATTTCGTCGCCAGACCGTTGTTGCTCAGCGCCACGACGAAGAAGGCGACGACCGCCATCGTGACCGGCCATGCCGCGCCGATCAGGACGATGCGCACGAGGCGCGCCAGCATGCCGAGCAGCAGCACGGTGCCGAGGATGCCGAGCTGCACCACGAAGATGACGAGCGCGCTCTCGATGTAGGGCAGGTCGTAGCGCTCGCGCACCAGCTTCACGACCGCGTTGATGTCCCCGCCGACGAGCAGGTCGTGCCAGGAGAGCAGCCCGAAGACCTCGTAGACGCGGACGCGCGCCATCGCGTTGTCGTCCGCCATGCCGCCGGCGAAGCGGCCGAAGGCCCCGGCCGCCGCGAGCCCGCCGAGCAGCACCGGCCCGACCAGCAGCACGCCCAGCACCACGAGGATCTGGCGCTCGCGCCGGCGCTGCGGCGACAGGCCGGCCCCGATGCCCTGGACCAGCACCAGCACCGTGCAGGCGCCCGCCACCAGCGTGGCGAGGCGCGCCCCCGAAACCACGCAGCCGAGGAGCAGGAGGCCGCCCGCCGCGAGCTTGGTCCCGCGCGACCAGTCCCCGGCCGCCGTGAAGCCGATGCCCACCGCGCACCACAGCCCGAGTTCGAGCGGGTGCGGCGTCAGCCCGGTCGGACGGAACACCGCCTCGCCCTCGGTGAAGGGCATCACCCTGAAGCGCAGCGCGAATTCGACGATCGCCAGCAGCGCGCCCGCCACCATGTAGCCGAGCAGCGCGTGGCCCAGCGCGCGCCGCCACGGCACCGGAAACACGAAGACGAGCGCGAAGACGATGAGCGCGACGTAGGAATCCAGCAGGTAGCCGACCGAGGCGCTGCGCCCGGTGACGACCGCGAAGGCGAGCAGCCCGCACACCGCGCCGCAGAAGGCCAGCAGCGCGCGCACCACCCGCAGCTCCCAGGCATCGAGCGTGATGCGGAAGCTGACGAGGGCCATCCCGCCCACCGCCAGGAAGCCCCAGAAGGTCGGGTGGATCTTCTCGACGATCGAGCCGCCATCCGCCGTGTAGTTGATCGCGAGGTCGAGCAGGCGCCCGTTGAGGCCGATGCGCATCAGCAGCAGCGCGCCGTAGGCGAGGAACAGCGCCGTCAGGAGCGGCGTCGCCGGATGATCCGGCCGCGCCGCGGGCACAGATCCGATCCCGCTCATCGCCGCCCCGCTGCGCCGTTCTGCCTCGCCGACGGCCCGGCTCCTGCACAGAAGACGCGCGGTCCGGTTAACATCGGACGAACGGCCCGGTGCGAATCCGCGCGGCCGGGATCTCGGCACGACTGAATGAGCCTCAGTCGGACCCGTCGCGGATCGGCGTAAGACTTTCTTGACCCGGCGACACACAGGGTGCGGCTGCGTTCCGTCTGCGGAGGGTGACTGTGATCGACCTTGCCGAGGCTCCCCCGCCGGCGGCCCCGCGCGGGCTCCGGGCCGGCGCGCCGGCCCGGCCCGTGCGGGTGCTGTGCGTCACGCCGTCCGGCCCCGACGGCAAGGGCGGGATCGACCGCCTGTACCTCTACCTGCGGGAGGGCGGGCGCCTCGCCGAGCAGGATGGTGTCGCGGTGCACTACCTCGCGAGCCGCGGGGAGGCGCAAGGGGCGGGCTGGATCGCGGCCTTTCCCGGCCGGGCGCTCGCCTTCGCGGCGGCGCTGGCGCGATTCCGGCCGGATCTCGTCCACATCAACTTCGCGACCGGCGGCAGCCTCGTGCGCAAGCGCGTGCTGGCGGCCCTCGCCCGCCGCGCCGGCTGCCCGGTGGTGCTCCACTTCCACGGCCAGTTCCCCGTCGACGGCATCGCCCGCCGCGACCTCTCCGGGCGGCTCTTCCTGTCCCTCTGCCGGGCCGCCGACCGGGTGATCGCGCTCGGCGAGGTCTCGCGGGAGCGGTTCGTCGCCCAGGCCGGCGTGGCGCCCGAGCGCCTGCGCGTCGTGCCGAACGGCATCCCGGATTTCGCCGCCCCGCTGCGGCTGCCGAAGATCGCCGCGGCGCCGGGCCGGCCGGTGCGGATCCTGTTCGCGGGCGAGGTCGGCACCCGCAAGGGGGTGCCGGTGCTGATCGAGGCCCTGGCGCGACTCGGGCGGCAGGGCGCCTGGACCTGCACCGTCGCGGGCAACGGCGCGGTGGAGGCCTGCGCCGCGCAAGCGCGCGCGGCGGGCCTCGCGGAGCGGGTGCACTTCACCGGCTGGATCCCCTCGGGCGAGGTGCACCGGCTGATGATCGAGGCGGACATCGTCGTGCTGCCCTCGGAGGCCGAGAACATGCCGCTCTCGCTGATCGAGGGCGCCTGCGCGGGCGCCGCCCTGGTGGCGACGCCCGTGGCCGAGACCCGGGCGGTGGTGCGCGACGGCCTGAACGGGGTGATCGTGGAGCGCGATGCCAACTCCGTCGCCCGGGCGCTCGCCGGGCTGATCGACGATCCGGCCCGGCTCGGGCGCATGCAGGCGGCCTCGCGGCACCTCTACGCGCAGCATTTCACCCTCGAGGCCCTGGCCGAGCGCCTGCGCGCGGTCTACGCCGAGGTCGCTAGGCCCGGATAGGCGAAGGCTGTCCGGCGTCGTCCGAAGGAGATCATCGCCATGCCGAGCTCGACAACGCTGCTTGCCTTCGCGTTCGTCTCGCTCGGCATGGTGCTCACGCCCGGCCCCAACATGATCTACCTCATCTCGCGCTCGATCTGCCAAGGGCGCGTGGCCGGGCTGATCTCGCTGGGCGGCGTGGCGCTGGGCTTCGTGTTCTACGTGCTGTGCGCCGCGCTGGGCATCACGGCGCTGGTGTTCGCGGTGCCCTACGCCTACGACGCGCTGCGGCTGACCGGGGCGGCCTACCTGCTCTACCTCGCATGGCAGGCCGTGCGGCCGGGCGGGCGATCGCCGTTCCAGGTGCGCGACCTGCCGGTGGACGGGCCGCGCAAGCTGTTCGCGATGGGGTTCGTGACGAACCTGCTCAACCCTAAGATCGCCATGCTCTACCTCTCGCTGCTCCCCCAGTTCATCGATCCGGCGCAGGGCAGCGTGCTGTCCCAATCGCTGATGCTCGGCGCCGTGCAGGTCGGCGTCAGCGTGACCGTGAACGCCGCCATCGCGATCGCGGCGGGCTCCATCGCGGTGTTCCTGAGCCGCCGCCCGGGATGGCTCCTCGTGCAGCGCTGGCTCATGGGCACGGTTCTGGCCGGGCTCGCCCTGCGGATGGCGACCGAGGCCCGGCGCTGAGGTCCGGGAGTTCGCCCGCGCCTCATCGGTCCAGTCCACGGGCGTGATTCCCCGGCCGGCGGGGCCGCACGGCACGGCCGCTCGCACCACCCGCGACCCCGGCCGCGCTCCGCCCATCAGGCCGGTTCCCGGTCCCACGCCTCCTCGGTGAGGCGCTCGGCGTCGCGCGCCAGGGTCAGGCGCTGATCGATGAACTTGCGCTTGCCCCGGACGGTCGTGGGGATGTGGTCGACGATCTCCAGCGTCACTTCGAGTTCGCCTGCCGCCTTCCGGTTGGCCCGCAGGAGGTATCCGGTGAAGTCCGGCACGCTGCCGCCGCGCGGCACGATGCGCAGGATCACCCGGCCCGGCTCCATCTGGACGAACTGGAACTCGCCGATGCCGAGGATCTCCTCGTCCACCTGCAGCATGCCCGAGAGCGGGACCAGGATGCCGGAGCGGCCGACGAGGTAATCCTGCCCGTGCCGCGGCAGGATGTGGCGGATCCTGAGTTGCCGGCCGTTCGCGCGGGTCGCGGCCTCGACGAGTTCCGCCTCGTCGCCGGTCTCGTAGCGGATGAGCGGCATGCCCGGAAACAGCAGCCCGGTCGCCACGAGGCGCCCGCGCCGGCCCGGCTCGGTGACCGGGATCCCCTCGGCGTCGACGAGTTCGGCGAGCCCGTAGAGGGGCGAGAAGGCGTAGATGTCGGGCGAGCCCGGGACTTCGGTGGCGAAGGCGACCTTCTCGCTCAGGCCGTAGAAGGGGGCGAGCGTCGCCTCCGGAAACGCCCGCTCGATCGTGCTCCGGAACGGGGCCGGAATGCGTTCGGAGGCGGGCAGCACGCCGCGGATCTGGGCGAGCGGCCCGTGCGCCCGCAGCACGTAGGCGGCGAAGATCGAGAGCGCCGACGGGTAGCCGTGCAGGAAGGCGATGCCCCGCCGGCGGATCGCCGCGAGATAGCCGGCCATCACCGGATCCGAGAGGTGGAACACCGAGCAGCGCAGCTCCCCGAGCGCCGGCTCCTCGTGCATGTGCGAGGGGCCGGCGATGTCGACGCCGCGGAACACCGCCCGGGTCTCGCCCGGCGTGAAGCCGGCGCGCGCCCAGGCCTCGTGCACGAAGGCGTACTCGACCGGCGAGCGCCCGCGGTCGAGGTAGAAGCGCACCGGCCGCCCCGACGAGCCGCCGGTGACGCACTCGTCGAGCCGCTCGGGTTCGACCGTGCAGAGCGCGCGCCCGAGCGACACCGTCTCGGCCCCCGTGAGGATCGGGATCCGGTGCCACGCCGCCCGCACCGCGTCGGCCTCCAGGGGGCCGTGGCCGAGGATGGGGGCGAGCCGGGCGCGGTAGGCCGGGCTCGCCGCGCGGGCGCGCGTCAGCAGGGCGACGAGGGCGGCATCCTGCTCGGCCGCCGCATAGGCCGGATCGGCGGCCGCGCGCCGGATGCGCTCGCGCCATACCCGGTAGGTGCCGCCGTATTTCAGGCCGGAGGGGACGTGGCGCAGCACCCGGCCGAGCTGCAGCCGGGTGTCGAGGGGCAGGCGCGCATAGGCACCGCGGGCGACGTCGAGGGCATTCAAGGCGGGCTCCTCTCGTTCACGGCTCCGCAACCGCGGATTGGTAGCGTCCGGTCCGCGCACGGGCGGCCGCCGCTTTCGTCCCAATTCGATCCAGGGGCGCGGACCGTTCCGACCGGGGCGCAAGCCCCGGGCCGCCCGCAGCAGCGGGGACCTGTGCCAACGGAGAACCCCGTGCTGGCCCGACCTCCCGCCCGTCTCGCCGTCTACGTCCCGGCCCTGGTGGGCGGGGGAGCCGAGCGCGCTGCCGCCGTGCTCGCCTCGGGCTTCCGGGCCGAGGGCCGGGAGGTGCGGCTGTTCGTCGACTTCCTGGCCGAGGAGAACCGGGACTTCCTCGATCCGGGCGTCGCGGTGACGCCGCTCGGCCCCTCGCACGCGGCCTCGGTGCGGGCGCTCGCGCGCCACCTCGCCGCGGGCCGGGCCGACGTGGTGCTGGGGGTGGGCGGGGCGGCGAACGTCAAGCTCGCGGCGGCGCAAGCGATCGCGGCGGCCCAGGCGCTGGCCCGCGTGCAGGCACCCCGCACCCGCGTGCCGATCGTGCTGTCCTATCACGGGCGCTCGGATGTCGGGCGCGGGCGCCTCGGGCTGACGGCCTTCACGCTCGCGCCGCTCCTCACGCGGCAAGCCGCCGCGACGGTGTGCGTCTCGCAGAGCCTCGTGCGGCACCTCGTCGAGGAGTGGCGCGGCGCCGCCGCGCGGGTGGTCTCGATCCCGAACGCCATCCCGGTCGAGGAGGCGCGGCCGGCGTCGAGCGAAGCGCAGCTGCGCGCCCGGGAGCCCGTGATCCTCACGGCCGGGCGCCTCGCCCCCGAGAAGGATTTCGCGACGCTCCTGCGGGCGGTGGCCCGCCTGCCCGCGCCCGCCCGCCTCGTGATTCTGGGGGAGGGGCCCGAGCGCGCCGCCCTGGAGGGGCTCGCGCGGGATCTCGGCATCGCCGGGCGCGTCGCGCTGCCCGGCTACCGGCCCTCGCCCTGGGACAGCTACGCGCAGGCGCGGGTCTTCGCCCTGTCGTCGCGCAGCGAGGGCTTCGGCAACGTGGTGGTGGAGGCCCTCGCCTCCGGGCTGCCGGTCGTCGCGACCGATTGCGGCGGGCCGCGCGAGATCCTGGAGGACGGCCGCCACGGCGCCCTGGTGCCGGTGGGCGACGTCGAGGCCCTCGCGGCGGGGATCGCCCGGGCGCTCGACGCGCCGGGCGATCCGGTGCCGCGCCGCGACCGGGCCGCGCGCTTCGCGACCCGGCGCGTGGTCGGCGACTATCTCGCCCTCCTGGACGCCGCCGCCGCCGGGGCGGTCAGGGCTTCGTGACCGCGGGCGTCAGGGCCGGCGCCACCGGGGCCGGATCCTGCACCAGCGGCGACCAGGGGGTCTGCATCGCCCGCCGGATCGAGAGGCCGAGCAGCGTCAGGCCCGCCGCATAGACCACCACGAAGGCGAGCGTGCTGCCGATCAGCACCGGCATCGGACCGTAGGGGACGAGCAGGTTGCGGGCGGCCACGAGCGAAAGGCAGGCGCAGAGGTTGGCGGCCGCGATCCGTGCCAGGCCGCCCCAGGGCATCGGGATCGGCACCATCCGGGAGGTGAGGAGCGCCGTGGTGAGGCAGGCGGTGGCACACGCGGTGGCGTAGGAGATGCCCGCCCCGACGAGGCCGACCCGCGGCACCAGAAGGGCGCACAGCGCCACCCCGACGACGGCCGGCGTCAGCATGGTGAGGGGCTGCAGCCAAGTGCGCTTCGAGAGGTGGAAGGCGTTGTCGAAGATGAAGAACTTCGTGGTCAGGAACAGCGAGCCCACGGCCAGCCAGGGCATGAGCTGGGCGCCCTCGGCGCGGTAATCCTCCGGCAGCACCACCGCCAGGAGCGGGCAGGCCAGGAGGACGAGGCCGGCCGTGATCGCGCCGCCCACCGCCGTCACGGTGGTGAGCAGGCCCGCCTGCGCGGTTCCGGCCGCGGCCACGCCGTCCTGTTCGTAGACCCGCACGAGGTGCGGGAAGGCGTAGGAGTTGAGCGGCCCGAGAAACAGGTCGATGGGCTGGCGGGCCAGCGAGTAGGCGGCGGCCAGCACCGCCACCGCGTGCGGACCCATCAGGGCATCCACGACGTAGCGGTCGACCGAGCCGATCGTGTAGCCGAACAGGCTGGCGATCATGATCGGCAGGCCGAAGGCCATCGCCGCTCCGTAGCCGGTGCGCGCGAGGCGCGGCCGGGCCGAACCGCGCAGCGCGAGCGCGAGGCCGACGAGACCGGCCGCCAGGGTCGCCCCGGCGAGCCCGAGGGTCGCGGGCAGGAATTGCGGCCCGACGAGCAGGGTCGCGCCCGTGGCGGCGGCGAGCGTGCCGCCCGCCCGCAGCGATTCCACCAGCGCGTAGGCTTGGTGCATCCGCCGGATCTGCAGCAGGATCAGGCCGAGGCGCAGCGGCGCGAAAGCGAGCAGGTAGGCGGCGACCGCGAGCGCGAACGGCACCCCCTGGTCGTGGCGCAGGAGCCCGCTCAGGATGGCGAGCGTGAGGGACACGCCGGTCATGCCGAGCGTCAGCACCACCAGCCGCCCCAGCCGGTGCGGACGCATTCTGCCGCCCACCGCCCCCTCGCTGCGCAGCGCGAACACCCTGACCCAGTTGCCGAGCGCCATGTCGAAGATCTCGGCCGTGGTGAGCACGAGCATGAACAGCCCGTACTCCGCCATCGGCATCAGGCGGGTCAGGATGACGAGAAGGGCGAACATCAGCGCCTTGGGCGCGAGGTTCGCCACGAAGTAGAGGATGTAGGCGGCGCGCTCCATGGATCAGCTCCGGGTGCGGGAGGCCGGCCCGAAGCGCTCGGGCGCGAGGCGGCGCAGGGCCTGGCGGGCGAGGAGCCCCGCGAAGACCGCGTTGGTGCGGAGGTAGCGGCCCGCGAGCCGGCGCGGCTCCTGGGCGAGACGGTAGAACCACTCGGCGCCCAGGCGCTGGACGAGGAGCGGCGCGCGCTGGACCCGGCCCGCCACCACGTCGAACGACCCCCCGACCCCCATCACGAAGGGCACGCCGAGGCTGTCGCGGTGGCGCCGCATGAACCGCTCCTTCTGCGGCGTCGGCAGCGCCACGAACAGGCAATGGGCGCCGCTCTCCGCGATCCCGCGGCAGATCGCCTCCTCCTGGTCGGGCCGGAAATAGCCGTGATGGCTGCCCGCCAGCACCAGGCCGGGATGGCGGCGCGCGAGCGCGCGGCCGGCATCCGCCACCACGTCGGGCTTGGCGCCGAGCAGGTAGGGCCGCAGGCCCTCGCGGGCGCAGAGCGCGATCAGGCTCTCGAACAGGTCGATGCCGGCCACCCGCTCGACCCGGCCGTGGCCCTGGAGGCGCAGGGCGAGCGCGATGCCCGCCCCGTCGATCCCCACGAGGTCGCTCTCCCGGATGTCGCTGTCGAGGTCGGGATCGCGGCGGGCGTTGACGAGCTTGGCCACGTTCAGCGCGACGTGCTGGCAGCGCCCGGCCTCGCCGCGCATGGCGGCGCGCGCCCGCGCCAGGGTCTCGTCGTGGCTGAGGATGTCGACCGGAAGGCCGAGGAGTTCGACGCGCATCTGGCTCTCCCCGGGCTTCAGGCCGCCTCGGCGGCGCGGGAGAACAGCCCGGCGGCGTCGACCACGATCTTCGAGGCGACCGCGCCCCGGTCGAGGCCGCGGAAGCGGTCGTGCGCGACCAGCACCGCCACCACGTCGGCCTGCGCCACCGCCTCGTCGAGGGAGGCGAGCACGACGTCGTCGCGGCCCGACAGCCCCGCCGGCAGGCCCGAGACGTGGGGCTCCACGATCATCAGCCGCCCGAGCTGCCGGTCGGCGAGTTGGCGGGCGATCAGCAGCGCCGGGCTCTCGCGCAGGTCGTCGACGTTCGGCTTGTAGGCGAGGCCGAGCACCGCGATCGTCGGCGCGCGGAAGCGCGAGGCGATGGTCGCCACCCGCTCGGCGATGAAGTGGGGCTTGTTGTCGTTCACCTCGCGGGCGGTGCGGATCAGCGGGGTGTGGTTGGGCAGCGCCTCGTGGATGAACCAGGGATCGACCGGGATGCAGTGGCCGCCGACGCCGGCGCCCGGCGCCAGGATGTTCACCCGCGGATGCAGGTTGGCGAGCTTGATCACCGACCAGACGTCGAGGCCGAGCGCGTCGCAGACCAGCGACAGCTCGTTGGCGAAGGCCACGTTCACGTCGCGGTAGGCGTTCTCGACGAGCTTCGACAGCTCGGCGGCGGGCGCGGTGGTGAGCCGGTTCGGCCCGGTGGCGAAGACGGCGTAGAGCTCGCGGGCCCCCACCGCGCTGCGGTGGTCGAGGCCGCCGTAGGTGCGCGGGTTCTCGATCAGCTCGCGCAGGGTCTGGCCGGGCAGGATCCGCTCGGGGCTGTAGGCGAGGAGGATGTCGGAGCTCTCCGGGGTGTCGTCCGGGAAGGTGAGGTCGGGGCGCAGGGCCCGCAGCTGCTCGGCGGCGCCCTTGGTGGTGCCGACCGGGCAGGTCGACTCGATGATGACGAGGTCGCCGCGCTTGAGCACCGGCGCGATCGAGGCCAGCGCCGCCTTCACGGCGGATAGGTCGGCGCTGCGGTCCTCGCGGATCGGGGTCGGCACCGCGATCAGGAAGGCGTCGGCGGGCTCGGGCACCGTCGTCGCCCGGAGATTGCCGGAGGTGACCACCGCGCGCAGCACGATGTCGAGGTCCGGCTCGATGAAGTGGGCCTGCCCGCTGCGGATGCGGTCGACGGCGTCCTGGCGGATGTCGACGCCGATCACCTGGAGGCCGCGGGACGCGAAGGTGGCGGCGGTGGGCAGGCCGACATAGCCGAGGCCGATCACCGAGATGGTCTGACGGGTGCGGGTCATGGCAGGTCTCGCTCCGAAGGGGCGCGCAAGGGACGGGGAAGGGACGGGGAAGGGGAGGGGATTGGTGTCAGGCGATGCGCTGGGCGCCGGCCGCCGGGCGCGGGGCGGGGACGAACTCCCGGGCGACCGCCGGCCGGCGCCGGCGCGGCGGCAGGGCGATGGCGCTGCGGCCCAGGAGATCGGCGACGATGCGGGTGCTCGCATGCCCGTCGCCGAAGGGGCTCGCGCCGCTCGCCATCGCCGCGTAGGCGTCCGCGTCCGACAGCAGGTGGCGGATCGCCCCGACGATCACCTCGGGGTCGGTGCCGACGAGGCGGGCGACGCCGGCCTCGATCGCCTCGGCGCGCTCGCTCGTGTCGCGCATCACCAGCACGGGCTTGCGCAGGACCGGCGCCTCCTCCTGCACGCCGCCCGAATCCGTCAGGATCACGCTGGCGCGGGTCATCAGATAGACGAAATCCGGATAGTCCAGGGGTTCGATGAGCCGGATGCCCGGCTCGGATCCGAGATGCCGGAAGACCGGCTCGCGCACGTTCGGGTTGAGATGGACCGGATAGACGACCTGCACGCCCGGCAGCCGCGCCAGCGCCTTCAGCGCCACGCAGATCCGCTCGAAGCCGTCGCCGAAGCTCTCGCGGCGGTGCCCCGTCACCAGGATCAGGCGCGCGGCCGGGTCGATCCAGGCGTAGCGCTCCTCCAGGGCGGCCTTGAGGGGGCCCGGCGTGCCGACGATCTCGGCCATGCGCAGCAGGGCGTCGATGCCGGTGTTGCCGGTCACCAGGATGCGGTCCGGGGCATGGCCCTCGGCCAGCAGCGCGTCGCGCGCCCGGGCGGTCGGGGCGTAGTGGCGGTCGGCCACCACCGCGGTGAGGCGGCGGTTCGCCTCCTCCGGCCAGGGGCTGGCGATGTTGCCGGTGCGCAGGCCCGCCTCGACGTGCCCGACCGGGACGCGCCGGAAGAAGGCCGCCATCGCGGCCGCGGTGCTGGTGGCGGTGTCGCCCTGGACCAGCACGCAGTCGGGCCGCCACGCGGCCAGGATGCGGTCGAGGCCGGTCATCACCCGCGCCGAGACGTCCGCCAGGGTCTGGTCCGGGCGCATCACGTCGAGGTCGTCGTCCGGAGAGAGCGCGAAGGTCGACAGCACGCTGTCCAGCATGCTGCGGTGCTGGCCGGTGACGCAGACCCGCGAGGTCACGCCCGGCGTCGCCTGCAGCGCTGCCACCACCGGCGCCATCTTGATGGCTTCCGGCCGCGTTCCGAACACCGAAAGGATCTTCATCGGATGGTCCATTCCAACGGGCGTCGATCGCCCGGGTCGACCGGATGTGAGCAAGATGGAATCCAGCGAAGAGATACCTTGAAGTGTCGTTTTCCGGCACTGATACTGGGTTCATTGATGGAATATCGGACCCTCTGCGGTCATTTCGGGAAGTCTCATGGTTCATTTTGAGACCGCTCCGGCACGGCGCCGGGGCCGGGGCGGCCGCATCGGGGCGCGGCTGTCGCGGCTGCGCTGGTATGCCGGGCGCCTGCGGGCGATGTCGGCCGCCGAGGTGCTGCATCGCCTTGAGGAAGCCCGCCGCAAGCGCGCGTGGCGGCGCCGACCGGTGGGCTGGGGGGACGGCGGGGAGCGGGCGCAGGCCCCGCTGCCGGACTTCCCCGGCCTGCGGCGGCGTCTCGCCCTCGCGGCGGATCTGCCGGCGGTGCGCGAGAGCCTCGCGCGGACGCGCGAGGGGCGGCTGCGCTTCCTCGGGCGCGACTGGCCGCCCGCCGCCTTCGCGGATCCCCGCGAGAGCGCGGGCTTCTGGCTGCACGATCCGGTGACCGGCGGGCGCTGGCCCGGCCGCGAGGTCTCCTCCTTCCTGGTCGACGTGCGCTCGACCTCGCATCAGCCCGGCCCGGAGGGCACCCTCGGGGACGTGAAGTACGTCTGGGAGCCGAGCCGGCTGCAGGTGCTCCACCCCCTCGCCGCCGCGGTGGCGGCCGGGGAGGACGGCGCGCTCGACGCCGGCCTGCGGCTCGTGCGCGCCTGGATGGACGCGAACCCGCCCTATGGCGGCGTGCACTGGGTCTCGGGTATCGAACTCGCCATGCGGCTCGTGAGCGTGCTGTTCCTGGCCGCCGCTGCCGGACCTGAGGGCGTCGCTCCGGACGACCGCGCGCGCCTGCGCGCCTTCGTGGGCGCCCACGCCCATCACCTCGCGGCCTTCCCCTCGCTGCACTCCTCGGCCAACAACCACCGGGTGGCGGAGGGTCTGGGCCTGCTCGTCGCCGGGCTCCTGATGCCGGAGGCGGGGAGCGGCTGGGAGGCGGAGGGCCGCGCCATTCTGGAGGCCGAGGCGCTGCGGCAGATCCTGCCGGACGGGGTCGGGGCCGAGCAGTCGCCGACCTATCACGGCTTCACCGTCGAGATGCTGGCGCTGGCCGCCCTCCTGGCGCGGGAGGCCGGCCGGCCGCTCTCCGGGGCCCTGCACGAGCGCCTGGAGCGCGGCGCCGCCTTCCTGCTCGCCCTGATGGACGAGACCGGGCGGGTGCCGGCGATCGGCGACGACGACGAGGGCCGGGTGCTCGGCCAGCCGCCGGACCGCGAGCCGCGCTACGCCGCCTCGGTGGCCGCCGCCGTGGCCGGCCTGTCCGGGCGCCGCGACCTCCTGCCGCCGGTCCGCGACCCGCATCTGCGCGACGCCGTCTTCGCGGTGCCGGAGGGCGCGGCCCTCCCGCCGGAGGGGCTCACGGTCTTCCGCGCGGGCGGCTACACGGCCATCCGCGAGCGCATCGCCGGGCGGCGCGTCCACGCGGTGTTCGATCACGGGCCGCTGGGCTACCTCACCCTGGCGGCGCACGGCCATGCGGACGCGCTCGCGCTCTGGCTCGCGCTCGACGGGCAGCCGGTGCTGATCGATGCCGGGACGTTCCTGTACCATTCCGGGCAGGGGCGCCGCACGGCCCTGCGGGAGAGCCTCGCCCACAACACGCTGGCGGTGTCGGGCGCCTCGCAGAGCGTGGCCGCGGCGGGGTTCAGCTGGACGAGCCGGGCCCAGGCCTCGCTCCTGGCCGAGGCGCCGGGGCCGGACTGGTCGGTCACGGGCGTGCATGACGGCTATCTGCGCCGCTTCGGCGTGCGCCACGAGCGGCGGCTCGCCCGCAGCCCGGCGGGCCTCGCGCTCGCCGACCGGCTCGACGGCGCCTCCCCGCTCCTGCCCGTCGAGATCCGCTTCCTCCTCCCGCCCGACCTCGCCCTCTCCCGTCAGGACGGCGGGGTCGTCGTCTCGGATGCGTCGGGGGCGCTGTGCCGAATCCGGCCGCCGTCCGGATTCGGGACGACGCTGGTGCGGGGGGAGGACGCGGTGCACTCCACGGCCTTCGGGCATCTCGCGCCGGCGCAGCGGATCGTCTTCTTCGGGATGCTTGGCGCCGACGAGGCCGTGACGGAGTTCGCCATCCTGTCCTGATCCGCGCTCCGCCGGCTGGACCGCCGATTGCAGTCCGGAGCCTGCGGTGCCCTGGCGGCGCACGCTCCGTGCCATCGCGGGACAGCCTGCGATCCGGAGCGGAGCGAGCCCACGGCGCCGCGCGTGGAGGCGTCCTGATGGGTCGGATCGAGCATATCGTGGTGTCGGCACCGCCGTTTCCGCCGCAGCGGACCGAAGACGCCGCGCCGGCCGCGGTGATCGACCTGCGCGGTGTGGTCGGCACGCTGCGGCGGCGCTGGGCCTGGATCGTCGTGCCGGTGGCGCTCGCCGCCGTGGTGGCGCCCGGCGCGGCGCTGATGATGCCCGCCCGCTACGAGGCGGTCGCCCGGGTGCTGCTCGATCCGCGCAACCTGCAGGTGTTCCAGAACGAGCTGAACCCGAACGCCAGCAACGGCGAGGAATCGATCCTCATCAGCGAGAGCCAGGCGCAGATGGTGCGCGCCACCAGCGTCCTGACGAGCGTGGTGCGCGCGCAGGGGCTCGCCGAGGACGAGGATTTCGGCGCGCCGCGCGAGGGCTTGCTGTCGCGCTTGCTCGCCCGCCTCTGGCCGGCCCCGCCCGCCAGCGGCGCGGGCGAGACCCCGGAGGCCCGGGCGGTGCGGGCGCTGGAGAAGGCCGTGAGCGTGCGCCGCTCCGACCGCACCTTCGTGATCGAGGTCGGCGCCACCACGAGCGATGCCGACAAGTCGGCGCGGGTCGCCAACGGGGTGGCCGAGGCCTTCCTGCGCGAACTCGGCCAGAACCGGTCCGACACGGTCACCCGCGCCACCGCGGCCCTCGATGCCCGGCTCGGCGAGCTGCGGACCCGCCTGCAGCAGAGCGAGGCCGCGGTCGAGACCTACCGCCAGCGCCGCGACCTCATCGGCGCGAGCGGCCGGCTGGTCTCCGAGCAGCAGCTCACCGACCTGACGAACCAGCTCGCCCTGGCCCGCACCCGCACCGCCGAGACCGGCGCGCGCCTGGAGCAGGTCGAGCGTCTGCGGCGCACCGGCGACGTTCCGGACGGCACCACCGAGGCGGTGCAGTCGACCGCGCTCGCGGCCCTGCGCGCCACCTGGGCCGAGGCCAAGCGCGCCGAGGCCGAGACGGCGCTGGTCTACGGCCCCCGCCACCCGGCCAATACCGGCATGGCGCTGCGCGTGCGGGCGGCCCGCCAGCGTCTCGACGAGGAGCTGAACCGCATCGCCCGCGCGGCTGCCTCCGACAACGAGCGCGCCAAGGCAAGCGAGGCCGCCATCGAGCGGCGCATCGCCTCGCTGAAGGGAGAGGCCGCCACCGCCAACGCCGCGCAGGTGCAGCTGCGGGAGCTGGAGCGCGCGGCGGCGGCCGACCGCGGCGTCTACGAATCGTTCCTCAACCGTGCCAAGGACCTGCAGGAGCGCCAGACCCTCGACACCACGAATGCCCGCGTCATCAAGTCGGCGGTGGCGCCGCTCAGCCGCGCCGGCGTGCCGCGCAGCGTGGTGGTGGCCGCCGGCCTCGTGCTCGGGCTGCTGATCGGCGTGGCGGCGGCGCTGCTGCGCGAGCAGTTGGCCGCCCCGGCGGACCGGTGAGGCGGGCCGTGGACCGGCTGTCAGGCCGCGAGCGGGCCGGCCCCCCGCACCGCCTGCACCATCGCGGCGATCGAGCCGAGGGTGCGGAAGCTCTGCGGGTTGAGGTGGCTCGACGGGATGGTGATGTCGAACTCCGCCTCGATCGCCAGCATCAGGTTGACGAGGTCGAGGGAGGTCAGCCCCGCCTCGGTCAGGAAGGTGTCGGGCGCGGGCGCGCCCGCGATCCCCTTCTGGGCCAGGATGCCCTCGACCAGGGCGGCGGTGCGGGCGGCGATCTCGGGGGAAGGGCTGTCGGGCATGATGGTCTCTCGTCGTTGCGGCACGCCGCGTCGGGCCCGACCCTGCCGCGCCGGCCTTTCCATCCGGTGCACGGGCGGCCTGGACACGGCCGTCCGGAAGATTCCACCGAAACACACTTAAGATTGTTTTCACGACGCGACCTTGCGTCGGCGGACGCTTCGTCTTCGACGATTCAAATCATCATGTTTTAGCGAATGACGATCTAAGTCAGTCGGAGCCGGACGTCGGAACAGACCTGCCACAGAGCGGGCGGGCGGCCGGGGGCAGCATCGAACGAGCGAGACGAGGATGACCATTCAGCATCTGCATGCGGGCGTCGATGCGGCGCCCGATTCCGCGGTCGCGGTCCCGGTGGAGCCGGCCCTGCGGGCGCTCGTGGTGGCGGGCATCGCCGCCGAGCACGCCGAGGCGGTCGACCGCGACGCGCGTTTCCCCGCCGAGGCGATCGCGGCCGCCAAGGCCCATCGCCTGATGAGCCTGTTCGTGCCGGCCGAGTTCGGCGGCGAGGGGGCGGACCTCGCCGTGGTGGCGGATGTCGCCTACGCGCTCGGCCGCGCCTGCGCCTCGACGGCGATGATCTTCGCGATGCACCAGACCAAGGTCGCCTGCCTCGTCGAGCACGGGCGCGGGCAGCCCTGGCACGACGACCTGCTGCGCCGGCTCGCCCGGGAGCAATTCCTGCTCGCCTCCTCCACCACCGAGGGGCAGGGGGGCGGCAACGTGCGCTCCAGCGCCGCCGCGATCGAGCCGGACGGGACCCACGTGACGCTCGACCGGGCCGCCACGGTGATTTCCTACGGCGCGGAGGCCGACGGCGTGGTGACCACCGCGCGCCGCGCCCCCGACGCCGCGCCCTCGGACCAAGTGCTCGCGGTCTTCCTCAAGGAGGATTACGCGCTGGAGCGGCTGAGCGGCTGGGAGACGCTGGGCATGCGCGGGACGTCGAGCTTCGGCTTCCGCCTGCGCGCCCGCGGCCTGCCCGCCCAGGTGCTGCCCGTGCCCTACCAGGCCATCCACGCCCAGACGATGACGCCGGTCTCGCACATCCTGTGGTCGAGCGCCTGGGCCGGCATCGCGGCGGGCGCCGTCGAGCGCGCCCAGGCCTTCACCCGGCAGGCGGCCCGCGGCGCGGGCGGGCAATTGCCGCCGGGCGCGAGCCATTACGGCAAGGCGGCCTCGTCGCTGCGCACGCTGCGGACCCTGATCGCCGGCGCCCTCGACCGCTACGCGCAGGCCCGCGGCGACGCCAAGGCGCTGTCGAGCCTCGACGTCCAGACCGCGGTCACGATGCTGAAGGTGGAGGCCTCCGAACTCGCGGTCGCCACCGTGTCCTCGGCCCTGCGGGCCTGCGGGCTCGCCGGCTACCGGCAGGACGGCGCCTTCAGCATCGGGCGGGCGCTGCGCGACATCCTCTCGGCGCCGATCATGATCCACAACGACCGCATCACCGCCAACCTCGCCGCCACCGGCCTGATGTCCACCGTCCCGGCCTCGTTGCGCGACTGAATCCCTCGACCCTCCCCGATCCCGAACCGGAGCGACCCGACGCCATGAACATGCCCCTGAGGACGCCGCCGGCCCGGCCGGCCGAGCACGGTCTCGACACCCTGTTCGACGGCCTCTTCCGGCCGATGGACGCCGACGGCGTCTATGCCCGCACCGGCCGCTACGAAGCGGTGGTGGAGGCGCTGCAGGCCCTGATCTCGCGCCAGCGCGAGGAGGGCACGGAAGTCTTCCGCTTCCCGCCCGTGATGAGCCGGCGGCACCTCGAAACCCACGGCTATCTCAAGAGCTTCCCCAACCTCCTGGGCTGCGTCTCCTGCCTGGAGGGCAGCGAGGCCGAGATCCGCGGCGCCGTCGACCGGCACTATGCCGGCGGCGACTGGACCGAGACGCTCGAGACCGCCGACCTCGTGCTCACCCCGGCCGCCTGCTACCCGGTCTACCCGATCGCGGCGGCGCGCGGCGCCGTGCCGGCGCAGGGCTACCGCTTCGACGTCGCCTGCGACTGCTTCCGCCGCGAGCCCTCGCGCGACCTCGACCGGCTGCAATCCTTCCGCATGCGGGAATACGTCTGCGTCGGCACGCCGGAGCAGATCCAGGCCTTCCGGGAGCGCTGGATCGTCAAGGCGACCGCGCTCGCCGACCGGCTCGGCCTCGTCTACGAGGTGGCGCAGGCGAGCGATCCGTTCTTCGGCCGCGTCGGCCAGCTCATGGCCATGAACCAGCTCGAACAGGCGCTGAAGTTCGAGCTGCTGGTGCCGCTGCGCGGCGACGGCCCGGCCACGGCCTGCATGAGCTTCAACTATCACCGCGAGCACTTCGGCACGACCTGGAACCTGCGCGACGCGGGCGGCGAGCCGGCCCATACGGGCTGCGTCGCCTTCGGCATTGACCGGCTGACCGTGGCGCTGTTCGCCACCCACGGCCTGGAGGTCGCGGACTGGCCGGCCGGCGTGCGCGACGCGCTCGGCTTGTGAGGGGCGGGCGGCCCCGGCGTTCGCGCCGGGGCGCCTCGTCCGCCTTCGAAGACCCCCCTTGGAGGAGGGCGTCCGGCCGCTCGCTCTGTCCGTCAGGTTGCGAGAAGGCCGCCGGACCGACGGCCCGGCCTGTCGGCGCATCCGGTTCGATCAAGGCCGGCCTGGGATCGACGGGCCTGCCGATCCAGCGCGCCGTGCCGACATCAAGCCCGGTCGCCCGACGTCCCGGGTTCGGCGACGCTGCGGCGTGGGGTCGGCGGTCGATGACAGCGACCCGAAGGGGCCGACACGGGCACCGGATCGCGGCGCTCGACGCCCCGGCGGCCCCGCGCGGCGGCACGGCTCAGGCCGTGCTGCCCGCATCCACGGTCATCACCGTGCCGGTGATGTTGCGGCCGGTCTCGCCCATCAGGAAATCCACCGCGTTGGCGACGTCCTCGACCTCGGCGAGGCGGCGCAGCGCGCTGCGGCCGGCGATGCGCTGGCGCTCGGCCTCGCCGAGGCCGCTCGTCATCTCGGTGTCGATGAAGCCCGGCGCGACGGCGTTCACGGTGATGCCGAGCTTGCCCACCTCGCGGGCGAGCGAGCGGGTGAAGCCGATCATCGACGCCTTGGTGGCGGCGTAGACCGACAGCGCGTTGTAGCCGGTCGAGGCGATGATCGAGCTGACGTTGACCACCCGTCCGCGCCCTTCGGCCATCATCGAGCGAACCGCGTGCTTGGTCAGCACGATCGGTGCGAGCGTGTTGATCCGCACCAGCGCCTCGATGTCGGAAAGCGGCATCATCGCGAGCAGGCCCTCGGTGCCGAGGCCCGCATTGTTGACGAGCCCGTACAGGGGGCCGTGCGCCTCCCGGACCTGCCGCACGAGGTCGGGCAGGGCCTCGACCTGCCCGAGATCGGCGGCGAGGAAGCGGATCTCGCCGGGGCCGCCCTCGCGCATCGCCGCCTCAAGCGCCTCGTCGGGCCGGCGCGCCACCGCGATCACCCGGAAGCCCGAGGTGGAGAGCCGGCGCGCGATGCCGAGGCCGAGCCCCCGGCTTCCCCCCGTGACGACGACGTTACGCATGACGGACCTCCCGCGCGGGAGCGGCGCCGCGGGCGAGCTTGCCGGCCTGCGTCACCGCGAGGCCATCCGCGAAGCGCAGGATCGCCGGGACCTTGTGGGCCGGGAGGGCCGTCCGGCAGGCGGCGAGGATCTCGGCCTTGACGCCGTCGGCCGGGGCCTCGCCCGCGTGCAGCACCACGGTCGCGGTGACGAGGGCGCCGGTGATCGGGTTGCGCCGGCCCTCGACGAGGGACATCCGCACGCGCGGGTGCCGGTTGATGACGGCCTCGACCTCCTCGGGATGCACCTTGAGGCCGCCGACGTTGATGATGCCGCCGCGCCGGCCGACGAAGTGGAAGCGCCCGTCGCGCAGCGCCACCATGTCGCCGGTGTCCACGAAGCCCCTCTCATCCGTCAGGGCGGGGGCGTCCTCGCCGAGGTAGCGGCGCGCGGTGCGGCCCGAGCGGATCTGCAGCGCGCCGTCCACGACCCGCATCTCGACCGGCCCGTCCCGGCCGACGAAGTCCTCGGGGAAGCCTTCGCGCCCGTCCGTGACCTCGAAGCCGACGCCCGCCTCGGTGGAGGCGTAGGCGTGGCCGACCGAGGCGTCCGGGTAGGCCGCGCGCAGCGCGTCGAGCACGGCTTGGTCGGCGATCTCGCCCGACAGGCGCACATAGGCGGGGCGCATCGCCTCGACGGCGGGACTCATCAGCGCCCGGCGCCAGTGCGAGGGCGTGCCCGAGACGTGCGTCACCCCGTGCCGCCCGAGCCGGCGCAGGAAGTCGGCCACCGGCTCGTCCTTGTCCGAGAGCACGAGCGAGCCGCCGAGCACGCCGCGCAGGAAGATCTGCAGGCCGCCGTAGCGGCGGATGTCGTAGAAGGTCGACCAGACCGGCGCGGGCGCGCCCGGCGGCCCCGGCCGGATCGCCCCGGTGAGGCCCGCGAGATCGTGCACTGCCATCTTCGGCACGCCGGTGGTGCCGGAGGTCAGGAGCACCCATTCGGTCGCGAATGCCGGGCCGGGCGGGCTGGCCGCGGGCGCGATCGCGCCGATGGCGTGGACGGGGCGTCCGCCCGTCTCGGGCCGCGCCTCCGGCGGCAGGTCGCTCACGACCGCGTCGATCTCCGCCCGGTCGAGCAGCGCCGGCCAGTGGGCCGGGTCGAGGTCGGGCGGGCAGAGGAGCAGCCGGCGCGCCACGCCGTCGAGGTCGATCAGGGCGAGCGCCGCCGTGAACTGGTCGGCCGTGAGGATCGCGACGGCGCGCCCGTGCAGCGCGTCGCGGACGCCGCCGAGCGGGCTATGGGCGAGTAGCGCGGCGAACGACGTCTCGGCCGCCGGGCCGTGGAGACGGCCGGCAGCCTGGGGCGAGGCGGCGAGCGCCTCGCGCAGCGAGCCGGGCTCAGGCCGCTTCATCGACGGCCGCACGCTCATAGAGCGCGATGAACTCGCCCACCGTCACCGGGAACAGGATGTCCTCCGACATCGTGAACGGATCGACCCCGAGTTCCGCTTCGAGCCGCGCCACCAGGATCGCGAAGCAGAGTGAATCCAGGCCGGACTCGACCAACGCAGTTGCATCGTCAAGTTGAGCGATGCTCCTCTGTTGCTCCTCGGCGATCTGCTTCATTTGTCCAAGAACTGTTAACCTTACGGACATAATGGATTGTCTCCTGAGCACGGCTTCAGCTATATCAGCCGGGAAGAATCCGCAGCAAGTCCTTCACCGCCTCAGGGTAAACGGAATGTCCGGAGAAGTTGGACCGACGTTGCGACGCCGGCAGATCACCGAGGCCGATCTCGACGCGGTGGCGACGCTGCTGAGCCAGGGCTTCCGCCTGCGCCCGAAGAGCTACTGGCTGCGCGGCCTGCGGCGCCAGGCCGAGCGCGCCGTGCCCGACGGTTATCCGCGCTTCGGCTACATGCTGGAGAGCGGCGGGCGCCCGGTGGGCGCGGTGCTGATGATCTTCGCGGCGTTCGACTCGGACGGACGGCGGGTGGTGCGGTGCAACCTGTCGAGCTGGTACGTCGAGCCCGCCTACGCGGCCCAAGGCGCGATGTTGATCCACTACGTGCTGCGCCACCAGGACGTCACCTACATCAACCTGTCCCCGGCCCCACACACCCAGCCGATCATCGAGCGGCAGGGCTTTCGCGCCTTCAGCCGCGGCCTGCTGCTCTGCGCGCCGTCGCTCGCCCGCGGGCGGGAGCCCGTGCGCCTCCACCGCATCGGCGAGCGCGTGCCGCCCGCCCTCGCGGCGCTGCCGGAGCGCGAGCTGATCGAGGCGCATGCCGCCTATGGCTGCACCTGCCTCGTGGTGGAGGCGGCGGACGGCCTGCACCCGTTCGTGTTCGCGCCGCGGCGCGTGCTCAAGCGCCTCGTGCCGACGACGCACCTGATCTACTGCCGCAGCCTCGCCGACTTCGTGCGCTTCGCCGGCCCCCTCGGGCGCCGCCTGCTCCTCTCGGGCAAGCCCAGCGTCCTCGTCGACGTCGACGGTCCGGTGCCGGGCCTCGTCGGGCGCCACATCAGCCGCCACCAGAACAAGTATTTCCGCGGCCCGAATCCGCCCCGTCTCGGGGAGATCCCCTACACCGAGGGCGTGATCTTCGGCCCCTGACCGCACCATCGATTCTGCCGAAAGGCTGCCCGGCACGTGCGGCCGTCCATTCCTGGGAGCGCGGACATCCATGACACCGAGCGGGACGGGGCGCACGGCCGCCCGGGTGCTGGTCGACCAGCTGGTGGCGAACGGCGTGCGCCACGTGTTCACGGTGCCCGGGGAAAGCTTCCTGCCTGTGCTCGACGCCCTGCGCGATTCCGGCATCGCGGTCACCACCTGCCGCCAGGAGGGGGCCGCCGCCATGATGGCGGAGGCGCACGGCAAGGCGACGGGCCTGCCCGGCATCTGCTTCGTCACGCGCGGGCCGGGGGCCACCAACGCCTCGGCGGGGCTGCACGTGGCGCAGCAGGATTCGACCCCGCTGATCCTGTTCGTCGGGCAGATCGAGCGCCGCTACCGCGAGCGCGAGGCCTTCCAGGAGCTCGACTACCGCGCCGTGTTCGGCCCGATGGCGAAATGGGCCACCGAGATCGACGATCCCGACCGGGTGCCGGAATTCGTCTCGCGCGCCTTCTCGACCGCGACCGCCGGGCGGCCCGGCCCGGTGGTGATCGCGCTGCCGAAGGACATGCTGGTCGAGGCGACGCAGGCGCCCCTGGCGCCCGCCTTCCAGCCCGTCGAGGCCGCGCCGGGCGCCGACGACATCGCGCGCCTCGCCGACCTGGTCGCGGGCGCCGATCGCCCGATGGTGATCCTGGGCGGCAGTTGCTGGACGGAGAATGCCCGCCACGACATCGCGCGCTTCGCCGAGGCCTTCGACCTGCCGGTGGCGACGAGCTACCGGCGCGCGCCGCTGTTCGACGCGCTCCACCCCAACTACGCGGGCGACCTCGGCCTCGCCCCCAACCCGAAGCTCGTGGCCCGGGTGAAGGCGTCGGACCTCGTGGTGCTGCTGGGCGGACGCCTCGGCGAGATCCCCTCGCAGGGCTACAGCCTGCTCGACGTGCCGGGGCCGCAGACCCGCCTCGTGCACATCCATCCGGGCCCCGAGGAGATCGGCCGGGTCTACCGCCCGTTCCTCGCCATCAACGCCGCCCCGACCCGCACCGCCGCGGCGCTCGCGCGCCTCGATCCGCCCGCCCGCATCCCGTGGCGGGCCGAGACCCGGGCGGCGCACCAGGACTTCCTGGCCTGGGGCGAGACCGCGACGCCCCAGCCCGGCGGCGTCAATCTCGGCGAGGTGATCGTGCACCTGCGCGAGACGCTCCCGCGCGACGCGATCCTGTGCAACGGGGCGGGCAACTACGCGGCCTGGATCCACCGCTTCTTCCGCTTCCGCGACCATGCCGGTCACATCGCACCGACCTCAGCCTCGATGGGCTACGGCGTGCCGGCGGCGGTGGCGATGAAGCGGCTCTGGCCGGAGCGCACGGTGATCTCGCTCAACGGCGACGGCGATTTCCTGATGAACGGACAGGAATTCGCGACGGCCGTGCAGTACCGGCTGCCGATCGTGGTGATCGTCGCCGACAACGCGAGCTACGGCACGATCCGGATGCACCAGGAGCGCGAGTTTCCGGACCGTCCGGTGGCCACCGACCTCGTCAATCCCGACTTCGCCGCCTATGCGCGCGCCTTCGGGGGCGCCGGCTGGACGGTGGAGCGGACCGAGGATTTCCCGGCGGCCTTCGCGGCGGCGCGCGCCTGCGGCGGTCCGGCGATCATCCACCTCAAGATCGCCACCGACGCGATCACGCCGGGCCAGACCCTGACGCAGATCCGCGACCGGGCGCGGGCGGGGCGCTGAGGCGGACCGGCCCGGCGCGGCTTGACACCGCCCCGTCGCAACCGGCAGGTGCGGGCACGTCCTGCGGCCCTCCTTCCGATCCATGTCCGGCGTGATACGTCTCCACCCCGTCTCGGCGCATTACGCGGGTGGCGCCACGGTCGGCGCGCGCGAGGCGCACCATCGGGTGCCGGCCAAGAACCGCTGGTCGCGCGTCGTCCTCACCTTCGAGGACGTGGCGCCCGAGACGTGGTGCGAGTTCGGCTTCCAGCTCGCCTGGGACCCAGGCGAGGCGGCGCTCGCCGCGCCCGATTTCCTGCTGGTCGGGTTCGATTTCCTGGCCGCCGACCGGGCGAGCCTCGACTTCGACCATGTGCCCGGGCTCACCCGCACCCTGCTCGATCCCCAGAGCGCCTGGGTCGCCGGCCCCGCCTACCAGCCGGCCGGCGCCGAGGGCGCCGGCGCGGGCCTCGTCCGGGTCGGCTTCCTGATGCCCGATCCCGCCCGGGCGGTGGCGGTGAGCGTGCGCTCGTGGCGCAACACCGCGCCGGTCGAGGTCGGCCGGCCGGAGCTGCGGCCCGGTGATCCGGCGGAGGCGGCCCGGGGCCTGCCGCGCCGGCGCCGCCGCCTCACGCCTCAGCCGGACTGGCTCGACCTCGCGACCGCGCCGGGACGTCCCCTGATCCTGCGGGGGCAGGTCCACGGCGCGCGGCCGGAGCGCGACGGGGCGATGGTGCGCGTCGTCTACCGGGACGGGGAGGGGGCCGAGATCCCGCCGCCCTATCCGGACCTCGTCTCGACCCCGGATTTCGGCGCGGTGGTCAACCTCACGGCCAAGCGCCACGCCCGCCGCTTCACCCTGGAACTCCCGCCCCCGCCGGGCGCGGCGAGCGTCGCGCTCGGTTTCGCCGCCTGGGAGGCGGACGGGGCGCCGGAGCTGCTCGGCGCCCCCGAGATCGCCCTCGACGACGCGTTGCGGCTGGAGACCCTGTGCGGCGACGACCTGCTCGACGCGGGGGCCTTCCTCGACCGGCTGAGCCGGGAGTTCGGCAGCACCGGGAACCCGGTGCCCGCCTCCGGCGTGCCCCTCGTGCTCGACCGCCTGCGGGCGCTGCAGCAGGGGCCGCGCCCCGTGGGCGGCGCGCCGGAGCTTCGCCTGGCCGCCGCCCCCGCCTGGCCGCTGCCGCTGACGCCGACCTGGAGCGAGGATCCGTTCCGCTCGGTGGCGTGGCGGATCGAGTACCAGTCGCTGTCCTGGCTCCTGCCGCTCGCCGAGGCGGACGGCCAGCGCGCGGTGGCGCTGGCCCGCGCATGGTCGAAGGCGAATCCCTGGGGCCGGCCCGCCGACGGGCTCGGGCTGCACCCGGTCGCCCTCTCGGCGCGGGCCGAGGTGCTGGCGGGCCTGCTCGGGCGCCTCAACGCCGAGGCGCTGCGGGCCGAGCCCTTGCGCACGCTGGCGGGCGAGGCGCTGCGCCACGGCTTCGCCCTGGCCGAGATCATCGGCCAGAACACGCTGGCACGCTCGCTCCACCTCGTGCATGCGGCGACCGCGCTGCTCGCGGTCGCCCGGTCGCTGCCGCAGGCGCCGCTCTCGGGCTTCTGGTCCTCGCTCGCCCGCCACGCGCTGCGCGACGGCTTCACGTCGCTCCTCGATGCGGACGGCGCCTTTGCGGACCCCTCCCTGCACCAGCGCCTGGAACTGCTGAGCCTCGGGCGGCTGCTCGCGGCGGCGCTGCCCGGCGAGCCCCTGGCGGCGTTCATCGCCGGGCGGGTGGAGCCGGCGATCCCGGCGGTCACGGGCCTCCTCGATCCCGGCGGACGGCTGCCGCCCTTCGGGGATACGCCGCACGGGGTCGACCACGCGGGCTGGATCGGGCGGCTTCTCGCGCTGGGCGAGCGCGCCCTCGTCGCCGAGCGCGCGCGCGTGGCCGAGCGCCCGGCGCCCGCGACGACGGTCTCGGGCGTGATCGCGCTGCGCTCGGATTCGCCCGCCCGGGGCTTCGGCCACTTCGCCTGCGGCTTCTCCGAGCAGCGCCACCCCCACGGCCATGCCGACTGCACCTCCTTCGTCTTCGCCGCCGAGGGCGTGCGCTGGATCGCGGAGGGGGGCGGGTCGGGGCAGGTCGAAGCCGGGACGACGCGCCAGTACCTGATCTCGCCGCGCGCCCACAACGTGGCGTGGCCGGACGGGCGCGAGCCCGGGGCGGGCACGGGCTGGCTCGTGGCCGGCGAGCGGCTCGACGGCGGCAGCGCCTACGCGCTCGGCACCACCGTGCACGGGCCGGAATACCGGCACCGGCGCGTCTTCGTGGTGCTCGACGATCTCACGGCGCTGGCGGTCTTCGACCGCTTCGAGACGGCCGACCGGCCGCTCGTCGCCGAGGGTCTGCTGCATCTCGCCCCCGACGTGCTGGCGGCGCTCGCCGGCCCGCGCCTCGTCCTGGCGAGCCGCGAGCGCCAGCGCCTGCGCATCGTGCCGCGGGTGCTGCGGGGGCAGGCCAGCGGTCTCGACCTCGTCAGCGGCCGCAACGACCGGCCCGGCGCCCTGCAGGGCTTCGTCTCCTGGCGGCCGGGCGCGCTCCAGCCCGCCAGCACCCTGCGCTACGCCATGAGCGGGCACGGCACGGTCTGCGGCGGGGCGCTCGTCGCCGTGGACGAGGGGCGCGAGCGGGCGCTGGCCGCCCTGGTGGCCGGTGAGACGGTGACGCGGCTCCTGACCGAGGCGTGAGGCTGCGGCGCGGCGTTCCCTGGGGGCCGCCCATGAAAAAAGCCGCCGTCTCGCGACGGCGGCCTCATGAACCGGATGCGGCCGGGATCAGGGCCGGCGGCGCAGCCGCACGATCACCTCCACGCCGGCGATCTCCATCCCGGCGGGCGGGTTCGGCAGCGAATCGACCGTGATCCCGCAATCGGGCATGTCGAGCACCTGTCCCTCGTCCTCGAGGAAGAAGTGGTGGTGCTCGCTCGGGTTGGTGTCGAAATAGGCCTTGGAGCCGTCGAGCGCGAGCTGGCGCAGCAGGCCGGCCTCGGTGAACTGGTGCAGGGTGTTGTAGACGGTGGCGAGCGACACCGGCACCTTGGCGCGCATCGCCTCGTCGTACAGCATCTCGGCCGTCAGGTGGCGGTCGCCCTTCCCGAACAGGAGCCAGCCGAGCGACAGGCGCTGCCGCGTCGGGCGCAGGCCCGCCCGGCGCAGCCGGTCGCGCAGTTCCGACAGGGGGCAGCCGCGACGCTGCCCGGCGGCTCCCTCGGCCTGGAGGGCCGGGGCGCGCGCGCTGAGCACGGCATGCAGGGGCGACAGGTCGTTCATCAGCCAGACTATCAGCGTGAGGATCGCGAATGATCGCTCCCGGTTATAGGGACTGGGCCGTCGCGCCGCAACCCGAACCGGGCCGCAACCCCTTACATCAGAAGTGTTATAGTTCGTGTCTGGGGAACCCGGGGCGGCTTCCCCGACTTTGAACCGTCCGGCGCCCTATGCTACAGGCGCCGCTCTGCGGGCCCCGGCCCGCCAAACCCCGTCGGCCCGGGCGCACGACGCCTACGCCGAAACCTGAGGATCGCGCCCGCCCCATGTCCGCCGACACGCCCGCCGCCGACACCCCGACCCGGCCTTCGCACTTCTCGTACGAGGACCTGCTGGCCTGCGGGCGCGGCGAGATGTTCGGGGCCGGCAACGCGCAGCTGCCGCTGCCGCCCATGCTGATGTTCGACCGCATCGTCTCGATCGGCCGGGATGGCGGCGCCCACGGCAAGGGCCACGTGCGGGCGGAGCTCGACGTGCGGCCCGACCTCTGGTTCTTCCCCTGCCACTTCCAGGGCGACCCGGTGATGCCGGGCTGCCTCGGCCTCGACGCGCTCTGGCAGCTGGTCGGCTTCTTCCTCGGCTGGCTCGGCTCGTCGGGCCGCGGCCGGGCGCTCGGCGTCGGCGAGGTGAAGTTCGCCGACCAAGTGCTGCCGAGCGTCAAGAAGGTCGTGTACGGCGTCGACCTCAAGCGCGTGCGCCAGGGGCGCCTCGTCCTCGGCATCGCGGATGGCTGGCTCGAAGCGGACGGCCGGCGCATCTACGAGGCCCAGGACCTGCGGGTCGGCCTGTTTCAGGCGGCGGCTCCGGCGGGCGGCTGAGCGCGGCCCCGGAGGGCCGGCACCCCCGTTTCGCAGCGGGTGCCCGCATTGGCGGTTGAGATCGGGCCGGCACGGTCCTAGGTGACAGCGGAACGGCGCGACACACGCCGCGAAGGAGGGCTGCGATCGTCATGAGGCGCGTCGCGATCACCGGGATGGGCATCGTCTCGTCCATCGGCAACACCACCCAGGAGGTTCTCGCGTCCCTGCGCGAGGCCCGCTCCGGCATCACCCGCGCGGAGAGCTTCGCGACGCACGGATTCCGCTGCCAGGTGCAGGGCGCGCCCTCCCTCGACGCCGAGAGCGTGGTGGACCGCCGCGCCATGCGCTTCCACGGCGGCGGCACCGCCTGGAACCACGTGGCGATGGAGCAGGCGATTCGGGATGCCGGGCTCGAGGAGCACGAGGTCTCGCACGACCGCACCGGCATCATCATGGGGTCGGGCGGGCCCTCGACCCACGCCATCGTCGAGGCGGCCGACATCGCCCGCGCCAAGGGCCCCAAGCGCGTCGGGCCCTTCGCGGTGCCCAAGGCCATGTCCTCCACGGCCTCCGCCACGCTCGCCACGTGGTTCAAGATCAAGGGCGTGAACTACTCGATCTCGTCCGCCTGCGCGACGTCGAACCACTGCATCGGCAACGCCGCCGAGATCATCCAGGCCGGGCGCCAGGACATCATCTTCGCGGGCGGCTGCGAGGAACTCGACTGGACCCTGTCGGTGCTGTTCGACGCGATGGGCGCCATGTCGGCGAAGTACAACGAGACCCCGGCCACGGCCTCGCGCGCCTACGATGCGGGCCGCGACGGCTTCGTCATCGCGGGCGGCGCCGGCGTGCTGGTGCTGGAGGAGATGGAGCACGCGCGGGCGCGCGGCGCCCGGATCTACGGCGAGGTCGCGGGCTACGGCGCCACCTCGGACGGGCACGACATGGTGGCGCCCTCCGGCGAGGGGGCGGTGCGCTGCATGCGCCAGGCCATGGCGGGCCTGAAGGGCGTCAAGATCGACTACATCAACCCGCACGCCACCTCGACGCCGGTCGGCGACGAGAAGGAGATCGAGGCGATCCGCGAGGTGTTCGGCACCGGCGAATCCTGCCCGCCCATCGCCGCCACCAAGTCGCTCACCGGGCATTCGCTCGGCGCCACCGGCGTGCAGGAGGCGATCTACTCGCTCCTGATGATGAACAACGGCTTCATCTGCGAGAGCGCCAACATCGCGGAGCTCGATCCGGCCTTCGCCGACATGCCGATCCTGCGCCGGCGGGTGGACGACGCGCGGCTCGGCCACGTGCTCTCCAATTCCTTCGGGTTCGGCGGCACCAACGCGACGCTGGTGCTCAAGCACCCGGACGCCTGACGGCGCCTCACTCGCGCCCCACTCGCCTGACACGGGCGCCGCGCCCGGGCGCTCGGACCGCGGGCCAACCGGAGACAACGGCGTGACGGGTTTGATGGCAGGCAAGCGCGGCCTCATCATGGGGGTCGCGAACGACCACTCCATCGCCTGGGGCATCGCGAAGACGCTGGCGGCGCAGGGCGCGGATCTCGCCTTCACCCACCAGGGGGAGGCGCTGGGCCGCCGGGTCGCCCCGCTCGCGGCCACCCTCGGCTCGCGGATCGTGCTGCCCTGCGACGTGGAGGATCTGGCGAGCGTCGATGCGGTGTTCGCGAGCCTCGACGCGCACTGGCCGGAGGGGCTCGACTTCGCGGTCCACGCCATCGGCTATTCCGACAAGGCGCAGCTCAAGGGCCGCTACGTCGACGCCACCACGCGCGAGAACTTTGCGCGCACCCTGGTGATCTCCTGCTTCTCCTTCACCGAACTGGCCCAGCGCGCCGCCAAGCGGATGCGGCCGGGCGGTTCGCTGCTGACGCTCACCTTCGGGGGCGCCACGCGGGTGATGCCGAACTACAACGTGATGGGGCTGGCCAAGGCGGCGCTGGAGGCCTCCGTGCGCTATCTCGCCTCCGACCTCGGTCCCGACGGTATCCGGGTCAACGCCATCTCGCCGGGTCCCGTGCGCACGCTGGCGGGGGCCGGCATCGCGGATGCGCGCCTGATGTACAACCACCAGCGCGCCCACGCCCCCCTGCGCCGCAACGCCACCATCGAGGAGGTCGGCGGCGCGGCGCTCTACCTGCTCTCCGACCTGTCGAGCGGCGTCACGGGCGAGATCCACTTCGTGGATTGCGGCTTCAACACCATCGCCATGCCCCGTCCGTCCGTGCTGAAGGTCCAGGACGAGGCCGGGGTGATCGGGGACTGACGCCGGGTCCGAACAACCCTTCCGGAACCGGTCCCGGCCCCGGCGCTCAGCCCGATCCGGCCCCGCGCAGGATCAGGCGGCCGCCCCGGACCTCGTAGGAAGACAGGCGCTCCAGGAAGCTCATCCCGAGCAGGTTCACGCTGAGCGAGCCCGGCCGGGTGACGAGGGCGCTCACGCGCCGTTCCCGGATCGGCCCCACCGACACCGTGTCGAGGAGGACGGGGGCGGCGAGGGTGCGGCCGTTGGCGGTCTGCACCGGCACCGCGAAGGCCTGCGGCCCCGGCTGCAGCCCGAGGGCCGCGGCACTCTCGGCGGTGAGCACCACCGTGCTGGCGCCTGTGTCGAACGCGAAGCTCTGCTCCTGCCCGTTGACCCGCGCCTTGACTGAGAAGCCGCCATCCGCCCGGCGCGCGATCACCACCTCGCCGGCCGCGTTCGTCACCGGCTCCCCGGCCGCATACTCGCCGATCATCCGCAGCGCGAGGTCGTGGGCATGGTCCCGCCATGCGTAGAGCGTCGCGCCCGCGGCCCCCAGCGTCAGCCAGACCGCGAGCGCCGCCAGCCCCTCGCCGGCGCCGAACCGGAAGCGGCGCGCGATGCCGTTGACGACGAGGAGCAGCGCCGCCCCGACCGCGAGCGCGGTCGCGACCTCCTGCGGCGTCCACCCGGCGATCTCGCCCTGCGCCAGGCTCCCGACCCCGTACGCGAGGGCGAGGAGGAGCAGGGCGGTTCCGAGCGCGCCGGGCATCGCGGGTCAGGCGGGGGAGGGGACGGGGCGCCGGGCGGGCCGCGGGACGGCCGCGGCGAGCCGGTCCGGCAGCAGCGTCATGATGCGCTTGCGCTCGGGCTCCGAGAGGCTGCCCCAGGCCGCGATCTCGTCGCGGGTGCGCCCGCAGCCCTCGCACAGGCCGGTGACGGGATCCAGCACGCAGATGCGGGTGCAGGGCGAGGAGGGAGGCGGCATCGGGTTCTTCGGACGGGTCAGCGCGGGAGGGCGATCAGCATCGCCAGCAGCACGGCGATCTCGGCGATCTGTTGGCAGGCGCCGATGACGTCGCCGGTCTGGCCGCCGATCAGGCGCTCGGCCATGCGGCTCATCGTCCAGGCCGACAGGGCCGCCAGGAGCCCGGCCAGCGCGAGGCCGATCCAGGGCAGGCCCAGCAGGCCCCCGGCGAGGAACAGGGCGAGGCAGAGGGCCCAGGCCAGCGCGTGCGTCGCCGGGGTCGGCCGCCCCACCGCGTGCGAGGACCCTCCCGGCCGGGCCGGCGGGAGGGCGAGCATCGGCCACAGGGCCGCCGTGCGCGACACCGCCGCCGCGAGCAGGAGGACGAGGGCGGCGCGCCAGCCGGCCCGGTCGGCGAGCGTCGCGAGCGCGCCGATGCGCAGCCCGTAGGCCAGGATCAGCGCCGCGGTGCCGTAGGCGCCGATGCGGCTGTCGCGCATGATGTCGAGGCGGCGGGCCGCGTCGCTGCCCCCGCCGAAGCCGTCCGCCACGTCGGCGAGCCCGTCCTCGTGCAGGGCGCCGGTCACCAGCGTGGCCGCGAGCGCCGCGAGCGTCGCCGCGAGATACGGCCCGAGCCCGAGCCCGAGGCCGCCGAGCAGCGCCAGCGCCGCCGGCAGCGCGATCACCAGGCCGGCGATCGGCAGCATCCGGGGCGCGGTGCGGAAATCGGGCGGCCCGTGCGCCCCGGCTTCGCCCGGCAGCGGCGGCACCGGCAGGCGGCTGTAGAAGCGCAGGCAGGCCGCGAGATCGAGGAGCGGCGGCCACAGCGTTGACCCCGGCGGGGGCGGCTCGAACTCGTCGTCGGCCTCCTGCATCGCGTCCCAGCCCGCTCGATCGGCCATCCCGTCCGCCCCGCTTGCCGCACCGGCCCGGCTCGGCGGCTTCGCCTGCGCGGCGCAGCCGGGGGCACCCCGCGTGGCCTCGGCCCCTGCGTCATGCCGGCCGCCGAACCGCTCACCCCATCGGTGAAGGCGGCGCAGTATAGGCGCACGACCGGGCGTTCGTCCCGGACGAATGAGGGTCCGGTCTGCGTTCCACCGCCGCGTGCACGCCCGTGCGGCTCGCTTTCCGGCGCCCCAGGGGCTAGACGCGCGACGAGACTTTCGCGGCCGGAGCCCGCCATGATCGATGCCCCCCTGGATGCGAGCCCGTTCGAGGACATCCGCCGCCTCCTCGCCACGATGCCGGGGCCGGACGAGGCCGCCGCCGCCGCCGCCGCGGCGCGGCAGGCGGTGCTGACGAAGCCCGCCGGCAGCCTCGGGCGGCTGGAGACGCTGGCGACATGGCTCGCCGCGTGGCAGGGCAAGGCGATGCCGAGCCTCGACCGCCCGCTCGTCTGCGTCTTCGCGGGCAGCCACGGGGTCGCGCAGAAGGGCGTCTCGGCCTACCCGGCCTCGGTCAACCGGCAGATGCTCGACACCTTCGCGGCCGGCGGCGCGGCCATCAACCAGATCTGCGCCGCCTACGGGCTCGGCTTCAAGGTGTTCGACCTCGCCCTCGACCTGCCCACCGGCGACATCACCGAAGCGGAGGCGATGACCGAGAAGGCCTGCGTCGCCACCATGGCGTTCGGCATGGAGGCGGTGGCGGCGGGGACCGACGGGCTGGCGCTCGGCGAGATGGGCATCGGCAACACCACGGTGGCGGCCGCGATCTACGCGGCGCTCTACGGCGGCGACCCGGCGAGCTGGGTCGGGCGCGGCACCGGGATCGACGAGGCGGGCCTCGCCCGCAAGGTGGCGGTCGTGGAGGCCGCGCTCGCCCACCATGCCGGCCATCTCGACGATCCGCTCGAAGTGCTGCGACGGCTCGGCGGGCGCGAGGTGGCGGCGATGGCGGGCGCGATCCTGGCCGCGCGGCTGCAGCGGGTGCCGGTGGTGCTCGATGGCTACGTCGCCACCGCGGCGGCGGCGGTGCTGCACGCGCTCGATCCCTCCGCCCTCGACCATTGCGTCGCCGGCCACCTCTCGGCGGAGGGCGCGCACAGGGCGGTGCTGGAGCGCCTCGGCCTCGACCCGCTGCTCGCGCTCGGGCTGCGCCTCGGCGAGGGCTCGGGCGCGGCCCTGGCGCTCGGCCTGCTCAAGGCGGCGCTCGCCTGCCACCGCGACATGGCGACCTTCGAGCAGGCCGGCGTGGCGGGTCCTGTCGCCTGAGCCTCACGCGCCGAGGGCGACCGGCTCCGTGGCGAGGCGCACCGCATCCGGCCGCCGGCCGGTCTCGGCGGCGGCGTAGTGGAGCGCGTCGGCGCGGCTGCGGAAGATGCCGCCGCCGAGGCCGTGGATCTCGACCGCGAGCCAGCGCCCGTCGCGATCCTGGCCGACGACGAAGCGCGGCCCTTGCCACCCGTCCCCGCGCGGGTCGGTACGATGCGTGGAATCCGCCATGATGTCCCGTCGTGGGTCGGGCGGTCCCGGAGCGGGACCGCGCGAGCCATCGCGGGGAAACAGGCTTCAAGGATCGGGCCGGCGAACCCCCCGTCAGCGCAACAGGTTGGTGCGCGCGAGTTCGACGATCTCGTCGCCCCGGCCGCTCAGCACCGCCCGGGCGAGGTAGATGCCGAAGCCCTTGGCCTGCTCCATCGTGGTCTTGGGCGGCAGCGCCAGTTCCTGGCGGTTGGTGACGACGTCGACGAGCGCCGGCCCGTCATGGGCGAGCGCCCGGGTGAGCGCGGGTTCCACCTCGGCCGGGTCCTCGACGCGGATCCCGAGCACGCCGGCCGCCTCGGCCATGCTGGCGAAGTTCGGATTCTTCAGCTCCGTTCCGGTGTCGAGGAAGCCCGACGCCTTCATCTCCATCTCCACGAAGCCGAGCGTGCCGTTGTTGAGCACCACGACCTTCACGGGCAGGCCCATCTGCGTCAGGGTCAGGAACTCGCCCATCAGCATGGCGAAGCCGCCGTCGCCCGAGAACGAGATCACCTGCCGGTCCGGGAAGGCGGCCTGGGCGCCCATCGCCTGCGGCAGGGCGTTGGCCATCGAGCCGTGCCAGAACGAGCCGATCAGGCGGCGGCGCCCGTTCATGCCGAGGTAGCGCGCGGCCCAGATGGTCGGCGTGCCGACGTCGCAGGTGATGATCGCGTCGTCCGCCGCGACGCCGTCGAGGACGCGCGCGAGGTATTGCGGGTGGATCGGCCGGCGGCCCGGATGGCCGACCGCGAGGTCGTCGAGCCCCTTGCGGGCGTCGCGGTAATGGGCGAGCGCCCGGTCGAGGAAGTGCCGGTCGGTCTTCGCGGTGAGGCGCGGGCTGAGCGCGTCGAGGGTGGTGCGCACGTCCGCCACGACGCCGAGATCGACGCGGGTGCGCCGCCCGATCTGGCCCGCCCTCAGGTCGACCTGCGCCACCCGCGCCTGGTCCGGGTAGAACTGGCGGTAGGGAAAGTCGGTGCCGAGCATCAGGAGCGTGTCGCACTCCATCATGGCGTGGTAGCCCGACGAGAACCCGATCAGCCCGGTCATGCCGACGTCGTAGGGATTGTCGTACTCGACGAATTCCTTGCCGCGCAGCGCGTGCACGACCGGGGCCTTGAGCGTGCCCGCGAGGTCCACGAGCGCGTCGTGCGCCCCCGCGCAGCCCCCGCCCGCCAGGATGGTAATGCGCTCGGACCCCTCCAGGAACTCCACGAGCGCGTCGAGGTCCTGGGGGTTGGGCTGCACGACCGGCGGACGCGGCGCGATCCAGCGCGGACGCGCCGGCACCTCGATCGATTCGAGCGCCACGTCGCCCGGGATGATCACCACCGAGACGCCCCGCTTGGCGATGGCCTCGCGGATGGCGATGTCGAGGGTGCGGGCGATCTGCGAGACGGTGGCGACCGGCCCGACATAGTGGCTGCACTCGGCGAACAGCGCCTCGGGGTTCGTCTCCTGGAAGTAGCCGGAGCCGATCTCCGCGCTCGGAATGTGGGCCGCGATGGCCAGCACCGGCACCCGCGAGCGGTGGCAATCGTAGAGGCCGTTGATGAGGTGGAGGTTCCCCGGCCCGCAGCTTCCGGCGCAGACCGCGAGCTCGCCGGTGAGGTGCGCCTCCGCCCCCGCCGCGAACGCGGCCGCCTCCTCGTGGCGGACATGCACCCAGTCGATGCTCTTGCCCCGCCGCAGCGAGTCGGTGAGGCCGTTCAGCGAATCGCCGACGACGCCGTAGATGCGCTTGACGCCGACGGCCGTGAGCGTGTCGGCGATGAGATCGGCAACGGTCTGGCGGGCCATGGACGGCACTCCCCGATTGTCGTGCTGCCTGTCAGGCGGGATTGACATGACGCATTGCAACAACAGGCGGCGGTGCCCACCGTTCCGCTTGGTCATGAAACCTGGGGTTTAGCGACGGCGTCCACGATCGGCGCCGGCTTCATGCGGTCGCGGTGGCAGCCCACCGACCCGGTTCACCCCGCGATCAGCCGGTCGCGCGCCCGGAGGGCCGGGAAGAGGCGGCCCCACAGCCCTGCGACCAGCACGGTGGCGACCCCGCCCGCCACCACGGCGGGGGCCGCCCCGATCAGCGCCGCGAGCAGGCCGGATTCGAACTCGCCGAGTTCGTTCGAGGCGCCGATGAACACGGTGTTGACGGCGGCGACCCGGCCGCGCATCGCGTCCGGCGTCTCGCCCTGCACGAGGCTCTGGCGCACGTAGACGCTCACCATGTCGGCGGCGCCAGTCACGAACAGGCAGGCCATCGACAGCGGCAGCGAGGTCGAGAGGCCGAAGCCGATCGTCGCGAACCCGAACACCGCCACGGCGGCGAGCAGGCGCGGCCCGGCCCGGCGCTCCAGCGGGCGGTGGGCGAGCACCACCGCCATCGCCACGCCGCCCGCCGCCGGCATGCTGCGCAGGAGCCCGAGCCCGAGCGGGCCGACATGCAGCACCTCCTGGGCGAAGATCGGCAGCAGCGCCGTGGCGCCGCCGAGCAGCACCGCCACGAGATCGAGGGTGATGGCGCCGAGCACCACGGGTTGCGAGCGGATGTAGGTCAGGCCGGCGAGCAGCGTGCTCCACGTCACCGGCCCGCGCGGGGCGGCGGCCGGCCCGGGCCGGATCGCCGCGACGCAGAGCGCCGCCACGGCGAAGCAGACGCCCGCGCTCGCGAACACCACGGCGGGGCCGAGCGCGTAGAGGAGCCCGCCCACCGCCGGCCCGCTCACCGCGGCGCTCTGCCAGAGCGACGAGTTCCAGGCGATGGCCGTGCCGAACTGCTCGCGCGGCACCAGGGTCGGCAGGAGGGCCTGCGTCGCCGGGTTGGCGAAGGCGCGCGCGCTGCCCACCGCGATCATCAGCGCGTAGACTGGCCAGACCGGGCTGCCCGGCACCAGCGCCAGCGCCGTCAGCCCGCCCGAGGCGAGCGCAAGCAGCGCGTAGGCCGCCGCCGCGATGCGCCGCCGGTCGTAGGTGTCGGCCACGTGCCCGGTGACCAGCGCGCCGAGGATCGCGGGCGCGAAGCTCGCGAGCCCGACGAGGCCGAGGGCGAGCGCGCTCTTTGTCAGGTCGTAGACGAACCAGCCGACCGCCACCGCCTCCATCTGGAAGGCGATGCCCGTGAGGAACCGGGCGGCGCCGAAGAGCCGGAAGTCGGGGTTGCGGAAGAGGGTCCAGCCGGAGGGCTTCTGTGTGAGCATCGATTGGCGGAAGGCGCGGGAGGTATCAGCCGGGAGAGGTCAGCCGGGAAGCATCAGCCCAGGTCGAGCTCCACCGTGACCGGGACGTGGTCGGAGGGCTTGTCGAGGCCGCGCAGAGACTTCTGGATCGAGGCCGAGACGAGGCGGTCGAGGGCCTGCGGCGAGAGCAGCAGGTGGTCGATGCGGATGCCGAGATTCCGCGGCCATGCCCCCGCCTGGTAGTCCCAGAAGGTGTAGAGGCCGGGCCGGTCGTCGCAGGCGCGCAGCGCGTCGGAAAAACCCTCGTTGAGGAGCGCCCGAAACGCCGCCCGGCTCTCGGGCAGGAACAGCGCGTCCGTGCGCCACGCTTCCGGGTCGGCTGCGTCCGCCGGCTCCGGGATCACGTTGTAGTCGCCCGCGAGCACCAGCACCTCCTCGCGGGCGCGCAGCGCCCGGGCATGGAGGGTCAGGCGGCGCAGGAAGGCAAGCTTGTAGTCGAATTTCGGCGTGCCGACCGGATTGCCGTTCGGCAGGTAGATCGAGGCCACCCGCAGGTCGCCGGCGGGCGTCGGGATCAGCGCCTCGATGTAGCGGGACTGCACGTCCTCGGCGTCGCCGGGCAGGCCGCGGCGCACCTCGCGCAGCGGCAGGGGCTGGCGGGCGAGAAGCGCGACGCCGTTGAAGCCCTTCTGGCCGTGCGTCGCCACGACGTAGCCCGCCTCCTCGATCTCGGTGCGCGGGAAGGCCTCATCGACGCATTTCAGCTCCTGCAGGCAGACCACGTCGGGCTTGGATTCGTTCAGGAAGGCGAGGAGGTGGCCGAGGCGCTGCTTGACCGAGTTGACGTTCCAAGTGGTGATCCGCATCGGGTCCCGCGGCGCGTGCTGGTGAAGGGCCGGTCCCGTCATCGGGGTTTCGTCCAGGCTTGGCAAGGAGCCGCCCGGACGGGGGGCGCGGGATGGATTGGTGGGAGCCGGTGCGGGCCTATTGCGAGCGCACCGGGGCGGGGTTCTGGGACGAGCCGCTGAACGCCCTCTCGAACGGCGCCTTCCTGATCGCGGCGGCGCTGCTGCTGCGCCGGGAACGGCGCGCCGCCGCGCCGGATCCGGTGGCGCGGGCGCTCGCCGGCCTCGTCGGCCTGATCGGGATCGGCAGCTTCCTGTTCCACACGCTGGCGGTGCGCTGGGCGGAACTCGCCGACGTGCTGCCGATCGCGCTGTTCATCCACGTGTACTTCTTCCTCGCCCTGCACCGCCTGCTCGGGCTCAGGGCGGCGGTGGCGTTCAGCCTCACGCTCCTGTTCGCGGGCGCGGCCGCCGCCTTCGAGCCGGCCCTGTCGGCGCTCGCCGGGCGCCCGCTCGGTCCGGCGACGAACGATTCGATCGCCTACGCGCCGGCGCTGCTGGCGCTTCTCGGCATCGGGGCGATCCTGCGTGCCGGGACGCCCAATCGGAGAGCGGCCGGCACGGCCTTGATCGGCATCGCCGGCCTCTTCCTCGTTTCGCTGACGGCCCGCACCCTCGATCCGGTGCTCTGCCCGGTCCTGCCGACCGGCACGCACGGGCTGTGGCATCTCCTCAACGCGGGTGTCCTGTACGGCCTCGTGCGCACCGCCTCGCGCTTCCGTGCGGCGGGGCGGAGGGAGGGCGCGCCGGCGCTCTCCGCGTGAGGTCCGGCGCCCCCGGCGGCTTCCTTGCACGGGACCCCAATTCGTTGCAGAAGGGCCGCGTCCCGGGTGAGGCCGCGCTTCGGCGAGCCCTGCCCTGCGACCGAGAAACCCTGGATGCATGCATGACCCAGAGCCTCCGCCTCGGCGTCGCCGGACTCGGAACGGTCGGCACCTCCGTCGTGCGCATGATCGCCCGCCGCGCCGAGGCGCTGGCCGCTGCCGCGGGTCGTCCCGTCCAGGTCACGGCCGTCTCGGCCCGTGACCGCGGCCGCGACCGGGGGCTCGATCTCGCCGGGATCGCGTGGTTCGACGATCCGGTCGCCCTCGCCCGCTCGGGGGAGGTCGACGCCGTGGTCGAGCTGATCGGCGGGGCCGAGGGCGCCGCGCGCGCCACCGTCGAGGCGGCCCTGGCGGCGGGCAAGCACGTCGTCACGGCCAACAAGGCGCTGCTCGCCCGTCACGGGGCCGCGCTCGCCCGCATGGCCGAGGAGGCGGGCGTCGGGCTCGCCTTCGAGGCCTCCGCCGCGGGCGGCATCCCGGTGGTGAAGACCCTGCGCGAGGCCCTGGCCGGCAACGCGGTCTCGCGCGTCTACGGAATCCTCAATGGCACCTGCAACTACATCCTGAGCCGGATGGAGCTGGAGGGCCTGACCTTCGAGGCCTGCCTGAAGGACGCGCAGGCGCTCGGCTACGCCGAGGCCGACCCGACCTTCGACGTCGAGGGCTTCGACACCGCCCACAAGCTCGCGGTGCTCACCAGCCTCGCCTTCGGGACGCAGATCGACGCGGACGGCATCACGGTCGAGGGCATCTCGGCCATCGCGCCCCTCGACCTGCGCATGGCCGACGAACTCGGCTACCGCATCAAGCTGCTCGGGGTCGCCGAGGCGACGCCGGCCGGCATCGAGCAGCGCGTCCACCCGACGATGGTGCCGAAATCCTCCGCCATCGCGCAGGTGATGGGCGTGACGAACGCGGTCACCATCGACACCGACGCGCTGCGCGAACTCACCCTGATCGGCCCGGGCGCCGGCGGCGAGGCGACTGCCTCGGCGGTGGTGGCCGACATCGCCGACGTGGCGGCCGGCCGCGTCGGCCCGGCCTTCGGGCGCCCGGCGGACGGGCTCAAGCGCCTGCCGCGGGCCGAGATGCAGCGCCACGAGGGCGGCTACTACATCCGCCTCACCGTGCACGACCGCCCGGGCGTGGCGGCGGGCGTCGCCACCCGCATGGCGGAGCGCGACATCTCGCTCGAGAGCATCCTGCAGCGCCGCTCCGAGAGCGCCGCCGCGCAGGATCCGCACGGCCGCTCCGGCGTGCCCGTGCCGCTCGTCCTCATCACCTACGCGGCCACCGAGGCGGCGATCCGCGCGAGCCTCGACGCCATCGCGGCGGACGGCCTCCTGTCCGAGCCGCCGCAGGTCATCCGCATCGAGCGCGATTGACGGCTCCCGGCCCGCGCACCGAGACGAAATCCAGAGGGGAACCCGAGACCATGTCGGACGCTGCCAAGGCCGGACCGAGCCCGATCATCGAGCGCATCCTCACCCTCGAACTGGTGCGGGTGACCGAGCGGGCGGCCGTGGCCGCGGCCCGGCTGCGCGGCCAGGGCAACGAGAAGGCCGCCGACCAGGCGGCCGTGGACGCGATGCGCCGCGAGCTGAACCGCCTGCCGATCGCCGGCACGGTGGTGATCGGCGAGGGCGAGCGCGACGAGGCCCCGATGCTGTTCATCGGCGAGACCCTCGGCAACGGCTCCGGGCCGAAGGTCGACATCGCGGTCGACCCCCTGGAGGGCACCACCCTCTGCGCCAAGGACATGCCGGGCTCGGTCGCCGTGATGGCGATGGCGGAGGGCGGAACCCTGCTCGCCGCCCCCGACGTCTACATGCACAAGATCGCGATCGGCCCCGGCTACCCGCAGGGTGTCGTCGACCTCGACGCGAGCCCGGAGGACAACATCCACGCGCTGGCCAAGGCCAAGGGTGTGCCCCCGGCCGAGATCACCGCCCTCGTCCTCGACCGGCCGCGGCACACCGACCTGATCGCGGCGATCCGCCGGACCGGCGCGGGCGTGCGCCTGATCTCGGACGGCGACGTGGCGGGCGTGATCTTCACCACCAACCCGGACGAGACCGGCATCGACATCTATCTCGGCATCGGGGCGGCCCCCGAGGGCGTGCTGGCGGCGGGCGCGCTGCGCTGCATCGGCGGCCAGATGCAGGGGCGCCTGATCCTCGACAGCCAGGAGAAGCGCGACCGCGCCGCCAAGATGGGCGTGCAGGACCCCAACCGCCGCTACGACCTCGACGACCTCGCCCGCGGCGACGTGGTGGTGGCCCTCACGGGCGTCACCGACGGCGCCCTGGTGAAGGGCGTGCGCTTCGGCCGCGAGATCGTCCAGACCGACACGATCGTCTACCGCTCGCACACCGGCACGGTGCGCCGCATCCAGGCCGAGCACCGCGACTTCGACAAGTTCCACCTGAAGTAGGAGCCGCGCGTGACCGACCTCCGGATTCGCCCGCTGCGGCCCGACGAGCGGGCGGCCTGGGAGCCGCTCTGGCAGGGCTACCTGCGCTTCTACGGAGCGAGCGTCGATCCGGCGGTCAGCGACACCACCTTCGCGCGCCTGCACGATCCGGCCGAGCCGATGCACGCGCTGGTGGCCGAGCGTGCGGGCGAGGTGATCGGCCTCGTCCACTACATCTTCCACCGCTCGACCTGGACGACCGGCCCCTACTGCTACCTGCAGGACCTGTTCACCCTCGAGACCGCCCGGGGGCAGGGGGCGGGACGGGCGCTGATCGAAGCGGTCTACGCCGCCGCGCGCGAGGCCGGGGCGAGCCGGGTCTACTGGCTGACCCAGGAGGGCAACGCCACGGCCCGCGCCCTGTACGACAGGCTCGCGGACCGGCCGGGCTTCATCCAGTACCGCAAGATCCTCTGACCGCCGCCTCAGAACGGCAGCACGATGTCGAGGAATTGCTGCCCGTAGCGCGGCTGCTGCACGTCGGTGATCTGGCCGCGGCCGCCATAGGCGATGCGGGCCTGGGCGATCTTGGTGGAATCGACGGTATTGTCGGACTCGATGTCCTCCGGGCGGATCACGCCCGCGACGATCAGTTCGCGCACCTCGAAGTTGATGCGGATCTCCTGCTTGCCCTCGATCACCAGGTTGCCGTTGGGCAGGACCTGCGTGACGATCGCCGCCACGTTCGTCGTCACGGTCTCGGCCCGCTGGATCGAGCCGGCCCCGTCGCTGTTCGTGCTGGAATCGGTGTTGATGATCTTCTCGGGATCGGTGCCGCCGAGGAGCTTGGTCTTGGTCTCCAGCCCGAACGCGTTCGGGATGCCGAAGGACTCGGAATTCGCCCGCGACCGCTTGGTCTCGTTGTTGAGGTTGGCCTTGTCGGTGACATTCACCTTGACGGTGACGAGGTCGCCGATCTTGGCGGCCCGCTGATCCTTGAAGAAGGCGCGCGAGCCGGTGCGCCAGAGCGAGTTCGGCGCGTAGGACACCGGCTGGACGTCCGGCATCGGCAGCCGCACGGGCTTGTAGCCGGCCTGCGCGGTCGGGTCCTCGATGGCGGTGAGGACCGGCTGCGCGCCGATGTTCGAGAGGCGATCGACCGTGTTGCAGGCCGAGAGGCCGAGTCCGATGAGGACCGGCAGGGCGAGGCGGGCGGGAACGGACATGGCGAGGGACCTGGCGACGGACCTGGGGACGCTCAACGCGAGGCGGGGAGGGCGGCGAGGCTGGCGGGGCGGGCCGGCGGCCCGACGCTGACGCGTCCGGGGCCGACCACCGTGGCCTGCAGCACCTTCTTGGAGACGGGGTTGACCACCGCGACCACGGCGCCGAGCGGGCCGCCCTCGCGGGCCTGCCCCCGCAGGGACAGGCTGACGCCGGGGCCCTCGTACAGGATCGTCACGGCCTCGCCGCGCTGCACGAGGTCGGGCCGGGCGAGGTCGCCGGCCCGCAGCGGCGTGCCGGCCGGGATCGCGCGCTGCGCCACCTGCCCGACCAGGGCGACGATGTCGGCCGCGACGTCGGCGGGCGCCCCGTCCCGCGGCCGGCGCTGCAGCGTGACGTCGGCCGCCGACACCGCCTCGCCCCGTGTAAGGGGACGGGCCAGAACGGCGATCTCCATCATCTCGGCCACCTGGCCCGTGACGCGCAGCGCCGCCTGCCGCTCGCCCACGCTCACCAGGGCGGCGACGCGGCGGCTGCGCGGGTCGTAGACCAGTTCGGAGGCGCTCGCCGGCCCGTCGAGGTCGAGGGGTACTGTCAGGACCGGCGGCTCGCCGTCGAAGCTGATCGCCAGCGCGGCCGGATCGAGGCCCCGCGCCCGGGCGAGCGCCGCCTTCACGGCCGCCTCGATCTCCGGCCCGGCGATGCGGCGCGCGGCGCGCTGCACCGTGATCTGGAGCCGCCCGCCGCTGTCGGGCGGTTCGAGGCCGAGGCCGGCGGCGGCCTCCTGGATGCGCCGCACCTGGATGGTGCCGGTGGTGCCGAGCGCGGGCGCCCGGAAGAGAGGGCGCTGGGCGAGGTCGGCGGGCGCGTCCGCCACGAGGTCGCCGAGGGTCACGACGTCGCGCGTGGCGGTGACGTCGCCCCGCAGGGCCGGGCGGGCGGCGCCGGCCGCCAGCACCGGCAGGGTGAGCAGGCCGAGGACGAGGAGGGCGAAGGCCGTGCGGCCGAGGATGCCGGGGCCGAGCACGGCCCCGGCGCGGCAGAACACGGGACGGTCTCTGTCTGCGACGATCATCGGTCCTATCCGCGGAACATCTGCGAGGTGGTGGAGAGCATCTGGTCGGCGGCGGTCACGACCTTCGAGTTCATCTCGTAGGCGCGCTGCGCGGCGATCAGCGAGGAGATCTCCGTGACGGCGTTGACGTTGGCCTCTTCGAGGTAGCTCTGGAGCAGGTTGCCGAAGCCCTCGGAGCCCGGCGTGCCGGTGATGGCGGGGCCGGAGGCCAGGGTCTCGACGAAGAGGTTGTCGCCGATCGATTCGAGGCCGACCTTGTTGACGAAGCGGGCCATCTGGATCTGGCCGAGGTTCTGCGGCGCGGTCTGGCCCGGCAGGGTCGCCTGCACCACGCCCGAGGCGCTGATCGTCACCGAGGTGGCGTTGTTCGGCACCGTGATGTTGGGGTTGAGCAGGTAGCCGTCGCGGGTGACGACCTGCCCCTGGGAATCGAGGTCGAAGGAGCCGTCGCGGGTATAGGCGGTGCGCCCGTCCGGCATCTGGATCTGGAACAGGCCCTCGCCGCGGATGGCGACGTCGTAGGTCTTCTCGGTGGAGGAGAGGGTGCCCTGGCTCATCACCCGGGCGGTCGAGGTGGTCTTCACGCCCGAGCCGAGGGCGAGGCCCGCCGGCAGCTGGTTGCCCTGGTCCGAGGTGGCGCTGCCCGCCCGGCGCAGGTTCTGGTAGAGCAGATCCTGGAAATGGGCCTGCTGGCGCTTGTAGCCGGTGGTGCGCAGGTTCGCGATGTTGTTCGAGATGACCTGGACGTTGAGTTCCTGGGCCGCCATGCCGGTGGCGGCGGCGTAGAGGGCGCGCATCGCGGTGCTTCCTTAGGCGTTGCCGACGTCGGACAGGCGCTGGATGGCGGTGCCGCGCATGGAGTCCATCCGCGAGAGCGTGTCCGAGACCAGCGTGTAGATGCGGTTCACCTCCATCATCCGGGTCATGGTGAGGACCGGGCTGACGTTGGAGCGCTCGATCGCCCCGGGCTCGATCCGCGCCTGGGGGCCTGCGGGCTGAGCGGGCGCGGTCGAGGCGTAGAGGTTGGCGCCCGCATTGGTGAGGGCCTGCGGGTTGGCGAAGGCTACGAGCCGGATCTTGCCCCGGTTGCCCTGGTTGGTGGAGACGGTGCCGTCCGGGCCGATCGCCAGGCCGGTCTCTTGCGCGCCGATCTGGATCGGGCCGCCGTCGCCCAGCACCGGAAAGCCGTCGCTGGTGACGAGGCGCCCCTGCGCGTCGAGTTCGAAGGCGCCGTTGCGGGTGTAGCGCTCGCCCTGCGGCGTCTGCACGGCGAAGAAGGCCTCGCCGCGGATCGCCGCATTGAGCGGGTTGCCGGTGGCCTCGATCGCACCCTGCGCAAGGTTGAGCGGCGTGCCGGCATCGATGACGTAGGACAGGCGCCGGTCGGGCGTCGGGAAGGTCTCGGCGCTCGCGCGCGGCATCAGGTATTCCTGGAACCGGGTCGAGCGGGCCTTGAACCCGGTGGTGGACACGTTCGCCATGTTGTTGGCGATCACTTCCAGCTCGCGGCCGAGCGCCACCTGTGCCGAGAGACCGATCAACTGCGCGTTCAGCATCGACGCCGCACTCCTGGCCGGGCGAACCGCTCCGGCGACAGGAGCAACGCAGGGGCCGTGCCATCGCACGTCTGCGAAATAATCCTTTTATCTCAATGGCTTGATTGAGAAGCCGTGAATCTTCGGCCAGACCGGACCGCCCCTCCGGCAGTTTCGACCCGGCAGGATCTGCCGCCCGGGGGAGGGGTGATCCCGGGGCGGCGTGCCGCCCCGGAACCCGGGATCAGGCGAAGAAGCCGCCGGTGACCTTGCCGACCGCCACGCCGGCGAGTTCGATCGAACCGCCGTTGTCGAGGTTGATCAGCGCGTTGCCGCCCGCGGAGGTGCCCAGGGTGTAGCCCTCGCCGTTCAGCATGATCCGGTCGCCCTGCGCGAACGAGAAGTCGGTGATCAGGTCCGCGCCTTCGCCACCCGCGACGATGAAGCGATCGGCACCGGCCCCGCCGGTGAGGACGTCGTTGCCTCCGTTCCCGGTGATGGTGTCGTTGCCGTAGCCGCCGACGATCGTGTCGTTGCCGGTGCCGCCGTACAGCAGGTCCGCCGCCCAGCCGCCGGTGATCCGGTCGTCGCCCGCGTCCCCGAAGAGGATCACGTTGGACAGGTCGCTGTCGTAGCCGATCGTGTCGTTGCCGTCGCCGCCATGGACGAGATCCGACCCCTCGCCGGTGCTGCCGCGGATCGTGTCGTTGCCGCCGCCGCCGAAGATGGTGTCGTTGCCCTTGCCGCCGCGGATGTAGTCGGCGCCGTCACCCGTTGCGGAGCAGACGCCGTCGTCCCCGTAGATGGTGTCGTTGCCGGCCCCGCCGGTCACGTTGTCGTCGCCCGCGTTGCCGTACAGGAGCGAGCCGTCGAGGTTGTTGGCGTACCAGATCGTGTCGTTGCCGCCGCCGCCATACACGGTGTCGTTGCCCGTGCGGATCGGCGAGGCGCCGCCATCGGTGATCAGGTCGTGGTCGTCCCCGCCATCGACCGAGTCGTTGCCGAGGCCGCCCAGCAGGGTGTCGTTGCCGGAACCCCCATACAGGGAATCGTCGCTCCCCCCGCCCAGGAAGTGGTCGTTGCCGCCATTGCCGCGCAGCGTCACCCTGTAGGGCGAGGCGACGAAGTCGAAGGTGTCGTTCTCGTCGTCGCGGCCGTTGACCGTCCCGGGATCGACACCGGGTGTATAACTGAACTGAGCCATTTCTTGTTCTCCGAGGTCGGTAAGCCGACGATTCGGAGTACGGGCTCAATTGTGACTTAACTATGTCAGAGTGTTGTGGCCAAGACGCGGAAAAAGACAATCGATCGAAAGACGTTTCATGTCGAGCGCGGAGCAGGCCTGCGGCATCGAGCCGCGACGGACTGGACAATGCTTGTATCCGGGTTGCGAGCCGGAGGGCGTGACTGTCGCAGGTCGGCGAAAAGCGGAGCCGGGAGGCGGGGGCGGCTCCGGCGGATCCGGGTCGGCGGCTTTGTCCGGCATGCTTAACGGGACGTTAACTCCGCTGGCCTATCGGGAGGAGACACGCCGCCGGATGGCGCGGGGCGAAGACGAGCGATGGCGAAGAAGCCGAAGAAGGCGCCGGACGCGGAGGAGGCCGAAGGCGAAGCCCCGGCCCCGGGCGGCTCGAAGAAGAAGCTCGTGATCGCGGCGGCGGCGGCCGTGCTGCTCCTCGGCGGCGGCGCGGGCGGCTTCTTCGTGATGAAGAGCCGCGGCGCCCAGGCCGAGAAGCAGGCCGCCGAGGTGAAGCCGCCGATCGCCTTCATGGACGTGCGGGAGATGGTGATGAACCTCTCCTCCGACGTCGGGCAGGCGCAGGGCCGCTTCATCAAGCTCAAGGTCGCCCTGGAGGTGAAGGACGCCAAGGTGGCGGGCGAGATCCAGCCGCTGATGCCGCGGATCGAGGACGCCTTCCAGGTCTACATCCGCGAGCTGCGGCCGGCGGATTTCGAGGGATCGATGGGCACCTACCGCCTGCGCGAGGAGCTGCTGCGCCGCGTCAACGTCGCGGTCTATCCCGCGAAGGTCGAGGCGGTGCTCTTCAAGGACTTCGTGATCCAGTAGGGGCGCATCGTGTCGGGACCTGAGGACGAGATCCTGGACGACGACTGGGCGGCGGCGCTCACCGAGCAGGGCGGCGGCGACGCTTCGCTCGCCGAGGAATGGGGCGCGGCGCTCGCCGAGCAGGGCACCGCCACCCAGGCGAGCGACATGGCGGCCGAATGGGCCAACATGATCGACGAGGGGGAGGCCGAGAACCTTCCCGAACTCGCCGGCAACGACCGCATCCTCAATCAGGAAGAAATCGATCAAGTCCTCGGCTTCTCGCTGAGGGAACTCTCGGCCTCGGGCGCGGGCGGCATCCGCGCCATCGTCGATTCGGGCGTCGTCAGTTACGAACGCCTGCCGATGCTCGAGATCGTCTTCGACCGGATGATCCGGTTGTTGTCGACGAGCCTGCGCAACTTCTTCCAGGACAACGTCGAGGTCACGCTCGACAACATCACCTCGGTGCGCTTCGGCGACTACCTCAACGCGATCCCGCTGCCGACGCTGCTCGGCGTGTTCAGGGCCGACGTGTGGGAGGGGTCGGGCCTCGTCACGGTCGATTCGAACCTCGCCTACTCCACCCTCGACCTGCTGCTCGGCGGCAAGCGCGGCACCACCACGATCCGCCTCGACGGGCGGCCCTTCACCACCATCGAGATGCAGCTCGTGCGCCGGATGGTGGAGATCATCCTGGGCGACCTCGAAGCCTCGTTCCAGCCGCTCTCGCCGGTGCGCTTCGCCATCGACCGCATCGAGTCGAACCCGCGCTTCGCCACCATCACGCGGCCGGCCAACGCCGCGATCCTGATCGACCTCAAGCTCGACATGGAGGGCCGCGGCGGCCTCCTGCAGATCCTGTTTCCCTACGCCACGATCGAGCCGATCCGCGACCTGCTGCTGCAGAGCTTCATGGGCGAGAAGCTCGGCCGCGACCACATCTGGGAAGGCCACCTCGCCACCGAGATCTGGCAGGCGGACGTCGCCGTCGAGGCCGTGCTCCACCAGATGACGCTGCCGCTCAAGCGCGTGCTGTCGCTGGAGGTCGGCGACACCATCATGTTCGACGCCAAGCCCACCGACCTCATCACCCTGCGCTGCGGCGACTGGGCGATGACCCAGGGGCGGATCGGGCGGCTCGACGACAGCATCGCCGTGCAGGTGACGCGGCCCCTGCGGCGCGCCCGCACCACCTTCGCGGCCTTCGAGGCCTCGATGAAGAACCAGAAGGACGGCTGAGGCCAATCATGAGCGCGTTCGTCAGCATCCTGGCCGACTGCCTCGTGGCGGTGCTGCTCGTGGCGAGCATCGTCTCCTCGGTGGCGCTGAGCCGCCGCATCACCCGCCTCAAGGCCGACGAGGCGGCGTTGCGCCAGACCATCGGCGACCTGATGGTCGCCACCGAATCGGCCGAGCGGGCGATCCTCGGCCTGCGCGGGACGCTCGGCGAGTGCGAGCGCACGCTGGCCGAGCGGCTCGGCGTCGCCGAGGCCACCGCCGCCACGCTCACGGCCCAGGTCCGGGCGGGCGAGGAGGTGGTGGAGCGCATCGGCCGCATCGTCGCCCAGGCGCGTCCGGGTCCGGCGGCCGGAGCCCCGGCAGTCCAGGCGCCTGCGGCTGCCGCGCCGGCGGCGCCCGCGCCCGAGCCCTTGCCTGCCGTCTCGACCTCCGAGCGCATGAGCGCGGCCGCCGCCGCCGCCCGGGCGCTGAGTGAGCGCGCCCTGAGCCGCCTCCAGAGCCAGGCCGCATGAATCCGGTGCTGCGCCGCGTCGTCACGGCGCTCGCCGGATCGCCCCGTGCCCGCCCGGCCGGGACGCCGCGGACGGGATCCGCCAAGCCGCCGTCGCCGAAGCCTGCCTCGTCCCGGCCGCGCGGATCCAAGAAGCCGTCCTGGCGCGCGCCCGGGCTGCGCCTGCGCCTGATCGATGCCGTCGCGCTCGCCGCGGGCGGCCTTCTGGTGCTCAAGCTCGTGTCTCTGGCCGGCGAGAGCGGCTCCGCCGGGCGCAGCGAGTTCGCGCGCGTGCTCTCCCATGCCCGCACCGGCTACGAGCCGGCCGATCCGCCGGTGACTGGTTCGGTGGCGGCCAAGGAAAAGGAGGCCGCGAAGGATTCCAGGGAGGCCGCCGAGCCGACGCCCCGGACCCCGGGCAAGCCCGGGTCCGATTCGGCCGAGCGGGCGATCCTGGAAAAGCTCGGCGCGCGGCGCGATGCGCTGCAGCAGCGCAACCGCGATCTCGACACCCGGGAGCAACTCATCGAGAGCGCGGAGCGCAAGCTGGAGAGCCGCGTGAACGACCTGCGCTCCCAGGAGGAGAAGCAGGATGGCGGCGCGGCCCGCCGGGCCGAGGCGGAGGCCGCCGGCCTCAAGGCGATCGTCACCATGTACGAGACGATGAAGCCCAAGGAGGCTGCCCGGGTCTTCGACCGGTTGAACCTCGACGTGCTGGTGCCGGTCGTCGTCGCGATGAACCCGCGCAAGATGGCGGAGGTGCTGGCGATGATGCAGCCCGAGACCGCCGAGAAGCTGACCGTGGCGCTCGCCCTGCGCGCGCGGGGCGGTCCTCCCCCGCGCCCGATGCCGGCGGGCGCCCCGCCGCTGCCACCCAACGAGCTTCCGGCCATCGACCCGCCGGCGCGGTAAGGCCGCCGCGATACGCGGATGTGTGCTTCCGCACATCAAATCAGACTGTAATCCCTCAAATGAAGGATGACCATGCCTTGGGCGCATGGTCTATCTCGTGTCACGCGATCTGATCGAGCCGATCAGGGGTCGTTGCCGTGACCGCCTCGACAGCCGCTTTGCTGTCGAGTGATCTCCCGTGCGGCGGATCGGCCGCCGCTCGTTCGCTGTTCGATTGCGTCAGGTTGGTTCGGGTCGATGGCAACCCTGACCGATTCGTCCCATTCACTCCGGCTCGGGGCGCCGTCGGCGCGCGAGCCTTCACGGGAGGACGACATGCGCGCACTCAGCTTCCTCGCCGCCTTCGCGATCGCCGCCGGCCTGTTCTGGGCGAGCATCCTCACCCGGCCGCCGGTCACGCAGGCCCGCACGACGCCCGGCATCGACATCCGCGAGATGACCATCAGGACGAATCTGCCGGCCGCGCAGGCCTACGACGCCTTCTGAGATCGAGCCTCAGCCCGGGTTCCGGTTCGTCAGCACCGCCACGCCGAGGCGGTCGAGGGCATCGCGCAGGCCGTCCTCGGCGATCCCCGAGACCGCCTTGGCGATGGTGCCGCGCTGCAGGGGATCGAGGGTGCGCGCGGGGCGCGCCCGGGGCACCGCGCGGGCCAGCCGGTCCTGCCGCAGGCTGATCCGCCCGACGCAGGCCCAGCCGTAATGCGCGTTGATGCGCTCGATCACCACCGGCGCGAGGTGCTGGAGTTCGAGCGCGAAGGCGCCGTCCACCCGCACCACCAGCGTGCCGGGGTCGGAGCGGGCATCGCCCGCGGCCTTGCGGCGGCGCGGCCATTCGAACTTTTCCGGGCGGCAGACCCGGGCCAGGCGTTCGCCCACGATCTCGGGCCATGAGGCCAGGATGTCCGTCGAGGCGAAGCCCTGCGCGGCGAAGACCGGGCCGAGCGAGCGCTCGATGAGTTCGCTGAGGGGCTTGGGCCGGGCCATCGGCGGCGGGTCCTTTGAAACGGCGACCGGGGCGATGTAGCACCGCAACCCTCTCGGTTTCGTTGCGCCAGCATAGCCCGGATGTCTCCCCAGGGGCAGCGAAACCGGCTAAGCGGTGCCGCATGGTAGCGCCCGCCGCGTCGTCCCCCGGGCCGGACGCAGCCGACCTCCTGGTCTGGTACGACCGCCACCGCCGCGCCCTGCCCTGGCGCGCGCTGCCCGGCGTCGCGCCCGATCCCTATCGGGTCTGGCTGTCCGAGATCATGCTGCAGCAGACCACCGTCGCTGCGGTGAAGCCCTATTTCGCCCGCTTCCTGGAGCGCTTCCCCACCGTCGCCGCCCTGGCGGCCGCGCCCGAGGAGGCGGTGATGAGCGCCTGGGCCGGGCTCGGCTACTACTCGCGGGCGCGCAACCTGCATGCCTGCGCCCAGGCGGTGGTCGCGGCGGGCGGCTTCCCGGACACGGTCGAGGGCCTGCGCAAGCTCCCCGGCATCGGCGCCTACACGGCGGGGGCCATCGCGGCGATCGCCTTCGACCGGCCCGCCGCGGCGGTCGACGGCAACGTCGAGCGGGTGGTGTCGCGCCTCTTCGCCATCGAGACGCCGCTGCCCGCGGGGCGGGCCGAGATCCGCACCATCGCCGAATCGCTCGTGCCGGCCCGCCGCCCGGGGGATTTCGCCCAGGCGGTGATGGACCTCGGCGCCACGCTCTGCACGCCCAAGCGCCCGGCCTGCGCCCTGTGCCCCTGGATGGCACCCTGCCGCGCCCGGGCGGAGGGGCTGCAGGAGACCTTCCCGCGCAAGCTGCGCAAGGAACCGGGCGTGCTTCGCCGGGGGGCCGCCTTCGTGGCCGTGCGGGCCGGGGACGAGGCGGTGCTGCTGCGCACCCGCCCGCCCGAGGGTCTGCTCGGGTCGATGGCCGAGCCGCCGACGAGCGCCTGGGCGCCGGATTACGACCCCGCCCGCGCCCTTCTGGACGCGCCGCTCGATGCGCGCTGGAAGCGCCTGCCCGGCACCGTGCGCCACGTCTTCACGCATTTCCCGCTCGAACTCACGGTGTTCCTCGCCCGCGTCGCGGCCGGGACCGCGGCGCCCGAGGGCATGCGCTTCACGCCCCGCGCCGCCCTGGCCGAGGAGCCGCTGCCCGGGGCGATGAAGAAGGTGCTGGCCCACGCCCTGGAGCAGAAGCCCGCCGCGCCCCCGGCGCCGCGGACGGCCCCGCCCGCGCCCGACCTTGCGACCCCGCCCGAGCCGGAGCCGGCACCCCGGCGGGCGCCGATCCCCAAGGTGCTCTCCCGGCGGCCCGCCTCGGCGGCACCCCTGCGCAAGGGCTCGCCGGGCGGCACCCGGCGGCGCTGAGCCGGCCTCAGCCGGGCGGGGTGCAGCGCAGGGCCAGCAGCGCGTCGAGGGAGGGCGAGACGCCGAAGGCGAGGGGGGCGCCACGCGGGCGAGGTCGCGGCGGCGAGGCCGAGCCCCAGGACCAGCCACGGCAGGGTCGCGCGCAGCAGGCGCGGCGATCGCGGAGGACGGGAGCGCGCCCTCATGGCCGGGCACCCGCCCGGCTGCCGCGCAGCAGCCACGCCCCGGCCCCGATCATCGCCACCCCCCAGGCCAGGAAGCCGAGATCCCAGTAGATCCAGAGCGGGCGCGCCACCGTCTCGTTGACGTGGTGCACGCCGAGGATCTGGTGGTCGATCAGCCCCTCCACGGTGTTGAACAGCCCGAAGCCGAGCAGCACCGCGCCGAGCATCCACCGGCCCGACCAGCGCAGCACGCCACGATGCGCTCGCCGCCAGAGCAGGAAGAGGCCCAGCACCACGAACACGTAGGTGGCGCTGTGGAAGATCCCGTCCCACAGCGTGTTGAGCTCGAGCGCCTCGCGGGTGGTGGGCGGGTACCAGCTGCTCAGCATGTGGTGCCATTGCAGCAGCTGATGCAGCACGATCCCGTCGAAGAAGCCGCCGAGCCCGAGGCCGAACAGGATGCCGGCCGCGATCGGAAAGGCGGGCTCGGGCGCGGCGCGCGGCATGGCGGGTCCCTTCGGCGGACGCTTCTCCGGGCGAACATCGCGGCCGCGGGCATGTTCCCGCTCCTCGCCGCGTGCGCAGTCTCACCGCCGGCGCCGCCGCGCCGTATCATCAGCAGGCTTGATCGCAGGTCTGGCGGAGGCGACAGCGCGCCCATGTCCTTCACCTATCGGGACCGCGTCCGGGCGGATATCCGCCGCTGGGCCGCCCTCGGGCTCATCGATGCCGAGCAGGAGCGCCGGCTCGATGCGGACGTGGCGGGCCGCTCCGGCCTCGTGCGCGTCCAGGTCGCGCTCGCGGTGGCGGCCGCCCTGCTGCTCGGCACCGCCGCCATCGCCTTCGTGGCCGCGAACTGGGACGGGATGTCGCCCTTCGCCCGCCTGCTGCTCCTCCTCGCCGCGGACGCCCTCGCGGTCGGGCTGGCCTGCACGGCGGCCCTGCGGGCGCGCGAGGCCCTGCGGGCGGGCGCGGCGCAGGGCGGCCATCTCGGCTGGCTCGCCGAGGTGCTGACGCTGCTCTCGCTCGCGGTGGCGACGGGCTCGATCGCCCTGATGGGCCAGACCTTCCACCTGCCGGCCGACACGCGCGCCTTCGCGGTCACCATCGCGGCGCTCGGCACCGCGACCGCGCTCCTGACCCGCTCGGGGGGCGCGGGCGGCGTCGCCGCCCTGGCGCTCGCGGTCGCGGCGTGGCCGGGCCTCGATCATCCGGTGATCGGTGCCCGTCCGTTGCCGTGGAGCGCCTGGGCGGTCTGGGCGGCGCTCGCGGCCGGGATGCTGTGGGGCCGCATTCCGGCGCGGCCCCTCGGCCTGCTGCTGGTGCTGGTGCCGCTCGCCCTGCAGGTCACCGCCGCCATCGGCACGGACGGCCCGCACGCCGATGCCGGCGCCCTCGCGGTCCTGGCCTTCGGCCTCATCGCCACCGCCCATGCCGGCCAGCGGGTGTCGCGCCTGCCGGCCCGGCTGCGGACCGGCCTCGGCCATGCGGAGACGGCCGCGACCGGCCTCGTGCTCGCCGCGGTGCTCATCGGGGTGGCGGGCCAGTTCGGCTGGCCGGCCGCGCAGGCCGGCCGCGCCCTGCCGCAGCTCCTGCTGCTGGCGCCCTGTCTCGGGCTCCTCTGCCTGCCCCGCCTGCTCGGGCACGGCCCGCTCCCGATCGGCCACCTGATCCTCGCCGCCGCGGCTCTCGCCTCCCTCGCCTTCGGCCCCGTCGCGGCCGATGCCGACGCCGTGGAGGCGGTGTCGGTGTGGAAGGTGCTGGTGCCGGTCCTCGGGGTCGCGGTGGCGGCGCAGCTCGACGAGCGCCGCAGCCTCTCCGGCGGCGCGCTCGCGGCCGGCGGGGTCGTGATCCTGGCCCTCCTGATGCTGAGCGGCGACCTGATCGGGGTCTCGCTTCAGCTCCTCATCGCCGGCGGCCTCGCGGCGCTGGCCATCGGTCTCAGCCTGCGCCTGCAGCGCCGTCTCGCAGCGGACACACCATGATCGGTCTCCCCCTCCGGCGGGCGGGCCGCCGCGGCACGTTCGCGGCCTTCGCCCTCGTCTTCCTGGTCCAGGCCGCCCCGTCGATCCAGATCGCGCTCGACCAGTCGCGCCGGCTCGCCTCGGGGCGCCCGGTGCTGCTCGCCACGGCGACGAAGGACCCGCGCGACCTGTTTCGCGGCGAGTACAGCATCCTCAGCTACGAGGCCGGGCAGCCGGCGGGTCTGGCCGCCGCGCCGGATCTGGCGGAGCGCCAAGCCGGCTGCGACCTCGCGGGCGGCGATTGCCGCCTCGCGGCGGGCACGCCCGTCCACGTCACGCTCCGCCCAGGCCCGGACGGCCTCCACCACGCCGCGTCCATCGCGGTGGCGAGGCCCGCGGGCGAGGGCCTCGTGCTGCGCGGCACGGTGCAATTCGGCAGCCTGACGCGGCGGGGCGAGGGCAAGCCGGGCGCCTGCGCCCACGACCTCTGCTTCTCGGGCGCGATCGCCTACGGCATCGAACGCTGGTATGGCCCGCAGGGTGTGCCGGCGAATCTCGACACGCTCGACCGCGGCCGCATCCGCGTCCGCGCGCGGGTGGGGGAGGACGGCATCGCTGCCCTGGACGCGATCCTGATCGACGGCGAGGATTTCGCCCGGACGCCGCGCCTGTGAGCGTGGCCGGGGCCCGCTCGGTGCTTCACAGCCCCGGCGGCCTCGACTAAGGAGCCGGGAGCCCGTTCCGCACAGGATCCCGACCATGCCCGGCCTCGACTCCGTCGGCCCGACCCGCCCCGCCTCGCAGCTCGTGACCGTGTTCGGAGGCTCGGGCTTCCTCGGGCGGCACGTGGTGCGGGCCCTGGCCAAGCGCGGCTACCGCATCCGCGTCGCGGCGCGCCGGCCCGACCTCGCGCTCTTCCTCCAGCCGCTCGGCCGCGTGGGGCAGATCGTGGCCGTGCAGGCCAACCTGCGCGACCGTGCCTCCATTGCCCGGGCGGTCGAGCACGCGGACGTCGTCGTCAACCTCGTGGGCATCCTGCAGGAGAGCGGCAGCCAGAGCTTCCACCGCCTCCAGGCGGAGGGCGCGGCCGAGGTGGCCCGCGCGGCCGCCGCCATCGGCGCCCGGGTGGTCCACGTCTCGGCGCTGGGGGCGGATGCGGCCTCGCCCTCGCATTACGCCAGCTCGAAGGCGCAGGGAGAGGCGGGCGTCTTCGCCGCGCGGCCCGAGGCGGTGGTCTTCCGGCCGTCCATCATCTTCGGCCAGGGCGACAGCTTCTTCAACCGCTTCGCGGGCCTCGCCCGCGCGCTGCCGGTGCTGCCGATCGCGGGCGCGGACACGCGGATGCAGCCGGTCTTCGTTGGCGACGTTGCCGAGGCGGTGGCGCTCGCGGTGGACGGCAAGGCCAAGCCCGGCACGACCTACGAACTCGGCGGGCCGGAGATCCTGACGCTGAAGCGCCTCGTCGAGTACACCCTCGACGTCACCATGCGCCGCCGCCTCGTCCTGCCGCTGCCGGGGCCGGCCGCCCGGATCCAGGCGCGGGCGCTGGAGATCGCCGACACGCTCACCCTCGGCCTCCTGCCCGACAGCCTCAAGCTCACGCGCGACCAAGTGCTGCTCCTCGAGCGCGACAACGTGGTCTCGGACGCCGCCAAGGCCGAGGGCCGCACCCTCGACGCGTTCGGCATCGCGCCGACCGCCGTGGAGGCCGTGGTGCCGGGCTATCTCTGGCGCTTCCGCAAGGCGGGGCAGTTCACCACCGGCCGGGGGGCGCCCGAGATGGCCCGGACCCCCGACCTCCTCGCCCCCGAGCCGATGGGACCGGGCTCGGCCCATCACCCGCAGGATGCGGGCGGGCCGGCGGTGGGGCAGAAGGGCGCCGGGGCCGGGCAGGCCCCGGGCATGCGCTGAGCGTCTCAGCGCAGCGGCGGGCGCGCCGCGGGCGGCGCGAGCAGCCGCTCGCGGCTGAGGCCCTTGTGGACATGCACCATGAGGGCGATGCCGAACAGCGGCGTGAGCAGGTTCAGCACCGGCACCACCATCAGCCCGGCAAGGAGCGCGCCCGCGGCCAGCACCGTCGGCGCGTGATGGCGGCGCATGGCGCCGGCCTCCGGCAGCGGCCGGAAGCGCGCCGCGGCCATCTCGAAATACTCGCGGCCGAGCAGATAGGTGTTGGCGCCGAAGAAGGCGATCAGGTTGACGCCCGGCACGAAGAACAGGGCGAGCGCCACGAGGTTCACGAGGAGCGCGAGCCCGGCGAAGCGCAGCGCGTAGAGCATCGCCTGGGCCAGCGGCAGGGCGCGGCCCGGCACCTCGTCCGGATAGTCGGTGCGCTCGACGATCTCGGCCGCATCGTCGAGGAAGTAGCCCGCCACCAGGATCGAGACCGCCGGCAGGATGTAGGCCAGGGCCACGAACAGGCCCGCCCCCGCGAGGAAGAACGCGACGCTGTCGAGGATCGGGTACTGGGCCGAGATCGGGTGGCCGATCAGGAAGGTGTTGATCAGCCGGGTGAGCGCGAACCAGACCAGCACCAGGAGCCCGACGGTCAGGCCGAGCGACTTCCACAGGATGCGCCGCAGGGGCGGGGACAGGACCTGCCGCAGGGCCGCGAAGGCGGCGGAGACGAGCATCGGAACCTCACCGGGAGAGAGCGCCGCTCGGCGGCGCGGGGCTGGTTTGGACCCGCTCCGCGCCTCGCGGGTTGAAGACCACGGGGCCGCCGGAGCGCGGCCCTGGCGAGGCAGGAGATACGCATGGACATCGCCGTCGAGAAGGTCTGTGAATTCATCCTGCGGGTGCGGGCCCTCGACGTGAAGGAAGGCCCGACCGACGCGGATTCGGGCTCGAACCCGACCGACGACGGCGCCCGCGACGTCCTCAACGAGGATCCGGACGATGCCACCGAGGAGGAACTGCGCGAGGTGATCGCCGGCCTCAACGACGACGAGCGGGCGGAACTCGTCGCGCTGGTCTATCTCGGCCGCGGCGACATGGAGCCGGAGGAGTTTCCCGACGCCATCCGGCTCGCCCGCGAGCGCGAGGCGGCCGGCACCGACACGGCCAACTATCTCCTCGGCATCCCCAACGTCGGCGACCTGCTCGACGAGGGGCTGGAGGCGCTGGGGCTGCGCTGCGAGGTGTGAGGCGCCTCAGGCCAGCGTCGCCAGCAGCCCCGCGAAGAGTCGCCCGCGCGTGACGAGGCTGTCCACCTCGATATGCTCCTCCAGCGTGTGGTAGCCGCGCCCGATCGCGCCGAGACCGTCGAGGGTGGGCAGGCCGAGCGCCCCGGTGAAGTTGCCGTCCGAGCCGCCGCCCGCGCTGCGGTGGGGCAGGGGCAGGCCGAGGCGCTCGGCGAGGCCGCGGGCGGCCTCGTAGAGGGCGAGCGTCCCGGCGTCGGGCTCCCAGACCGGGCGGGTGACGCCGCGCGTCACCGTGAAGGCGACGTCGTCCTGTGTGCCCGAGAGGGCGAGCATCCGGGCCACGCCCCGGTCGAGGTCGTCCTGGCGCTTGGCCATGCTCAGCGCCTCGCCGCGGCACCGCGTGGGCACGCAGTTCACCCACTGCCCGCCCTCGACGATGCCGACGCTGAAGGTGCAGTCCTCGCCCGACATCGCCTCGATGGCCAGGATCTGGCGCGCCATCGTCCGGATGGCCGAGCGGCCGTCGCCGAGGCGGGCGCCCGCATGGCTCGGGCGGCCCACCGCCTCCAGGTTGAAGCGGGCGATGGCGTAACGCCCCGTCACCACCCCGTTGTCCTCGTGCCCGGGCTCCGGCACCAGGATGTAGCGGTGGCGCGCCGCCTCGGCCTCGATCAGGTCGCGGGTCGCCGGACTGCCGATCTCCTCGTCGCTCGTGAACAGCACCGTGACGGGCAGCGGCGTGGCGATGCCGGCGCGTCCGAGCGCCCGGATCGCCTCGAAGGCCAGCAGGTTGCCGCCCTTCATGTCGAGGATGCCGGGGCCGTAGACCCGGCTCTCCTCCCGCCGCCAGGGCAGGGCCCGGAGCGTGCCGACCGGATGCACGGTGTCCATGTGGCCGAGCACGAGGAGGCCGGGCTCGTCCCGGCGCGGATGCGGGAAGCGGGCGCGCACGCAGTCGCCGAGGCCCATCCGGCCCGGGATGATCTCGACGCTCGCCCCCGCCACCGCGAGGTCGCGCGCCGCCAGCGCCATCATGCGGTTGACCGCGGCGGCGTCGTGGGTCGGGCTCTCGCACTCGATCCACGGGCGCAGGGACGCCAGCATCGCGTCGGCGTCGAGGGGCAGGGCGTTGGGGTTCATGCGGTCTCCCGGAAGGGGTTGGGATCGCGCGGCCACCACGGGCCGGCCTTCTTGGTGTAGGGCAGGGCGGCGAAGTCCGGCGGCACGGCGCCGGGGGCGGAGACGTAGCGCACCTCGCTGGCGATCGGCGCGAAGCCGGCATGGAAATGCTGCATCGACTTCACCACCACGAGGCGCTTGTCGTGCAGCGTCAACCCGAGATCCGTGAAGGCGTCCGGGGCGAAGGGCTGCCGGCGCAGGCTCGTCAGCACGAGGTGGATCCCGTCCGCCTCGACCCAGGCGCTGCTGCCGAGCTCCGCCCGCTCGCCGCTCATACCCCCCTGGCTGTGCGCCTCGCGCAGGCCCCGCACCGTGATGCGCAGGTCGACCGGATCCCCGGACGTCACCCCGCACTTGCCGCCAATCCGCAGCGCAAAGGTCGCACCCACGCCGGCCTCGTGGCAGATGCCGACCGCGGCGGGGTCCCAGTAGAGCCCGCTCGCCACGCCCCGCACGCCGCGCGCGACGAGGCGCTGCAGGATCGCGGTGTTGTCGGCGGGCGCGCCGGCCCCCGAATTGTCGGCGACGTCGGCCAGCACCATCGGCCGCGGGTCGGTCGAGGCGAGCGCCCGGTCGATCGCCGCGTCAATGGAATCGTAGGGCGTCAGCGCCTCCTCCCGCATCGCCCAGACGGCACCGGCCAATTCGCCCGCGAGCGCGCGCGCCGCCGCCTCGTCGCGGTCGGCCACGACCAGCATCTTGGCGCCGACATCCGCGACGTCGGCCCAGGGAAAGCCGTGCCCGAACGACACCGACAGGATGCCGTCCCGCCCCTCATGCGCCGTCATGCGATCGACGAAGCGGCGTACGGCCGGGTCGCTCGTGCGCCAGAGGCCGATCATCCGGCAATCGTGGATGGCCATCACCGGGCGGATGCGTCCCTCCGCCGTGCCGGTCACCAGCCGGTAGAGGTCGCGGGCGCGCTCGGCCATGTCGGTGTGCGGGTATTCCTTGTAGATGACGATGACGTCGGCGGCCTGCCGCATCGTCTCGGTGAGGTGGCAGTGCAGATCGAGTTCGGCCCCGATCGCCACCTCCGGCCCGACGATCCCGCGCACCCGCGCGAGGGTGTCGCCCTCGCAATCGTCGTAGCCCTCCGCCACCATCGCCCCGTGCAGGAACAGCAGCACCGCGTCGACCGGGCCGGCCGCGCGCAGGTCCGACAGCAGCGCGTCGCGCAACTCCTCGTAGACGCCGCGCAGGGTGATGCCCCCGGGCTGCGCGAAGGTCGAGAGGCTCTCGACGACCGTGTGGCCCTCGGCCTCGGCCAGGCGCCGCCACTCGACCAGCCCGACATTGCTCAGCCGGACCGGATTGCGGCTGCCGTCGCGGCGGGCGAAGTCGGCCAGGAACGCGGCGCGCCCGGTCGGCAGGGGCGCGAAGGTGTTGGTCTCGGTCGCGAGGGAGGCGATGAAGAGCTTCACGGGACGAGGGTCTCCACGGAGTCACGGAGCGCGGGCGATCGGCGGCTCACGGAGCGCAGGGCAACCCTCTCCCACGCGGGACAGGGGTTCCCCACGCCCGGCCTTCGAGGGGGGAGGCCGAAGGTAGAGCGCCGCCCGCCGCATCGCAAAACCCGCACCCGGTTCATCCGGCGGCCTCCGCGAGCCGCTTGCGCTGCACCTTGCCGTTCGGCGTGCGTGGCAGCGCCTCCAGGAAGACGACCTCCCGCGGGCACTTGTAGCCGGCAAGGCGTTCCTGGCACCACGCCAGCAGGTCCTCGCGGCGCGGCGCCGTGCCGGGCTTAGGCACTACATAGGCGGCGATGACCCGCACGTCCGCCCGCACGGCCCGCTCGGCCACGGCCCCCTCCTGCACGTCGGGGTGGGTGACCAGCACCGCCTCGACCTCGTTCGGGGAGACGCGGTAGCCGAAGGCGTTCATCACGTCGTCGTTACGGCCCTCGAACCAGACGTAGCCGTCCTCGTCGAACCGCGCGAGGTCGCCGCCCGTGAACCACTCGCCGCGCATCACCGCCGCCTCCTCCTCGGGGCGGTTCCAGTAGCCGAGCATCAGCCCGGGATCGGAGCGGTGGACGGCGAGCAGCCCCGTCTGCCCGGCGGCGAGCGGCGCGGGCTCACCCTCCGGCGGCAGGATCGCGACGCGCCGGCCCGGCTGCGGGCGGCCGGGCGAGCCCGGCTTCACCGGCACGCCCGGGCAGGTCGAGATGTAGGTCGAGACCTCGCTCATCCCCAGCGCCTCGTAGAGCGGCTTGCCGGTCGCTGCGGTCCACTCGGCGAGGAGGTGCGGCGAGAGCGCCTCGCCGGCCGTGATGCCGTGGCGCAGGCTGCCGAGGTCGTGGGCCGTGAGGTCGGCGTATTTCAGGATCTGCCGGTAGAGGCTCGGCACCGCCGCGAACAGCGTGGCGCGATAGCGGTCGATCAGCGCCGGCCAGACCGCCGGATCGCGCCGCCCGGTGTAGAGCACCGTCGTGGCGCCCCGCGCCCAGGGGTCCTGGATGCCGACGCCGAGCGTGTAGGTCCAGTTCATGGTGCCGGCATGCAGCACCACGTCGCTTTCCCTCAGCCCGAGCCAGTGGTCGTGCATCGGCCGCCGGCCCCAGATCGCCCGATGGGCGTGCAGCACGCCCTTCGGCCGGCTCGTCGTGCCGGAGGTGTAGATGAGGTGGGCCGGATCGTCCGCGGCGGTGTCGGCGTAGGCGGGCAGGGCCGGGCCGGCCTTGAGGCGCGCCACGTCGGCGGGGCGCAGCACGATCCGCCCGCCGCAGGCCTCCGGATCGAGCGGGCATTCCTCGGCCGCCACGATGGCGGCGGCGCCGGAATCCCGCAACAGGAAGGCGGCCTCGGCGGCGGTGAGCTGGGGCGAGGAGGGCTGCGCCACCAGCCCGGCGGCCAGCGCCGCGAAGTACACGATGGCGTAATCCGCGTCGTTGCCCATGCGGATCATCACCCGGCTGCCCGGGTTGAGCCCGAGGTCGAGCAGGCCCGCCGCCACCGCCCGCACGGCCCGGTCGACCTCGCCGAAGCTCAGCACCTCGGCCCGGTCGCCGTCGCCGACGAGGATCAGGGCCGGCTTGTCGGGATGCGTGCGGGCATTCGCCTCCAGGCAGTAGCGGGCGGCGTTGAAGCGGGCGGGCGGCGGGCTGTCGGGGGGTCGGGCGTGCACGGGGGTCTCCGGGCCGCGAGCGAGGGTCGGCGCCGCCGGTTGTAGAGGGCGCGGCCCGGACGGGCGACCCGCAAATCGTCCGCATCCCGCATCGGCGCGCGATCTTGACGGCGGCGGCGGGGAGGGGGATCACTCCGGCCGTGACGTGCGCTCTCCCCAGGAACTTGCTCAGAAACTTGCCCAGGACCGTGCCCGGGATCCTGCCCGCCCGCGGCGTCGGGGCCGCCCGGTGATCGGACGCATCCATGCGGCCCTGCGCCGGGTCGGGCTGTCGCCGCGCTACCGCGGGCACCTCGATGCGCTGGACCTGACCGGCGCTCACCTGCGCATGGAGGGCTGGGCGAGCCATTTCCGGCCGCATCTCACCTACGACGGTGCCGCCGTGCCGGTGCAGGTCCGGCAGGTGGTCCGCCCGGACCTCGCGGGGCTGGGGCGCGGCAGCGAGGGCTGGGGCTTCACGCTCACCGCCGACCTGCCGGCGCAGGCTCCCGACATCGCCAAGCTGGCGCTGCGGCTCAACCGGGGCTGCAGGGTCGATGCGCGCACGCACCTGGCGCTGTTCACGCCGCAGAGCGAGGTCGAGGCCTGCGCCGCCGCGATCCTGGCGGGCGACCTGCAGGCGGGCGCGGCCGATCTGGTGGAGCGGAGCCTCAGCACCCGCAACCCCATCCTGCCGGTCCGCGTCGGCCACGCCCTGCGGGCGGCGGGGCAGGCCGGTGCGGCGGAGGCGGTGCTGCGGGCCAGCCTCGCCCTGCCGGAGGTGCGCCCGCTCGCGCGCCACGCCCTCATGACCCTGGTGGCGGCAGCCGGCCGGCTCCCGGAGGCGGTGACGCTCCTCGATGCGGCCCGGGCCGAGGAGGGGCTCGGCCCGGGGCAGGCCTTCCCGGCCGCGCTCCTCTACGCCGGCATCGGCCGCTTCGCGGAGGCGCGGGCGCTGATCCGGGAGGCGGGCGACCCCGCCGTGGACGAGGCGGCGGCGCAGGCGCTGGAATTCGTGGCCCTGCTGGAGCGCTTTCCGGCCGCCGAGGCGCGGCGGATGCTGGCCGAGCTGCGCGCCCGCTTCCGCACGGCGTCGCTCGCCGAGATCGAGGCCGACATCCTGGCGGCTTTGGCCGAACGGCGGCCCTACTTCCTGATCCGGCTCGGGGACGGGGAGGGGGCGTGGCTGCGGCTCTCGCCCGAGGACGAGGCGGAGTTCGCCGGCATCTACCGCACCAACCGCCGGGAGATGCTCGACTTCTGGTTCCGCGACCCCGCGCTCGCGGACGATCCGCGCTTTCACGCGGCGATGGATGCCTTCGATGCGGCGCTTCTCGAGGCCGACTGCATCGGTGCCTTCAGCGACGCCGCCATCGCGCACGAATACGGCGCGGTCTCGCGGCGGGGCGTCACCTGGGTGGTCAACACCCTGCGCAAGGCCCTGGCGATGGCCGAGGCGGATCCCGTGCGGGCGCGCGGCGTCGCCGTGCGCGACCTCACGGTGCATTACGATCTCGTGCTCAGCGGCGCGCTCGCGCGCATCCTCCAGGGCCGCGCCGCCGTCGGCCTCATCACCTGCCACCGCGACCTCGCCCCGGCGCTGGAGCGCCACCACGGCATCGGCCGGGTCGAGCTGATCAAGATCCCGGGGGAGCAGATCCACGCCGACGCCCTCGGGGCCGACGCCGCGGCGGGCCGGCACTGGCCGGACCGCTACGAGGAGATCTGCGCGCAACTCGGCCGGGGCGACCGCCGGGGCGAGCTCTGGCTCGTGGCCGCGGGCCTGCTGGGCAAGATCTACGGCGCCGCCCTGAAGCGCTCCGGCGCCGTGGTGATCGACATCGGCGCGGTGGCGGACCTCTGGATGGGCAAGGGGACGCGCACCTTCCCGGACCTGCCGCCGGCCCTCAACCCCATGACGAGCCTGCCGATGACGAGCCTGCCGATGACGAGCCTGCGGGCCTGACGCCGCCGGACGCTCAGGCGGCGATGCGGCCCTCCAGCGGAAACACCTTGGCGGGGTTCATCAGCCATGCGGGGTCGAACACCGCCCGCACCCGCATCTGCTGGGCGAGGTCGGCGGGGGCGTACTGCACCGTCATCAGGTCGCGCTTCTCGATGCCGACGCCGTGCTCGCCCGTGAGGCAGCCGCCGACCTCGACGCAGAGCTTGAGCATGTCCTCGCCCGCGGCCTCGGCCTTCTCCATCTCGCCGGGCGTGTTGATGTCGAACAGGATCAGCGGGTGCAGGTTGCCGTCGCCCGCGTGGAAGACGTTGGCGCAGCGCAGCCCGTAGGATCGCGTGATCGCGCCGATGCGCTCCAGCACGTGGGCGAGCTGGCCGGTCGGGATCGTGCCGTCCATGCAGATGTAGTCCGAGATGCGGCCCGTCGCCCCGAAGGCGGACTTGCGGCCCTTCCAGATCGCGGCGCTCTCGGCCTCCGACTGCGACACCTTCAGGCTGGTCGGGTTGAACGGCTTGGCGATCTCGACGATGCGCGCGAGCATCGCATCGCATTCCTCGGCCGAGCCCTCGACCTCGATGATCAGCATCGCCTCCGCGTCGAGGGGGTAGCCGGCATGCGCGAAGGCCTCGCAGATCGTGATCGCCTCGCGGTCCATGTACTCGATCGCCACCGGGATGATCCCCGCCCCGATGATCGCCGCCGTGCAGGCGCCGGCATCCTCCACCGAGCCGAAGCCCATCAGGGCCGGGCGCGCGCCCTCGGCGGCGCGCAGGATGCGCACGGTGGCCTCGGTGACGATCCCGAGCTGCCCCTCCGAGCCGCAGATCAGGCCGAGCAGGTCGTAGCCGCCGCTGTCGAGGTGCTCGCCGCCGATCTCCACCACCGTGCCGTCGACCAGCACCAGCTTGACGCCGAGCAGGTTGTTGGTGGTGACGCCGTATTTCAGGCAATGCGCGCCGCCCGAGTTCATGGCGATGTTGCCCGCGATGGTGCAGGCGAGCTGGCTCGACGGGTCTGGGGCGTAGAAGAAGCCCTCGTGCGCCACCGCCGCGCTGATGGCGAGGTTGGTGATGCCGGCCTGCACCCGGGCGGTGCGGTTGGCAAAGTCGAGGGCGAGCACTTGGTTCATCTTGGCGACGCCGAGGATGACCGCGTCCTCCTGGGCGATGGCCCCGCCCGCGAGCGAGGTGCCGGCCCCGCGCGGCACCACCCGCACGCCTTGCTGGTGGCAGTAGCGCATGACCGCCGCGACCTCCTCGGTGGTCGAGGGCAGCACCACGGCGAGCGGCATCTTGCGGTAGGCGGTGAGCCCGTCCGTCTCGAAGGCGCGCCGCTCGTCCTCGCTCGTCACCAGGGCCTCGGGGGCCACGAGGGGCGCGAGCCCCGCGATGATCGCGTCGCGGCGGGCGAGGATGTCCGGGTCCGGGGACGGGAAGGCGATCGACATGCGGCGTCTCTGGCGTCTCGACGGAAGGCAGGTCCCCGCCGGGATTTTCCCGCGTGGCCTGACTCAGGGGTTCTTGGCCCCATCATAGCCCGGTGGAGCGGCGGATGCACGGCCGGTCGGCACAACGCCTTGCCGCAGCATGCACTTTCGTCCGATTGATTCGATGCGCCGCGCAGCTTCTTTTCGCCGCACGCATCCGGAACGATCCGGCCGCGTTTTTTAGCTTTACCAGTTCAAGAGCTGGGCCATATCCCAGCCCGGCCGTCGAACGTGGCCTATCGGAGGGAACCTCATGCGTCAGTTGATCCTCGGTGCCGCCCTCTTGGCGCTCGCGCCCGTCGCCGCCCAGGCGCAGGATGCGGCGGCCGGCGAGAAGGTCTTCGCCGCCTGCAAGGCCTGCCATGCCTTCGGCAAGAACGGCGTGGGCCCGGACCTCAAGGGGGTCATGGGCCGCAAGGCCGGCACCCATGAGGGCTACAACTACTCGGCTGCGATGAAGAACTCGGGCCTGACCTGGGACGAGGCGACCTTCACGGACTACATCAAGGATCCGAAGGGCAAGGTGCCCGGCAACAAGATGATCTATGCCGGTCTCAAGGACGACAAGAAGATCCAGGACCTGATCGCCTACCTGAAGACCCAGCAGTAGGCGGCCGCGCGGCCGCTTCGCCGTCAAGGGGCCTCGCCATGCCGCGGCGGGGCCTCGCCGCGCCTCGGGTTCAGGAGCGCCCGATCAGGTCGCCCATCCGCGCCGCGCGGCCCTGCGCGATGTGCCAGCGGGCATCGGCCACCTGCAGACGCAGGCGGTGGCGCCGCCAGCGGTGATAGAGGCGCAGCAGCGGGACCGCACGGGTCGCCTCCCGCTCGTGGTGGGCGAGCCGGCGCAGCAGCCCCGGCAGGCAGGCGCTCGCCGCCTCGCCGGTCGCGATGTCGCCGGCCCGCACCTGGCGGCGCAGCTCGGCGCGAAAATCCTCGCGGGACTCCTGCACGGTGCAATCCTCTTGAGCCGCGGGTGGCCCTTTTGGGCGGCGGGTGGCAGATCCCGAGGATCGGCCCGCCGCGCCGCGCCGGTCAAGGCGCCGCCGTGTCGCAAACGGGGGGCGCCGCGAGGGTGATCACCGCCCGCAGGCCGCGGCCGCCCGGGCCGTCCGACAAGGCGACGCCCCCGCCGATCCGATCAAGGAACGAGCGCACGATCGCGAGGCCGAGGCCGCTCCCGCCCGGGTCGCCGGACCGGGCGATCCGGTGGAAGCGCGCGAAGACGAGCGCCCGCTGGTCCTCGGGAATGCCGGGGCCGTCGTCCTCGACGGCGATGCAGGCCTGCGCCGCCCCGTCCGGTCCGGTCCCGGCGTAGACCCGCACCGCGACGCTGCCGCCCGGCCTGTTGTAGCGCACCGCATTGTCGATGAGGTTGCGCAGCACCTCTTCGAGGAGGAGCGGGGCGGCCAGCGCGTCGAGGGGCCGGTCCGGACCGTCGAACGACAGGTCCACGTCGCCGCGCCGGGCGAGATCGGCGCAGGCGAGGGTCGTCTCGCGGGCGAGTGCGACGAGGTCGACCCGGATCCGGGCGGTGGCGCGCGCCGCATCCTCCTCCAGCCCCGCCAGGGTGAGCAGTTGCGCGATGAGGCGGTCGAGGCGGTCGACCGCCTCATCGATGTCGGCACGGGAGCGGCGCCAGGGCGGGCTGTCGGGGGGCTGCCGGTCGAGCAGGGCGAGATGCGTCTTCAGGATCGCCACCGGCGTGCGCAGCTGGTGGGACGCGTCCGCGGTGAACCGGCGCAGCACCGCCATCGCGCCGTTCACCCGCTCCAGGAGGTCGTTGAGCGCGGTCACGAGCGGCACCGCCTCGCTCGGCACGCCGGCGACCGAGAAGGCCGAGACCGGGCCGGGGCTCTGCAGGTGGCGACGCTCCACCTCGCGGCGCAGCCGGTCGAGCGGCGTCAGCCCCATCCGCACGGCGAACCAGACCAGCAGGCTGCCGATCCCGGCGAGCGTCGCGCCGAGCGCCGCCAGCGCCGTCAGCATGCGCCGGGCGAGCAGGTCGCGTCCGACCGTTGTCTCGGCGACCTGGACCAGCGCGGCGTGCCGCGTGACGTAGATCGGCTTCAGCATCATGCCGACGCGCACCCGCTGCCCGCGGTAGACGGCGTCGCGGTAGGTGATGGTCTCGGGGCTCGGCAGGGTGTCGGGCAGGGGCAGGTCGGGGTAGCCGGTCACCAGGGCGCCGTTGTCGGTGATGCTGTAGTAGATGCTGTCGTGCTCGGAATTCGACAGCATTCCCAGGGCCGCGGCCGGCATGTCCAGGGCGACGGTGTCGTCCTGCACCGTCAGGCGCTCGGCGATCGACAGGACGGAGCCGGCGAGCACGCGGTCGTAGGCGTGGGTCACGAAGGCATCGATGAACCACGTGCCGCCGACCGCCAGGACCACCGCGAGCCCGGCCATCGGCACGAGCAGGAAGGCCGCGACGCGGATCCGCAGCGAGTGCAGCATCCGCCGATGCCTCACGGCCCGGTCCCGGTTCGCGACGGCTCGATCACGTAGCCGAGGCCGCGCATGGTGACGATCCGGGGGCCGGTCTCGCCGAAATGCCGGCGCAGGCGCGCGACGTAGACCTCGATCGCGTTGGGCGAGATCTCCTCGTCGAACCCGAACACCTCGGCGGTCAGGCGCTCCTTCGACACCACGCGGCCCGCGCGGGTCATCAGCGATTCGAGGATCGCCAGCTCGCGCTTGCGCAGGGGCAGGACCTTGCCGGCCAGGGTCGCCACCTGTCCGGAGCGGTCCAGCACGAGAGCGTCGCAGGTCAGGATCGGGTCCGGCTGCCCGCTGGCGCGGCGCACGAGCGCGCGCACCCGCGCCTCCAGCTCGGCCGGGTCGAAGGGCTTGGCGAGGTAATCGTCCGCGCCGAGGTCGAGACCCGTGACCCGGTCGGCCACCGCCGCGCGTGCCGTCAGGATCATCACCGGAATCGGGAAGCCCGCCCGGCGGATTTCGCGCAGCACCTCGAAGCCGGAGCGGCCGGGCAGGCCGAGGTCGAGCACTACCGCGGCGTAGGCTGCGGTGCGCAGGAGATGCACCACGTCGGCACCGGTCGGGTCGTGATCCACCGCAAAGCCGCTCAGGCGCAACGAGGCCGCGATACCCCGGGCCAGCGCCGCATCGTCCTCGACGATGAGGATGCGCATCGCGTCACTCCCTCCCGCAACCCGGCCGGTCTCGAGGCGGGCCGGGGCGCTCCGCATCCTACGGCATCCGCACGCGCCGTGGACGAGGCCGCCCCGCGGGTCCCTAGTCTTGCCCCCATTCCTGCCGCAGGGAAACCGGGTCATTGCCAGCGCACCGCATGTCAGGATGGTGACAGGTTGGACGCTCTATCGTCGGCCCGGGAGGCGCACCACGAGATGCGCCGAGAAGGGATGGAAACGATGAGGATGCGGCTTGCCGTCACGCTCGCTCTCACGCTCGCCGCCGGCGCGGTCCAGGCGCAGGGGGTACCGCCGGGCTATCCGGCTTCCTACGCCGAGGTGATCGAGGCGGCCAACAAGGAAGGCGCGCTCTCGATCTACTCCACCACCGACGCGTCGGAGGTGTCCGACCTGCTCGCGCAGTTCCGGGCGCTCTACCCGAAGCTGAAGGTCGAGTACGCCGACCAGAACTCGACCGAACTCTACAGCCGCTACGTGGCGGAGGCGGCAGCGGGCAGCACCGCCGACCTGATCTGGTCCTCGGCGATGGACCTGCAGATCAAGCTCGTGAACGACGGCTACGCCCAGACCTACGCCTCGCCCGAGAAGGGGTCGCTGCCCGACTGGGCCAAATGGAAGGACCAGGCCTACGGCACCACCGCCGAGCCGATCGTCTTCGCCTACAACCGCAGGCTCGTGCCCGACGCCGAGGTCCCGCGCAACCACGCCGACTTCGCCAAGTTCGTGGCGGCCCGCAAGGCCGACCGCGGCAAGGTCACCTCTTACGATCCCGAGCGCTCCGGCGTCGGCTACCTGTACGTGACGCAGGACGTCCAGATCAGCCCCTCGGTCAGCTGGGACATCGTCAAGGCGATGGGGCAGGCAGGCGCCAAGTTCTACACCTCGACCGGCGCGATGATCGAGCGCGTCGTCTCGGGCGAGCACACGCTGGCCTACAATATGATCGGCTCCTACGTACTCCAGCGTAACCGCAAGGATCCGAACCTCGGCTTCGTCCTGCCCAAGGACTACACCCAGGTGATGTCGCGGATTGCCTTCGTCTCGGCGAAGGCGAAGAACCCGAACGCCGCCAAGCTCTTCCTCGACTTCCTGCTCTCGCGCGCAGGCCAGATCCAGCTCGCCCAGCACGCGATGACCTCGGTGCGGACCGACCTGCAGGAGAGCCACGGCATCACCAGCCTGCCGGGCGCCGCCGAAGTGACCCTGCGGCCGATCCGGGTCGGGCCCGAGCTCCTGGCCTCCCTCGACCAGATCACGCGCCTGCGCTTCATCAAGCAGTGGCAGCGCACGCTGGCGGCGAACTGACCCGATGCCCCGCGCGCTCCGCATCGCGGTCGTGCTCGCGACCGCGCTCCTGATCCTCAGCCCCGTGGGGCTGGTGATCTACCAGAGCTTCCTCAGCGGCCCCTTCTTCCAGCCGGCGAGCACCTTCACCACCCAGGCCTACGAGTTCGTCCTGTTCGAGGAGGACGATTTCCGCGAGGCCTTCGTCAACTCGGCGGTCATCGCCGCCGGGATGACGGCGATCGCGGTGCCGCTCGGCTGCATCGTGGCCTTCCTGCTCGTCCGCACGGACCTGCCGGGGCGCCGCCTCATCGAACCGCTCGTGCTCGTGCCGATGTTCGTCTCCTCGGTGGTGCTCGCCTTCGGCTTCGTCGTCGCGCTCGGGCCGGTCGGCATCGTCAGCCTGTGGGTGAAGGGCCTCGTCGGCGCCATCCCCTGGTACCTCTACTCCAAGACCTCGCTGATCCTGATCGCGGGCCTCACCCACGTCCCGCACGTCTTCCTGTACGCCTCGTCGGCCCTGCGGTCGCTGGGGTCGGACGTGGAGGAGGCCGCCCGTTCGGCCGGGGCCGGCCCGGTGCGGGTGGCGCTCACCGTCAGCCTGCCGATGATCATGCCGAGCATCCTGTACGCCTCGGTGCTGGTGTTCTTCCTCGGCTTCGAGCTGTTCGGCCTGCCGCTGGTGCTCGGCGACCCCGAGCGGATCATCGTGCTGGCGACCTACCTCTACAAGCTCACCAACAAGCTCGGCACGCCCTCCTACGACCTGATGGCCGTGGTGGTGGTGGCGATCATCCTGGTGACGCTGCCCCTCGTCTACACCCAGCGCCGGCTGCTCGCCGCGGCCAACCGCTACGTCGCCGTGAAGGGCAAGGCGAGCGCGCAGCGTCCGCTGGCGCTCGGCGCGTGGCGCTGGCCGGCCACGGGGCTGATCGTGGCGTGGCTGTGCGTCACCGTGGTGGTGCCGGTCGCCGCGCTGGTGCTGCGCTCGTTCCTCTCCACCTGGGGCGAAGGCGTGAGCATCTGGGACAACCTGACGCTCAGCCACTTCCGGGACCTGATGGGCTACCCGAACCTCGTGCGCGGCATCCTCAACACGCTGCTCATCGCCTCGGTCGGCGGCGCGCTCTCGGTGGCCTTCTACACGCTGATCAACCTCGCGCTGCACCGCTGGCGCTCGCGCTGGACCGCCCTGATGGACTACCTCGTGCTGGTGCCGCGCGCCATGCCGGGGCTGATCGCGGGCCTCGCGATGTTCTGGCTCTTCCTGTTCACCCCCGTGCTCCAGCCCCTGCGCCAGACCCTGTTCAGCCTGTGGCTGGCCTACACGCTGGTCTGGCTCGCCTACGGCATGCGGCTCGTCAGCGCCTCGCTGCTGCAGATCGGGCCGGAGCTGGAGGAGGCGGGCCGCGTCGTCGGCGCGCGCCCGGCCCAGGTCAGCCGCGACGTCACCCTGCCGCTGATCCGGGCCGGGCTGATCGGCTCCTGGGTCCTCGTCTTCGTGACCTTCGTGCGCGAGTACTCGACCGGGGTCTACCTGCTGAGCCCCGGCACCGAGGTGATCGGCTCGCTCCTCGTCTCGCTGTGGGGCACGGGCGCCGTCGATCTCGTCACGGCCCTCTCCACCGTCAATCTCGCCCTCATCCTCGTCGGCCTCGGCCTGATGTTCGCGCTCGGGAACAAGCGCCATGCCTAAACTCGTCATCGAAGACCTGCACCTGCGCTACGGCCCCGTCGAGGTGCTCAAGGGCATCGACGCCCGCTTCGAGGAGGGGTCGGTCGTCTGCCTCCTCGGGCGCTCGGGCAGCGGCAAGACCACGCTCTTGCGCTCGATCGCCGGGCTGGAGGAGCCCTATCGCGGCGCGATCCGCATCGACGGGCGGCCCGTCTACGACGCGGGCGCCCGGGTGAACCTGCCGCCCGAGAAGCGCGACCTCGGCTTCGTGTTCCAGTCCTACGCGCTCTGGCCGCACAGGACGGTGTTCGAGAACGTCGCCTACGGCTTGCGCCTGCGCCGCGAGGGCAAGGCGGAGATCGCCGCCAAGGTGCAGACGGCCCTGGACGGGGTCGGCCTCGGGGCGCTGGCCGCGCGCTATCCTTCGCAGCTCTCGGGCGGGCAGCAGCAGCGCGTCGCCATCGCCCGCGCCCTGGTCTACGAGCCCCCGGTGATCCTGCTCGACGAGCCGCTGTCGAACCTCGACGCCAAGCTGCGCGAGGAGGCCCGGATCTGGATTCGCGCGCTCATCAAGCGGCGCGGCATCACCGCGGTGTTCGTGACCCACGATCAGAGCGAGGCCCTGGCCATCGCCGACCAGATCGTCCTTCTGGACGGCGGGCGGCTCGTCCAATCGGGTACGCCCGAGGATCTCTACGAGCGACCCGAGACGGCCTTCGCCTCCGAGTTCATGGGCTCGAACAACACCCTGACGGTCGCCGTCGAGGAGCGGCGCGAGGGCCGGGTGCGGGTCGCGCTCGACGGCCACTCCCTCTGGGGCCTCGACCGGCGCCAGGGTCCGGCTGCGGACGGGTCGGCCAAGGCCGTGATCCGCCTCGAAGCGGTGCGGCTGGCCGAAGGCCCGGGCGAGAACCGGCTGCCGGCCGCCTACGAGACCTCGATCTATCTCGGCAGCCAGTTCGAGCACCTCTTCCGCTGCGGGGACCAGACCGTCCGGGTCCTGTCCGACCGGCGGGCCACGCCGGGCCCGCACTGGCTGGAATGCCCGCCCGAGCGGCTCTGGGTGTTCTGAGCCGCCGGGACGCCGAACCGGGCGCACGCCCGGTCCGGCGATCGGCTGCGCGCGATTCCGGATTTTGACCCGTTGTTGTGGGTTTGCGATAAGCTGATCGTGTAGGGCAAAAATTGATAAGAAGCAGATCTTAAGAATAATAGCCGCTTCTCGAAATTGAGTGCCCACAGTCCGAATAAGAGATGCGCGGTTCCGCTCGCCGATGCCGCGGCGGGGATATACCCCACGGGACGGACCCGGCCGGCTTGCATCGTCCCAGTCCAAAAAAAGGCCCTGCCAACCTGGGAGGCGGCAGGGCCAGATGTCGACTTGGGGCCTCGGAAGCATCCCCGGCCTTCTTCTCCGCCGATTCGAAGGTCGGATCGGTTGAGAGAGCGGGCCTGAGGGCTGCGCCAACGGTTGGACTCTGCCGCCGTGCTGCCGGCTCTGCCTTCACAAAAGTAAAGATCCAGCGTTAATTCTGTCGATCCGCATACAGGCCGGGCGCCTCCGGGCCGGCTCCGTCACGGCAGCAGCATCAGCAGCGTGCTGAGTATCGCCGGGCCGGCGATAATGTGGTCATCCTGTCGCGTCGTGAACGAGCTGTCGCGGAGCGCCGGGAGGTGATTCGATCCGTGATCGCATGGCCCTGGATCGCCTCGGACTGACTCCGCCCGATTTCGTCCCGCGCGTCGCCCGGGGTGAACGGCTGCGGCGGCGCGGCGTCGATCACCGGCCGGGGCGGCGGCCGCCGTTGCTGCGGCGCTCGTAGTGCTTGGCGACGCGCAGGTGGCGCGAGATGGCGTAGTTCATTGCCGTGAGGAAGCCGTAGACGCCGCGCGCGAAGTGGCGCCGGCCGACATACGCCTTGAGGAAGTTCGCCGGCAACTCGACGAAGACCCGCCAGGTCGGGATGGCGACGCCGCGGGCCGCGAGATCGTCGGCCTGCTGGTCGGAATAGCGGTTGAGCTTGTCGAGCTGGTCCCCGAGCGAGCGCACCGAGAAATGGTGGATCACGCCCCGCAGGCGCCGCGTCGGCGTGCCGGGCGCGAGGTCGACCCGGTCGTGCACCGGCGAGGGCGAGTAGCGCCCGCGGTCGCGCCGGTAGAGCCGCACCGGCCAGAGGGTGTAGGCCCAGCGGTGGGGGCGCGTCTCGCCGGGGAAGATCTCGGCGATGCCGAGCCGGTAGGCCGGGACGGGGGGCTCGCCGCCCGCGAAGAGGCCGCGGATCTCCGCCGCGAGGTCCGGGGGCACCACCTCGTCCGCGTCGACGTTCAGCATCCAGACGTGTCGGCAGAGTTCCTCGGCGAAGCGCTTCTGCGGTCCGTAGCCCGGCCAGGGATTGTGCACCACGCGCGCGCCGAGCGAGGCGGCCACCTCCTGGGTGCCGTCGGTCGAGCCCGAATCGACCACGATCACGTCGTCGCTCAGGTCCCGCACGGCCCGGATCGTGGCCCCGATCCGGTCGGCCTCGTTCTTGGCGATGATGAAGATGGAGAGCGGGAGCGGCGGGGCCATCGGACGGGGAGGGGGCGCGCGGGCGCCGGGCGATGCCTCGCCGAGGAGCCGGGAAGGGCGGACGAGGGGGTGCGGCGGGACCTTGGCCCGCGGCGGCCTGCTTAGACCGAGCACGGGGCCGGCGACAAGCGGCGGCGGTGCCACAGCAGGGCAATTGGGCTTCGCCCGATTGTCGATATGGCGGGCGCGAAGGGCGCCCCGCGCAGCGGGTCCGAGAGGACGGATGTCCTCCCGGACACCGAGCGGAGCGAAGCCCAGGCCGCGGATGCGGCCGCCGGCGCTTGAGGCCAAGCCAATCAACCAGGGCAATCGGGTTCACCCGATTGCCCTGGTGCCACAGCCGGGCCGGAAGTCGGCCGCTCCCGGGGCCGCGCCCCATTCGTGCCGCATCCGCAGGGCTTCCCCCTCGTCAGGTCGGGGAGGCGAGGCGCGGCATGGCGGTCTGGGCACGGTTCGGTCGCGCGGGGCGCGGTGCGGCGCTCCTTCTCGGCGCGGGGTGGCTCTCGGCCTGTGCCGGGACCCCGCACGGGGTGCTGCTCCCCGTCGCCGCCACCGCGCCGGGGACGAGCCGCGTCGAGATGCTGGTCGCCACGACCCGCAGGAGCGCCGCCGACCCGGGCGTGCTGTACTCGGGCGAGCGCGCCGGCCTGTCCTTCACCGACATCGCGGTGTCGATCCCGCCCGATGCCGTGCGCGAGCCCGGCACCGTGCAGTGGCCCCGATCCCTGCCGGGCAACCCCGCCACGGATTTCGTCGCGCTGCGGACCGCTCCCCTCGACCGCCTGGAGGAGAGCGCGCGCCTGCGCCGGGGCGGGCGCGGCGCCAGGCGGCCGGTGCTCGTCTTCGTGCACGGCTTCAACAACCGCTTCGAGGATGCGGTCTTCCGCTTCGCCCAGATCGTCCACGACACCCGCGCGGAGGTGACGCCCGTGCTGTTCACCTGGCCCTCGCGCGGCAGCGTGCTGGCCTACGGCTACGACCGGGAGAGCACCAACTATTCGCGAAACGCGCTCGAAGCGGTGCTGCGGCGCCTCGCGCAGAACCCGGAGGTGGGCGAGGTCACGGTGCTGGCCCACTCGATGGGCAACTGGCTGGTGCTCGAATCGCTGCGCCAGATGGCGATCCGCGACGGCCGCGTGCTGCCGAAGATCCGCAACGTCGTGCTGGCCGCGCCCGACGTGGACATGGACCTCGCCCGCGAGGCGTTCCGCGACATGGGGCCGAACCGCCCGCATCTCAGCCTGTTCGTGTCGCAGGACGACAAGGCGCTCGCCGCCTCGCGGCTCGTCTGGGGCAACAGCACGGCCCGGCTCGGCGCCATCGATCCCGAGGCGGAGCCCTACCGCAGCGAACTCGCCCGCGAGAACATCACGGTCCTCAACCTCACCGCGCTGAAATCGGGCGATGCGCTCAACCACGGCAAGTTCGCCGCGAGCCCGCAACTCGTGCAGGTGCTCGGCACCCGTCTCGCGCAGGGCCAGACGATGACCGACGCGCGCGTCGGTCTCGGCGACCGCATCGTCCAGATGACCGCGGGCGCGGCCGCCACGGTGGGCACCGCGGCGGGGCTCGCGGTCTCGGCGCCCGTGGCCGTCATGGATCCGCAGAGCCGCGACAGCTTCGGCGAGCACGTCCGGAGCGTCGGCCAAGGCCTCAGCGACACGGCGGACGCCACCATGGACCTTGCCCGCGAGCCGGGCCGCGCCCTCTCGGGGCGCTGAGCCTACACCGCCTCGGCCAGCGGCCGCATCACCGCGTAGAGGTCGGCCTTGGCCTCGAAGCCGATGCCCGGCGCATCGGGCATCGCCACGCGGCTGTCGCGCACCGGCACCGCATCGGCGAAGCCGCCGAAGGGGGCGAAGACGTCCGGGTAGCTCTCGTTGCCGCCGAGCCCCAGGCCCACCGCGATGTTGAGGGCGAACTGGTGTCCGCCATGCGGCACGCAGCGCCGTGGCGACCAGCCGTGGTCGCGCAGCACGTCGAGGGTGCGCAGGTACTCCACCAGCCCGTAGGACAGGGCCGGGTCGAATTGCAGCACGTCCCGGTCGGGCCGCAGGCCGCCGTGGCGGATCAGGTTGCGGGCGTCCTGGTGCGAGAACAGGTTCTCGCCGGTGGCGAGCGGCCCCGCATAGGTGGTGGCGAGGGCCGCATGGGCGAGGTAGTCGAGCGGATCGACCGGTTCCTCGTACCAGCGCAGCCCCAGCGGCGCGACGGCATGGCCGAAGCGGATCGCCTCTTCGAGGCCGAAGCGGCCGTTGACGTCGACGCAGAGCCGGCTGCCGTCGCCGCCGAGGAGGCCGAGCACCGCCTCGATCCGGGCGAGGTCCTCGTCGAGCGGCACCAGCCCGACCTTCATCTTCACGGTCGAGTAGCCCCGGTCGAGGTAGGAGCGCATCTCGTCCTTGAGGGCGTCGAGCCCCTTGCCCGGGTGATAGTAGCCGCCCGCGGCGTAGACCCAGGCGGCCTCGTCCGCCCGTCCCCCGTTGTAGCGGTCGGCGAGCAGCCGCCACAGGGGCACCCGCTTGGCCTTGGCCAGCGCGTCCCACAGGGCCATGTCGAGGACGCCCACCGCCACCGACCGCTCGCCGTGCCCGCCGGGCTTCTCGTTGCGCATCATCGCCGTCCAGGCGCGGTGCGGGTCGATCAGCCCGTCCTCGCCGAGCAGGCTTTCGGGCGCGGCTTCGAGCAGGCGGGGGATGAAGCGCTCCCCGAGCAGGCCCCGCGGCGCGTAGCGCCCGTTGGAGTTGAATCCGAAGCCGACCACCGGCCGGCCCTCGACCATCACGTCCGTCACCACCGCAACGACGCTCGCCGTCATGGCGGAGAAGTCGATGAAGGCGTTGGCGATCTGCGACTTGATCGGGACGACGTCGTCCCGGATGGCGGTGATGCGCATGCGGCCCCCGAAGCCGGCCGGAGGTGCCCCCGGCGGGCGCTCATTCCGGGCCATACCCTGACGCAGTAGCCTCCCGTCCGCGACCGGGCAAGGAGGCGGGGCGGGCCGGCCGGAAACCCGGACCGGTCCCGCCTTAATGCGCCCGCACCGCGCGGGCGATGTCGTCGAACTGGCGCTGCAGCCGGCTCACGTGTTCCCAGGTGGCCTGACGGGTGCAGGCGCCCATCGTCATGCCGTAGTACATCAGGCCCGCATCCCGCCGCTGGCGGCAATCGCTGTAGCCCGGGCCGATCGTGACGGCTGCGAGGAGCGCGGCCGTGATCCCGATCCGGACGAGGACGCGCAGCGGCCAGGGCACGTAGGAAATCGGTTTCTCGGCCGGCGCCTCGCGCACGCTGCGATAGGACACTTGCGCCTGCGCCCGGGCCTCCGGTGCCGGCCGCGCCGTGCCGGCCGCCCGACCGAAGCGGTCCGGGGGAACGCCGCCCGACGGGTGGCCCCAGCCGCCCCATCCCTTCGATCCGCCCATCTGCGTCCCCACTCCGTGATCCTCGGCAAACGAGGCTGGCACGGATCGCTTAACGTAAGGTCAGCTTGCCCGCGGGGGCCGGTGCTCCGCTTGACTCAGGCCTGCCGCCCGCGGTCAACCGGGCGCGTCCCTGACCTGAGACGGATGCCCGGAATGCTCTCGCTTCTCGACCTGCGCGCCCGGATCGATGCCGGCACCCTGACCCCGCACGGGGCGGTCGGCCTCGCGCGCGAGGCCATCGCGGCGCGGGACGACGCCGTCCGGGCCTTCGCGTGCCTGGATCCGCGCCCCGCCGTGGCGCAGGAGGGGCCGCTCGCCGGGATCGCGGTCGGCATCAAGGACATCATCGACACCGCCGACCTGCCGACCGGGATGGGGTCGCCGATCTATGCCGGCTGGCGCCCGAAGGCCGATGCGCCGGTGGTGGCGCGGCTGCGCCGCCTCGGCGCGGTGCCGCTGGCCAAGACCACGACCACGCCCTTCGCCTTCCTCGACCCGACCGCGACGCGCAACCCCCGCCATTCCGGCCACAGCCCGGGCGGCTCCTCGGCGGGCTCGGCGGCCGCGGTGGGGGCCGGGATGCTGCCGCTCGCGCTCGGCACCCAGACCGGCGGCTCGGTGATCCGGCCCGCCGCCTTCTGCGGCGTGGTCGGGGTCAAGCCCTCCTTCCGCCTGCTCCCGACCGTGGGGGTGAAGTGCTACTCCTGGGCGCTCGATACGCTGGGGCTGTTCGCGGCCCGGGTCGGTGACGCCGCCCGGGCGCTCGCGCTGCTGGCCGAGCGGCCCGGCATCGATCTCGTGGCGGACACGGGTGCTCCGCGCATCGGTGTGGTGGTGCCGGATTTCTGCGACGAGGCGGAGGCGGACGCGCTGGCGGCCCTGCAGCGGGCGGCGCGCGCCGCCGAGCGGGCGGGGGCGCGCGTGCACGACCTCTCCCTCGCGCCGCTCTTCGGCGAGGCCTTCGCGTGCCACCCCGTCATCCAGGACTACGAGGCGCGCCAGGCGCTGGCCTGGGAATACGCCCATCACCGCGAGGCGCTGCCGCCGCTCCTGCGCGCCGCCCTCGACGCGGCGCAGGACGTCGGCACGGACGCCTACGACGCCGCCCGCCGCACCGCCCACCGGGCGCGGCGCAGCCTCAAGGACGTCTTCGGCGAGGGCGACGTCGACGTGATCCTCACGCTCTCGGCGCCGGGCGCCGCGCCCGAAGGGCTCGCCTCGACGGGAGATTCCCGCTTCAACCGCCTCTGGACGCTGATGGGCGTCCCCTGCGTGACCGTGCCGGTGGAGACGACCGGAGGCGGCCTGCCGCTCGGGGTGCAGGTGATCGCCCGCTTCGGCGACGACGGGCGGGCGCTCGCCGCCGCGCGCCTGATCGAGCGGGCGGTCGGGTAGATGACGCGGCGCGACGCGCCCCGGCTCGGGATCGGCATCACCACCTACGACCGGCTCGGCCGCCTCGCCGAGACCCTCGACGGCGTGGCCCGCCATACGCGCACGCCGCACCTGCTGATGGTCGCCGACGACGGTTCGGGCGACGGCACGCCCGCGTGGCTGCGCGAGCGCGGCGTCTCCCACATCGCCGCCGCGAACCGCGGCATCGCCTGGAACAAGAACCGGCTGCTGTACTACTTCGCCCATGTGGCGGCCTGCGACACGATCATCCTGCTCGAAGACGACACCGTGCCGGCGGGCGAGGGCTGGGAGGTGCCGTTCGTGGAAGGCGCGCGGCGCTACGGGCATGTCAATTTCGCGAGCCCGGGCCTCGATGCGGCCGCCACCTGCGGGACGGGCACGGTCGCCGACCCGTTCCGCTCCCCCGTCACCTCCGGCAATTGCGCCGCCTTCAGCCGGCAGGCGATCCGGGCGGTCGGGTTCATGGACACGCGCTTCCGCCGCTACGGCTACGAGCACGGCGAGCATACCGAGCGCATGGTGCGTGCCGGGTTCGGCGGCGAGGCCGCGACCCGGGCGATCTACCTCGTGTCGAGCCCGGTCACGGTGCACGAGATCGGCGCGCGCGACTACGCGGCCGACCTCACGGTGAACGGCGAGGTTTATCTGCGCCTGCGCGAGGACAAGAGCGTGTTCCGCCCCGCCTGGCGCTCGCTTGCCGCACTGCGCGATCTGCGGGCGGAGTTGCGCGCGGCGGTGATCCACGAGGCCGTCCCGCGCCGCCGCCGCTTCCTGCGCACGACCTACGCCGTCATGCTCTGGCCCGACCGCGCGCGCCTGCCGTGAGCCGACCCGTGCTGATCACCGCCTTCGGCCCCTTTCCGGGCATGCCGGTCAACCCGAGCGAGGCGGTGGCCCGCCTGCTCGCCCGCTCGCCCCGGCTCGCCCTGGCGGCGGGCGGGCGGCCGGCCCTGCGCATCCTGCCCACGGCCTACGCGGCGCTCGCGACCCATCTCGAGCCTGCCCTCGCGGAGGCGCCCGCGGCGGTGCTGATGATCGGGGTCGCGGGCCGCAGCCGGCGGGTGCGGGTCGAGATGCGGGCGGTCAACCGGGCGAGCCGGCTGTTTCCGGACGCCGGCGGGCGCCTCGCCGCGCACCTCACGCTGGAGCCGGAGGGGCCGTTCCAGCGCCGGGCCGGGCCGGCCGCCGTGAAGGCCCTGGCGCAGCTGCGCGGCCGCATCCCGGTGCGTTCCTCGCGGGACGCGGGCCGCTACCTGTGCAACGCGTCCTACTACCGGGCGCTGGCCGGGCCGGTCCCGGTGCTGTTCCTGCACATCCCGCGCCCGCCCCGCAGCGGTGCCCGGGCCTGGGCGCAGCGCCTCGCCGCCGCCTTCGCGGAGGTGGCCGTGCTGCTGCTGCGCGAGGCCCGCGGGCGCACCGGGGTGCCCCCGCCGTGAGGCGGGCGGCTAAGCAGACTTGCGTTGGCAAGCCAACGCTTCGTCTGCTCAGGCTCTTGTTTCGTCGCAGATTTTCGTCGCAAAACCGGCTGCCACTTTTGCGAAATCTGCCTACGCCGCCGTCCAGCCGCCGTCCACCGAGAGGTTGGTGCCGGTGATCTGGCTCGCCGCGTCGGAGCAGAGGAACACCGCGATCGCCGCCACCTGATCGACCGTGACGAACTCCTTGGTCGGCTGGGCGGCGAGCAGCACGTCGTGGATCACCTGCTCCTTGGTCAGGCCCCGCGCCTTCATGGTGTCGGGGATCTGCTTCTCGACGAGCGGCGTCCAGACGTAGCCCGGGGAGATGCAGTTCACCGTGATCTTGTGGGTGGCGAGTTCGAGGGCCGCCGTCTTGGTCAGGCCCGCGATGCCGTGCTTGGCCGAGACGTAGGCGGACTTGAACGGCGAGGCGACGAGCGAATGCGCCGACGCCGTGTTGATGATCCGGCCCCAGCCCCGCTTCTTCATGCCCGGGATCGCCGCCCGCATGGCGTGGAAGGCCGAGGACAGGTTGATGGCGATGATCTGGTCCCACTTCTCGACCGGGAAATCTTCGATGGCCGAGACGAACTGGATGCCGGCGTTGTTCACCAGCACGTCGACGGCGCCGAACGCCGCCTCCGCCTCGGCGATCATGCCGGCGATCGCCTCGGGCTTGGACATGTCGGCGGCGGAGTAGAGCGCCTTCACGCCGAACTCGGATTCGATGCCCGCGCGCTCGCGCTCGATCTCGTCGGGCTGGCCGAAGCCGTTGAGGACGACGTTCGCGCCCTCGCGCGCCAGCGCCCTCGCGATGGCGAGCCCGATGCCGCTCGTCGAGCCGGTGACGACGGCGCTCTTCTGGGTCAGGGTCATGCGGGTCTCCTGGGTTGGACGGGCGGGGGCCTCACGCGAGGTAGTCGTGCAGCACGTGCCCGTACGGGAGGGTGAAGTCCACCACTTGGTGGCGCCCGCGCACGACGCGGCGCACCGGCAGGTCGGCGACGCGGCAATTGGCGTGCGGGATCAGGTGCAGGCGCGCCTCGCCCTCCCAGGCGCCGTGGACCGTGATGTCCTCCAGGCGGTAGCCGACGAGCTGGGCCACCTTCGCGCTCCCGTCCACGTCGGGCAGGAGCTTGAGGTTGACGTTGAGCTGGCCGATCCCGTCGCGCACCTGATCGAGCCGGTCGGCGAGGCTGTGGTGCTTGTAGGTCATGGTGCCCATCGCCACCCGCTCGTCGTCGTAATGCAGGGTGCCGGTGAGCGTGTCCTTGGTCAGCTTGAGGCGGGGCACGCCGTACTTCTTCGGGAAGCCCCAGATCTCGCGCCCGGCGGTGATCGGCGGCTCGTCGTCGAGGTACATCTGGACCGAGAAGTTGCAGGGCGTGCCCTGGTAGGTGGCCAGCACGCCGGTGCCGCTCTCCTCGTAGTCGCCGAAGCCGGAGGAATCCGGCATCTTCATCCACTCGTAGTAGGCGAGGTTGCCGGGCGCCGGCTCGAGCGGCTCGGGCAGCGCCGCGCGCAGGGCCTCCGGGTCGGTCTCGTAGGTGATGATGAGGTACTCGCGGCGGATGAAGCGGAAGGGGCCGCGCGGGTAGCTCGGGGAGAAGACCGGCATGGAGGGGCCACGCAGGATCTCGTCGCGGGTCATGGCGCTGTCACTCCTGTGCGCGGGGGCAGGGGTGCCCCGGCTTGGAATCTCAGTCGCGGGCGTCGCGCGTCAGGTCGAAGACGGCCACGCCCGCCTCCGGCCGGCAGCGGGCGAGCCAGTCGCGGTGGCGCAGCGAGCGGCGCACGTCGTTGCGCCCGGCCGTCCAGTGCTCCAGCATGGTCTGGCGCGAGAACTCGTAGTCCTTGGCGTTGCCTTCGTAGTTCTTGCGCCGGTAGATCAATTGCAGGATCGTCACCGCGTTCTCGTGGCTCACCTTGGACAGGAAGGCCACGTCCGGGTCCTGGCGCAGCTCCGGCGGCAGCTTGTCGGCGAGGCGCCGGAAGGCGGTCTTGGCCATCCGGATCTGCGCTTGGTCGTCGGTGTTGAGCCGGGTCCGGCTGGAGAAGCGGATGTCCTTCTCCCGCTCGGCCGCCTCCGAGAGCGTGCGCGGCATCGGCCCGCGGGCGCTGAACAGGTCGACCTGGAAGATCATCAGGTCGCGCTGACGCTCCTCGTCGAGGACGTGCTGGAGCGGCGTGTTCGAGACGAGGCCCCCGTCCCAGTAATGCTCGCCGTCGATCTCGACCGGCGGGAAGCCGGGCGGCAGCGCCCCGGAGGCCATGATGTGCTCCGGCCCGATCCGGTCGTGGTGGTTGTCGAAGTAGACGAAGTTGCCGGTGCGCACGTTGACGGCCCCGACGCTGAGGCGGGTCTCGCGCCGGTTGATGCGGTCGAAATCGACCAGCGAGAGCAGCGTCTCGCGCAGGGCTGCCGTGTCGTAGTAGCTCAGCGCCTCCGGCGCGCCGGGCGGGTAGAGGTAGGCCGGCGGCACGCGCGGCACGAAGAAGCCGGCGACCCCGAAGGTCGCCCCGAAATTCGCGCTGACCTCGTTGAACAGGGTGCGGGCCTGCTCGCCCGGCCAGAGCGGGCTGATCTGGAAGCCCGAGGTGACCTGCTCCCAGAAGCTGCGCAGCCGCGCGATGCGATGCTCGGGCGGGTTGCCGGCGATGAGCGCGGCGTTGATCGCCCCGATTGAGATGCCGGCCACCCAGTCGGGGTCGACGCCGCCCTCCTGCATCGCCTCGACGACACCGGCCTGGTAGGAGCCGAGCGCGCCGCCGCCCTGCAGCACGAGCACGTGGCCCTCGTCCCGGTCCTCCGTGGCCGACGCCATCGCTCAACCTCCGCATACACCGCCGCGGCGCCCTGCGGCCACGGTCTTGCCCGAGTAGATGACGCGGGCATGACGGTCAGCAAGGCTCATGCCGGGTCGAGGCGGCGTCGCGCTCTCCGGCGCATCGGGCCTGAGGCGGGAGGGAAGCCTGCCGCAAAGGAGGGTTTTGCATGGAGGGTCTTGCTGGGAGGGTCTCAACGGCGCGCCGGGCCGCCGAAGGCGCTGACCCGACCCGCCCGGACGATGACGCCCCGGCGACGTGACGGGATCGGGCCATCGCCTGCCGCGCTCCGCGCGGGTTGACAGGGGCCGGCCGCTCCGCCAAGCCTCCGCCGCCCGTGGCCGTGGCCCTCGCGCGCCGCTCGCCCACGGCCGTCTCCGGCTCGGCCCCCGCGGTCCGGCCGCCCTCCACGCCCGGCCCCGCGCCCCTCGCCGGACCGACCTGCACGGGATCCGATGCGCTCCTACCTCGACTTCGAAAAGCCCGTCGCCGAACTCGAAGCGAAGCTGGAGGAGCTGCGCGCGCTGGGAGACCGCGACGGTGCGGTCTCGATCAGCGACGACGTCTCGCGCCTGGAGACCAAGGCCGCCGCCGCGCTCGCCGAACTCTACGCGACGCTCACCCCCTGGCAGAAGACCCAGGTCGCCCGCCACCCGCAGCGCCCCCATTTCGTCGATTACTGCGCCGCCCTCATCTCCGAGTTCACGCCGCTCGCCGGCGACCGCAGCTACGGCGAGGACGAGGCGGTGGTCGGCGGCTTCGGGCGCTTCCGCGGCCGGCCCGTCTGCGTGATCGGGCAGGAGAAGGGCGCCACCACCGAGGCGCGCATCCGGCACAATTTCGGCATGGCCCGCCCGGAGGGCTACCGCAAGGCCGTGCGCCTGATGGACCTCGCCGACCGCTTCGGCCTGCCCGTCCTCACCTTCGTGGACACGGCGGGCGCCTATCCGGGCATCGAGGCGGAGGAGCGCGGGCAGGCCGAGGCCATCGCCCGTTCGACGCAGGCCTGCCTCGCGCTCGGCACGCCCAACGTCGCGCTGGTGATCGGGGAGGGGGGCTCGGGCGGCGCCATCGCGCTCGCCACCGCCAACAAGGTCCTGATGCTCGAACACGCGATCTACAGCGTGATCTCGCCGGAGGGCGCCGCCTCGATCCTGTGGCGCGATGCCGGCCGGGCGCAGGACGCCGCCACCGCCATGAAGATCACCGCCCAGGATCTGCTGCGGCTGGGCGTGATCGACGGCATCGTGCCCGAGCCCACCGGCGGCGCGCACCGCGACCCCGCCGCCGCCCTCAAGGCCGCCGACGAGGCGATCGCGGCCGCCCTCGACGGTCTGTCCGGCCTCGGTCCCGACGCGCTGCGCGACCAGCGCGCCCAGAAATTCCTCGAGATCGGCCGCAGGCTGTGAGCCGGGGGCTCGCCGCGCGCGTCCTGCGGGGCCTCGGCGGCCGCCGCAGCGCGCGCGAGCCGGGCCGGCTCAACCACGTCTCGCTGGGCAGCCACTGCCACATGGCCCACCTGCTCAAGGGCGCGGGCCTGCGCGGCTGGTCGGGTCCCTTCGACTGGATCTTCTCCAACGCCCGCATGGTGCGCCACTGCCTCGCGGACGACTTCGCGACCCTCCTCGACCGCTCGGCCTATCGCAGCGTGCCGCTGGCCGAGCGCCTCGGCCCCGACGTCACCCGCTGCCGCCACCGCGAATACGGCGAGGCCTACGGGCTGCCGGTGGTGTTCAACCACCATGACCCGGCGGTCTCGGACGAGGATTACCGCTTCCTGCAGGAGGGCGTGCGGCGCCTGCGCACCGCGCTGGCCGACCCGGAGGCGGAGAACCGCCTCTACCTCCTGGCGACCCTGCCGGTGGAGCCGGAGGATGCGGTGGCGATCTGCGACATCCTGTCCCGACACCCGTCGCGCAACCGCCTGATGGTGATGCAGGTGGAGGCCGGCGCGCCCGCGCCGACGGCGCGTCGCGTCGATCTCGGACGGGCCGCCCTCGCTTTCCACGCGATTCACACCCGCAGCGCCTCGCTCGGCCTTCGTTTCGCCGAAGAGGCTGACGATGCCTTTGTTCTCCGCCTGATCCGGTCCGAAACGTGGCCGGATGGGAACAGGCCCAGTTGAACGCGCACCGGAACCCGCTCGGATTCTTGCGGTAAGGTTCGGTCAAGTTTAACGAAGCTATGGGGTGGAGTGGGCCGGCGGTGCGCAGCATGCTGGGCCGCGGCTTGGGTCGAGAACGGGGAGCCCCATGGCGAAGCGTGCGGTGCTGGCGACGAGCGGTCTTGCCCTCGCCCTCTCCCTGGCGGCCTGCCAGGACGGCGGGTTCTCCGGGAGCGGCTCGACCCGGCACCTGCAGCCGATCCCGCAGAAGACCCTGGCGCTGATGTCCACCAAGGGCATGTCGGCGAGCGACCCGATCCTGATCCGGGCCTTCAAGAAGGAATCGGAGATGGAGGTCTGGAAGCGCGGCAGCGACGGCCGCTATGCGCTGCTCAAGACCTTTCCGATCTGCCGCTGGTCGGGCCAACTCGGGCCGAAGCGCAAGGAGGGCGACCGGCAGGCGCCGGAGGGGTTCTACACGATCACCCCGGGCCAGATGAACCCGAACTCCTCCTATTACCTGTCCTTCGACACCGGCTACCCCAACGCCTTCGACCGCGCGAACAACCGCACCGGCAATTACCTGATGGTGCACGGCACCTGCTCGTCGGCGGGCTGCTTCGCCATGACCGACGAGGCGATCGCCGAGATCTACGCCATCGCGCGCGACGCCTTCGCGGGCGGGCAGCGGGCGTTCCAGTTCCAGTCCTACCCGTTCCGGATGACGGCGCAGAACCTCGCCAAGTACCGGCACGACCCCAACATGCCGTTCTGGAAGAACCTCAAGGAGGGCTCGGACCATTTCGAGGCCCTGAACGAGGAGCCCCGGGTCGGGGTGTGCGGCACGCGCTACGTCTTCGGCGGCCAGGACGTGGCGGCCGGCGCCTGCGCGCCGCGGGTCGATCCCGTGGTGGTGGCCAAGCGCGACAAGGACGAGCAGGAGGTGGCCGACCTCGTCGCCAAGGGTACGCCGGCGGTGCGGGTGGTCTATCAGGACGGCGGCCAGCACCCGTTCTTCCGCGGCGATGCGCCGAGCACCACCCTGTTCGCCGAGCAGCAGATCCGCCGGCCGGAGATGGGCATCATCAGCCGGCCCGACGCGATCGCGGCGGGACCCGAGGAGATCACCGTCGACGCCAAGGGCAAGCCGGTGCTCGTCGCGGCGGCCAAGCCGGCCGACGGCAAGGCCGCCGAGGCGAAGCCCGCGGAGGCGCCCGACGCCCGCAGGGGCGCGCCCCGGCCCACGGCCCTCGCCTTCGCGGCGCCGGCCGCCACGCCCGCCCCCATCCCGTCCCGCGAGGCCGCCCAGGCGCTCGATCCGGCCCCGAAGCCCGCCCCCGTCGTGGTGGCGAGCGCCGAGGACGATCCGTCGGCCTACCGCAAGCTGCTCGGCAGCCTGTTCGGGAGCACGCCGGCGCCCACCGCCCCCGCTGCTCTGCCGCCTGCCACCCCGACGCCCGCCGCGGCCGAGCCGTCGGCGCCCGCCGCGCCCAAGAAGGTGACGGCCCGCCTGCACCCGCCGGTCACCGCCGCGGCCAAGCCTGCCGATGGGGTCAAGCCTGTCGAGGCGAAGAGGCCCGATGCCGCGCCACCGGCCAAGGCGCCGGACCACAAGGCGTCGGACGGCCGGCATCCGGAGGCGAAGCCCGCCGAGGCTCCGGCCAAGCGCGCGGCCGCGCCGGGCACCCACCGCGTCGCAGGGGTCTCGCCGAGCCCCTGAGCGGGCTCGCCCATGCACCGGCGCTTCGCGGCGAGGTCCTGGCGCATCCTCGCGGGTGCCGGCTTGCGGGACGGGCTCGGTGCTCTCGTGACGCGAGAGCCTCGGCCGGTCAGAGGTGGAGCGCCTCGCGGGTGCGCGGATCCTCCTGGCCGCCGAAATAGGTCTCCAGGGCGGCGCGAAACGCCGGCTCGGCCGGATCCGCATGCGCGAACAGCGTCATGCTGGAGCGGAACTTCATGTCGTCCGGCGTTCCGAACACCGCGCGAGCCGTCCGCCCGCTCAGCGCGTTCACGGCGGCGGTGCAGGCCTTCAGCCGGTCACCCAGCACCGGATGGTTCAGGTAGGCACGGGCTTCCGGCAGGCCGCCGATCGCATAGCGCTGCGCCATGGGGCTGAACCCGAGCCCCGCGATCTGCGGGAAGATGAACCACATCCAGTGGCTCTGCTTGTGTCCGGCGGTCAGCTCGCCCAGGGCCCGCTCGTAGGTGCCCTCCTGCGCCGCGACGAACCGCGCGAGATCGTAGGGATCGTCCATGCGCCCTCCTGCCCGCCTGGTGCGGATCGCCTGCGCTCGAACGCGCCGGACGGCCTGGCCGGCTTCGCCTCAGGCGCCGCGGCCCGCCTCCGGCGTGCCTGAGGCGGAACCGGCCCGGACGACCCGCAGGCGCCGCCGCTCGGCCTCCTGCCGCACCGCATCGTAGAGCAGGTAGCCGAGACCCGCACCGATCAGGGCCGCCGGGACGCCATTCTCCCGGATGGTCTGAAGCAGGCGCCGGGCGGTCACGCCGGCTGCCTGGGCGGGCGCCTGCGTGCCGATCAGATCCTCGGCGAGGCCGGAGAGCGTGAGGCGCGCCTGAAGCGTGTCGAGCGTGCGATCCAGCCGCGCCCGCGTCGCCTCGACCTCGTGCTCCATCTCCTCCGGCGAGCCGGTCATGGTCTGCGCTCCGGTTTCCGGACGTCCGGCGTCGCGGCGGCGGGCACCAGCGCCCGCGAGCGCGGGATCGGCCGCAAGCCGGGCGCCCGCACGAGCCGGAACAGGGCGTAGCCTGCGAGCGCCGCCGCCGCGAAGGCGAGAGCGGGATGCCGGCGGACCGCGGCGTCGACCTCGTCCCGGATCTCGCCCAGGGAGCGGCGGGCGAGGCCGTCCGCGAACTCGTCCACGCCCTCGGCGGCGCTGTCGAACAGCCCCCTCAGGTGGGGCGCGGGGCCGAAACCCGCGCCCGTGTCGCGGATCGCGCCGGCGAGATCGGAGACCGCCCGGACCGCATCGGCCTTGCGGGTTTCGACATAGCCGTGGGCCTGGGCCAGGACGCGCTCCGCGAAGCCGTCGCCCCGCCCCTGATCGCGGCCGGCCGGACCGGCACCCAGTCCGTTGGTGTCGTTGAGCATGGCAGCCTGTCTCCTCGACGCGGAGGTGTGCGTGGCGCCGGGAGAACCCCAGGCGAGTATCGGGGTTCCATGCGCGGTCCGGCTGGGCGGCGGGCGCGACCAGCCTCCTCCCCCAGGGTGGCGTCAGATGGCGCCGGGCCTTGCCCCGGGCGGGGGCAACGCGCCGCCCGGCAGCATCTCCGCCAGCCGGACCAGCGACCCGCGGGCGGAGCGGTGATGGATGAACCGCCCGCCGGCCTGCTCCCAGAGGTGGCGATGCGTGAGCGTATCGTCGATCAGGATGTCGCCCGGGCGGCCATGGCGGCGCTTGTCCACGGCCATGCAGGTGATGATGGGCGTGCCCGGGAAGTGCCGGGCGGCCCACCGCTGCTTCTGCGGTTCTGCCCAGCCGCCCCGCGGGCAGCCGGTCAGGATCACGGGGGCGAGGTGGCGCACGCCCGAGAACAGCATCTCCGCATCCGGCATCAGCGGAAGCTGCCCGTAGAAGTCGGGTGCGCGCGCGAGCCTGCTCCAGAACCGGGCGGGGCCGTGGCGCGCCTGGTACTGCCGCGGCGGGCACCCCAGCACCCGGGCCGCGCCGGTGTCGAAATCGGCCAGCACGCCGTCGCAGTCGAGGAAGAGCTGCATCGCCGCGGCAACGCCCGGCGCCGCGGCCGGATCCCCGGGCGGTGGGCGGCGTTGGGCCAGACCGCCAGCCCCGGAGACGCCATGAAGCCTCCGACCACGCCCGACCTGTCGCTCGTGCGCCTGCCCGACGCACTGCTCCACGTGGCCTGCGCCGGGCCGGCCGGCGGCCCGCTCACGATCCTGCTGCACGGCTTTCCCGAGTTCTGGTTCGGCTGGCGCCATCAGATCGACGCTCTCGCGGCGGCGGGCCTGCGCGTGCTGGCGCCCGACCAGCGCGGCTACAATCTCAGCAGCAAGCCTCGGGATCTCGCCGCCTACCATCTCGACCGCGTCGCCGACGACGTGCTGGCGCTGGCCGACTTGTAGGGCGCCGAACGGATCAGGCTCGTCGGCCACGATTGGGGCGGCATCGTCGGCTGGTGGCTGGCCTCGCGGTCGCCCGAGCGGATCGAGCGGCTCGCCGTCCTGAACGCCCCGCATCCCGACATCCTCGCGGCCTATGCCCGGCGCCATCCCGTGCAGGCGCTGCGCGTCGGGTATTTCGCGGCCTTCCAGGTGCCGCGCCTGCCGGAGGCCGGGCTGCGCGCCGCCGGCTTTCTCGCCTTGCGGCAGGCCCTGCACCTGACGAGCCGGCCGGGCACCTTCTCGGCCGAGGACATCGCCCGCTACCGCGAGGCGTGGTCGCAGCCCGGCGCCCTGGAGGGGATGCTCAACTGGTATCGCGCCGTGCGGTTCAGGCGCCGCCGCGTCGAAGGCCGGGTCCGCGTCCCGACCCTGATCCTGTGGGGCCGCAAGGACGTGGCCCTGAGCCCCGACCTCGCCGCCGCCTGCCTGGATCACTGCGAGGACGGGCGGATCGAATGGCTGCCGGAGGCGACCCACTGGCTCCACCACGAGGAGCCGGCGCGGGTGAACGCCATGCTGACCGCCTTCCTGCGCGCGTAGATGATGCGGCGGCGCGCCGTCCTGACGCTGGCCGCGCTTCTGGGCGCAAAGCGGACCTCCTCCCACCCCGAACAGAGAGACGCGAGGCGCATGTCCCACGTGGTCCTTCTCGGCGATTCCGTGTTCGACAACGGCGCCTACGTGCAGGGCGGCCCCGACGTGGTGCGCCAGGTGCGGGCCGTCCTGCCGGATGGCGGAAGGGCGACGCTTCTGGCGGTGGACGGGGCGGTGCTCGCCGACCTGCCGCGCCAGCTCGCCCGGCTGCCCGAGGACGCCACGCATCTGGTCGTCAGCGCGGGCGGCAACGACGCCCTGCGGGCCTCCGGGGTGCTCGATCGGCCGGCCGGCTCGATCGCCGAGGCGGTCGCGGCGCTCGCCGAGGTGCGAGACCGGTTCCGGGAGGCGTACCGCGCCATGCTCGACGCGGTGCTGGCCCGCGGCCGGCCGGCCGCCATCTGCACGATCTACGATCCGCGCTACCCCGACCCGGCGCGCCGCAGCGTGGCCGCGGCGGCGCTGACGCTCCTCAACGACGTCATCACCCGCGAGGCGTTCGCCCGGGATCTCACCCTGATCGACCTGCGCCTCCTGTGCGACGAGGACGCGGACTTCGCCAATCCGATCGAACCCTCCGTGCGGGGCGGCGACAAGATCGCGGGCGCCATCGCGGCGATGCTGCGGGAGCCGTGTCCGGGCCGCCGCGTCTTCGCCCGGCCGTGAGCGCACGGGGTCTGTGATGGCCCCGCGCGTGATGCGGGTCCGCCCCGGTCGGACGCTCAGCAGGGCGTCCGACCGGCGGCGGCGCGCGTGTTCAGCGGCCCGACCCGCTTCCGGGCTTGGTCTCGCTGCTGGTGTTGCTGCCCCCGCTATGCCCGCTGGTCGATCCACCGGCGCCCTGTGCGAAGGCGAAGCCGGCACTGCCCAGGGTCAAGGCGAGGGCGAGAACGGCTGCGGGCCACGGCTTGACGGTCATGTCTGCACTCCATCGCGGTCGATGACGATCCGGCGGGACAACGGACGCGCGTCGAGACGGTTCTGGAATCTTTCGGCCATCGGACGAGGCCCCTCATCCCAGCAGGCGGTCGCCGTGGCCGGTGCGGTTCGCGCCACGGCCTCGCCCGGGGTATCGGGATCAACCGACCGGCCGTTTCATGAGCTGCGATGTCCCAGATCCCCCTCTCCTGGTTCGCCCGTCCGGCCGCCGCGGCGGCGGCCGACCTGATCGGATGCCGCCTCCTGGTCGACGGCGTGGGCGGCATCATCGTGGAAACCGAGGCCTACGACCGCTCCGACCCGGCCTCGCACAGTTTCCCGGGGCCGACACGGCGCAACGCCAGCATGTTCGGCCCGCCCGGGCACGCCTACGTCTACCGCTCCTACGGGCTGCACTGGTGCATGAATCTCGTCTGCGAGGTCGGCAGCGCGGTTCTGGTGCGGGCGCTGGCCCCGACCGCGGGGCTCGACCGCATGGCGGCGCGGCGGAACACGGCGGCGGCGCGCCTGCTCTGCGCCGGACCGGGCCGCGTCTGCCAAGCGCTGGCCATCACCGGCGCGCATGACGGCCTGCCCCTCGACCGCGCTCCGTTCCAGCTCCTGACGCCTGAGGGACCGGTCGCGGTGGTGTCCGGTCCCCGCATCGGCATCACGCGCGGCACCCAGACGCCCTGGCGGTTCCTCCTCGCAGGCTCGCCCTTCGCGAGCCGGCCGCCGCCGCGCCGCACAGCACCGTCGTGACGTCGAGCGGCGCCCTGCCTCGCGCCGCATCCGCCTGCCGGGCGCGAACCATCGACGGCGTCGATCGTTGCTCTCGGCTGCCCTCGAGGCAGGGGAGCGAGACGCCGATGACCGAGACGATCGCCGCCACCGCCGTGACGGGCAACGCCCGCGGAACGCCGGACCGGGTGCCGATCGGCACGATCGTCGAGACCGACATCGCGGCCCGGCTCGACCGGCTGCCCTGGGGCCGGTTCCACACTCTCGTCGTGCTGGCGCTCGGCATCACCTGGGTGCTCGACGGCCTGGAGGTGACGCTCGCCGGCACCCTCATCGGCGCGCTGATGGAGAGCCCGACCCTGCGCTTCACGGCGACCGATATCGGTCTGGCTACCAGCGCCTACCTCGCGGGCGCGGTGCTCGGCGCGGTCGGCTTCGGCTGGCTCACCGACCGGCTCGGGCGCAAGAAGCTGTTCTTCATCACGCTGGCCACCTACCTGGCGGCCACCACGGCGACCGGATTGTCCTGGGACATCTGGAGCTTCTGCCTCTTCCGCTTCCTCACCGGCGCCGGCATCGGCGGCGAGTACACGGCGGTCAACTCGACCATTCAGGAACTCATCCCGGCCCGCGCCCGCGGCTGGGTCAATCTCGCCATCAACGGCACCTTCTGGCTCGGGGCGGCCGCGGGCTCGTTCGCCTCGGTGGTGCTGCTGAACAAGGACATCATCGATCCGCAGACGGGCTGGCGGGTCGCCTTCTTCATCGGCGGCGGCATCGGCCTCGTCATCCTGCTGCTGCGCTCCTGGATCCCCGAGAGCCCGCGCTGGCTGCTCACGCACGGACGCATCGCGGAGGCCGAGGCGGTCGTGGCCGGCATCGAGCGCCGGCTGAAGGAATCCGGGGTGGCGGTGCCGCCGCCCCCCGCGCACCTGCCGACCCTGAAGATCCGCACGCGCTCGCACACGCCGTTCACCGCGGTGTTCAGGGCGATGCTGGTGGATTACCGCGTCCAGACGCTGGTGGGCCTGAGCCTGATGATGGCGCAGGCCTTCTTCTACAACGGCGTGTACTTCACCTACGGCATCATCCTGCTCAAGGATTTCAACGTGCCCTCCGACCATGTCGGCTGGTACCTGCTGCCGTTCGCGGCCGGCAACTTCCTGGGCCCGGTGATCCTGGGGCGGTTCTTCGACTCGATCGGCCGCCGGCCGATGCTGGCCTTCACCTACGGCGTCTCCGCGCTGCTGCTCGCCGTCGTCGGCCTGCTGTTCCAGCAGGCGCTGCTCGGCCCGGTCGGCCAGACCGTCGCCTGGATGGTGGTGTTCTTCTTCGCCTCCGCGGCGGCGAGTTCAGCCTATCTCACGGTGAGCGAGACCTTCCCGCTCGAAGTGCGCGCGCTGGCGATCGCGGTGTTCTACGCCATCGGCACCGGCATCGGCGGCGTCATCGGCCCGTGGCTGTTCGGGGCGCTGATCGACACGGGTTCGCGCACCAACGTATTCTACGGCTACCTGATCGGCGTGGCGCTGCTCGCCGTGGCGGCGGCGGTGGGCGGCATCTGGGGTGTTGCGGCGGAAGGCAAGTCGCTGGAGGAGGTCGCCAAGCCGCTCGCATCGGTGGAGTGACGCTGCGGCAGGCGCTGGCGTGCCGGTCCGGGTGTCTCAGGCC
>NZ_BPQQ01000001.1 GCF_022179325.1 Methylobacterium isbiliense | reverse complement strand
GGCCGAATTCTGACCTTGCGTCAGTAGAGCGCGAGCAGGATGGCGAGCAGGATCGCGACCGCGGCGGGTGCGCGCCAGCCGAGCGACGGGATCAGCGCGCCGGCCGCACCCGCGATGCTCGACAGCAGCACCCCGACGATCGCGGTGATCCACGCCTCCCGCACGCCCCCGACCGCGAGCGCCAGGACCCAGCAGATCACGACCGTGGTGGCGATCTCGACGAACCGGACGAAGCCGCGGTAGGTCGCCTCGTGCGTGGCGCCGTCCATCGCGGAGCCGTAGGCATCGGTGGAGGCGTGGTTCGTGTCAGCCATGCTGGAGGGCCCCGGTTCTTGTGCAGTTTGGCTGCGCTTTAGCGCATGGCCGGGAGGGGGGCAATGCGCCGCGGGGCCGAGCAGGCCCGCCATTAGGCGAAGGCCGGGCCGTGCGCCCCTTGCCCATGCGCCCCTTGCCCATGCGCCCCCTGCCCATGCGGTCAGGCCGGCAGCGGCAGGCCGGCGGCGGTGAGCGCCTGCTCCTGGCGCGCCGCGAGCTCGTCGAGGGAGAAGCGGTCGATCTCGGCCTCGAACAGGCGGTGGTAGTTGAGTTCCGAGCGCAGGTGCAGGAAGACCGCGCCGAGGCCCACCGCCGCCCGGTCCATGAACACGAATTCCCGCGGCACGGTGACGGGGCCGCGCTCCTTCAGGGCGCGGTGCACCTCGAAGGCCTGCCTGCGTCCGTACTCGCCGGGCTTCACCCCGTCCGCCACCGTGCGGACGCGGTCCTCCAGGAGCGGCCCGTAGATGAACCGCGCCCAGATGTTGAGGATGTCGATGAGTTCGCGGTTGAGGCGCCGGAAGCCCCAGCTCTCGTAGGCGTGGACGATCCGCGCCTGGTCGTCGTGCAGCAGGCCCTTGTAGAGGTCGACCACCCCGCCGACGAAGCGCGGGTGGAAGATGCGGATGCAGCCGTAATCGAGCAGGTTGATGCCCTGCGGCTCGCCGCCCTCGGAGAACACCGTGTAGTTGCCCAGATGCGGGTCGCCGTGGATGACGGCGGCGCGGCTGAAGGGATGCCACCACGCCTTGAACATGGCGTGGGCGAGGCGGTTGCGGATCTCCAGGGATGCCTGGGCGTGGGTGAGGATCTTCTCGCCGTCGAGCCAGGACAGGGTGAGCAGGCGCTTGGTCGAGAGGTCGGGATGCACCGCCGGCACCCGCACGGCCGGGATGCCGCGCAGGACCTCGCCGTAGAGCACCGCGTGCTTGGCCTCGCGCAGGTAGTCGAGCTCCTCGCGCACCCGGTCGCCGATCTCCTTGGCGATCTCGCGGGTGTCGATGGCGACCCGCATGCGGCGGTGGAGCGCGAAGGCGAGTTCGAGCTGCTTGAGGTCCGCCTCCACGGCGGATTGCATGTCGGGGTACTGCAGCTTGCAGGCGAGCGGCCGGCCGTCGCTCGTCGTGGCGCGGTGCACCTGCCCGAGGGAGGCCGCGGCCGAGGGCTTGAGGTCGAACTGGCCGAAGCGGCCCTGCCAGTCGGGGCCGAGTTCGGCCGCCATGCGCCGCTTCACGAAGGCGGCGCCCATCGGCGGGGCCTCGGATTGCAGCTTCTGCAATTCCTGGGCGTATTCGGGCGGCAGCAGGTCCGGCACGGTGGCGAGGAGTTGCGCCACCTTCATGATCGGCCCCTTGAGGCCGCCGAGCGCCTGGGCGAGGGCGGCGGCGTTCGAGAGGTCCTCCCCCTTCAGGCCGAGGAAGCGCGCGCCCGCCATCCGCGCCGCGACCCCGCCCATGTTGGCGCCGACCCGGGCGTAGCGGGCGGCGCGGGCAGAGAATCGGTTGGCTTCGCTGTCGGAGGCGGGCATGGGGGACTCGTGAGGGACCGGTCAGACCCGTAGATATGCCCGTCCGGCGCCGCTGCTAGTCTCGCGCCCGCCCGTGGCGGTGCGGCGAATCGGCGGCACCCGGCGCGAGGGCGCCGGCTCAGGACTGGCGCAGGGCCGCCCGCAGCACCCGGATCATCTCCTCAACGGCGCCGTCCTGGTCCTTGCTGCGCACCGCGTAGTTCACTGACGCGTCGAGATGGTCGCTGATGAGCTGGAGCGCGGCCTCGCGCACCGCAGCCGTGATGGCGTTCATCTGCTGCACCTCGTCGAGGCAGTAGCGATCCTCCTGGACCATTGCCTGGAGTCCGCGGACCTGGCCCTCGATGCGCTTGAGACGCTGCAGGATCGGACGCTTCTCGTCGTCGTTGCGTCGGATCTGGAGACGTCCATCCTGGTAGGTGTAATCCATAACCTTCCGTTCCCGGTCGTCCTTCGGCTCGCACATGAACGCGACGCGGCACGACCGAGGCGGGTTTCCCAGGGACGACCGCCGTTCTGTCTCTACGGCAGCGTCAGCGATCGGACATCTTCGTGCGAACGGTCAAGACCGAAACGATCGCTCGGCCAAGTATTTCAGCACCCGTGCCCGTGCGGCGACAGGTTCCGGTCCGGTCCCGGCATGATCCCCGGGATCCCTGGCGCGCGCGCGCGCTCGACGCCCCCGTTCATCCCGCGGATCCGCCGCGCCCTCAGCGTGCGGGAGGCCGCTCCGGCGTGCCCGGCAACTCGCGAACATCATGGCGCGTCGCCCGGTCCGCGGGATGGTGCTGGAGGGTAGCACCCGTTGTCGAACTTATACTAGTGCAAAGTATCTGTACCGGGGGCGGAATCAAGGGGCGCGTGCGTCCTCAGGCGTCCATGGCTTCGAGTTCCGCGATCATGCCCTCGATCATCGACAGGCCGATCTGCCAGAAGGCCGGGTCGCGGGCATCGAGTCCGAAGGGCGCGAGGAGTTCGCCGTAGGGCTTGGTGCCGCCGGCCGACAGCAGGGCGAAGTAGCGCTCGACGAAGCCCTCTTCGGCGCTCTGGTAGACGCCGTAGAGCGAGTTCACGAGGCAATCGCCGAACGCGTAGGCGTAGACGTAGAAGGGCGAGTGGATGAAGTGCGGGATGTAGGCCCAGAACGGCTCGTAGCCGGCATCGAGCCGGATCGCCGGGCCGAGGCTCTCGGCCTGCACCGACATCCACAGCGCGCAGATCTGCTCGGCGGTGAGTTCGCCCTCGCGGCGGGCGAGGTGGACCTTGCGCTCGAAGGCGTAGAAGGCGATCTGGCGCACCACCGTGTTGATCATGTCCTCGACCTTGGCGGCGAGGAGCGCGCGGCGCTGGCGATGATCCCGGGTGGCGTCGAGGACGCGGCGGAAGGTCAGCATCTCGCCGAACACGCTGGCGGTCTCGGCGAGGGTGAGCGGAGTCGGGGCCATCAGGGCGCCGTTGCCGGCGGCGAGCACCTGATGCACCCCGTGCCCGAGTTCGTGGGCGAGGGTCATCACGTCGCGCGGCTTGCCCTGGTAGTTCACCAGCACGTAGGGGTGGGCCGAGGGAACGGTCGGGTGGGCGAAGGCGCCCGGCGCCTTGCCGGGGCGCACGGGCGCGTCGATCCAGCCCCCGTCGAAGAAGCGGCGGGCGATCTCCGCCATGCGGGGCGAGAAGGCGGTGTAGGCCGAGAGCACCGTCTCGCGCGCCTCCGCCCACGGGATGGTGCGCTGCTCGACCTTCGGCAGGGGCGCGTTGCGGTCCCAGTAGGCCAGGGTCTCGCGCCCGAACCAGCGCGCCTTGAGGCGGTAGTAGCGGTGCGACAGGCGCGGATAGGCGGCCGTCACCGCCTCGACCAGGGCCGCCACCACCTCGGGCTCGACCCGGTTGGCGAGGTGGCGGGCATCCGCCACGTCCGCGAAGCGCCGCCAGCGGTCGGAGATCTCCTTGTCCTTGGCGAGCGTGTTGGTGATGAGGGTGAACACCCGCAGGTTCGCCCGGAAGACGCCGCTCAGCGCCTCGGCGGCGTCGCGGCGCACGCTCTCGTCGGGATCCTGGAGCTTGTTGAGGGTGGGCTCCAGCGTCAGGTCCTCGCCCCGAAGCGGGAAGCGCAGGGAGGCGATGGTCTCGTCGAAGAGCCGGTTCCAGGCCGCCCGCCCGGTGACGGACTTTTCGAGGAGGAGTTTTTCGACCTCGTCGCTGAGCTGGTGGGGCTTCTCGCGCCGGATGTCCTCCAGCCAGGGCCGGTAGCGGGCGAGCGGCGGGTTCGCGGTGGCGGCGTCGATGACGGCATCGTCCACGCGGTTGAGTTCGAGGGTGAAGAACAGGAGGTCGCTCGACGCGTCGGTCAGGCGCTCCTGGGTGTCGCCATAGAACTTGGCGCGGGCCGGGTCGGTGGTGTCGCCCGAGTAGACGAGCCCGGCATAGGACATCAGCCGGCCCATCCGGTCCTCGATTGCCTCGTAGGCGGCGACCGCGCTGCCCAGCGTGTCCGCGGCGTCATCGCTCCCGGCGATCGCGGCGATGCGGCCGCGATAGGTTTCGGCGAAGCTCCGGCACTCGGCCTCGACCGCCGCGAGGTCGCGGGCGAAGGCCGGGTCGTCGAGTCCGGCATAGAGGTCGGAGAGGTCCCATTCCGGCAGCGGGCCGAGATCGACGGCGCGGGCCGTGGCCTGGGCGGCGTTCTGCGAGGCATCCGACGGCACGGCGGCACGGGTCGTCAGCGACCCCGTCGTCATGGGCCGAGTCGTCATGGGTGAGGCGTCCTCTCTCGGTGGATCGTCGCGGCAGGCCGCACCGACATATCGGCACGGCCGCGCCCGCGATCAACCGAGATCGCCATCCCAATCGGGTGAACGGCGGCGCGTCAGTGCCGCCGCACGACGCCGTCCGCGCCGTACGGCGCCTCAGCGCTTCTGGAACAGGGGCATCGCCAGCGCCTCGGCGCGGGCCATCCAGAGGTCCCGCTCGGCGCGCAGCTCCTCCGCCCGCTCGACCTCGGCCTGGACGTGGCTGCGCAGCGCGCGCAGCTCCTGGGCGACGATCGCCTGCAGCTCCTCGTGGCGCTCGGCCTCGACCTTGAGGCGCGCCTTGAGCACCATGTTCTCGGCCATCAGCGCCGCGACGTCCTCGTCCTCGACCTCGCGGGCCTGGGTCTCGGCCGGCGCGGGCTGGACGAGGCGGGGCTCCCAGCCACCCTGCGGCTCGGCCGGGCGGCGGGCTTCGGCGGGTTTCGGCGCGGCGGCGGGCTGGGCCGGCCTGGGGGCGGCGCGCCCCTGATCGGCAGCCTCGATCCGGGACAGGGTGGCGAGCCAGTCGCGCAGGGGGCCCGCCACGTGACGGTCCGCCTGACGGTCCGGGTGGCTCTGGGTCTGGATAGCGGGTTCGGACACGCCGGGTCTCCTGGAATCTCCCGGCCAGCAAAGCCCGGACATGGTTAAGACGTGGTAAACGCGGTCCGGCGCCGGTGATGGCGCGTTGACTTTCGTGCAGAACCCCTCTAGCCCGGCCGCTTCCAGTCGAGTACCCGTCTCGACCCGACCCGCCGACCGGCCCGCGAGGCCGGAGGCCAACGCCCGACAGCGCGACGCGCCCTCGGGCGCGAATGGCGTTGGGCGCGAGGCCGGCTCCAGGCTTGAGCGAGCGGATGAACGACACGAGAGAGGCGCCGTTGCGCATCGAGGACGCGGTGAACGAGGTCTGCCCCTGGTCGGGCAAGCCGATCGCCGCCGATTCGCTGACGCTCTACAACGGCGCCGTCGTCGGCTTCTGCAATCCGGGCTGCCGCGACAAGTTCGAGACCGCGTTGCGCCAGTTCGAGGGCGCGCTCCAGGCGCGCCGCGCCGCGCGCGCCGGCAACGACGAGTAGCGCAAAGGACGGACGCCCCATGTTCGAAGGCCTCTCGGACCGCCTCTCCGGCATCCTCTCCGGGCTCACCCGCCGCGGCGCGCTGACGGAGGCCGACGTCACGGCGGCCCTGCGCGAGGTGCGCCGCGCCCTCCTGGAGGCGGACGTCGCGCTCGAAGTCGTGCGCGGCTTCACCGAGAAGGTGCGCGAGCAGGCGGTCGGCGCCACGGTGCTCAAGTCGGTGACGCCCGGCCAGATGGTCGTGAAGATCGTCAACGACCAGCTCGTGGCGATGCTGGGCTCGCAGGCCGAGGTCATCGACCTCAACGCCCCCTCGCCGGTGCCGATCCTGATGGTCGGCCTGCAGGGCTCGGGCAAGACCACCACCACCGCCAAGATCGCCAAGCGGCTCACCAGCCGCGACAAGCGCCGGGTGCTGCTCGCCTCCCTCGACACCCGCCGTCCGGCCGCCATGGAGCAGCTCGCGGTGCTCGGCCGCCAGGTCGGCGTCGAGACGCTGCCGATCGTCGCCGGCCAGTCGGCGGTGCAGATCGCCAAGCGCGCCATGGAGGCGGCGCGGCTGGGCGGGTTCGACGTGGTGATGCTCGACACCGCCGGCCGCATCACCCTCGACGAGGGGCTGATGCAGGAGGCCGCCGACGTGAAGGCGGCGACGAAGCCCCACGAGGTGCTGCTCGTCGCCGACGCGCTCACCGGCCAGGACGCGGTCAACACCGCGCGCGCCTTCGACCAGCGGCTCGGCGTCACCGGCATCGTGCTCACCCGCATGGACGGCGATGCCCGCGGCGGCGCGGCGCTCTCGATGCGGGCCGTGACCGGCAAGCCGATCAAGCTCGTCGGCACCGGCGAGAAGGTCGACGCGCTGGAGGAATTCCATCCCGACCGCGTCGCCAACCGCATCCTCGGCATGGGCGACATCGTCTCGCTCGTCGAGCGGGCGGCCGAGACCATCGACCAGGAACAGGCCCTGCGCGTCGCCGAGAAGATGCGCAAGGGCAAGTTCGACCTCGACGACCTGTCGATGCAGCTCGGCCAGATGGAGAAGATGGGCGGCATCGGCGGCCTGATGGGCATGCTGCCCGGCATGGCGCAGATGAAGAAGCAGGTCGAGGGCGCCAACCTCGACGAGAAGATGTTCAGGCGCCAGCGCGCGATCATCTCCTCGATGACGCCCGAGGAGCGCCGCAACCCCGACATCCTCAAGGCCTCGCGCAAGAAGCGCATCGCCAAGGGCTCGGGCGTCGACGTCGCGGAGATCAACAAGCTCCTCAAGATGCACCGGACCATGGCCGACATGATGAAGGCGATGGGCTCGGGCAAGCGCGGCATCGGCCAGGCGCTCGGCAACATGTTCGGGCTCGGCGGGGGCGGGCTCGGCCAGATGGGCAAGATGATGGGCGGCGGCATGCCCGAGCCGACGCCCGAACAGATCGCCGCGCTGGAGAAGCAGTTCGGCGGCAAGCTGCCGCCGATGCCGCAGGGCCTCGGGGGGGCGCCGGGCAAGCTCCCGGGGCTGCCGGGTCTCGGCGGCGGAAAGATGCCCGGTCTTCCGGGGCTCGGCGGATTGCCGTTCGGGAAGAAGAAATAGGCGGATGGGGAGTAGCGAACAGCGAATAGAGGGGTTCGGCGGCTTGCAGCGGCCGTGCCGCGAGGCTGAACCCCACTCTTCGCCATTCGCCACTCCCTGTTCGCCCCACATCAAAACCAGGAGAGTTCGATGTCACTGAAGATCCGTCTGACCCGCGGCGGCGCCAAGAAGCGCCCCTACTACCGCATCGTCGTCGCCGATTCGCGCGCGCCGCGCGACGGCCGCTTCATCGACAAAGTCGGCGTCTACGACCCGATGAAGCCGAAGGACGATCCGGCCCGCGTGTCGCTGGAGACCGAGAAGATCCAGGCGTGGCTCGCCAAGGGCGCCCAGCCCACCGACCGCGTCCTGCGCTTCCTCGACGCCGCCGGCCTCGCCCAGCGCCCGACCCGCAACAACCCGAAGAAGGCCGAGCCCGGCACCAAGGCCAAGGAGCGCGCCGCCGCCCGCGCCGAGAAGGCCGGCGCCGGCGAGGACGCCGCGGCGTAACCCGCGATGGCGCGCCGGTCCCCTCCCCCGGGAGCCCGCCGCCCCTCAGGGGCGCGGCCGGGACCGGCCCGTCCGCCTCGCGGTCCGGCGCCGCACGCGGCGCCGGATTCCGCCCTGTCGCCCGCCCGGGATCCCGCCTACGTGCTGCTCGGCGAGTTCGGGCGCGCGCACGGGCTCGCGGGCGAGGTGCGGCTGAAATCCTACACCGCCGATCCGGCGGCGATCGGCAGCTACGGCGCACTCCGCGGCGCGGATGGCCGTACGGTCGAGATCACCGCCCTGCGCCCGACCTCGGGCGCCCCCGACATCCTGATCGCCCGCGTGGCGGGCATTGCCGGGCGCAACGCCGCCGAGGCCCTGAACCGCCTAGCCCTCTACGTCCCGCGCGACCGCCTCGGCCTCCCGGAGGACGAGGACGAGTTCTTCTCCGCCGATCTCGTCGGCCTCGCGGTGACCGATGCGGCGGGTCGCCACCTCGGCACGGTGCGGGCGGTGCCGAATTACGGCGGCGGCGATCTTCTGGAGATCGCGCCCGCGGGCGGCGGGGCCACCGCGCTCCTGCCCTTCACCCGGGCCTTCGTGCCGGCGATCGACCTGGCGGCGCGCATCGTCACGGTGGATCCCCCCGACGACCTCTTCGCCCCGGCCGCTCCGCCGCCCTCCGAGGAGGCGTGAGGCTCAGCGCGCCTGCACCTCCGCCCGTCCGGCCACCAGGGTCAGGGCCGCCTTCAGCGGTGCGGCGCCGACCGGCCTCGGCCCGTCGAAGGGCCGCTCGTGCAGGGCGATCAGCCCGAGCGTCGAGATCATGGCGGCCGCGAACACCGTCATGGCCGTCATCTGCGCGCGCGGCCGGTCGAGATGCACCAGCGCGAGCGCCACCAGGGTCAGGAAGGCCAGCACCAGCAGGGTGAGCCACTTCGACTGGTCGCTGGCGTGCTGGGCCAGGGCCAGCCGGTCCCCCCGGGCGCCGCGCAGGCGCAGCACCGTGTCGAGCAGCGCCCGGTGCGCGGCCAATCCCGCCTCGACGCTGACCCGCGGCGCCGCCGCGGCCTGCAGCAGCCGGCCCAGGGCCTCGGCCGCCCGGGGCGAGGTCTCGCCGTCCTGCATCCGCTCCCATTCCTCGCCCACCACCGCGTCGAGATAGGCCGCCAGATGGGCGCGGATCGCCGCCATGTCGGAGACGGTGGCGAGGCTGAGGTTGTAGACCGCCACCGCGCCGTCGCGCTCGGCCTGCACCGCCCGCACGGCCTGCCGCTGGCGCTCCCAGGCGTCGTTCGCCACGAAGCCGGTGAGGAGGGCGAGCAGCACCGAGACGGCGCCGAAGAAGGGGGCGACCACGCCGCCCAGGCTGGCCACGAAGCCCCGGCTCACGCCGGACACGGCCACGAGCCGGATCAGGCCGATCGCCGCCCCGAACAGGGAGGCCAGTGCCGCGAAGATCAGCCAGACCGGCTGATCGAGCCAGAATCCCAGAACCATCCGCCGCCTCCGTCCCCGCGCGGCAGCCTACGGCGTGGGTGTGGACGGAGCGTGAAGCGCCCGGGCCGTCGTCGCCGCGCGGCCGGTTGACCCGCTGGCGGACGCGCGCGATCAGGCGCCATGACCTCCACGATGTCCTCTCCCTGGCGCGCCACGATCCTCACCCTCTACCCGGAGATGTTCCCGGGCCCCCTCGGGCTCTCCCTCTCGGGCGATGCGCTGGCGCGCGGGGCCTGGACGATCGAGGCGCGCAACATCCGCGACCACGGGATCGGGCGTCACCGGGCGGTGGACGACACCCCGGCCGGCGGCGGGGCCGGGATGGTGCTGCGCTGCGACGTGCTCGCCGCGGCGATCGACGCGGCCGCGGCCCCGGACGATCCGCGCCCGCGGCTGCTGATGAGCCCCCGCGGACGCCCGCTCACGCAGGGCCGGGTGCGGGCGCTCGCCGAGGGGCCGGGTCTCGTCGCGGTGTGCGGGCGCTTCGAGGGGGTGGACGAGCGGGTGATCGAGGGGCGCGGCCTGGAGGAGGTCTCGATCGGCGACTACGTGCTCTCCGGCGGGGAACTGGCCGCGCTGGTGACGATCGATGCCTGCGTGCGCCTGCTCCCCGGCGTGATGGGCAAGGCCGCCTCCGGCGTCGAGGAGAGCTTCGAGGGTCCGCTCCTCGAATACCCGCACTACACGCGGCCGCGCGACTGGGAGGGCCGTTCCATCCCGGAGGTGCTGCTCGGCGGCAACCACGCGGCCATTGCCCGCTGGCGCAGCGCGGCGGCCGAGCGGCTGACGCGCGAGCGCCGGCCGGACCTGCTCGGGCAAGATCCGGCCAAATGACCGCAGGGAATCGCGACAACCGTGCGGTGTGGCGTCTCGCGCTGGTCCGCGGGCTCCGCTATAGCCGGCTGTCATGAAGCTGATCACCTCGACGGACGGGCTCGCCGCGACCTGCGCGCACTTCGCCACGCAACCCTTCGTGACCGTCGACACGGAGTTCATGCGTGAGACGACCTACTATCCCAAGCTCTGCCTGATCCAGATCGCGGCGCCGGACGGGTCGACGGCGCTCGTCGACCCGCTGGCGCCCGGGATCGACCTTGCGCCGTTCTTCGCGCTGATGGGCGACGAGCGGGTGCTGAAGGTCTTCCACTCGGCCCGGCAGGATCTGGAGATCATCTGGCTGCAGGGGGGCCTGCTGCCCCAGCCGTTCTTCGACACCCAGGTCGCCGCGATGGTCTGCGGCTACGGCGACTCGGTCTCCTACGAGCAGCTCGTCAACGACGTCGCCAAGGCCAAGATCGACAAGTCGTCCCGCTTCACCGACTGGTCGCGCCGGCCGCTCTCGGAGGCGCAGCTCACCTACGCCCTCTCGGACGTGACGCACCTCATCAAGGTCTACGAGGTGCTGGCCCGGCAGCTCCTCGCCACCGACCGGGGCGCATGGCTCGACGAGGAGATGGCGGTCCTCACCTCGCCGGAGACCTACCGGGCCGATCCGGACCAGGCGTGGCGCCGCCTCGGCGGGCGGATGCGCAAGGCCCGCGAGATCGCCGTGCTGATGGAGGTGGCGGCGTGGCGCGAGGCGGAGGCGCAGAGCCGCAACGTGCCGCGCGGACGCATCCTCAAGGACGAGGCGGTGCTCGACGTGGCGACCTCGGCTCCGCGCAGCATCGAGGCGCTGGGACGGCTGCGGAGCATCCCGACCGGGTTCGAGCGCTCGCGCACCGGCGCCGAGATCCTGGCCGCGGTGGAGCGCGGGCTCGCCCGCGACCCCGCCACGGTGCCGGTGCCGGAGCGCAGCCGGCCGCGCGGGGGCGGCAACGGCGCCCTCGTCGAACTCCTCAAGGTGCTGCTCAAGGCGGTCTGCGAGGCGGAGCGCGTGGCGCCCAAGATCATCGCCACGGTGGACGACCTCGAAGCCCTGGCCGACGACGACGCGGCGGACGTGCCGGTCCTGCACGGCTGGCGCCGCCGCCTGTTCGGCGAGAAGGCGCTGGCGCTCAAGGCCGGCCGGCTCGCCCTCTCGGCGGAGGGCGGGCGGGTGGTGGTGCGCGAGCTGCCCGACGGGGCGTGACGCGCCCGGGCGTCCGTGCGATGCGCTGTCCGACGAGACGAGATCCCGCGGGACCGGCCCCCGCCCGCACGCGCCGATGCGCCGATGCGGTGTTCGGACGATCAGGTCCGACCATCGCCTCCGGCCCGCGCGGCGCCCGAGCGAAGCCGGCTTGCGCCTTGCGTAGCACTCAGTCGGACGCCGCATGACACCGAGCACCACCTTCTCCGGCCGCACCCTCGCCCTCTTCGGCCTGGGCGGCTCGGGCCTCGCCACCGCGCTGAGCCTCCAGGCCGGAGGCGCCCGGGTGGTGGCCTGCGACGACAACCCCGAGCGCATGGCGGCGGCCGCCGCGCAGGGCATCCCCACCGCGGACCTGCGGGCTGCGGACTGGAGCGGGTTCTCCGCCCTCGTCCTCTCCCCGGGCGTGCCGCTGACCCACCCCGCGCCGCACTGGACCGTCGACCTCGCCCGGGCGGCGGGCGTGCCGGTGATCGGCGACATCGAACTCTTCTGCCGCGAGCGGGCGGTGCGCGCCCCCGGGGCGCCCTTCGTTGCGATCACGGGCACGAACGGCAAATCGACCACCACGGCGCTGATCGCGCACGTGCTCGCGGCCGCGGGCCTGGACGTGCAGATGGGCGGCAACATCGGCACCGCGATCCTGTCGCTCGCGCCGCCCGCCCCCGAGCGGGTCCACGTGATCGAGCTGTCCTCGTTCCAGATCGACCTGACGCCCTCGCTGCACCCGAGCCTCGGCGTGCTCCTCAACATCACGCCCGACCACCTCGACCGCCACGGCGACATGGCGCGCTACGCCGCCATCAAGGAGCGGCTGGTGACGGGGGCGGACCACGCGGTGGTCGGGGTCGACGACGACCACACCCGCGCCATCGCGGACCGCCGCGCCGGGCCGCTCACGCGGGTGCATGTCGGGGAGGGGGCGACCGAGCCCGGCCTCCTCGTGCGGCACGGGATGCTGATCGACGGGCGCGCGAGCCCGCCCGTGCCGGTGGCGGACCTCACCGGCATCGCCGCGCTGCGCGGCGCCCACAACTGGCAGAATGCCGGGGTCGCCTACGCGGTGGCGAGCGCCCTCGGCCTCGGCCCCGAGACCTTCGCGGCGGCGCTGCAGAGCTTCCCCGGCCTGCCCCACCGGATGGAGGAGGTGGGCCGGCGCGGCGGCACGCTGTTCATCAACGATTCCAAGGCCACCAACGCCGATTCCGCCGAGAAGGCGCTCGCGGCCTTCCCGCGGGTGCATTGGATCCTCGGCGGCAAGCCGAAGGAGGGCGGGATCGACAGCCTCGCGCCCTACTTCCCGCGGATCGCCCACGCCTACCTGATCGGCGCGGCGAGCGACGCCTTCGCGTCGACGCTGGAGGGCCATGCGTCCTACAGCCGCTGCGGCACGCTGGCGGCCGCCGTGGCGCAGGCGGCCGAGGACGCGGCGCGCGAGCCCGACGCGGTGGTGCTGCTCTCGCCGGCCTGCGCCTCCTACGACCAGTTCCGCAGCTTCGAGGACCGGGGCGACCAGTTCCGGGCGCTGGTGCGGGCGCTGCCGGGAGTTACAACGTCCACAAGTTGAGCCTTTGAAGTTTTGCACTCATCCGGGGCGTGTTTCCTCATCCCTCACCGAATTCCCCAGATGATAGATGATCACGCTTGGCATTCTCTTCGAACCGCGACAAGAATGCGGCGATGCCGAGTTCCGTCGACTATCCTGCGGACGATCTTCCGGAGCTCTTCCTCGCGAGGGCTCGCACGGCGCTTCTGAATGGGGATCGCCTTATCGACTTCGAATCGAGGGACATGATAAGGATTGCATCAACCTCACATCTCAGGCTGAAATTCGTTGATCTCGTCAAGAACGAGATCAACGATCTAGAACTCAACAATTTGATCATTGGTTACATAAACGACATATCGGAGTCTCTCGATGAGGCACAGGGCGTCTCAGAGGCTCACATCGATTTGATTGACAAAGCTGGCTTTCCGGTCGCCACAGGCGCGGTGGGGCTTGGCATTGCTCTTCTGGTGAGCACGGGCATAGTGTTGGGACCCGTTGCGGTTTTTGGTGGCGGCTTGTTCGGTTTGGGCGTCTGTGGCGCAGGCCGCACGGTGATCAAGCTTCAGAGCAATCGCAACAAGGCATCGATGAGGAAACTCAAAAGGCTTTTGGACGAGCTGAGGTAAATGGCAATGCGCGAAGCCCTTGACCGAGATCTTGCGCTGATCATCATCGGCCTGAGCGTCGCCGTCTGGTGCTTCGCCATCGTGATCTATGCGATCGTCCGCTCCAGCACAACACGGCGACAGTCACTTCGCGCAGCGCACACCTCTTTTGGAAAGACGCTGGCGATTTCCAGCTCGATACGCAAGGCCACACTGGAGCGCACATCGGTTCGATAAGCGCGATAACAGCGCCGCATCGATCCGTCATTTGGCATTGAGCGAGCACTCGGTAATCAGATGACCATGCCGAGCGCCGTAATGTCTTCGGCCTTGATCGATCGGGAGGACGAGCGCGAGGCTCCGGCCTTCGGCGATCCGGCGGCGTGTGCGCAGGTTCCGTTCCGGACCGGATCGGGGTATCATTTGTGCACTGCGTCGCGCTGTCCGCGGCTCTCCCGCCATCGTCGTGGCGCATTCCTGGCCAGCCTGGAGCCATGCTGAATCACTCCCACGTCCTGCCGGCCGGCGGGGCTCCGATCCAGATTCCCGCGCACCGCGCGCCCCGCAAGATCATCAGCTGGAACCTGCTGCGGCGGACCGGTGCGACGGTCGAGGCGCTGGCGGCCCTGGTCGAGCAGGAACAGCCCGACCTGCTGCTGATGCAGGAGGCGACCGCCGAGATCATCGGCCTGCAGGACCGCGTGGGCGGGCATTACGCCTGGGCGCCGCTGCCGCGGCGCATCCACGGGCTCGCCATGTGGAGCCCGACCCCCTTCGTGCGCGCCCCCCTGGTGATCCCGCTACCCTCCGGCGCGCTGATCGACCGGGTCTGCCAGGTGCTCGATTGCGGCAGCTTCGGCGTCGCCAACGTGCACCTCTCGCACGGGCAGATGCTCAACCGCCGCCAGCTGCGGCGCATCGAGCAGCACCTGCCGGCGCGCGCCGCGGTGCTGGGGGACTACAACCTCGTCGGGCCGGCCCTGCTGCCGGGCTTCCGCGACGTCGGGCCGCGGGTCCCGACCCACGCGATGGTCGATCTCGTGCCCCTGCGCCTCGACCGCTGCCTCGTGCGCGGCCTCGTCTGCCGCAGCCGCGCGGTGCTGCCGCGGGGCGCCTCCGACCACCGGCCGATCGTGGTGCACCTCGAACCCGCGGCCCTGCCGCCGCGCCGCGAGCGGGCCGAGCGCCTGCTGCGCGACCGGGTGGACCTCAGAGGTATGGCAGCAGCAATCGCACGCCGGCATCGCGCAGGCGCTCGGGCAGCGCGCGCGCCCGCAGATCCTCGCGGGTGAGGCGGCCGCGCATCTTGGCCCGCATCAGGCCGTCGAGGTCGGCCGCGAAGGCGGGATCGTAGACCTCGACGTTGAGTTCGAAGTTGAGCCGGAAGCTGCGCGTGTCCCAGTTCGCGCTGCCGACGAAGCACCAGACGTCGTCCACCACCATCAGCTTCGAATGGTCGAAGGGCGGGCGGTCGAGCCAGATCCGCACCCCCGACTTGAGCAGCGGGCCGACATGGGCGCGCGTCGCCCAGTCCACGAAGCGGTGGTTGCTCGCCTGCGGGATGATGACGTCGACCGTGATGCCGCGCATCGCCGCGAGTGCGAGCGAGGTGAGCAGGATCTCGCTCGGCAGGAAGTAGGGTGTGGCGAGGCGGATCGAGCGCCGGGCCGTGGCGAGCGCGGCCAGCACCGCGTACTCGATCTTCTCGATGTCGGAATCGGGCCCCGAGGTCACCACCCGGGCGAGCGAGCTCCCCGCCGCCGGGATGGCCGGGAACCACGCCGGCCCGTCGAGATCCTCGCCGGTGACGAAGGCCCAGTCGCGGGCGAAGGCCTGGGTGAGCTGCCAGACCACCGGCCCGTCGATGCGGAAATGCGTGTCGCGCACCGGGTCCGGCGGATCCTGCGCCACGAGGTTCTCGTCGCCGATGTTGACGCCCCCGACGAAGCCGGCGCGGCCGTCGACGATCAGCAGCTTCTTGTGGGTGCGCAGGTTGAGGAAGGGCATGCGCCAGGGCAGGGCCGAGTGCATGAACAGCCCGGCCGGGATGCCCGCCTCGCGCAGCCGCCGGTAGACCTCCGGGAAGAAGTAGCCGCTGCCGATGCCGTCCACGAGCACGCAGACCGCGCAGCCGCGCGCCTGCGCGCCCTTGAGCGCGTCCAGGAAGGCGCGCCCGCTCGCGTCGTGGCGCATGATGTAGCTCGACAGGGCCACCGAGTGGCGCGCGGCCGCGATCGCCTCCAGCATCGCCGGATAGGCCTCGTCGCCGTTGCGCAGAATGCGCACGCCGTTGCCGCCCGCGAGCGGCAGCCCGGTCAGGCGCCCCACCGCCTCCTCCAAGGGCTGGAAATCCTCCGGGACGGCGGCAGGCTCGGGCCGCGGCTGCCCGGGCCGGGCGGTGGGGGGCTGGGGCAGGCGGCGCGCCCGGCGGTGCACCCGGTTGATGCCGAACAGCAGGTAGAGCACCGTGCCGATCAGCGGCGAGAGCCAGGCGAGGCCGATCCAGCCGATCGCCGCCCCCACCTCGCGCTTGAACAGCAGCACGTGCACGCTCACGCCGAGCGCCAGCGCGAGGCCGGCCAGCGCGAGCGCTTCCGCCCGCACCGACCCCAGCCACCCCAACCACGCGATGATCGCCTGCTCCACCGGCCCGCCCGCCACGCCTGCCCTCATCGGAGCGGATAGGCGAAGGCGCGGCCGGATGCCACTGCGGCCGTCGCCGGGCGCCTCAGAACAGGTGGAAGGCGTGCGGGGCGAACAGCCCCACCCCCAGCATGGCCACACCGGCGAGGCCGAGCGCGCCGCCCGCGAAGGCCAGCGCCGCGATCCCGGTGATGACCGTGGCGGAAGCGAGCACGATGCCGATCTGGAACGCCGCCGAGCCGAGTTCGTAGTGGTGGTAGCGCGCGAGCGAGAGGTCGCGCTTGGCCTCGGCCGCCTTGGCCCGGGCGGTCAGCTCCTTGCGGCCCTCGCCGGTGGCGGGCTCGGATTCCCAGCGCGCCATGGTCCTGGCCCATTCCTCCACCTGCCGTTTGGCCGCGTCGGCAGGCGCGCCCGGCGCCTCCAGGGCGGTCTGCTCGGTCGCGGTCTTCAGGATGGTGCTGCGGATCGTGCGGGCCTGGAAGTAGGCCCAGAGGTTCGACGCCTCGACATTGGCGCCGAGCGCGTCGGTCTGTGCGCTCTTGGCCAGCGTCTCGCCGAGCGCGAGAAACAGCGCCAGCACGGAGATCAGCAGCGCCACCTTCTTGTTCGAGCCCTCGACCGCCCCGTGTCCACCCGACATCGAATCCCTCCTGTCCTGAAGCCCCGCGACGAAGCGTGGCCTACATACAGGCCGGATCGCGATCCGCCAGTGACATGTCGGCGACGAATCCGCCCTTGCGTCAGGAGACCCCCATGCCCCGTCGTGCCCTCGTCCCGGTCCTGCTTCTGGCGGCCCTGCCGGCCCGGGCGGACATGCCGGCCCGCTGGCCCGACAGCCATCTCGGGCGCGTCGAGGCGACCGCCGTGATCCAGACCCTGAACGCCCGGCTGCTCGCCGCGCGCAGCGCCACGGCGACCCTGGAGGCGTGGTGCGCGGGCCACCGCATGGCCGCCGCGCCGCGCCTCTCCGCCCGCCTCGTGCGCGAGGCCGACGCGCCTGCGAGCCCCGAGACGCGGCACCGCCTGCAGGTCGGGCCCGACGAACCCGTGCGCTACCGCCGGGTGCGGCTCGCCTGCGGCGACCACGTGCTGTCGGAGGCCGACAACTGGTACGTGCCGGGGCGCCTCACCCCGGAGATGAACCGGCTGCTCGACGAGACCGACACGCCGTTCGGGCGGGCCGTCCAGTCGCTGGCGCCGACGCGCCAGACCGTGGAGGCCGAGACCCTGTGGCAGCCGCTGCCCGAGGGCTGGGACCAAGCGCCGCCCGCGCCCGCCGCCTGCACGGATCTGGCGGTGCCGGACGCGCTGCTGCGCCACCGCGCCGTGCTGTTCACGGCCGGGCGCCAGCCCTTCTCGGAGGTGGTCGAGACCTACACGCGGGCGGTGCTCGACTTCCCGCGCCCCGCACGGCCGGAGGACCCGGCCTGCGCCAAGCGCTGACCCGCCAGACCGGAGGACCGGCATGCCCCGCTACTTCTTCGCCACGCGCGTCGGGGAGGATCTCCTGCCCGATCCGGACGGCCGCGTCCTGCGCGACCCGGACGAGGCCTGGGAGGTCGCCCGCGCGACGATCCGCCAGGTCCTGCGCGAGAGCGCCGACACCTCGCGCCTGCTGGCCGCCACCCTGGAGGTGACGGACGAGGGCGGCGAGATCCTGTTCGAGTTCCCCTTCGCGGAGGCGGTGGAGGCGCCTCCCGGCGGAGCCGGGACGCTCCACTGAGGCGGGCGGTCCTGCCCGATCGACCGCCGGCATGACGTGAGCCGCCCCGAACAGCGGGCGCCCAGCGCGGCTAAGCAGATTTCGCAAAAGTGGTCGCCGGTTTTGCGATAAAAATCTGCGAAGAAACAAGAACCTAAGCGGACGAAGCGTTGGCTTGCCAACGCAAGTCTGCTTAGGCCGCGACGCGGCGCAGGAAGCGGTCGACCTCGGCTTCGAGGCGGGAGGCGATGCCGCTCACCGCGGTCACCGTCTCGGTGACCTCGGCGGCGGAGCGAGCGGTGCGGTCGGCCGCGTCCGTCACGGTCGAGAAGTCGAGCGCCAGATCCCGGGTGCCGTCGGCGGCCTCGCCCACCGCGCGGGCGATCTCGCGGGTGGCCGCGCCCTGCTCCACCACCGCGGTGGCGATGCCCACCGTGGTCTCGGAGATCTGCCGCACGCGCTCGCGCATCGCCCGGATCGCCTCCACGGCGCCGCCCATCGAGGCCTGGACGGTGGCGATCTGGGCCGAGATCTCCTCGGTGGCGCGCCCGGTCTGGACCGCGAGCGCCTTGACCTCGGTGGCGACCACCGTGAAGCCCTTGCCGGCCGCCCCCGCGCGGGCCGCCTCGATGGTGGCGTTGAGCGCGAGCAGGTTCGTCTGCCCGGCGATGGCGTTGATGAGGTCGACGACGTGGCCGATGCGCTGCGTCGCCTCGACCAGCGTCGCCATCCGGCCGTCGGCGGTCTCGGCGTCCCGGAGCGCCACCTCGGCGGTCTCCTTGGCGCGGCCGAGCTGCTGGTCGATCTCCGCCACCGAGCCGCTGAGTTCGCGCGTCGCGTCCGCCACCGTCGCGACGTTGCTGGAGGTCGCCTGCGACCGGCCGGAGGCGGTGGCGATCACCCCGCGGGTGCCGGAAGAGATCTGGGCCATCTCGCCGGCGCGGTCCCGCAGGCCCGCATTGCTGGCCCCGAGCGCGGCGAGCAGCGAGGAGACCTCCTGCCGGAAGGAGGCGACGGCCTCGTCCAGGGTGACGCGGCGGCGCCCGTCGGCCTCGGCCCCCGCGTGGCGCTCCTCCTCCAGCGCCTTGGCCCGCCGGCTCACGGCGCGCAGATCCTCCAGCGCCTTCGCCACGGCGCCGATCTCGTCGCCGCGCGCGCGGTGGCGGATCGGGCTGTCGAGGTCGCCCGCCGCGAGGCCCGCGACGCGCGCCGAGATGTCCGAAAGCGGGCGGAACATCCGCATCGCCACGAGGCCGGCCGCGACGCAGACCAGGAGCGCGATCAGCCCCGCCGCGAGGCTGGTGGTCCGCATCGTGGCGTCGTAGGCGGCATGCAGCGCCTCGACCGGCACCCCGACATAAAGGATGCCGTTGACCGTGCCGGCCGCATCGAAGGTGGGCTGGTAGATGGTGTGGAAGGGCCTGCCGAACAGGACCACCGGCCCCTGGAAGGTCTCGCCCCGGCGGATCGCGGCCTGCGCCGGGCTGTCGGGGGCGAGCGGCGTGCCGACGGCGCGCTCGCCGTTTTCCTTGCGCACGGTGGTGACGCGGCGCACGAAGGCGTCCCTGGCCGGATCGAAGGCGAAGACCGTGGCATTGCCGCCGACATAGGCCACCGCGTCGTCCACCACCGAGACGTCCGCGAAAGCCGCCAGCGACGGGGCCTGGATCCTGCCCACGCGCCCGTTCTCCACGGGCACCGCCGCGCCGCTCACCCGGCCGCCGAACACCAGCGCGAGGGTGCGGATGGATTGCTGCGCCTTCTCCTGCTGCTGCGCTTCGAGAGCCGCCCAGGTCTGCCGCGACACCGCGAGCCACATCGCCCCGGCGCAGAGCACCACCGCAAGCGCCACCACTGCGACGGTCCTGGTGGCGAGACTGACCCTGCGCAACATCAAATCCTCCTGTGATCAGCAAACCGTAGCACGCGAAAGATTGACGGAGCGTGTAACCTGCCCCTATGCAATTAAATGCATGTCGATGCTCTGATCTCCTTCGCCGAGAATACTATCGCTCGAAGACGTAGCGGAACTTGAGTTGTGCAACGAGCCGACGAGGAAGTGCGGGCGATTTGGACAACATCGATCCGAGCATGACCCAGAGATCCGGGACCGGCCGAACCAGGTCGGCAGAGATGGGCGATCCGGCGGGATCGGCCGCGTCCCGTCGCCTCGGCCACCGCGCCCCGGGCCGGGGCGCTCGCCGCTCGTCCGCCCGCGGCCATGGCGGATGAGTCACAGGACTTCACGCTCAGCCCGCGACCGCCACCGCGAATTGTTAACTCGTCAGTGCCTCACTGCCCTTCGAAGAACGCTCGCAGTTGACGGAACCGCCATGATGGCCAAACAGCCTCCCCTCGCAGCCCAGCGCCACGATGACGAGACACCCTGTCTCTAGTCGAGAAACAGCCTTTCATCGTGGCCGGCGCCCGGGCTGATGTGATGGATACGCTTGCAACAGATGTCATGCCAGACTTGAAGACAGCCACGCGGGCGGTTTCTGCGCGCGCTGCGATGGGGGATGCGCGAGCCACGACGCACCCGGACCGCGGGGCGGAGGAGATGAACGGCCGAGCCGCCCTGCGCGGTCCGCGTCGGTTCGCGCCGCATTCCGGCGGCGCGCCTCCGGCGCTGGCGTCGGACCGCGACGCCAGCGGCACGGAGGATCAACGGCCGATCGCACGGGGCCGAGAATGACCGCGACGCGTCGTCGGCGGCGCGGCGCAGGGCTGCGCGAGCGGGGATCCGCCTTCCTGCGGGACCGGCGCGGCGCGGTGATGGTCGTCTTCGTCATCGCCCTCCCGGTGGTGTTCGGGAGCGTCTCCGCCGCCATCGAGTATGGCCGCCTGCTCCAGCGCCGCGCCGAGCTGCAGGCCGCAGCGGACGCCGCGGCCCTGGCAGGCGGCAACATGCTCAAGCTCGTGAATGCCGACGATGCCGCCGTGCGCAGTGCGGCGCTCCAGGTGTTCGCCGCCCAGGCGCAGACGCCGTCCGACCGCGCATCGACCTCGACCGCCAGCGTGACCGACCGGCGCGGCGGCGTCGAGATCGTCGCGGAGGAGACGGTGCCGAGCGTCATGGGCAAGCTCCTCAGCCTGCCCAGCATGACGGTGAGCGTGCAATCCCGGTCGCAGGTGGTGGGGATGCTGCGGCTCTGCGCCCTGGCCCTCGAGACCGCCGGGAAGGGCGCCCTCTCCCTGGAGAAGGCGGCGCAGGTCACCGCGCTCGACTGCTCGATCTACTCGAACTCGCGGCACGCGCAGGGCATCCTGGCGGGGGACACTGCCGTGGCCAGGGCGCAGTCGATTTGCTCGGCAGGCGGCTACCAGGGGGCGGGCGCGACCCTCATGCCCGCACCGATCACGCAATGCGCGCCGATCCCCGATCCGCTCAAGGATCAGGTTCTGCCGACCGCGGGCACCTGCATCGTGCTCCCCTCCTACATCAGCCCGAAATCCGCCAGCGAGGGCAAGAACGAGATCAAGGACGTCACCGCCACCCTCTCTCCCGGCACCTACTGCAACGGCCTGAAGATCGGCGGCATGTCGCGGATCACCCTCAACCCCGGCATCTACATCATGAAGGACGGGCCGCTCGTGGTCGAACAGAAGGCCAGCCTGTCGGGCAGCGAGGTCGGGTTCTTCTTCACCGGAGACAGGGGCGGGCTGCGGTTCGACAGGGACACCATCGTCTCTCTTGCCGCGCGATCCACCGCTCCGATGGCGGGCCTGCTGATGGCCGAAGAGCGCACGGTCTCCAATCCGGTCGTGCCGCCCCTGGACCAGCCGGTCCCGCCGGCGCCTCCGCCGCCGAGCGGTACGAAGCCCCTGCGCGAGTACCGGATCGTCAGCGACAACACCCGGACCATGCTCGGCACCATCTATCTGCCGGCCGGGCGGCTGGTGATCGATGCCAAGCGGCCGGTGGCGGACCAATCGGCCTACACGGTGATCGTGGCGCAGATGATCAACCTCTACGAGGGGCCCAACCTGACCCTGAACACCAATTACGGCGCGACCACCGTGCCGGTGCCCGACGGCGTCGGGCCGAAGGTCGGCGCCGTCTCGCTGGCGCGGTAGAGCAGGGTCCGATCCTGCTCTCGGCTAATGGGTTTTCGGCATTCCTCGGCGAACCGGGACCCGCTTCGTCGGGGAAGGCGCCAGACCCGCCGGGCCGCCGCCCTCAGACCCGGAACCGTGCCGCGTGGCTGCCGACCTCCTCGAAGAGCGCCGGCGGAGCGCCCGCCCCGGCGAGCGCCTCCCGCAGGTCCGCCGGCACGATCTCGCCCGGCAGGGCGAGGAGCTGGCTGAGGCCGACGCGCTGGCCCGCGCTCGCCACGACCTCGGCGCCGCATTCCGCCAGCACCCCGGCCGCTCCCTCGCGCCAGCGCTCGAAGCGGGCGGCGTAGAGCACCCAGTCGCGCTGCGCGGCGCTCGGATCGTCGAGCGGCTTGGCGATGACGAAGACCGGCGTGCCGGCCGGGTGCCCCGGGCGCTCGATGAACGGGAGCCGGGCGATCACCTTCGGGCGCCCGGCTCCCGCGAGTTCCTCCCACCACACCCCCGCGGTGACGCCCTGGTCGAGCCGGAAGATGCCGAGGTCGCCACGCGAATCGGCCACCGCGGCGATCACCGCCTTGGCGCTCGGATGCGGCCGGTAGGGCACCGTGAAGCCGAAATGGAACCGGGCGGAATCGCGCATCGGCGCGTCGCCCCCCGAGACGTCCGCGTGCACGTCGAACGAGGCCTGCACGTACGTGAAGGTGGCGATGATGACCCGCCAGATGCCCTCCACCGTGTCGAGCGGCAGCAGGCCCGCATGCCGCTCGGCGATGGCGCGCATCATCGCGGCTTCGCGCCCGGGCCGGAAGGCCGAGCCGGAGGCGGAGGTGCGCTTGACCGCGATCAGCCGGTCGATGATGCGCCCCCGCTCCATCAGCAGGTCGTGCATCGCCGCGTCGATGCGGTCGATCTCCGCCCGGAGGGCGGCGAGGTCGGCGGGCGGGGCGGGTGGGGTCATCGAATCGCAGGTCCGGGTTCAGCTCGCGCCGTCTTACGATCCGGCGCCGCCGCGGGCCAGACGCCGCAACCCTCCCCTCGATTGACGCGGGGGCGAGAAGGTCCTAACCCGGACCGTCCGGAGTAGCGGAATTTTCGACCGCTTTAACGAAATGCGTTGATCGGACGATCCCGCCCGACGATCGGCCGCGCCGAGGAAGCCCCGAGTCCAGCATGGCCATCACCGTTCTCAGAGCCGGCCCGGAGAGCGCCTCGCAGGCGGTGGAGCCGGCCAGCCCCGTGGCCCGCTTCGGCCCCGACGAGCCGCTGGCGATGGATGCCGGCGTGGCCCTGGCTCCCTGGCAGATCGCCTATCAGACCGAGGGGACGCTCAACGCCGCGCGCACGAACGCGGTGCTGGTCTGCCATGCACTCACGGGCGACCAGCACGTGACGCAGCGCCATCCCCTCACCGGCAAGCCGGGCTGGTGGGAGACCCTGGTCGGCCCCGGCAAGCCGGTGGACACCGAACGCTACTTCGTGATCTGCGCCAACGTCGTCGGCTCCTGCATGGGCACGACCGGCCCGGCCTCGATCAATCCGGCGACGGGGCGCCCCTACGGGCTCGACTTCCCGCTCGTGACCATCCGCGACATGGTCCGGGGGCAGGCGATGCTGCTCGACCGGCTCGGCATCCCGGACCTGTTCCTGTGCATCGGCGGCTCGATGGGAGGCATGCAGGTGCTGCAATGGGCGGCGAGCTACCCCGAGCGGGTCTTCGCCGCGATGCCGATCGCCACGGGTGCGCGGCACTCGGCCCAGAACATCGCCTTCCACGAGGTCGGGCGCCAGGCGGTCATGGCCGACCCCGAGTGGCATGCCGGGCGCTACCTCGACGTGGGCTCGCGCCCCGCCAAGGGCCTCGCGGTCGCCCGCATGGGCGCGCACATCACCTACCTGTCGGAGCCTGCGCTGCACCGGAAGTTCGGCCGCCGCTTCCAGGACCGCGACGCGCCGACCTTCTCGTTCGACGCCGATTTCCAGATCGAGAGCTACCTGCGCCACCAGGGCATCAGCTTCGTGGAGCGCTTCGACGCCAACGCCTACCTCTACCTCACCCGGGCGATGGACTATTTCGACCTCGCCGCCGACCACGGCGGGGTGCTGGCGAACGCCTTCCGGGGCACCCGCACGCGGTTCTGCGTCATGTCCTTCACCTCCGACTGGCTGTTTCCGACCGCGGATTCGCGGGCGATCGTGCATGCGCTCAACGCCGCGGCGGCGCCCGTGGCCTTCGTGGAGGTGGAGAGCGACAAGGGCCACGACGCCTTCCTGCTCGACGAGCCGGCGATGTTCGCGGCCGCCCGCGGCTTCATCCAGGCGGCCGCCCGGGAGCGCGGCCTGTGAGCGCCAGACAGGAGACCCTGGCGCCGGCCGGCCTGCCGGCGGGCGCGGGCCGCACGGCCGCGCGCAAGGATCACCTCGTCGTGCTCGGCCTCGTGGAGGCCGGCGCCCGCGTGCTCGACATCGGCTGCGGCGACGGCTCGCTGCTGGCGCTGCTGCGGGACGAGCGCGGGGTCGACGGGCGGGGCATCGAGCTGTCGCGCGAGGGCGTCAACGCCTGCCTCGCCCGCGGCCTGCCGGTGATCCAGGGCGACGCGGACACCGACCTCGCGAACTACCCCGACGACGCCTTCGACTACGTCATCCTGTCCCAGACCATCCAGGCGACGCGCCACCCGAAGGTGGTGCTGGAGCACCTGCTGCGGATCGGCCGGCACGCGATCGTCTCCTTCCCGAATTTCGGCCACTGGCGCATCCGGGCCGAACTGCTGGTGCGCGGCCGGATGCCGGTGAACGAGTACCTGCCGGACGCGTGGTACGAGACCCCCAACATCCATCACTGCACCATCCGCGACTTCGTCGGCCTGTGCCGGCTGGTGGGCGCGCGCATCGAGCGCGCCTCGGCCCTCGATGCCGGCGGCAACCCGATGCGCTTCTCCCTGCCCTGGTGGGTGTGGAACCTCGTCGGCGCACAGGGGATCTTTCTGCTGCGCCGCCGGACGGGCTGAGCGACAGCCGCCCGGACCGGTCGTCCTCTGTCAAGCAGGCCTGAGGCGCCCTGTCGGCGCCCCGTGCGCCGGGACACGCCGTTCCGCGCCCGCGGCGGAGCCGGCCGGATCCGGGTGCGCGCCCGCACCGCCGCGTCTTCCCTTCCGTCAGAGTGATGGATCCGCACGCCGGCGGCCTCAGCGCCGGTCGGACCGCCAGCGCCCCCGCGCCGGCCCGGACCTCAGGAGCGGATCATGGCCACTGGCACCTACACGACCGGCACCGACGCCGCCGAGACCCTGAACGGCACCGCCAACGACGACACCCTCAAGGGTGGGGGCGGGAACGACACCCTCTACGGCGACCTGGGCAACGACACGCTCAACGGCGGCACCGGCGACGACACCCTGAAGGGCGGCGGCGGCGCCGACAGCCTGGAGGGCGGCGCGGGGATCGACACCGCGAGCTACCTCAATTCATCGAGCGGCGTCACCGTCAGCCTCGAAACCGGCAGGGGCGCCGGCGGCGACGCCCAGGGCGACACGCTCTCCGGCATCGAGAACCTCCGGGGCAGCGGCTACGCCGACATGCTGATCGGGGATGCCGGCGCCAACAGGATCGAGGGCTTCGGCGGCAACGACGTCCTGAAGGGCGGCGGCGGCGCCGACACCCTCGACGGCGGCGCCGGCACCGACATGGTGAGCTACGCCACCTCCACCACGGGCGTCTCGGTGAACCTCGGCACGGGGCAGGGCTCGGGCGGCGACGCCGAGGGCGACCGCTACATCGGCATCGAGAACGTGATCGGCAGCAACTACGACGACACGCTCGTCGGCGACAGCGGCGCCAACGCCCTGTCGGGCGGTGCGGGCAACGACACCCTGAAGGGCGGCGGCGGCGCCGACAGCCTGGAGGGCAGCACCGGCACCGACACCGTGAGCTACCGCCTCGCGACCGAGGCCGTGAGCGCGAACCTCGAGACCGGCAAGGGCTCGCGGGGCGAGGCCGAGGGCGACACCTATTCGAGCATTGAGAACCTTCAGGGCAGCGGCTACGACGACTGGCTGCAGGGCGACGCCCAGGCCAACACGCTCGAAGGCTTCAACGGCAACGACACGCTCAAGGGCGGCGGCGGCGCCGACACCCTCGACGGCGGCGCTGGCGTCGACACCGCGAGCTATCTCGGCTCGACCAGCGGCGTCACCGTCGACCTCGGCACCGGCCGCGGCACCGGCGGCAACGCCGAGGGCGACGTGCTGCTGAACATCGAGAACGTCACCGGCGGCAACTACAACGACGCGCTCACCGGCAACGCGCTCGCCAACCTGCTCTCGGGCAGCGACGGCAGCGACACGCTCCAGGGCGGCGGCGGCGCCGACACGCTGGACGGCGGCACGGGCATCGACACCGCGTCCTACGCGAATTCCGCGGCGGGCGTCCGCGTCAGCCTGCTCGGCGGGACCGGCAACGGCCAGGGCGGGGACGCCGAGGGCGACGTGCTGAAGGACATCGAGAACCTCACCGGCAGCAGCTTCGAGGACGCGCTCACCGGCACCACCGCCGCCAACCTCCTGTCGGGCGGGGCCGGCAACGACACCCTCACGGGCTGGGGCGGCGGCGACACCCTGAACGGCGGCGCGGGCAGCGACACGGTGAGCTATGCCGGCTGGAGCGGCGCGACCGTCGACCTCGTCAACGGCCGCGGCCAAGCCGGATCGTGGGCCTCAGACACCCTCACGTCGATCGAGAACGCGATCGGCACAGACACCTCCGACCGCTTCATCGCCAACGGCGAGGCCAACAGCTTCGACGGCCTCGGCGGCAAGGACCAAGTCAGCTACGGGGCCTCGACCGCCGCCGTGCAGGTCGATCTCGGCAGAGGCATCGGCAGCGGCGGGTTCGCGGCGGGCGACATCTATCTCAGCATCGAGTACGTGACCGGATCGCGCTTCGCCGACACCCTGCTCGGGTCCGCGGGCGACGACAGCATCCAGGGCGGCGCCGGCGACGACCTGATGGAGGGACGCGGCGGCGACGACATCTACCAGGTCGGCGAGGCCGGCGACCGCGTGATCGAGGGCAGGGGCGGCGGCACCGACACGGTGGTGGCGCTCACCAGCTACACGCTGGAGGCCGGCCAGGAGATCGAGGCTCTGATCGGCTCCCGCAGCGGGATCGACGTGCGTGCCTACGCGCTCACCGGCAACGAGTTCGCCAACGGCATCGTGGGCGGGGACGGCGACGACCGGCTCAACGGGCGCGGCGGCGCCGACTCCCTGAGGGGCCGCGACGGCAACGACACCTTCGTGTTCGACTCCGCGCTCGTCAGCGGCCAGTTCGACCTCGTCGTCGACTTCACCTCGGGCAGCGACAAGATCGAGCTGTCCTCGGGGGTCTTCTCGGCCCTGCCCAAGGGCGCCCTCAACGCCGCCGCGTTCAAGGACCTCTCGGCCGGGCCGGTCGATGCGACCGACCGCATCCTCTACGACCGCGCGAGCGGCGGCCTGTTCTACGACGCCGACGGCTCGGGCGCCGGCGCCCGGGTGCAGTTCGCCACCCTCGACAGCAAGCCCACCCTCTCGGCCGGCGACTTCCTGGTCGCCTAACGCGCGACCGTCCGGTCGCCTGACAGAAGGTGGGACCCGGCTGCCGCGGGCGTCGGGCCACGGCAGCACCCGATCCGCCGCCGCGGGACGCGTTCCCGCGGCGGCGCTTCTCGGTCAGGATGCCGGGGGCGCTCGCCAGCGCGCCACCGGCCGGTTCCGGCGGCTCCGGGATTGCGGCTCGCGAGGGGACTTCGAGGGGGATTCATGGCCGGAGATGCAGCACAGGCCGACACCCATGCCGCCACCGATGCGGGGGCCGGGCCGCTCCGCCTGTGGCGGCCCGACTCGCCCGCCGCCGCGCTCGGCCTTGCGGTGAGCCACCTGATGACCAAGCCGGTCTTCGCCAACCTGCGCTTCGGCGAATGGTCCCGGGTGCTGGTGGGACAGATCAATCGCGGTCACTACTGCTTCGCGGTCGATGCCGGCGGGCAGGTCCAGGGCTTCGCCGGCTGGGCGCTGACCACCCCCGACAAGGCCGAGGGCTGGGTCACGGGCACCCGTCCCCTCGCCTACGGGGAATGCCTTCAGGGCGACTGCCTCGTGTTCAATGCCTGGTCGGCCAATTCCACCGCGGTCCACCGCTTCCTGGTCGGGCAGGCGCGGATCTTCGGGCAGCGGGCCCGGATGATGTACTTCCGCCGCTACTACCCGGACGGGCGCGTGCGCCCGGTCCGGCTCCCGGTCAACAACTTCGTGCCCGGCCACATCCGGCGCGGCGCCGGCTGACCGGCGGCCAGGGCCGGGGACGGGCCAGGGACGCGATGAGGGACACGATCATGGCAGGGTTTCGCCGCGGCGTCTGGCCGGAGCGGTGGCGGAGCCGATATCCCTGGCTGGTCGTCCCTTGCCCATACCCGCGAAGACTCCGCCGCTTGCCGCAGCGGAGCCTTCCGAGAGGTTTTGCATGCGTCCCGCCCGCATCGTCCCCCTGGTGGTCGCGACCGCCCTGTTCATGGAGAACACCGACTCGACCGTGATCGCGACCTCGCTGCCGGCGATCGCGGCCGATCTCGGCGAGGATCCGATCGCCCTCAAGCTCGCGCTCACCGCCTATCTCGTCAGCCTCGCGATCTTCATCCCGGTCTCCGGCTGGATGGCCGACCGCTTCGGCGCACGCACGATCTTCCGCTGGGCGCTCGCGGTGTTCATGGCGGGCTCGCTCGCCTGCGCGGCGGCCGATTCCCTCGGCTGGTTCGTGGCCGCGCGCTTCCTGCAGGGCATGGGCGGGGCCATGATGGTGCCGGTGGGCCGCCTCGTGCTGCTGCGCAGCGTGCCGAAGGCGGAGCTGGTGCAGGCGCTGGCCATGCTGACGATTCCCGCGCTCGTCGGCCCGGTGATCGGCCCGCCGCTCGGCGGCTTCATCACCACGACGCTGCACTGGCGCTGGATCTTCTTCATCAACATCCCGATCGGGCTGGCCGGGATCGTGCTCGCCACGCGCACCTTCGCCGACATCCGCGAGGCCGAGCGCCCTCCCCTCGACCTCACCGGGTTCTGGCTCTCGGGGGCGGGGCTCGCGAGCCTGATGCTCGGCCTCGCCTCGGGTGGGCGCCACCTGCTGCCGCCGGAGGTCTCCTGGGGCTGCACGGGGGCGGGGCTCCTGCTCCTCGCCCTCTACTGGCGCCACGCGCGGCGCGTCGCCCATCCGCTGATCCGCCTCGACCTCCTGCGCTACCCGACCTTCCGGGCGGCGATCACCGGCGGCAGCCTGTTCCGCATCGGCACGGGGGCGATCCCCTTCCTGCTGCCGCTGATGCTGCAGATCGGCTTCGGGCTCGACCCGCTGCATTCGGGCCTCATCACCTTCGCGTCGGCGGCGGGCGCCCTGTTCATGAAGACGATCGCGGCGCGGATCCTGCGCGCCTACGGCTTCCGGAGCGTTCTCACCGTCAACGCGGTGGCGGCGGCTTTTTTGCTCGGGCTCGTCGGCCTGTTCACCCCCGCCACGCCGCACGCGGTGATCCTCGGCGTGCTCCTCGTCGGGGGCTGCTTCCGCTCGCTGCAATTCACCGCCGTCAACGCCATCGCGTATGCGGATGTCGACCCGCGCGACATGAGCGCGGCGACGAGCCTCGCGAGCGTCGCCCAGCAGCTCTCGCTCAGCGTCGGGGTCGCGTTCGGCGCCGCCGTGCTGGAGAGCGCCGCCGCGTGGCACGGGCACGCGGCGATCCGGGCCGAGGATTTCTGGCCGGCCTTCCTGGCGGTCGCCCTCGTCTCGGCCCTCTCCACCGTCGCGTTCCGCCGCCTCGCCCCGGAGGCGGGCGCCGAGGTCTCGGGCCACCGCCGCGTCGCGGCGCGGCCCGCCGCGGACGCCACGTGAGCGGGACCCGCTCGCGCCGAGCCCCCATCCGCCATCCCGACGGGATCGCGCGGATGGGGGACGAGCGGTCAGGCCACCTGCGGCCGCGTCACCTTCGCCTCGATCGCGTCCCACACCGCCACCGCGAGGTCGGGGCCGCCGAGGCGCTTGATCGCCCGGATGCCGGTGGGCGAGGTGACGTTGATCTCCGTGAGGTGGCCGTCGATGACGTCGATGCCCACCAGGATCAGCCCGCGGCGGCGCAGCTCCGGGCCGATCCGCGCGCAGATCTCGCGCTCGCGCGGGGTGAGCGCGGTCGCCCCGCCGGTGCCGCCCCGCACCATATTGGAGCGGATGTCGTTGCGGGCCGGCACGCGGTTGACCGCCCCCAGCGGCTCGCCGTCGACCAGGATGATGCGCTTGTCGCCCTCGCTGATCTTCGGCAGGAAGCGCTGCACCACCCAGGGCTCCCGGAAGGTCTGGGCGAACAGGTCGTAGATCGAGCCGAAATTCGGGTCGTCCGGCGTCACCCGCAGCACCGCGGCCCCTCCGTGCCCGTGCAGCGGCTTCATCACCACGCTGCCGTGCGCCTCGCGGAACTCTTCGATCTCCCGGCGGTCGCGGGTGATCAGCGTCGGGGGCATCAGGTCCGGGAAGGCCGTCACGAACAGCTTCTCGGGGGCGTTGCGCACCTCGAACGGGTTGTTGACCACCAGCGTGTCCGGGTGGATGCGCTCCAGCAGGTGGGTCGCCGTGATGTAGGCGAGGTCGAAGGGCGGGTCCTGCCGCATCAGCACCACGTCCGCCTGCTGCGCGAGATCGATGCGCTCGGGCTCGCCCAGGGAGGCATGCGCGCCCTCGACGTCCTGCACCCGCAGCGCCTCGACCCAGGCCGTGACGCGCCCGTCGCGCATCGAGAGCCGGTCGGGCGTGAAGTGCAGCAGCCGGTGCCCGCGCGCCTGGGCTTCGAGGAGCAGCGCGAAGGTGGTGTCGCCCGCGATGCGGATGCTCTGGATCGGGTCCATCTGGACCGCGACGGTGAGGGACATGGGGAGGGTCCTCCGGTCGCGGGCGTTATCGGGCGGCGGGGTCCTGGTTGCAACGGCCTTGGCGGCGGCCTTGGCAACAGCCTGCCGGGGCCATCGAAGAAGGCCCCGCTCGCGGGGGCGGGCGGGGCCTCAAGGTATAAGGAGAGAAGCCTTCGAGGGAGGCGCATCCTCCCTCGCAAGACGCGTACCGCGAGGGCGGCCGCCGGCCTCAGGCGGCCTTGCGGTTCACGCGGCTCTCGGCCAGCGCGGTCAGCTTCTTGTCGGTGGCCTTCTCCTCGTCGAGGGTCTGCTGCAACGGGGCCACCACCTTGGTGTGGCCGAGCTGCTGGGCATGCGCGATCAGGGTGCCGTAGCGGGTGATCTCGTAATGCTCCACGGCCTGCGCGGCGGCCAGCATGGCGGCGTCGCGCACATCGGCATCGTCGGTATCGCCGATGATCTCCTCGGCCTCCTCGATGATCCCGTCCATCGCGGCGCAGCGCACGCCCTTGGCCGGCTGGCCGAGATCCTGGAACACCTGCTCGAGCCGCTTGATCTGCCCCTCCGTCTCGCGGAGGTGGGTCTCGAAGCCCTGCTTGAGCTGGGGATCGCTCGCCTTGGCGATCATCTTCGGCAGGGCCTTGGTGATCTGCTGCTCTGCGTAATAGATGTCCTGCAGCGTGTGATGGAACAGATCGTCCATCGTCTTGATCGGCTTGGAGAACAAGCCCATGACGGTCTCCTCCTGAGGCATCCGGGCCGTGCCGCCGCCCGGATCGGTCTGCCGGGGCAACGCCACCCCGCTCGCGCGGGTTCCTGCGGAACCCTCCCGGGAGTATCACTTCCGGGAGGATCGGTCCCCGGCCGGGTCCTGTCCGGGCCAGTCGACGATGCGGTCGAGGAGTTCCTCGGTCTCGAACTCCTCCTCGGTGCCGCTCACCCGCCCGCGCACCGAGATGCCGGCCTCGTGGACGGTGCGACGGCTGCCGGAGACCAGGGGGTGCCACCAGGGCAGGTCCTTCCCCTCGGCCAGGAGACGGTAGGCGCAGGTGGGCGGCAGCCAGGGCAGCGTGCGCACGGCCGCCGGCGTCAGGCGGACGCAGTCGGGCACCCGCGTCTGGCGCCTGGCGTAGTCGCGGCAGCGGCAGGCGCCGGCATCGAACAGCGTGCAGGCGACATCCGTATGGTGGATCTCGCCGGTGTCCTCGTCCTCCAGCTTCAGGAGGCAGCAGCGTCCGCAGCCGTCGCAGAGGCTCTCCCACTCCGCCGGGCTCATCGTGTCGAGCGTCTTCTCGCGCCAGAACGGCGTGCCGGGCGCCGCGGGGGCAGGCTCTGACCTGGTGGTCTCGGACTGGGTGACCTCGGATTCGGCGGCCTTGAGCGTGGCGGCCGAGGAACCGGCCAATGGAACGGCCAAGGAAACATCCTCAGGAAGGCGGGGGGTCGTCCCCTCCCCTCTGCCGCAGGCGCCGGCGCGGCACAAGCGCGGCGGGACCGCGACGAAGGCGCCCGCCGCGGGGCCTCGGTACTCCTGCGACCTCGCGCCCCGGTGATCGGCGCGTCATATCGGGCAAGGGACGAACCACGCGGTCCCGCGCGCGTTACCGTCAGGCCAAGCGCGGCCGTTCCGGGGCCGCCCCGGTCTCGCGGTCCGCCGCGAGACTTGGTAGGATCATCGCTCGTCGCCCCTCGTCCGGTCGCGGGCCGCCAAGGAACCTCCGTCGTGCCGCTGAACCGGCCCTCCTCGCTCTGGACACGCCTCGGCCAAGCCGCGCTCGGATTCGACGCGTGGGTCAACGCGAGCCTCTATGGCGGCGGCCGTTCGTTCGGCGATGCCTACGAGCGCTTCTCGGAGGTGATGCGCCGCCGGTTCACCGTGCGGGGCGTCAAGCGCGCCGTGCTCGACCTCGCGAGCGAGGGCGTGACGCTCGGGTTCGCGGGCGGCCTGGTGGTGCTCACCCTGGCGCAGCCGGCCTTCAACCAGACAAGCGAGAACTGGCTCAAGACCCAGGATCTCGCCGTGACCTTCCTCGACCGCTACGGCGTCGAGGTCGGGCGGCGCGGCATCAAGCACGACGATTCCCTGCGCATCGACGAATTTCCCGACGTTCTGGTCAAGGCCCTGATCTCGACCGAGGACCGGCGCTTCTACGAGCATTGGGGCATCGACCCGATCGGCACCGCGCGCGCGCTCACGGTCAACGCCCGCGGCGGCGGCCACGTGCAGGGCGGCTCCTCGCTGACCCAGCAGCTCGCCAAGAACCTGTTCCTGACCAACGAGCGCTCGCTCCAGCGCAAGATCAACGAGGCCTTCCTCGCCCTCTGGCTGGAATTCCACCTCTCGAAGAACGAGATCCTCAAGCTCTACCTCGACCGCGCCTACATGGGCGGCGGCACATTCGGGGCGGTGGCGGCGGCGGACTACTATTTCGGCAAGAACCTCAAGGACATCACCCTGGCGGAAGCCGCCATGCTGGCGGGCCTGTTCAAGGCGCCGACCAAGTACGCGCCGCACGTGAACCTGCCGGCCGCGCGGGCGCGGGCCGCGGACGTGCTGCACAACATGGTGGAGGCCGGCTTCCTCACCGAAGGCCAGATCCAGTCGGCCCTGCGCAACCCGGCGACCCCGGTCACGCGCTCGCGCGACGTCAGCGCCGACTACTACCTCGACTGGGCCTTCAACGAGGTGAAAAGGCTGGCCGACGACGGCAAGCTCAAGAAGGAGCGGGTGCTCGTCGTCAAGACGCCGCTCGATCTCTCGATCCAGAAGCGGGCCGACCAGACGGTCGAATCGGTCCTGCGCAAGTACGGCGACGCGTTCGAGGTCGAGCAGGGCGCGATGGTGGTGATGGACCCGGACGGGGCGGTGCGCGCGATGGTGGGCGGGGCCGATTACGGCCAGAGCCAGTTCAACCGCGCCACCGACGCCCTGCGCCAGCCCGGCTCCTCGTTCAAGCCCTTCGTGTACGCCGCCGCCCTCTCCACCGGCCAGTGGCGACCCGACAGCAAGGTGGTGGATTCCCCCGTCTGCATCGGCAATTGGTGCCCGGCGAATTACGGCCGCTCCTTTGCCGGCTCGATGCCGCTGTGGATCGCGGTGGCGAAGTCGATCAACACCATCCCGGTCAAGTTCTCGATCCAGATGGGCAAGGCCCTGGGCGAGACGCACGACGCCCGCGCCGCCAAGCTCGGCCGGGCCAAGATCATCGACACCAGCCGCCGGATGGGCCTGACCACCACCCTCACCGACTCGGTCTCGCTGCCGATCGGCTCGGCCGAGGTGACGGTGATCGACCAGGCGGCCGGCTACGCGGTCTTCGCCAATGGCGGGCGGCGCGCCAAGCCCTACGCGGCGGTGGAGATCCGCACCTCGGCCGGCGAGGTCATCTACCGCCACGACACCAGCGAGCCGGCGCCCGAGCAGGTGCTCTCCACCCGCGTCGTCGCCGACATGAACTACATGCTCAACAAGGTGGTGGACGAGGGCACCGGCCGGAAGGCGGCGATCGAGGGCTCGCGCACCGCGGGCAAGACCGGCACCACGAACGCCTACAAGGATGCGTGGTTCGTCGGCTACACCGGCAACTACGTGGCGGCGGTCTGGTACGGCAACGACGACCATTCCTCGACCAAGAACATGACCGGCGGCTCGCTTCCGGCGCTGACCTTCCACGAGGTGCTCCAGCCCGCCCACCAGGGCATCGAGCTGAAGCCGCTGCCGGGCTTCGAGGGCGACAAGCCGGGGGCCCAGGCCGCCAACAAGGCGCCCAGCGCCCCCGCCCCCGCCCCCGCCGCCCTGCCCGGCACCCTGTCGCGGCGCTCCTTCGAGGTGCTCGGCGGCATCGGCACGCTGTTCCGCACCGTCGAGCCGGCGCCGGGCCGGGCGGCGATGCGCGAGGTCGGCACTACCGGCACCTTCGCGGAGGGGACCGCCCCGACGAAGCGGATCGCGACGCCCTGAGACACCTGCCCCGGCCGGGGTTCGACGGCGCTGCGGGACGAGGACCGGCCGCGGCCGGCCGGCTCAGCCGGCGATCCCGGCCGATTCGCCGGAGGCCCGCCGCCCGGTCACCGCCTTGCGCAGCACGCGCGAGAGCTGCTCGACCGAGTAGGGCTTTTGGACGAGATCGAATCCGTGCGCGCCTTCCTGGGCCAGCACGTGGCTGTAGCCCGAGGTCAGCACCACCGGCAGCTCGGGATGGAGCGTGCCGACCTGATGGGCGAGCGCGATCCCGCCCATGCCCGGCATCACCACATCCGAGAAGACGATGTCGAAGCGGCGCGGATCCTTCCCGAGTTCCGCCAGCGCATCCTCGGCATTCGTCGCCCAGACGGTGGTGTGACCGAGATCCTCGAGGATCTGGGTGGCGAAGCGCCCGACCTCGACGTTGTCCTCCACCACCAGCACGCACAGGCCGCACTCGTCGGGGCCGCGCTCCTCGGGCAAGAGGCCGTGCCCCGCGTGGGGACCGGCCTCCACCTGCGGCAGGTAGAGGGTGAAGGTGGTGCCCTGGCCGACCACGCTTGCCACGTCGACGTCGCCGCCCGACTGCTTGGCGAAGCCGAACACCTGGGAGAGGCCGAGGCCCGTGCCCTTGCCCACCTCCTTGGTGGTGAAGAACGGCTCGAAGATGCGCAGCAGCACGTCGGGCGGGATGCCGGCCCCCGTGTCGGTCAGCGACACCGCCGCGAAGCCGCTGCTGCGCGAGCCGGCATGGCCGCGGATCGGCGGCATCGGCCGGCGGCCGTCGAGCCGCAGGGTGAGCGTGCCCTCGCCCGCCATCGCGTCGCGGGCGTTCACCGCCATGTTGATCAGCGCCGTCTCGAACTGGCTCAGATCCGCCCGGATGTAGCAGGGCTCGTCCGGGACCTTGGCGATGACGGCGATGCGGGCGCCCGTCACCGTGTCGAGCATGTCCGCCACCGCGTGCAGGGCGGCCCCGACCTCGAACACCTCGGGCTTGAGGGCTTGACGGCGGGCGAAGGCGAGGAGCTGCCCGGTGAGCTTGGCGGCCCGGTCCACCGTGTCGGAGATCGCCTCGACGTAGCGGGTGCGCCGCGCCTCGGCGAGGTCGGGCCGCTTCAGGAGGTCGGTGGAGGACTTGATGACGGTGAGCAGGTTGTTGAAGTCGTGGGCGACGCCGCCCGTGAGCTGGCCCACCGCCTCGAGCTTCTGCGACTGGCGCAGCGCCTCCTCGATGCGCTCGCGCTCGCGGCTCTCCGCGAGCAGGCGGGCATTGGCCTCGGCGAGCGCCTGGATGTGCTGCTTCTGCTCGGTGAGGTCGGTGAGGATGCCGCACAGGAGCGGCCGGTCGTCCCGCCGCTCCAGCCGGCTCAAGGAGAGGTAGACCGGCCGGTCCGCCCCGTCCGCGGACGCGAACGCCACCTCCTCGCGCACCGGGCTGTCCTTCGCCTCCTCGAGGAGGCGGGCGAGCGTCTCCGCGTGCACCGGGAGCACGAACCGGCCGAGCGGCTGGCCGGCCAGCCGCTCCTGGGGAAGCGCCAGCATCTCGGCGAGCCGCCGGTTGCAGTAGAGCACCACGCCGTCGGGGCCGAGGGTGACGGCGCCCTCCTGGATCTGCTCGATCAGCACCCGATAGGGGCGGTCCGCGTTCTCCAGCGTGTAGACGAGCCGCTCCTGGTTCGGCCCCTCGACCACCACCGCGTCGAAATCCCCCTGGCGGATCGCCGCGAGGGTGTCCTCGCTCTCCTCCAGGCGCGCCTCGGCGTCGCGCAGGCGCGCTTCGAGATCCTGGGCGCGGGCGCGCCAGACCTGTGCGGAGGTGTCCTGTGCGGAGGTGTCCGGCCCGGCCTCGTCAGCGCCCATCGGCGCCTCCCGGGGAGGCGGTCAGGCCGAGGCCGCGCAGGACGCGTTCCTCGTCCGAGAGGTCGCCGGTGATCCGGCGCGCGGGCGGGGGGGCGATCCGCAGCAGCGTCGGCGCCGCCAGGACGCCATCCCGCTGCGCGAGATCGGGCTGCTGGTAGATGTCGACGACTTCGAGCGCGTAGCGGTCCCGCAGATGGGTCCCGCACAGCCCGTGCAGGGTCTCCACCGTGCGCAGGGAGCGCGCCGATGTGCCGGCGACGAACAGGCGCAGCAGGTAGGGCCCGGACGCGTCCGGCTGCGGCTCGTCGGCGCTCACGGGCGATCGTCCTTCGCGCGGATGTCGAGGCCGACCAGCACCTTCTCGGTGTTCGAGAGGTCGCCGATGATGCGCTTGAGCGGCGACGGCAGCCGGCGCACGAGGGTCGGGATCGCCAGGATCTGGTCGCCGGCGGCGAGCTGCGGGTTCTTCATCAGGTCGATCACCTCGATGTCGTAGCGGCCCGCGAGGTGCTCCTCGCAGAACCGCCGCAGGTTCGCCATCGCGGCCACCGACTTCGCGGTCTGGCCGGCCACGTAGAGACGCAGGTGGTAATGCCCCGGATCCGCGTCGGGATCGGGGAGCGCGCCCCCCGCCGGCTTGGTCTGGTCGCTCATTCCGCCGCACTCCGCCGTGCCGCCAAGTCCCGGCGCCCCTCTGCCAGCGCCGCCTCGCGCAGCTCGTCCTCCTGGCGCAGGACGGCCTCCTCGTCGTCGGCGGCCTCCAGGCTGGCGCGCAGCTCGGCCACCTGGCGCTCGATCGCCTCGCGCCGCCGCGCCACCTCGCGCAGCCGCCGCTGGCGCTCCTGCCGCTCCCGCAGAAGGGCGGCCTTCTCCTGCGCCTCCTGCACGAGGCGCGCGGTTCCGGTGAGGACCCCGGCCGGCCCGATATAGGCATCCACCAGAGCGATGCCGGCATGCGACATCAGGAACTCGCGGACCTGATGGGAATGGCTCATGCCGCGGGCCTTGATGACGTAGAGCGTTCGCGTGCGCTCTCCGTTCGCCTCGACGTTGAGGAGCTTGACCCAGGCATCCATCAGCGAGGAGACGCCGAGATCGTCCCCCAGCTCGCTGCCCTCGACGCGCAGGCTGGTGAACACCGCGGTGACGCCGCGGCTCTTGAGCAGGTCGATCATGCGCAGGAGCGTCGCCTGCAATTCGGTCATGGGACCGCGCAGGGCCGAGACCGGATCGACCACCACGACGCTCGGCGCGAACCGGTCGATGTCGCGGTGCATGCGCGCGAGATGCATCTCCAGCCCGAACAGGCTCGGCCGCGCCGCCTCGAAGCGCAGGAGACCGCTCTCGACGTGCCGGCCGAGGTCGAGGCCGATCGACCCGGCGTTGCGGCAGATCTGCGCGCCGCTCTCCTCGAACACGAAGGCCATGCAGCGCTCGCCCCGCGCGCAGGCCGCATCCATCAGGGAGGCGCTGATCATGGTCTTGCCGGTGCCGGCCTCGCCCGAGATCAGGATGCTGGAGCCTCGATGGAAGCCGCCCGGCCCCAGCATGGCGTCGAGGCCCGCGATCCCGCTCGAGATCACCCCGCTCGACACGCCGTATTCGAGGTCGGTCGAGGTCACCGGCAGGACGCTGATGCCCTCGTCGTCGATGAGGAACGGGTACTCGTTGGTGCCGTGGGCCGAGCCGCGGTACTTCACCACCCGCAGGCGGCGGGTGGTGATCTGGTCCTCCACGCGGTTGTCGAGCAGGACCACGCAGTCGGAGACGTACTCCTCCAGCCCCTGGCGGGTGAGCTGCCCGTCGCCGCGCTCGCCCGTGATGACCGCGGTGAGCCCGCGCTCCTTGATCCAGCCGAACAGGCGGCGGAGTTCCGCGCGCAGGATCGACTGGTCGGGGAAGCCGGAGAACAGGGTCTCGATCGTGTCGAGCACCACCCGCTTGGCGCCGATGCTGTCCACCGCGAAGCCGAGCCGGATGAACAGGGCTTCGAGGTCGTACTCGCCCGTCTCCTCGATCTCGCTGCGCTCGACGCGCACGTGGTCGATGGCGAGCTTGCCCGCCGCGATGAGCCCGTCGAGGTCGTAGCCGAGCGAGGCCACGTTCGCCGTGAGATCCTCGGCGCGCTCCTCGAAGCTCATGAACACGCCCGGCTCGTCGAACAGCCGGATTCCGTTCACCAGGAAGGTGGTGGCGAACAGCGTCTTGCCGCAGCCGGCCGCGCCGCAGACGAGCGAGGGCCGGCCCGTCGGCAGCCCGCCCTGCGTGATCTCGTCGAAGCCCGTGATGCCGGTGGGCGCCTTGAGCAGCTTTGGGGCTGCGATGAGCTCAGACACGTCGGCGCGATCCCCTCAGCCCCGATCCGGAGCCCTCTGCTGCGGATCCCCGCCTTCTCCGCGGCGATCTGCCATCGGGCCGGCTCGCCGGGCCTTGCATCGTTCGGCCCCGCACCCGCGATGCAAGGCGTCCGTGCGGCCAAGTCCAGCTAATGCAGCCCCCGGCCGATAGCAATACGAGGGACGGGGCGAGGGCGCACGCGGCCAACGGAAAGCGGCGCGCGGCACCAAGCCGGAGCATGACGGACCGGGCGGCGACGCCGGAACGATGATCGCGCGGCCCTCGCACGTCATCGCCCGGGCCCGGCGTTCCGCGTCCCGGGGGTTGCTTGGCCCCGACCTAGCGCTACCTGAGACCACGAACCCTCAATCCCTCGCGAGCGGCCCCGATTGCGTGAGCATCGTCCCGAACACACCGTCGCGCGCCCGCATCCTCGACGACAGGGCACGCGGCGCCATCTTCGGCACAGGCTCGGCGCAGGCTCGCGAACCGGCCGGCGCACCGGTCCGGGCGCGCTGCGTGGCCCGGTCTGAGGCCCGGCGGCCAGGGATGGTCCGGCCTCATGACGGATGAGCTTCTCGTCGCGGCCGCCGTGCTGCCCTTCGCGGGCGCGCTGGGGGCCGCCCTCCTGCCGCGCCGCGCGCGGGATGCCGCCGCCGGGCTCGCCGGGCTCTCGGCGCTGGTCGGCCTCGGCTGCGTCCTCGCCCTGATCCCGGCGGTGGCCTCGGGCCGCTCGGCCGCCGTGTCCTTCTCCTGGCTGCCCTCCCTCGGCCTCGCCGTCACCCTGCGCATCGACGGGCTGGCGTGGCTGTTCTCGCTCCTCGTCCTCGGCATCGGCGCGCTCGTGGCGCTCTACGCGCGCTACTACATGGCTCCGGGGGACTCGGCCTCGCGCTTCTTCTCGCTCCTGCTCGCCTTCATGGGGGCGATGCAGGGCGTAGTCCTGGCGGGCGACCTGATCCAGCTGGTGGTCTTCTGGGAGCTGACCAGCCTCCTGTCGTTCCTGCTGGTCGGCTACTGGTCCGGCAAGCCGCAGGCCCGCGAGGGGGCGCGCATGGCGCTCACCGTCACGGCGGCAGGCGGCCTGTGCCTGCTCGCCGGCATGATCCTGATCGGGCGCATCGTCGGCAGCACCGATCTCGCCACCGTGCTGGCCTCGGGCGACCGCATCCGGGAGAGCCCGCTCTACCTGCCCGCCCTGGTGCTGGTGCTCGCCGGTGCGCTGACCAAGAGCGCACAGGTGCCGTTCCACTTCTGGCTGCCGCGCGCCATGGCGGCCCCGACCCCGGTGAGCGCCTACCTGCATTCCGCGACCCTGGTGAAGGCCGGCATCTTCCTGATGATCCGGCTCTATCCGGTGCTGGCCGAGACGGATGCGTGGTACATCCTCGTCGGCACGGCGGGCGTCGCCACCATGCTGTTCGGGGCGTGGTGCGCGGTGTTCCAGCACGACCTCAAGGGGCTGCTCGCCTACTCGACCATCAGCCATCTCGGGCTGATCACGCTGCTGCTCGGGCTCGATTCCACCCTCTCGGTGGTGGCGGCGATCTTCCACACGGTCAACCACGCCACCTTCAAGGCGTCGCTGTTCATGGCGGCGGGGATCATCGACCACGAGACCGGCACCCGGGACCTGCGCCGCCTGAGCGGCCTGCGCCGCGCGATGCCGGTCACCGCCACGCTCGCGATGGTGGCGGCGGCCGCGATGGCCGGGGTGCCGCTCCTGAACGGCTTCCTGTCCAAGGAGATGTTCCTGGCCGAGGCGGTGGCGGGCACGCACGACCGGGCGCTCAACGCCGGCCTGCCGCTCGTCGCGGCCGTCGCGAGCGCCCTGTCGGTGCTCTACTCGCTGCGCTTCATCCGCCAGACCTTCTTCGGACCGCCCGCCCTCGACCTGCCGCGGGCGCCGCACGAGCCGCCGCGCTGGATGCGCTTCCCGGTCGAGGCGCTGGTGGTGGCCTGCGTCGCGGTCGGGCTCGCGCCGGGCCTCATCATCGGCACCGCCCTGGAGATCGCCGTGGTGGCGGTGTTCGGCGAGCGCGCACCCGCCTACAGCCTGAGCCTGTGGCACGGGTTCAACCTCCCGCTCGCCCTCAGCCTCGCCGCCCTCGTCGTCGGCGTGGGGCTCTACCGCCTGCTCGGGCCGCGCATCGACACCAATCCGCGCGGCGGTCCCTGGCTGCTCGACCGGCTCGACGCGGCGCGCCTGTTCGACCGGGCGATGGTCGGCCTGGAGCGGGGGGCGCGCTGGCTGGAGGACCGGCTCGGCGCGGCGCGGCTGCAGGACCAGTTGCGGATCCTGCTCCTCGTCGCCCTGGTTCTCGCCCTCACGGCCCTGCTGCACGGCGCCGGGATCGCGCCCGCGACCCTCCGGCTGCCGGAGGCGGGCCTCGATCCTGCCTTCGCGCTGCTGTGGCTGGTGGGCGGGGCCTCAGCGGTCGCGGCGGCGGCGGCGGCGAAGTACCAGCGCCTCGCGGCGATCATCTTCGCGGGCGGGGCCGGTCTCGTCTCCTGCATCACCTTCGCGTGGCTCTCGGCACCGGACCTCGCCGCGACGCAGATCCTGATCGAGGTCGTCACCACCGTGCTGCTGCTGCTCGGCCTGCGCTGGCTGCCGAAGCGCGACCGCTCCATCCCGATCCCGGCCTCCGAGAAGCCGCGGGCGCGCCGCCGCCGGGCGGCGGACCTCGCCCTCGCGGTGGCCTTCGGGGCGTGCCTCGCCGGGCTGTCCTACGCGGTCATGGCGCGGCCGGCCGGCGAGGGCATCGCGCGCTTCTTCGTCGAGAACGTCTATTCCGGCGGCGGCGGGCGCAACGTCGTCAACGTGCTGCTGGTCGATTTCCGGGCCTTCGACACGCTGGGCGAGATCACGGTGCTCGGCATCGTGGGGCTCACCGTGCTGGCCCTGCTGCGGCGCTTCCGCCCGGCCGCCGACAGCCTGGACCGCCCGGCCCCGCAGCGCCGGCTCGCCGCCTGGGAGAGGGCCCAGCCCGACCGCAACCCCGGCGACAGTATGGCCGACGCGATGCGGGTGCCCGCCACCGTGATGACGTGGCTGTTTCCCGTCCTGGTCGTGCTCGCCCTGCACCTCTTCCTGCGCGGCCACGACCTGCCGGGCGGCGGCTTCGCGGCGGGCATCGCGCTCTCGATCGCCTTCGTGCTGCAATACATGGCCCACGGCGCCCGCTGGGTGGACGAGCGGCTGGCGATCCGGCCGGTGACCTGGATCGGCTGCGGCCTCCTTGTGGCGGCGGGCGTCGGGGCGGGCTCCTGGCTGTTCGGGCGGCCCTTCCTCACCACGGCCTTCGCCTACGCGGAGATTCCGGGCCTCGGCAAGATTCCGCTCGCGAGCGCGCTCCTGTTCGATCTCGGCGTCGTCGTGCTGGTGGTGGGCGCCACGGTGCTGATGCTCGTCGCCCTCGCCCGCCAGTCCCTGCGCCGCGCCCGCGCCGAGGCCGCCGGGCTGCCCCAGCGGGAGGAGGCGTGATGGAGGCCGTGCTCGCCGCCGGCATCGGCGGCCTTGCCGCCGCGGGCGTCTGGCTGATCCTGCGCCCGCGCAGCTTCCAGGTGGCGATCGGGCTGACCCTGCTCGGCTACGCGGTCAACCTGTTCGTGTTCGCGATGGGGCGGCTGCGGGTCGGCGCCCCGCCGGTGCTGGCGAGCCCGGAGGCCAACGATCCGACCCTCTACGCCGACCCGCTGCCGCAGGCGCTGGTGCTGACGGCCCTCGTCATCAGCTTCGCGCTGACCGCCCTGTTCCTCGTCGTGCTGCTGGCTGCCCGCGGCATCGCGGGGAGCGACCACGTCGACGGCCGGGAGCCCGACCGATGAGCCTGCCCGCCGACCATCTGATCGTGGCGCCGGTCGTGCTGCCGCTCGCGGTCTCGGGCGCGCTGCTCCTCCTCGACGAGCGGCGCCACGCCCTGAAGGCGGGCGTCAGCGTCGCCACCGCGCTGGCGCTGCTCGCCATCGCGGTCTGGCTCCTGCTCGCCGCCGCGGCGGCCCCCGGCGCCCTCGCCTACCGGCTCGGGGACTGGCCGGCGCCCTACGGCATCGTGCTGGTCGTCGACAGGCTCTCGGCGGGGATGCTGGTGCTCGCGAGTGTGCTCGGCCTCTGCGCCCTCGTCTACGCGCTGTCGCGCTGGAACCGGGCCGGGCCGCGCTTCCACGCCCTATTCCTGCTGCTGCTGATGGGCGTCAACGGCGCCTTCCTCACCGGGGACCTGTTCAACCTGTTCGTGTTCTTCGAGGTGATGCTGGCCGCCTCCTACGGGCTGGTGCTGCACGGCTCGGGCGCCGCGCGCATCCGCGCGGGGCTCGCCTACATCGCCGTGAACCTCGTGGCGTCGCTGTTCTTCCTGATCGGCGTCAGCCTCGTCTACGCCAATACCGGCACCCTCTCGATGGCCGACCTCGCCCGGCGCCTGCCGCTCCTCGGCCCGGCCGAGCGCTCGCTGTTCGAGGTCGGGGCCGCCTTCCTGGGCGTGACCTTCCTGATCAAGTCGAGCCTGTGGCCGCTCGGGTTCTGGCTGCCCCCGGCCTACGCGGCGGCGAGCGCGCCTGCGGCGGCCATCCTGTCGATCCTGAGCAAGGTCGGGGTCTACGTCGTGGTGCGGCTGAGCCTGCTGCTGTTCGGGGCGGAGAGCGGCGCCTCGGCCGGGTTCGGGGCGCAGTGGCTGCTCGCCGGCGGCATCGCCACCCTGGCCTTCGGCACCTTCGGCCTCCTCGCCGCGCGGGACCTCGCAAGGGCTGCGGGCTTCGCCGTGATGATCTCCTCGGGCACGGTGCTGGCGGCGCTCGGGTCCGGCAGCGCCGCGGCGGTGTCGGGCGCGCTGTTCTATCTCGCCGGCTCGACGCTGGCGGCCGCCACCCTCTTCCTCCTCGCCGAGATCCTCCAGCGCGGGCGCGATCCGGCGGCCTCCGCCACCGAGGCGGTGTTCGACGACGAGGACCTCGATCCGTTCGAGGACGACGACACCGTGGTCGCCCTCGACATCCCGGCGATCGTCGCGCTCCTGGGAGCGGCCTACCTCGTCTGCGCGCTGATGCTGGCGGGTCTGCCGCCGCTCGCGGGCTTCATCGGCAAGCTCGCGATCCTCTCCGGGCTGGCCGGGGCCGCGGCCCCCGCAGGCCCGGTCGCGGCCTCGTCCTGGCTCCTCGTCGGCGCGCTGCTGCTGTCGGGGCTCGGCACGCTGATCCCGCTCCTGCGCTTCGGCATCTTCAACTTCTGGGTCCCGTTGGAGGGGCCCTCGCCCGCCCTGCGGACCGCCGAGGCCGCGGCGCTGGCGGGCCTCGTCGCGGGCTGCCTCGCGCTCAGCCTGTGGGGCGGGCCGGCCCTGGCCTATGCCGAGGCGACGGCGCGCTGGCTCGCGAGCCCGGCGGGCTACGTCGATGCGGTGCTGCGGGAGACGGCCCGGTGAGGCGGCTCGCGCGGCTCCTGCCCCATCCCCTGCTGTCCTTCGGCCTCGCGCTGATGTGGCTCCTCCTCAACGCGCCGGTCACCCCGGGGACCGGGCTCCTCGCGCTCGCGGTCGGGCTTCTCGTGCCGCTCAGCCTGCGGGCGCTGCGGCCGGAGCCCCTGCGGGTGCGCGCGCCCCGCGCGCTCCTCGTCCTCGCCGGCCGCGTGGCGGCGGACGTGGTGCAGTCCAACATCGCGGTCGGCCGGGTCATCCTGGGCCTTCGCCCGGGCGAGCGGCGCAGCGGCTTCGTGCACGTGCCGCTCGCCATCACCAGTCGCGCCGGGCTGACGGCGCTTGCCATCATCCTCACCAGTGCCCCCGGGACGCTCTGGGTCCAGCACGATCCGCGGACCGGACGGCTGCTCCTGCACGTGCTCGACCTCGACGAGGCCGACTGGCCGGCCCGGATCAAGGCACGCTACGAGGGCCTGCTGCTGGAGATCTTCCCGTGAGCCCCCTGCCCCTGACCAGCCTGATTCTCTCCTGGGGGCTGGCCCTCGCGGCCGTGCTCCTCGTGCTGGCCATGACCCTCTGCGCGTGGCGGATGCTGCGCGGCCCCCGCGCCCAGGACCGGGTGCTCGCGCTCGATGCCCTCTACGTCAACGGCCTGCTGCTGATCCTGGTGCTGGGCATGCGCCAGGGCAGCGGCCTCGCCTTCGAGGCCGCCCTGATCATCGGTCTCGTCGGCTTCACCGCCACGGTGGCGCTCGCCAAGTTCCTGATGCAGGGCGAGGTGATCCGGTGAGCGCCGACCTGCCGGTCTGGGCGGCCTGCCTCGTGGTCGGCCTCGCGCTCGCGGGAGCGGCGGTCTCCTTCGTCGGGGCGCTCGGCCTCGTGCGCCTGTCGCATTTCTACGAGCGGGTCCACGCGCCGTCCCTGTGCGCGACGCTGGGCCTGTTCCTGGTGGTGGCGGCCTCGTCGCTGTTCTTCTCGGTCGCGGAGGGGCGGGTGGTGCTGCGCGACGGGCTCATCGCCCTGTTCGTGATCGTGACGACGCCCGTGACCCTGCTGCTCCTCGGCCGCGCGGCCGCCTACCGCGACCGGGCCGAAGGCCACCCGGGCGCACCGCCCGAGCCCTAGGACCCTGCCTCGGGGTGCCCCCCCGTCAGGATCGCAGCCGCCACGGCCTCGGCGTGCTCCTCGTGGGCCGCCAGCGCGCCCGGGACCCGGGCGGTCGCGACGCCCGGGGCGGCGGCGAGCGCATCCATCTCGGCGCCGGAGCGGCGGGGGGCCTTGTCCGGGCGCAGCACCAGCACCGGCGGCAGGCCCGGTCCGAACAGGGTGAGGAACTCCGCGCGGGTCTCGACCGGATCGAGGCCGCCGGTGACGAAGGCCGCGGTGCCGAAGCGGGCGCCCGGCTGGCGCGCCACCCGGGCCTTGTCGGCGAGCAGATCGGGCGTGACCCGGGCCGGATCCGCGTAGACGTGGGCGCGCATCATCCGGGCGATGACCGGCGTGCTGAGATTGATCCTGTAGAGGAGGTGGCCGAGGACCGGCGCCTCCACGGCCCGGCGCAGGCGCCCGAAGAGCGGGCGGCGCGCCTCGCCCATCGCGGTCGGCAGCGGCCCGCGCCAGGTCGGCGCGACGAGGACGAGGCGCCCGAATGTCCCCGGATGCCGGCGCGCCGCCGCCAGCAGGTAGCCCGCCGCGTGCCCGGCCCCGATCCCCAGCGCGTAGGGTCCCGGCAGGGCGGCGAGCAGCGCGTCGAGAAAGCTGTGCAGCGCGGCCGGCGAGAGCGGCAGCCGCGCCCGCGGCTCCGCCCCGAAGCCCGGCCAGTCCGGCACATGGCAGCGGAAGCCGGGGAGGGCCTCGGCCAGCGGGCGCATCTCCTCGCGGGTGGCGATGGAGGACAGCGCCGGCAGGAGCAGCGCGTCGGGACCCTCCCCGAACACGTCGCAGCCGATGGTCACCGGGCCGGAGGGCAGTGCGAGGGTCAGGCGGCGGGTCTCGATGGCGGTCATGGCTCGGCGTCTCAGAACGGCTTCACGATCACCAGGATCACGATGGCGATCATCAGGAGCGTCGGCACCTCGTTGACGATGCGGAAGAAACGCGGCGCGCGCGCGTTGCGGTCGGCCGCGAAGTCCTTGACCATGCGCGCGAACCAGCCGTGCAGGCCGCTCATGGCGAGGACCAGCGCGAACTTGGCGTGCATCCAGCCCTGCGTGTAGGCGCCGCTCATCACCACGAGCGCGATCCCGAGCACCCAGGTGGCGATCATCGCGGGGGTCATGATCGCCTTCAGCAGGCGACGCTCCATCACCTTGAAGGTCTCGCCCTGCGGCGACCCGGCCGGCAGGGCGCTGTGATAGACGAACAGGCGCGGCAGGTAGAGCATGGCGGCCATCCAGGCGATGATCGCCACCACGTGGCCGGCCTTGATCCAGAGATAGAGCATCAGGACCTCAGCCGCGCGAGCATGCGCTCGACATGGGGGATGGGCGTCTGCGGGGTGATGCCGTGGCCGAGGTTGAACACGTGCGGGTGCCCGGCGGTGGCGGCCAGGATCGCGTCGACCGCGGCGTCCAGGGCCGCGCCGCCCTCGATCAGGGTCTCGGGCGAGAGGTTGCCCTGCGTCACCGCCGCGGCCGGCAGGCGGGCGCGCACGGATGCGAGGTCGACGTCCCAGTCGACCCCGACCGCGTCGGCGCCCGTCTCGGCGAGCGCGCGGACATGCCCGTCGAGCCCCGAGCCGCGGGGAAACACGATCACCCGGGCGCCCGGGACCCGGGCGCGCAGGCCCGCGACCATCCGGGCGATCGGCCGGAAGCTGAAGCGCGCGAGCGCATCGCCCGTCTCCCCGGCCGGCAGCGCCGGCAGCGCACCCGCGTGGCTCTCGAAGATCTGCACCGCGTCGGCCCCGGCCTCGAGCTGGCGGGCGAGGTACTCGACCGAGACCGTGACCAGCCGGTTGAGCAGCGCGTCGAGGAGGGCGGGGTCGCGCGCCGCGAGGCCACGGGCGGGGGCGAGGTCCGGCGTGCCGCGCCCGCCGATCATGTAGCTCGCCACCGTCCAGGGCGCGCCGCAGAAGCCGAGCAGCGTGGTCTCGCGCGGCAGCGCCGCCCGCACGCGCGACACCGTCTCGAAGACCGGCCCGAGATGGGCCATGATCCGGGCGTCGCCGGGCTCGCGCAGGGCCTCGATCTCCGCCCGGTCCGCGACGGGATCGAGGCGCGGCCCCTCCCCTTCCACGAAGCGCACGCCCTGGCCGAGGGCGTGGGGCACCACGAGGATGTCCGAGAACAGGATCGCCGCCTCGAAGCCGAAGCGGCGGATCGGCTGGAGCGTCACCTCGGCGGCGAAGTCGGGCGTGTAGCACAGGTCGAGGAACGAGCCCGCCTTGGCCCGCAGCTCCCGGTACTCGGGCAGGTAGCGGCCGGCTTGCCGCATCATCCAGGCCGGGGGCGGCGTCAGCGCCTCGCCCCCGAGCACGCGCAGCACGGGCCGCATCGCCCGCGCGCCGGTCTCGGTCTCGCCCATCACGCGCCCTGCGCCTCCTTCACCCGCTTCCCCTGAGCTACCCTATGACCGCAGAGCCGCCGCGACGCCAGCCTGACGGTTCGTCGCCGTGCGGCAGCGCGACCGGTTGAACGGGGCGGCATCCCCGTCGACACAGAGAGCGCGAGATCGACGGTCGGGCAGGCGGGAGCGGCGGCGGATGAAGGGCTGGACGCGAGGATTGCTGGGCGCGGTGCTGCTGGCGGCGGCGGGCCTCCCGGCGCAGGCGATCGAGGGCGGCGCGATGGCGGGCGGGCGCGATGCGCTGACGCGGGCCACGGTGGCGGTGGGCACGCTCGGCCGCTCCGACGAGGACGACGACAAGGTCAACCTCACCCGCTGCTCGGGCGTGCTGATCGCCCCCAGCCTGGTGCTCACGGCCGCGCATTGCGTCGGCGACAACCCGCTCGGGGCGGCGGTGATGTTCTACCGCGGCAGCCGCCCGGTGCGGCCGGCCTATCGGGCAGCCTCGGTCGCCCGCTACGTGGTGGAGCGCGACGACGACATCGGGGTCAACCTGTCGAGCCTCGCCCTCGACATCGCGGTGGTGCGCCTCGCCGCGCCGGTGCGCGACCGCGCCCCCGTGCCGCTGGCGCGCGCCAGCGGCCTGCCGGGGCCGCTGCGGATCGCGGGCGTCGGCCTCTCGGGGGGCGAGCCCGGCACGCTCAAGACCGCGCGCCTCGTGCCGCTCGCGGTCACCGGCAGCGGCCTCACGCTCGCCCGCGCGGTCGGCGCGCGGGTCTGCGTCGGGGATTCGGGCGGGCCGGTGGTCACGGGCGGCGGGCGGCTGTGGGGCGTGGCGAGCGCGGTCATCACCCGCTCGCCCCCCTGCGGCGACCTCGTGGTGATCGCCCCGGCCGGCCAGCGGCTGACCGGGGCGGCCCGGCGCGGGGCGACGGCGGTCGCGGCCCGCGACAGACGCGGGGGGCCTGTCGCCCCCCGCGCCCGGATCAGAACGAGGCCTGCGTGACGAAGCGGGTGTTGAGGTAGCCCTCGATCGCTTCCGAGCCGCCCTCGCTGCCGTAGCCGGAATCCTTCACGCCGCCGAAGGGTGTCTCGGGCAGGGCGATGCCGTGGTGGTTGATCGACATCATGCCGCTCTCGACGCGGGTGGCGAGCTTCGTCGCGGTCTCGGCCGAGCGGGTATAGGCGTAGGCCGCGAGCCCGTAGGGCAGGCGGTTGGCCTCCGCGAAGGCCTCCTCGTCGTCCGAGAAGCGCTGGATCGCGGCGATCGGCCCGAAGGGCTCCTCGTTCATGATGCGCGCGTCGAGCGGCACGTCGGTGAACACGGTCGGCTCGAAGAAGTGGCCGCGGTTGCCGATGCGCTTGCCGCCCGTGCGCAGGGTCGCGCCCTTGTCCTGCGCATCGGCCACGAAGGCCTCCATCGCCTCGATGCGCCGGCCGTGGGCGAGCGGCCCCATCTTCACGCCCTCCTGCAGGCCGTCGCCGACCTTGAGGTCCTGCGCGAAGCCCACGAAGCGGTCGACGAAGCTGTCGAAGACCGAATCGTGCACGAGGAAGCGCGTCGGCGCGACGCAGACCTGGCCGGCGTTGCGGAACTTGTTGGCGCCCAGAACCGAGACCGCCTTGGCGACGTCCGCGTCGCGGAAGACGATCGCCGGGGCGTGGCCGCCGAGTTCCATCGTCGCGCGCTTCATGTGCTGGCCGGCGAGCGCCGCGAGTTGCTTGCCCACCGCCGTCGAGCCCGTGAAGGACATCTTCCGGATCACCGGATGCGGGATCAGGTAGGAGGAGATGGTCGCCGGGTCGCCGTAGACGAGGCCGACGACGTCGCCCGGCACGCCCGCGTCGAGCAGCGCCCGGATCAGTTCCGCGCAGCTCGCCGGCGTGTCCTCCGGCCCCTTCAGGATCACCGAGCAGCCGGTGCAGAGCGCGGCCGCGACCTTGCGCACCGCCTGGTTGATCGGGAAGTTCCAGGGCGTGAAGGCCGCCACCGGCCCCACCGGCTCGCGCAGCACGAACTGCATCACGCCCTCGGCCCGGGGCGGGATCACCCGGCCGTAGGCCCGCCGGCCCTCCTCGGCGAACCAGTCCATCGTGTCGGCGCCGGCCATGACCTCGACGCGGGCCTCGGCCAGCGGCTTGCCCTGTTCCAGGGTCATGATGCGGGCGATCTCGTCGGCGCGCGCACGCAGGAGGTCGGCGGCCTTGCGCAGCACCTTGCTGCGCTCGAAGGCCGAGACCTTGCGCCACGCGGCAAAGCCCCGGTCGGCGGCGGCGAGCGCGGCGTCGAGGTCGGCGCGGCTGGCCACCGCGAGCTGGGCCAGGGTGTCGCCGGTGGCCGGGTTCTGGATCGGCATGGTCTGGCCGGCGGAGCCGCCGCGCCATTGGCCGGCGATGTGGAGCTGAACGTCGGGGAACATCGTTGGGCCGTTTCCTCAATCGGTCGGGGACGATGGCGCCCGATGTAGCGCATCGCCGGACAAAACGCACAGGCCGTCCCGCGGCTGGCCGCGGCCCCGGTCCGGCCTACCTTGCGGACGGGCGCGGGATCGTGCGCCCGGCATCCGGAGGCCTTCCACCCGTGGCATCCTCGCGTTTCCCGGCGCTCGTCCTGCTCGCGGCGGCGGGCGCGCCGGCGCTGGCCCAGCCGGCCGCCCCGCCCGCCCCGGCGGTGCCCGTCCCCCCGCCCTCCGCACCCCGGCCCACCCCCCCGACCGAGTTCCCCGAACTCACGACGACGCCCCTCAACCGCGTGGTGCCCGTCAACGAGGCGCGCACGATCGCCTTCTTCACGGCGCTCTACCCGGATTGCTCGACGCAGGGACCCCTGGTGGCGCGGCTCGTCGCGAAGCCCGAGCACGGCAGCGTGACCTTCGCGCAGGATCAGTCCTTCCCGCGCTACTCGGCTTCCTCGCCGTTCGCACCCTGCAACGCAAAGAAGGCCCCGGGCCTCAAGGTCACCTACGAGGCGGCGGAGGGCTACGAGGGCCTCGACCGCTTCCTGATGCTGCTGATCTATCCGGACGGCACCGCCGGCCAGTACGACGTCAGGGTCTCGATCCGGTAGCCTCCGCCGCAGGACGACGCCGGTGCGGCCGGATCAGGGACGCGTAGGCCGGGGCGCCGCGCCGCCGCGGCGCAGCTCCAGCGTCGCCCAGCCCTCGATCGTGCGGCGGCGGCACAGGCGGAACCCCTGCGCGGCGTAGGCCGAGAGCACGCCCGGCACGTCGCGGGGAATGAGGCCCGAGAGCACCAGCGTGCCGTCCTGCGCCACCACCCGGGCCAGCGAGGGGGCGAGGCGCCGCAGCGGCCGGGCCAGGATGTTGGCGAAGACGAGGTCGAAGCCCCGCGCCCGGTCCGCCAGCGCGTGGCGCACCCCCGGGGCCTCGTAGAGGCTGACGAAGGGCTTGAGTCCGTTCAGCGCCGCGTTGCTGCGCGCGGTGGCCACCGCCTCCGGGTCGAGGTCGCCCGCCACCACCCGCGCGCGCAGCAGGCGCGCGGCCGCGAGCCCGAGGATGCCGGTACCGGTGCCGACATCGAGCACGCGCCGGGGCCGGCGGCGCTTGAGGTCGTCCACCAGGGCCGTGAGGCAGCCGAGCGTGGTGCCGTGGTGGCCGGTGCCGAAGGCGAGCGCGGCCTCGATCTCGATCGGGCGGTCGTTGGGCCGCACCCGGTCGCGATCATGGGCGCCGTGCACGAGGACCCGGCCGGCCCGCACCGGCTTCAGGCCGTCGAGCGAGGCGCGCACCCAGTCCTGCTGGTCGATGGCCGTGAAGCTCGCCCGGTCGGCGGCCTCGCCCACGATCGGCCGGATCAGCTCGCGCACCGCCTCCTCGTCGGGCGGCTCGGCGAAGTAGGCTTCGAGCCGCCACGTCTTGCCGTCCTCGTCCTCGAAGGCCGCCACCGCGGTCTCGGTCGGGTCGAACACCTCGCCGATCAGGTCGGTCATGGCACGGGCGGCGCGCTCGTCGGTGTCGAGGCGCAGCACGTGGGTCGGGCGGTGGGGCGGGAGGCCTTCGAGCATGGCGCGGGGTCTACCACCCGGACCGGAACCCCGCCAGCCGTCGGGCGCGGCGGGCGCCGGGCCGTCGCGTCACCACGGCGTCATGCGGCGACGGCAGAAGGCGGGAACCGGGGCCGGTGATTCGCGTTCACTGGCGCGCCGGCCGCGAAGAAGCCGGGCCTTGAAGGACGTCGCGCGATGCGTATGCGAGTACGTGTGCCCTTTCGGACGGAAGATCCCCCGCAATCCCCGTCGCGCTCCCGGCGCGACCGCCGCCGCGCCCGGACGAACCCGTTCTCCGCCGAGGAGACCGCGCTGCCCGGACACCTCTTGGTGCTGCTGAGCCGGCTGCACCGGGTCGAGGGCGAGGCCGCCTCCCCGTCGCCGCCGGCGTCCGACCTGCGCTGAGCGCGGGATCGTCTCCGTCGTCCCTGGACGGCGGAGCGGGGCCGTGGTGCAATCGGCCGCGGAGGCCGCCATGAAGACCCTGCTCGTTCCGGTCACGCGCCACGCGCTGCTCGATTCCGTGCTGGAGACCGCCCTGCTCGCGGCGCGGCGCTTCGGCAGTTGCGTCGAAGGGTTCGGCCTGCGCCCGGCGCTCGCCGAATACGTGCCCGTCGACATGGTCGGCGGCATGACCTGGGTCCGGGACGAGGAGGCCGACCTCGCCGAGGCCCGCGATTGCGGCGGCCGGTTCCAGGCCTTCATGGAGCAGCACGGCGTGCAGCGCGAGCGCGCCGGGGCCCCCCACGACGAGCCCCGCTACCGCTGGCTGCCCGATGCCCCGCCCGGCGACGGCTTCCTCGCCCAGTACGCCCGGCTTTTCGCCGGGACGGTGGTGGGCCGGCCCGGCGGCGAGGCCGGCCCGCGCATGACCACGCTGGAGGCGGCCCTGTTCGAGAGCGGGCGCCCCCTGCTGATCGCGCCCCCCACCCCGCCGGCGAGCCTCGGCGAGACCGTGATGCTCGCCTGGAACGGGTCGACCGAGACCGCCCGCACGGTGGCCTTCGCGGAGGGCTTCCTGCGCAAGGCCGCCCGCATCGAGGTCGTGGCCGTCGACACCGGCATGGTTCCGGGGCCGAGCGCCGAGCAGATGGCCGCGGCCCTGGTCCGCGAGGGGCTGTCGGCGCGCGGCCGCACCCTCACGGCCGGCCGGCGCAGCGCGGGCGAGATCTACCTCGACGAGGCCGAGGCGCTGGGCTGCGACCTCCTGATCAAGGGCGCCTACACCCAGAGCCGCCTGCGCCAGATGATCTTCGGCGGTCCGACGAGCCACATCCTCGCCCACGCGACCATGCCGGTGCTGATGGCCCACTGAGCCGGGCGGCCGAGGCTCGCGCGCTGCGGCGGGCACCGCCGGCTTAGGCCGCTTGGCCGTCTTGCCGGACGGCATCGAACTGCTACGCGGCGGCAGCAGCGGGCCTACGCCCCGTCACGGCAATCCTCCATGCTTCCGATCCGCCCCGCCGCCCTCGCGCTCGCGAGCCTCCTCCTCGGCTTCGGTCCGGCCGCGGCCGACGACCAGCTGGCGCGCTGGCAGCGCGCCGACGCGCTCTGCGCCCTCCCGCCCTCCCCGCTGTCCGAGCAGGCCTGCCAGGACCGCGAGCGCGCCGCGCGGGCGCTCGTGCGGGCGGGCTGGTGCGAGACCGCGCCCGCGACGCCGTACGAGCATTGGGGCTGGCGGAGTTGCGGCCGGCACACGGCCGGCCGGCCGCATCACCGGACGCGCAAGGCGCACGGGAAGGCCTAGTTCTGGGGCCGTACGGACGGTGCATCCGGCCGTGCCCCCTGGCCGCGCCGGGCGGCTTGTGTTCCACTCGGGCGGTCGTGCGAAGACGACGGATAGTCAGGGAGAGGGCGATGCGTGGTGTCGTGGCGGCCGTGATCCTCGGCCTCGCGGGCGCGACGGGCGCGGCCGCACAGGAGAGCTGCAAGGCGCAGGCCACGGAGAAGAAGCTCGCGGGCGCCGCCCTGACGAGCTTCATGACCAAGTGCGAGAAGGATGCGGGCGCCCGCTGCGACGCGCAGGCCACCGACAAGAAGCTCTCCGGCGCGGCCCGCACCAGCTTCAGCAAGAAATGCGTCAAGGACGCCACCGGCGCCTGAGCTTGCGCCTCAGGCGATCCCCTCGATGGCGAGCCGCAGGTGCTGCGGCCCGCGCAAGGATGCGCCCGGACGGTAGGGCGGCGGGTTGTCGATCAGGCGCGGGTTTTTCAGGCGGCGCGCCAGCGCGACCAGCGCCGCCTCCGCCTCCAGCCGCGCCAGCGGCGCGCCGACGCAGAAGTGCAGGCTGCCGCCGAACCCGAAATGCTGGATGTCTTCCCGGTCGGGATCGAACCGGTCGGGCTCGCGGAACCGGGCCGGGTCGCGATTGCCGGAGGCGAAGAGCAGCACCACCGGCGCTCCTTCCGGGATCGTCGTGTCGTCCATCCGGATGGAGGCGAGCGCCTTGCGGGTGCGGAAATGCACGGGCGGCTCGTAGCGCAGCAATTCCTCGATCAGCCGCGGCGCCATCTCGGGGTCGGCGCGCAGCCGCTCCAGGTGCTCGGGAAAGCGCAGCAGCGTCAGCATCCCGTTGGTGATCAGGTTCACGGTGGTCTCGTGGCCCGCGATCAGCAGCAGGATCGCGGTGGCGATCAGGTCGTAATCGCCCATCCGGCCCGCCTGCGGGTCATGCCCGGTCGCGAGCCCGGAGAGGATGTCGTCCACGGGGTGGCGCCGCTTCTCCTTGATCAGGTCCTGCATGTAGGCCGCGATCTCGTCGAAGGTGGCGATGTTCTTGTCCCGGTTCTCCTTGTCCTCGCGGGCGTCGGGTTCGAGGGCGGTGGCGAGCTGCGTCGCCCAGCCGTGGAAACGCGCCTCGTCCTCCGGCGGCACGCCCAGCATCTCGCAGATCACCGTGACGGGCAGCGGGTAGGAGAAGTCGTCCACGAGATCGATCTGGCGCGCCTCGCGCTTCCGGTCGAGCAGGTCCGCCACCAGCGCGTCGACGCGGGCATGCATGGCGTTCACCCGCACGGCCGTGAACTCGCGCATGACGTGGCGGCGCAGCACGTCGTGGTCGGGCGGGTCGCGGAAGATGAGGGGGCGGTGCCGGGACCGGATCCGATCCTTGATCGGATTGACGATCCAGTCCTTGAACGGGTTGCCGGTGGGCGGATGCGTGGCGTCCGGCAGGTCCTCGGAGGAGAGGCGCGGGTCGAACACCAGCGCGCGCAGGGCCGCGTGCGTCGTCACCACGTAGGTGCCGTCGTCCTGGAGCGCCACCGGGCTCTCGCGCAGGCGGGCGTAGAGCGGGTAGGGATCGGGGCGGTGCGCCGGATCCTTGACCGCGGCGAACAGGGTGGGATCGGGCATCTTGGTCAGCCTCGCGCCGGGCGCTGCGGAAAGCCGGGATCCATGGGCGCGACCCGGCCCTGGTCGGTGGCCCCGAGGATCGGCGGGAAGGCGTCGCCCGCCGCGATGCGCGCCGCATAGGCCGGCAGCCAGCGGGCGGAATCGAACGACACCGCCGCCACCGTGCGGCCGGCCCGGCCGTAGACCGCCACGAAGCGCCGTTCGGCGAGGCTGCCCTGGGTCACCGCCACCGCATCGGCGCCGTTGGTGAGTCCCACCGACTTGATGTTGAGGTCGAACTGGCTCGACCAGAAGGCCGGCATCGCCGCGTAGGCGCCGTGGTCCTCCGGCGGGCCGACGAGGGTGCGCGCGGCATGCTGGGCCTGCTCGACCGCGTGGCCCCAATGCTCGAACGCGACCGGCCCGTCCGGAAAGAGCGGGTGGGGAAAGCGCGCGACGTCGCCCGCCGCCGCCACGCCGTCCACGGGCCGGCCCGCACGGTCGAGGACCCGGCAGAGCCCGTCGCAGGCGACCCCGCCCGCATCCGCCGCGACGCCGGAGCCCGCCAGCCACTCGGTGTTGCGCAGGGCGCCGAGCGCCACCACGACGACCGGCGCGTCGAGCCGACCGCCGCCGGCGAGGCGGGCCGCGCGCACCCGGCCCGCGGCATCCCCCTCCAGGGCCTCGACCCGGGTCTCGGGCCGGTAATCGACGCCCTCGCGGCGCAGCATCTCGGCGACGACGCGCCCGATCCGGGTGCCGAGCACGGAGGCGAGCGGCGTCGGGGTCGGGTCGACCAGCGTGACGGAGAGGCCGATGCTGCGGCAGGCGGCCGCCGCCTCGCAGCCGATGAATCCCGCCCCGATGATGAGGACGCGCGCGGGCTTCGCCGCGAGCGCCGCACGCAGGGCCGCCGCATCGTCCCGGTTGCGCAGGGTGAACACGCCGGAGAGCGCCGCCTCGGCCGGGTTCGGCCAGGGCCGCGCCCGCGTGCCGGTGGCGATCAGCAGCCGGTCGAAGGGCAGGCGCTCGCCCGTGGCCAGCGCCACCGCGCGGGCCGGGAGGTCGAGGCCGACCGCCGCCGCGCCCAGCCGCCACGTCAGGTCGAGCCCGGCCTGCCCCGGCAGGTCGATCGCCTCGGGGCGAGCCTCGCCGCTGAGCACGCGCTTGGACAGCGGCGGCCGGTCGTAGGGGCGGTGGGGCTCGTCGCCCACCAGCGTGATCGGGCCGCGATGCCCCTCGCGGCGCAGGGCCTCGGCGCCGCGCAGGCCGGCGAGCGAGGCGCCCACCACCACGGCGCGCAGCGCCTCAGCCATGACGGGCCTCCCCGGGCTGTCCGGGCGCGTCCGGCTCGGCCTCGAACCGGATGGCGCGCACCGGGCAGGCCTGCACCGCCCGCTCGATCTCCCGGCGCCGCTCGGGCGGGGGCGCGGGATCGTAGATCAGCACCTCGGGCCCGTGCAGCGCGAAGCTCGACGGCGCGGCGTAGCAGCACTGCGCGTAGGCTTGGCAGCGGTTCAGATCGACGACGACGCGCATGGGACCTCCCGCCTGTCGGCCCGGCCCCCGCCCGGGCCGCTCCGGCCACCGGGGCCATATGGAGGCCGAACGCCCCTCTCCCAGCCTCCCTGCGGTTTCGCAGGCACCGCGGCGCCGGTTACCTCACGCCTCGGCCGGGTCGAGGATCAGGCCGAGGCGGTCGCCCTTGCGCACCATCCCGCTCTCCGCAGGCTCCACCACGTCGTTGATGCTGCGCGCCACCCCGTTCAAACTCAAGGGCGCGCCGACCAGTTCGTCGAGTCCGTTGGGGAAGTCGCGGGGCGCCCGCACCCAGATCAGCCCCTCGGCCGTCTCCGGCCCGTCGATCACATCGGCTTCCCACACCTGTCCGCTCCTCCATCACCGGACCGATCTCGGCGAAAACGCGCCCCGAGGCAACTGCGGGTGAATCCAGGAACTCACCTGGAGTATGCGGGTTGGGGCTTCGAGCCGGGCAGGACGGCGAGGGACGCAACGGGGAGCGGATGCGGATCGTCGTCTTCGGACTCACCGTCTCGTCGTCCTGGGGCAACGGGCATGCCACCCTGTGGCGCGGCCTGTGCCGGGCGCTCGCGGCAGGCGGCCACTCCGTCACCTTCTTCGAACGCGACGTGCCCTACTACGCCGAGACCCGCGACCTGACGGCGCTGCCCGGCGGCGACCTGATCCTCTACCCCGACTGGAGCCCCGAACTGCGCGCGCGGGCCGCGCGGGCGGTGGCGGCGTGCGACGCGGCCATCGTCACCTCCTATTGTCCGGATGCCGTGGCGGCGGCGGCGCTCGCGCACGAGGCCCCGGTCAGCGTCTTCTACGACCTCGACACGCCCGTGACGCTCGCGCGCCTCGCGGCGGGTGAGGCGGTGCCCTATCTCGGCCCGCGGGCCTTGCGCGACTTCGACCTCGTGCTGAGCTACACGGGCGGGGCGGCGCTCGACGCCCTGCGCACGCGGCTCGGCGCCCGGCTGGTGCTGCCGCTCTACGGCCACGTCGATCCCGATGCCCACCGGCCGACCGCGCCGGCCCCCCATTACGCCAGCGACCTGTCCTATCTCGGCACCTACGCGGCGGACCGGCAGGCGGGCGTCGAGCGCCTCCTCGTCGCGCCCGCCCGGCGGCGCCCGCAGCAGCGCTTCCTCATCGGCGGCGCGCAGTACCCGCCGGACTTCCCCTGGGCGGAGAACATCTCCTTCGTGCGCCACCTGCCGCCCGCCGAGCACCCGGCCTTCTTCTCCTCCTCGCGCTTCACCCTCAACGTCACCCGCGGGGCGATGGCGGCGATGGGCTGGTGCCCCTCGGGCCGCCTGTTCGAGGCGGCGGCCTGCGGCACGCCGCTCGTCACCGATGCGTGGGAGGGGCTCGACGCCTTCTTCCAACCGGGACGCGAGATCGTGGTGGCGCGGACCACCGAGGACGTGGTGGCGGCCCTCGACCTGTCCGAGGCCGAGCGACGCGCGCTCGCCCGTGCGGCGCGCGAGCGGACGCTCGCCGAGCATTCCTCGGCCCGCCGCGCCGCGGAGCTGATCGCCGCCCTCGACGCCCCGGGCTCCGTCCGGCCCCCCGTCCGGGGATCCCTGGCCGTGGAGGCGTGAATGTGGGGCATCGTTCCGGCCGCGGGCCGCGGCAGCCGCATCCAGCCCCTCGCCTTCTCGAAGGAGCTTTTGCCGGTCGGCAGCCGCCTCGATCAGGGCATCGAGCGCCCCTGCGCGGTGAGCGAGTACCTCGTGGAGCGCATGATCCGCGGCGGGGCCGACAAGCTCTGCTTCGTGATCTCGCCGGGCAAGTCGGACATCCTCGACTATTACGGCGCGGCCTATGGCGGCGCCTCGATCGCCTACGTGGTGCAGCCGGGCGCGGCGGGCCTCTGCGATGCGATCTTCCGGGCGCTGCCGCTGGTCGCCGACGACGAGCCGGTGATCGTCGGCCTGCCCGACACGGTGTGGTTCCCGGCCGACGCGCTGGCGCTCCTGCCCGACGACGCGCTCTCCTTCCTGCTCTTCCCGGTGGAGCGGCCCGAATTCTTCGACGCGGTGGTTCTCGACGGCGACACCGTGCGCGAGATCCAGGTCAAGCGGGCGGACGCCACCTCGCCCTGGATCTGGGGCGCATTCAAGATGCCCGGCCGGACCCTGCGCGACCTCCACGGCCTGTGGCAGCGGCGGGACGGCCGCGACGAGTACATCGGCACCCTGGTGAACGCCTACTTGGCGGAGGGCGGCCGGGCGCTCGGCCTGCGGGCGGGGCGGTCCTACGTCGATGTCGGCACCCTGCACGGCTACCGCGCGGCCATCGGCCTCCTGAGCGAGGCCGCCGCCCGGCCGGGCGACAGCGGCGCCCGCGTGGGGCTCGGCTGGCCGGGCGGGCGCCCGGCCCTGCACGCGATGGTGACGGAGTAGCCATACCACCACCCCGTCGACCAGCTGATGCGCAATGCCTTTTGAAGAGCGAGATCCGCTGCTTCTGCCATCGCCCCAGGATGCTGACGCATCGATCTCGATCCCGGGCAAGCCCGGGATGCTGACGCATTGATCTCGATCCCGGGCAAGCCCGGGATCGACGGGGCCGATGACCCATCGCGACGTGTCGATGCCAAGCCAGAGGCTTGGCGACACTTCGAGAACGGAACCAACAGTCGCTCTCAACGACCGTGGGTCTTAGCTCTTCTCGGCCAATGACATGAACCGGTCGATGTACTCACCGTAATAGACGCCGTTCGAATCACGGTATCCCTGCTTAAAGTCCTTTTTGAGATTTGCTCTACCCGTGTTGTAGGCGATCGCCACATAGACGCTTTCGTCGTGCGTTAGGGACGTTTTGTCTTTTCCATAAGTGCGCACGAGCTTGATTTTCAACTCCTCAACGCATTTTTCGAGCGTACCAGAAAAAGTCTTCCATTTTTCCTCGAGAAAATAGTCCGGATCGACCTTGAAGAACTGCAGATCATATTGGAACATGCCAAATCCGTGACAGAATTTGTCAGGCTTCTTGGCGACCTTCTTCAGATCCGGATCGTACTGCGCCACATTGAGCAGGGCCGCCCGCGCCAACGCGAACATGGCCTTCCCATCCGGAACCGCTTCGAGATCGGCCCGTGTCTTGGGGAATGCGCTTCGCCGGGGCGCGTCCAGCGTGTCGCCGGTGCAGGCCGCCAGCACCTCAGCGACGGTGTGTGTCTTGTAGATGCGCCGCCAGATGTAGGAGGTCTCCTGCATCGCGATCGCGGCGATGAGATTGATCGAGAATGGGGTCCCGGCCGTCGCCGCGGCGATGTCTCCACCGAACGTCGTCTTGAACCAGTGGATCGCGGCATCGGCAGGCTGCGCGGCCGGCGCTGCGACGGCAAGGAGGGGCGGAGAGCTCGGCAGCGTCGACCCGCTTGCGGCGGAGGCGACGGTCGCAAGCGCGCCGGTCAGGGCGCTGATCTCGAAATGCATGCCGTCTTCCGTACCGAAATGGCCGCCCCAGTAGATCCCGACCGCGTTGGCAGCCGCCACCAGTTCACGTACGGAGCCGCGATCCCCGCACTCCGCAGGCTCTTCCCCGAGTGGGTTGTCCGCCGCGTTGATGTCGAAGGCCGAGCCGAAGGCGTGGTTGCTCAGCGCCTCGACATCCGCGCTCTTCTTCTCGTTGTGACCCAGCGTTGGCGAGGGCGCCTGCTTGCGCTTGTAGCGCGGCACGAAGCAGCCATCGTAGGAGAGAATGAGGTGGAGGAGGTCCGCCTGTTCCCAGGCTTCGAACAAGGCCTTGATGACCGGAGCGGCCAACCGGTGGCAACGAATCCGGCCGTTGTAGCCGCGCGCGAACCGGAGCTGCGGCACGGGCATTTCGACAATGTTGGCCCCGACCCAATCCGGAACCGTTCGGTCGCAGCTGGCCGTGATGACGATCGCTTCCTTGTCCGGTCGGGGAGGCCTGGGATGCTGAAGGAAGGTGAAGCAGCCGAAGTCCCGATTGCGCGTCGCGTTCGAGGGACTCGACAGGCCCGTGGGCCTTGGAGGGTACGCTCCGCCCCGACGGTCGCTGTAGTAGGTCTGGGGGAGGATCGTGTAACCCCGTGTCGCAGCAACATTCAGGGTCGGCGCATCCACCTCACCATTCGGTACTAGATTGTGCTTGACCTGAAAGAATTTCGTTGTCGTCTCGGTATTTATTCCAAAATCACCGTCGATATTTCCGACTTGGTCGTATCCCTGGCGCCTCAAGAAATATTGCCAGCGCTGAACTTCAGCCGTTATATTCGCTTTTCCTCGCGCGAGCGTGAACATGCGCAGCCCCCTCAAGACCACAACATCACGGCACCACAAAATCGGCGCGTGTCAGACTAGCTTGAGTAGTCGTAAGATTGCAATGCTGAAGTTGAGCTGCGTCCCCGCTGCCCAAGCGGCCTCAGCCGGGGCGGATGTCTGCTCGGCGTGGCAACCACGTCAATCCAATGGCCTGAAGACGCGAACCGACAGCCGCAATCGGGCATGGACCCGAACATCATTCGCCAGAGTCGCCGCCGGCCCAGCCGTGAGGATGCGGCGACAAGAAAGTTCAGTCGGTGTTGTCTCAGCAAATACCGATCAGATCATCACACGAGACCATTGCGCAGCTCCGTCTCCCCGTGCGCGAGACGGCCGAGATTGTCGAGGAGGATGTCGATCACGCTTGTCTCGTAGGCCCGCGTCTCGCCCGCGCTGTGGGGCGTGACGATCACGTTCGGCATCGCCCAGAGAGGGGAGTCGGGCGGCAGCGGCTCCTCGTGCACGCAGTCGAGGCCGGCCCCGGCGAGCCGCCCCTCCCCCAAGGCCGCGATCAGGGCCGGCTCGTCCACCACCCGCCCGCGCGCCACGTTGACGAGCAGGCTCGTGGGCCGCAGCGCCGCCAGCGCCGACGCGTCGATCAGCCCCTCGGTCTCGGGCGTGAGCGGGCAGGTCAGCGCGACGATGTCGGCTTGCGCCAGCGCCTCGTGCAGGCGCTCGGGCGGCAGCAGCGCGTCCACCTCCGGGCAGGGTCCGGGCCGGCGCCGCACGCCGAGGAGCCGGAAGCCGAACGGCCGGGCAAGCGTCGCGAGCCGCAGGCCGATCCGCCCGAGGCCGACGACGACGAGGGTCTTGCCCCCGGATTCCTCCTCCCGCGCGGTGCGGTCGCCGATCATCGGGCGCCAGTGCCGCGCGGTCTGGTGGTCGCGGGCGAGATGGAGCTGGCGCTGCAGGCCGAGGATCAGCGCCATCGCGTGCTCGGCCACCGCGCGCTCGTTGGCGCCCTGCGCGCTGGCGAGCCGGATGCCGGCCCGGGCGAGGCGCGGCTTGTCGAACTGGTCGGTGCCGGCGCTCACCGACTGGATGAAGCGCAGCCTGGGGGCGGCCTCGATCATGTCGTTGCGCCACAGCCCGGAGGCGACGATCACGTCCGCCTCCGCGATCCGCGCCCGCAGGTCGTCGACGCTGCGCGCCTCGATCGCGCGGGCCGGGTGGCCGCGCCCGGCGAACTCCGCCGCGAGCCCGTAGGCCTGGTGCGCGAAGGCGATGGTGAGGGCGTCGGGCGGAGGCAGCAGGGGCATGGATCGATCCCGGGATGGCGGACGGCCGGAGGGGCGGTCGCTCAGCGTGAGGCACGCGGCGCGCGACCGAAACCCCTCACCGCCCCGTCGCGGCCCGCCACGCCGCGAAATCGAGGCGGGATTGCTCGTCGGTGGGCGGGTAGAGGCCCAGGATGGAACGGCCCTCCCGCACCTTCTCGGTCACGAAATCCTCGAAGGCCGTCATCTCCACCGCCTCGTCGGCGATCGCGTCGGCGAGATGGGCCGGGATGACGACCACGCCCTCCCCGTCGCCCACCACCACGTCGCCGGGCCAGACCGGCACGTCGCCGCAGCCGATCGGCACGTTGATGTCGAGGGGCTGGTGCACGGTCAGGTTCGTGGGCGCGGCCGGGCGGTGGTGGTAGGCGGGGATCGCGAGGTCGGCGATCTCCGGGCTGTCGCGGAAGCCGCCATCCGTGACGATGCCCGCCACGCCCCGCACCATCAGGCGGGTGACGAGGATCGAGCCCGCGGAGGCCGCGCGGGCATCCTTGCGGCTGTCGATCACCAGCACGGCGCCGGGCGGGCATTCCTCCACGGCCCTGCGCTGCGGGTGGGCGCGGTCCTGGAACACCGTGATCGGGTTGAGGTCCTCCCGCGCCGGAATGGTGCGCAGCGTGTAGGCCTCCCCGACCATCGTCTCGCCCTTGTGGCGCAGGGGGTGCACGTCCTGGATGAACTGGTTGCGCAGGCCGCGCTTGAACAGGGCGGTGCAGAGGGTCGCGGTGCTGACGGTCTTCAGCCTGTCGCGGGTGGCGGGGGCGAGCGGCATGGCCGTCCTTCAGAAGATGGCGGGTTCGCGGACCGGCGCGCCGAAATCGGTGCGCAGGAAATCGAAGTCGCAGCCCTGGTCGGCCTGGCCGATGTGGCGGGAGAACATCCAGCCGTAGCCGCGCTCGTAGCGGGGCTCCGGCGGCGGCAGGGCGGCGCGGCGGTGCGCCAGCTCCGCCTCGGGCACGTCGAGCCGGATCGTGCGCGCCGGCACGTCGACCGCGATCACGTCCCCGGTGCGCACCAGGGCGAGAGGACCGCCGACGTAGGATTCGGGCGAGACGTGCAGGATGCAGGCGCCGTAGGAGGTGCCGCTCATGCGCGCGTCCGAGATCCGCACCATGTCGCGCACGCCCTGGCGCACGAGCTTCCTGGGGATCGGGATCATGCCCCATTCCGGCATGCCCGGGCCGCCGAGCGGGCCGGCGTTGCGCAGGACCAGCACGGTGTCGGGCGTGACGTCGAGGTCGTCGCGGTCGATCATCCCCTTGAGCATCGGGTAGTCGTCGAAGACGAGGGCCGGCCCCGCATGCCGCAGCAGGTGGGGCGCCGCCGCCGAGGGCTTCATCACGCAGCCGTTCGGCGCGAGGTTGCCGCGCAGCACCGCGAGCGCTCCCTCGGCGTAGATCGGCCGGTCGAGGGGCCGGATCACGTCGTCGTCGTAGACCGCTGCCCCTTCCAGGCACTCCGCCCAGGACCGGCCCGACGCTGTGAGTTGCGAGAGGTCGAGGAAGGGCGCGAGACGGCTCATCAGCGCCGGCAAGCCGCCCGCGTAGTAGAAATCCTCCATCAGGTAGCGGTCGCCGCTCGGGCGGATGTTGGCGATCACCGGCACCCGGCGGCTCGCCGCGTCGAAATCATCGAGGCCGAGCGCGTGGCCGGCGCGGCGGGCCATCGCCACGAGGTGGATGACCGCGTTGGTCGAGCAGCCCATCGCCATCGCCACCACGATGGCATTGCGGAAGGCGGCCTCGGTCAGGATCCGGGCCGGGACGAGGTCCTCCCACACCATCCCGACCGCCCGCCGGCCCGCCGCCGCGCACATGCGGATGTGGTTGGAATCCGCCGCCGGGATCGAGGAGGCGCCGGGCAGCGTCAGGCCCAGCGCCTCGGCGAGCGCCGTCATGGTGGCGGCCGTGCCCATCGTCATGCAGACCCCGTAGGACCGGGCGATGCCGACCTCCATCTCGCTCCAGTCCTTGTCCGAGATCGCGCCCGCGCGCCGCTCGTCCCAGTACTTGAAGGCGTCGGAGCCCGAACCCAGCACCCTGCCGTGCCAGTTGCCGCGCAGCATCGGGCCGGCCGGCACGAAGACCGCCGGGAGCTCGGCGCTGATGGCGCCGAGGACGAGGCCCGGGGTGGTCTTGTCGCAGCCCCCCATCAGCACCGCGCCGTCGACCGGGTGGGAGCGCAGCAGCTCCTCGGTCTCCATGGCGAGGAAGTTGCGGTAGAGCATCGTGGTCGGCTTGACCTTGCTCTCCGACAGCGAGATCGCCGGCAGCTCCACCGGAAAGCCGCCGGCCTGCAGGACGCCGCGCTTCACGTCCTCCACCCGCTGCTTGAAATGGGCGTGGCACTGGTTGAAGTCGGACCACGTGTTGATGATCGCGATGACCGGCCGGCCGACGTAATCCTCGGCCGCATAGCCCATCTGGTTCATGCGCGAGCGGTGCCCGAAGGAGCGGAAATCGTCCGGCATGAACCAGCGCGCGCTGCGCAGCTGGTCGGGGCTCTTGCGGGTCATGGGCAGCCTCGGGAGGAGAAGACGCGCGGCACGGGCCGGGCACGAAGTCAGGCGGGGTGGCGGCGCCCGCGCGCCGGCGGCCGCCCGCTTAGCTGCCCGGCAGGTCGTGGGCCACCGGCAGGTAATAGTCTTTCCAGGACCCCGGCAGGGTCTTCAGCGCGCCGGTCCTGTGCAGGTGGGCGGCGAACTTCATGGTGCCCTGCGGGTAGAGGTTCCACTCCATCATGCCGGGCTGAGCCAGGAGGTCGAGCAGATCCTCGGCCGGGGTCTTGTCGGTGGTGACCTCCCGGTAGATCTCCACCGCCTCGCGGGTGTTCGTCTCGATGAAGGCCTTGGCTTCCTCGGCGGCGGCGCGCACCGCCCGGATGACGACCGGGTTGGCGGCGGCGAAGCGCGTGGTGGTGAAGAACTGGCCCTGCGACAGCGGCCCGCCGATGATGTCGGCGGAATTGGCCACCACGTGCGCGCCCGGCACGGTCTTCAGCTCGTAGTGGTGGAAGGGCGGGGCCGCGAAGTGGTTGCGCACCTCGTGGTTCGGGTTCTTCATCGCCACGAAGGCGTCGGGATGGCCGAGCTGCACCGTGAGCGGATCGAGCCGGCCCCACTGGTCCGGCCCGAAGGCCTCGGCCGCCCCCATCTGCAGCAGGATCGCCTGCGTGGAGACGCGCACGGTCGGGACCGCGATCCTGTCGCCCTGCGCGAAATCCTTGAGGCTCTTCACCCGCGGGTCGCGACTGACGAGGACGAGGGGCTGGGCGGTGGTCGCCACGATGCCCCGGACCCCGCCGCGGGTGCGGTCCCACAGCAGGAGCAGCTGCCCGGTGCCGGTGTTGATGATGTCGACGCCGCCCGAGAGAAGCGCGTCCTGCTGCGCCCCGCCGTTGCTGAAGGACAGCCACTTGGTGGCGACGCCCGGCTGGCCCAGCGCCTCGGCGTGCTTCTCGATCAGCCGGCGCTTCTCGATCACGTGGATCGGCATGTAGAGGATGCCGGGCTGGCGGCTGATCGTGATCTCGGACTTCGCCTGCGCGCCGGCGCGGCGCGGCGCGAGGGCGGCACAGGCGGCCGCACCCGCCAGCCACGTTCTGCGGTTCAGCATGGGGACACCCTCCTCGCGCGTCGCACCGACGCCACGGCCGGCCGGCGGCCCCTGCGGTCGCGGCGCGACGCCCATCCGGTTCGCACGGGGGCGGGGCGCTCGACGACGCCCACCGGCGGTGGAGCGGGCGCAGGCCTGGACATGCGGGGCGTTTCCTGGCGGCAGGCCGGATCTGTCGCCCGGCGCCGGACGACTGAAGCACTGATGCATTAGTGCGTCAAGCACGGGCCATGCTATGGGAGGGCGCGGTGCGCGAGAGGGCGACGGCGCGATGAACGAGGCGGTGACCATGTCCGGCCGGGGCCGCGGCAGCGCCGAGCCGGTCTTCGTCACGCTGCGCCAGGAGATCATCGCGCTGTCGCTCGCGCCCGGCACCGTGCTGTCGCGGGCCGCCCTGCAGGCGCGTTTCGGCGTCAGTTCCACCCCGATCCGCGACGTGCTGCTGCGGCTCGAAGCGGAAGCCTTGGTGGAGATCTTCCCGCAGCACGCCACGATCGTGAGCCCGATCGACCTCGGGCTGGCGCAGCAGGGGCAGTTCCTGCGCCGCTCGGTGGAGATGGAGATCGCGCGCGTGCTGGCGCAGGCGCCGGACGCCGTCCTGCTGGAGGGCTTGCGCCGGCTGGTGCGGCGGCAGGCGGCCTTCGCGGATCTCGACGAGCACGCCGCCTTCGCGGAGGCGGATCAGGCCTTCCACCGCACGATGTACGAGGCGGCCGGCGTGGCCGGCCTGTGGCCCCTGGTGCGCCGCCAGGGCGGCCACATGGATCGCCTGCGCCGGCTGCACCTGCCAGTGACCGGCAAGATGCGCGAGATCCTGCGCGACCACGAGGCGATCGTCGCGGCGATCGCGGCGGGCCGGCCCGCCTGCGCCCAGGAGCGCGTGCGCGCCCATCTCTCCCACTCCCTCGACGCCGTCGACGCGTTGCGGGCGCGGCACCCCACCTATTTCCGCTCCTGACCGGCCGCGCCGCGCCGCGAATTTCAGGGTTGCCAAGCCGCACCGGACCCTCTAGATCACGGCTCCACCGACGGAGGCACCGCCCTCCGCGTCAGGCGCCCGTAGCTCAGCTGGATAGAGCACCAGACTACGAATCTGGGGGTCAGAGGTTCGAATCCTTTCGGGCGCGCCATTATCTTCAAGCACTTAGCTGAAAATGCAGGCGGCCTGGAATGGGCCGGCTCGGAACGGGGTACGGCTCCGGGTACGGCGAACGATCGGATGCGGGTAGCAACCAGTCGAGCCTTCCCAAACGCCGCCCCGGGCCCCGTTTGTCGATACCGCACTCAGGCTAAGGCCGCCTGGGCGGGGCAGATGACCGGCTTCGCCTGGGGCGCTCGCCCTCTTCCTTGGTCTTGCCTTTCCCGCCCAGTCTGGCGAAGCTGATGCTGTTGCGGGACGATGCTTCACCCGGAAGTGGAGGCAGCGCCGATGCTCTGCAAGCGGCCGACTTCTGCGGATATGATACATGGGCGCCGTGGTGGCTACCCTTGCCGCCCGCGCCCTCGCCTCGCCCGTGCGCCTCGAATTCGAGCCGGCATACACGCCGGCCAAGAAGGTTGCCCGTCAGTTCTACCCCATTCGGAAAAGCTTGAGGCCTGCGCCCAGTCGTAGATGGTCGGTTGAACGAGCTAAGCGCGCCGATGGAGCATCACCGCCTCTCGCCGGAGCGCCTAACCTTCGACGCCCTTCCACTCTATCCTTCGCGGCGCACACCTAAATTGCCACGATCCCAATCATCTCATGGCAGGCGCTCGCCCACATCAAGGCGAAGTGTACCATTTCATCACATACGCACCCAAAACACTCACGAGGCGCCCAGTCCCCACGCTCAAATATTTAGGAGATATCGCGTGTACACGAATGAACAATTGTTTGTGTGGGACTTAGATAAGCTTAGGCAGATTTCGCAGAATCCTCACCCTCGCAATTTGCTTGATGGATCCGCTATACTTAGAAGATTGTTGACCGATTCGTCAGGTCCCCTGCTGCACAAGGCAGCAAAAGGCCGTGACTTCAAGCCTATATTTAGAGTAATTGGGTCTCCTGAAGGCGATAGATTATTGGAAGACATCTTCGCCAGCGGTGCAGTTACTTTTCGCTATTCGAATCCAGATCCGGATGCTTTGAAGGAAGGAGCAGGCATGCAATTGGGGCTAGATGGTTTCCTGGCTCGGAAAATACATTTTGTTGATGGAAAACCTATCACGATCAAAGAAGTAATAAATTTCTGCGCAAACGTTGCTGGCGGGGTGCATGCCGGCCAACCGTCAAGACGAGATAACGCCGAAGTACTATACAATAACTCATCGAACGTACTCGTGAATGGAAAGCCATTTCCCGTCGAAAGCATAAGATCAATCATAGACATAACAATACAGGCACTAGAGCCACTTTATGAAAGACTTAGAGCCTAATGAATGTTTCTGCCTGCGTGTTTAGCAGTTGGGAACCCTCTCGATCAACCCTCCGCGCTCGGCTGAACTAGCGCCCGCCTATACCCCACTCATAGACTGCCGTGGCGTACCGGAAGGGCATCTGGCGCATGCGTGAAGGAGGACCGCGGGGGGGGGGCCTTATGGCGAGCCTTCCGTCTTCGGGGCCAGCCCGAATCCTAAGGGCTCTCACGAAGAACCTTCCGCGGAGCGACCGCAGGATCGGGCCCTACCCCGCAGATTCCAAACCGCCCGGCCGGCCTGGAACTCCATAGGATCCCACGCAGGCAGCCGCAGAGCCGCCGCAGGCAGAATCCACCGCCAAGCCGGAAGGGGCTTCGCAGGGCGTTTGCGGGGCGCCCCGCCGTGTTGGCGGGGCGGTACGAACCGAGTCCGGACAGGCGTCAGCCAGCCGGCCAGAACGGCTCCTGGCCGAGCCGGGCGGCCGGCAGAACCAAGCTCATCGTCGGCAGCGTCAGACGGCGGCCAGGGCGCCGCTTCTCGGGGATCACTCGCTCTCGCGTCACCTTCCGGGCGGCTACGTTCTGCGGCCGGCCCGAGGCGCTGAAGACCACGGAGGGAGTGTACCGCCCGGTATTGTAGCTGGGCTCTTCCCACACCTCCTCGGTGACCCGCCGCTCGGGTGTGACGTCGTCAGGCTCCGTGAGGAAGCGCTCCGCAATGCTCTCGACGAGCGCGGGGTGCTCTCCGTCGGGGGCCGCCTTCCTCGCCGCGGTAATGGCGGCGTTCACGGCGGCTGCCTCCCGGTTGATCGCATCGAGCTTGGCCGCACTCTCGGCGAGCCGGGCGGCGCGCTCTTCGTACTCGGCCAGGTGCCTCTGAGCCTCACCCACACGCTTCCGAGCAGCCTCGGCCCGAGCCTTCAGGGCGGCGCGCTCGTCGGCCTTCACAGCCTCGGCATGGGCCTTCCGGAGCTCGACGAGGCGGGCATCGGTGCGGACGATCGCACGGGCCGCGGCGGCGGCATCGGCTTCCGCCTGAACGTGCTCGGCATCGTCGAGCTCGGCGAGATCGCTGAGGGCCGCTTGCGCCTTGGCGGCGCGATCTTCCTCGCGACGACGATCAGCCTCGTGCTGCGCGATACGCTCGGCGATCTGGGCGGAGGTTGGCTTCTTCGAGCCGAAGAGGTTGGTGATGATGCTCATGGCCATCACGCCTCCACCGAGCGCATGCCGGAGATGCCGCCACCGCTAACCCGCGCCCCGGAGGCGGGATTGGCAATCTCGGTGTCGATCCGGCTCAGGATTGCGATGACGGACGCGAGGCGGCTCCGCGTCTCGACGATGTCGTCATCGGTGAGAAGGTGCCGGCGCTCCATCCCATTGACCTGGATGCGGCGGATCTCCTCCTGCGCTCGCTTGAGCTCTCCGATGAAAACCTCGATGGCGAGGTTTCGCGGACCTCCCATTTGAGTACGCGATACAACGCGGTAGGCCATTTTCCCTGCTCTCATCCTGCCGTCCGGCGGGGTCGCCGGACTGGAAGCAGGATCGGTCGAACCGCCGCGCTTGAGAGGGCTGATCGAGTCGCTTCCAGCGCGAAAAGGGCGGGCGGTCCGAAGACCGCCCGCCTGAGGCAGGATGACGCCGCCATGAAGCGCCAAGCTGACATGGCGGGCTAGGCGATTACGATCGCTCTGTGTGCCGGTAGGCGGCGAGGATAGCCTTGACGGCGGCTTCGTCTCCGCCGTCTGTGCCGGCTGCATCTGCGATCAGGCTATCGGCCAGCCGGGCGGACTCGATGATGAAGGCGGCAACGTCTGTGGGCGTCGCAGGGCGCGAGGCGGGCGTCGGAACCGGAGGTGGGCTTGGCATCAGCCCTGAGGCCGCCAGGATGAAGGCTGCGGCGTCGGGCGTGGCTGCGCGAGGCGCGGCCTTCCTGACTGCCGGCCGCGCCGCAAGCTGCTCACCCCGGGCGAGGCTCGCCAGGACGGACTCGAAGGTGCCGAAGCCGTCGGCCATGCCGGCGTCGATGGCGGCCTGACCGATCAGCACGTCGCCCTTGCCGAAGGTGCTGAGGACGTGGGCAACGGTCGTGCTGCGGTTCTCCGCAACCGCCACGACGAAGACTTGAGCGAGGGCGTCGACGCGCCGCTGAATGCGAGCCTTGCCTTCCTCCGTCGCCGGATCGCTCACTTTGAAGGGGGATTGGCTCGACACGAACTCGTGTCGCCGCACGCCCGAGCGAGCGTCGCGCTCTCGCGCGTCGGGAAGGCTCGCCCGCACGCCAATCGAGCCGAGGGCAGCGCCTTGGCCGATCACGATGCGGTCCGCCGCCGAGGCGATCCAATAGGCGGCGGAGGCCGCGAGGTCGCCCGCGTAGGCGACGACGGGCTTCTTGCCCCGAACGGCCCGGACTGCAGCAGCAAACTCGCCGACGCCCGACGCTTCGCCCCCGGGGGAGTCCACGTTCAGCAAGATCGACCGCACGTCGCCATCATCGATCGCGGCCTGAAGGTCGCGCATCAGCACGTCGTAAGAGGTCGCGCCGCAAAGCTCGGTCATCAGGTTGGCCCGCTTGAAGAGCGGACCTTCGACGTTGAGGATCGCCACACCATCCCGGAAGGTGGCGCGCTCCGCCCGCTTCAGCGCCTCTGCTCGGTAGGCCGACAGCGCCTCAGGCGTGACCTGATGCTCGCGCGCGGCGACTTCGAGCAGACCAGTGAGGGCACCTTCTTCCATCGCCCACGCGGCGGCCAAGGCGGCGTCGAGAATGTTCACCGCGGCCTCCCGAGGCGATGGTCGCGGAAGGCGATCTCTGCTGCGTAGCGCACCGCGTCGGGCATGCTCAGGCCGAGGCGGTCGGCGGCAGGTTGAAGCGCCTCGACGACGTTGGAGGGGATGACGTGCTCGCGGGGTATTGGGGCGAAATCCCAGCCAAGAAAGCCAAGCGCGGCTTCGATGCTTTCCAGGCCGGGCTTGTTCTTATGGCGCCAAGCCTTGAGCGTGGGGCGGAGCACGCCCGAGCCCTGCTCGATCTCGTCGTACTTGATGTTCTGACGCCGCATTTCAGCGAAAACGAGCTTCACATGCGGACCGACGCTGCCCGGGATAGTGATGGTGCTCGGCCGCTTCTTGCGGGGTGCGGGATTTCGGCGGGTGTAAGGGCGCTGTTCCATGCCGCTATGCTGACGGCATGGGCGATCATGATGGAGCCCGATCGAATAGCCTCGTGGAAGAGACATGCTCTCAGCAGGCCGGGAGGCAAAAATCAGCGTCCTACGCATTATGCGCGGAATTTTGATTTTGCTCACGTACCTGTTTGTCTACGGATGCGGGTCCTTTTGCGTGGCAAAAATCACACAAAATTCCTGACCATCTACGGCAGTCAAGGGGTCGCGCGTTAACCGTGGGGCATGGGGGTCCAGAGGGACCCGTGACCCAGCGGCATGCAGATCGCGCCTGCCCTGCCGGCTCGGTTGCTTGACCTCTCCCGTCCCGCCGCCCCTGCAGTCTGCCAGGATGGCTCAGGACGCCCGCCGCCAAGCTTCGCGCCCTCGTCCACCGGTTGCCCGCGGCGCCCGCTGCTGGCCTTCCTGAGGCTCATGCCGCTAGGTCGAGGTTCGCCCACCGCTGCGCGGCACCGCGGCCAGCTCGCGCGATGGCCGATACGGAGAGCGAACGCCCGACCTGCTCATAGACAAGACGAGCGCGCTCACGCTTCCGCTCGACCGTCATGCTCGCGATCGGCCCAACACGCTCTTCAAGCCATTGCCGAACTCGCGCGTTGCCCGACGGCCCGTTCGGGAGCAGCACCGCCTTAGCGGGTGGAAAGCGACCCGCGCGCTTGTAGTCGACCGATCTGACGATGGTGGAAAGGTCTTTAGAGAGCTTCTTTATAGACCTTTCCACCAGCGTCGCGGTTTCCACCAAGGCGCGGGCCTTCTCACGCGAGACCGCAACCCCGGAGTAGGCGCTGCGGATATCGGCCTCGCTCGTGAGGATCATTCCTCCATCCGCCATCACCATCCAGGCCGGCGGGCGAGCCTCATCCCACGTCTCAACCGCGTCGACAGCCAAGGGAAGCGGCACGTCCGAGATGATGTCGAGGAAGAAGGGCGAGGCCGCATCGCGGCGCAGAGGCCGAAGCCGACCGATTGCCTGGAGCAGGTTGGCCTCACAGACCTGCCATCGGAGAGCATCTACGAGCGCGTCGGGGTGTTGATCGTGCTCCACAGCGACCGCAGAGCCAGTGGCGAGGCGGATGCCAGCTGTCGAGCGGGGATACCAGCCCTTGCGTCCATCATCCGCAAAGATGGCGAGCGCCGGCTCTCCGGTGATGACGCCTGCCGCAGCTTCCATCGACCCCGGGGTTGGCGCCGGGCGCCCTATCACAATCATGCCGGCCGCAGTCCGCCAACGGTCAAGGCCAGCCAGAGCGCCGAAGTGGCGGACCTCAACATTCCGCGGCATCGGCTCCGCCGTCAGCGAGGCAGCGAAGTCCTTGGGCACGACGACGCCCACCACTCGCGGCCACGCCAGTGCCGCCCGCAGCGCAATCAGCCGGCGGAGGTCGGCCGCGATCCGCCTGTTGCCCTCCCGGCCCTCTGTGACCCCGAGCTTCGTGTTCGAGACCGGCCCCCCAATTATCTGCCGGACGCGTCCGTGCGGGCTCCACGTGGCTGCGATCGACGTGCTCGCCACAACGGGAAAGCCGAGCGCCGCTTCGAGCACGGCCGGAGGGGGCGCCGTCGCATCAAGGATGAGCGTGGCTGCGCGCCAGCCTTCATGCATTGACCGCAGGGATCGACGCTCGACCTGGCGAGCACCGGTTTTCTCCTCTCGCGTGAGCGTCAGACGACCGCTCGCCGGGAAGTCGTCGTCGAGGAAGGTCGCGAGCTCGTGCCAGAGACCGGCGAGCGCGCGGACGCTCCTGTTGATCTCGGCCGCCTTGGTTGCCTCGTGCGAGCGGGCACGCGCATCCATGCCGGGGAAGATCGCCGGCTCGTAAGCTCTCCGCCACTCGAGCCGGCCGGCTTCGCGCGCCACGTCGACCGTGAGCCCTGCCGCTGTCAGCGTCTCACGAGTCATTGGGCCGTCGGTCGAGCCGCGGAGGGCCGCGACGAGGCGTGCTCGGTGCTGCGCCAGAACCGCGGCATCATCACCGGCCGGAAGGCTGGCGGCCTCGATAGCATCGAGCACCACCGCCGCCGGCTTGTCTGGGATCGCGCCGCCGAAGAAGCTCTCGTCGATGACCAGTGCGTCGAGCCGCAGGATCATGGATGGGCGCGCGCTGAACAGGAGCGCATGCGGCACGACCCATACATCCGGGGTGGCGGCTCTTTGGCGGATATGGCCACAGCGATCATGAGCGGGGCAAAGAAGCCGCTCACCAGGGCGCCCCTTCTTCGCACAGACCGCCCCGTGGATGCTGCGGACGTGGGCCTTCTCGGCGTCGCGCACCGCCGCCAAGTTCAGACACATCTTCTCGCCGGGTGCATCCGGATCGTCCTGATCCCTACCGCGGTAAACCCGCGCCACGACACCATGGGCGGCGAAGCGGTGGATGACCTCATCCCCCAGATTGACCCGAGGCACCGCGTAGACGACGCGCAGCCCACGTCTGATCGCCGAGGCCGCGGCCCTGATGGCAGCCTCGGTCTTGCCGATGCCGGCCTCAACCTTGAGGCACCACGCACGAGGCATGGGAGGCACGATGATCGGGTTCGCTTCGTGCTCGACCTCGAAGCGCGTCCGCGCGTTCCTGAACTCGGGCGCGTGCCGCGTGAAGAACTCTTTGACCCACGACCTGACTTCAGCCTCTGCATCGGCGAGCGGTCGGCTCTCGTCGGGATAGGTCGGCTCGGTCGCCCTGATCCTCGTTCCAAGGGCAATGACCCTGCGCCGTATACGATCGAGCGTGCTGTGAGCCTTCGCCTCCGCGTCGCTGCGCGTCCACTCCCGACCGCCAACGACGAGGCGGGCGGTCGCGCAGAACCTCGACCACGCCCGATCCGTGACGGCCTCAGCTGTCAGGGGCTCACCGTCGCCCTGTAGATCGTTCGCGGCCTGCCAGATGAGCCGGGTAAGGTGCCCCTCGCGGCCGTCGACGACGAAGCCTTCGTCATCGCGACGGATCTCTGCGGTCTCACCACCAGGACCACGGCCACCGCCTTGAGAGGTCGTCAGCGGCAGGATTGCGCGGGCGCGCTCGATGAACGCCGCAATCTGCGCTGCCGTGATCTCCGGGGCCTCGTCGGGCGAGGCTGTGAGCGGGGTGTGCGCGCCGATCCAGCGGTAAGGCTGCCGCGTGAGAGGATGAATGCCGAAGGCCACGAACTGTGCGCCCTGGGCGATGATGTCGAGGCCGTCGCCCGTCCGGTCGGCTGCCTTGAACGCCAGCTTCGCCATGGGCTCGGCCGCGCGATAAACGAGCAGGACCTTCGGCGCTCGACCCTGGCGAATAAACGGGGTGGCGCCGAAGCACTCGCAGGCAACCTCCGCCAGCAGCGCTGCGAGGGCGGCATCGGTCACGTCGATGTCGATGGCGATGACCGACCCACACGGGACACCCGTCCCCGGCGCCCCGGAGGCGCTTCGCTCCCATTTCCTCAGGGCCTCGGCGGACGGCAAGGGGGCCTCGTGCTGAGCGAAGCTCTGCCAGCCCTTGAACGCCGGCCGCTTACCGGCGCCCTTATCCGTATGGTCGTGGCGGACGATCGGGACAACACTCCACCCGTTCGCTCGCATCCGGTCGCGCACCTGGTGCGAGATGAGGCGCGGGACGCCGGAAGGTGGGCAAGCGGCGTCAGCCTCACACGCCGCCGGAGGTCGGCTCGAAGTACTCACGATCTGACCCCGAAGTGCGGGTTATTGACGAGCACCGCAAACATCAGGTCTTCGATTTCTTCGCGCGTTGCAGGTATTTCGTTCTCAATGCCGCAAAACTCTCTCGGATTATGCCTCCCACGGATCGGCGACATCAAACCATTTGCAAATACAACCGTGAACCATCCACGCTCGTCGGCCCGCTCGGCACGGACGGTTTCCTCTTCAGTGTCGCTCGGCCGCCAGGGGCGGACGCGAAACGGCCGCTTGGTCTGAGTGAACCACTCGTCATCGGTGAGGAGGTCTTGAAAGTGCGCGCGCAGGCGCGACCGGTTACGGGTCATTATCGGCGGCCCCGGCTCAAGCTGATTGGCGACGGTTTGAGGTGATCGGCGTGCCTTCGACATAGCGGCGCCAATCGTCAGCCAGGATCACGGTCGCACCCCCAACCTTGCGGGCGGTGAGCCGGCCCTCGGCGATGGCCTTGTTGATGGTCGAGCGGGCGAAGGGGCCGTTCGGCCGACTGACATCTTTGATCCGGAGCACCTGCATGTAGACCTCCACGAATGGCGCCCGGTGTCCGATGATGGCCGGGCGCGCCCGCAGATGGGCGCACGTGTCCGAGGATGCGGCGAGGCTGTTCCGGTAGCCCCTAACCGTGCGTCTTGGAGAAGAGGGCCGGCGGGAGACCCGCCGGCCGGTACGGATCAGGCTGTGGCGGCAGCCAGAGCCTCGGCTTGGGCGAGCGCTTCAGCGCTCGGGAGCCGGGCGGCCAGATGGCGGAGCGCAACCGCCGCTATTCCCAGAGCGGTCGGCCCAAATCCCGGCCCCTCCTCCCCAAGCGCATGAAGTCGCTCGAAATGAATTGCGAGCTCCAAGACATATTCTGACGTGTTGGTTCGGGTGTCGTTTTGGATTCTCACGGTAGCCCCATCGGCATGATTGGCGCTTTCAGAGCGCGTTTATGTTATATGCCTTGACCAGCCCGCAGTCATCCAGAATATATTATCGGATATCCGACGGACGTCCGACGATATATTGGCACGCGCCTTCACTGAGTCTGTCTGCGCCGGCGGGACATCGTCGATGAGACAATCTTTGCTTTGAAGTCTTCGACCTGACGAGCGTCAAAATATCGACGAGTCTTGATGTAGATCGGCCTCGGAAACCCCAAGCCATCGTCCGCAAGCCACCGATGAAGAGTCATGTTGGAAATGCCACCAAATGCCTCGCATACTTGCTTCGCGGGTATCAACCTGTCTTGCACCACTTCGCTCCGCTGCTCAATGTGATGCTCAAAACGTAACAGCGCCTCCCCTGTCGGTCGAAGTATTTAAATCGTCCATTTCGTGCATAAGCTGTCGGACACGACGGATGGCGCGTCGGACGGAGTCGACGGACATCGGAGGAGTGTCGACGGGTGCGAAGCGGACTTCATTGCCGGTGAATCGAAGTCCAAAAGCGAGGCCGGCCGTTCCTTCGCTTACACTAGCAACAGCCTCCGCCTCAGAGGCTCCCTGGCGCCGAAGGAAGCCAACGGCGAACTCCACGTCGAAGTCCCTCTCCCATGCGAGGAGGGCAGCGGCTGGGTCCGTGGCGCCCCTGCCCGACCCTGTGAAGATGCGAGCCGCCTGATCCCGGCCGAGACCGGGGCTTTCGTTGCTCCGCGCGCTCTTGCGCGATGCGGGCCGAGCTCTCTCGACAGCCTCGGCAACCCCTTCGGCGATCCGGTCGAGTTCGGCCATCACAGAATCGGGCACCGGCATATTCCACGCGCGTGCAAGACGGAAGCAACGCCACGCCGCCGCCTTGTTGCCGTCGTGCTCGAAGACGGCTCGCCAGCGTCGAAGCTCGATAGGTCGCGCGATCTCCGGCCTGAAGAGACGCGCCATGTCACACCCCCACCCTGTCGACACGCGCAGGCGCCGCCGCGACGAGCCCCCCGATGTGCGCGGCCCACGCCGTCAGGGCGTGCCGCTTCTCTGAGGCGAAGTCGTGCCGCTGATACACGCCCACGATCCCGGCGAATGTCCCCGAGACGTGATTTAATACCTTCTCGACCACGGCCACCGGCACCCCGCCCCGCGCCATGCCGCTGGCCGCAGTCCGCCGCAGGTCGTGAAGGCGCCAGGGCGCCAGCGAAACGCGGTCCGGGTCGTCCCCACGAGCTTGCGCCTCGTCGCGGGCGATCCTCAGCATCATGGCGTCCAGTGACGCCTTCGCGCGGGAGAAGCCCGACACGGACGACGTGCCCGTTGTCGTGAGGACATACTCTGAGCCCTCGATCCGCCGCATCTGACGCAAGGCCTCGACTGCCTCATTCACGAGCGGGATGGCGTGCTCCCGACCGTTTTTCGTCCGCTTGGACGGCAGAACCCACACGGGGTCGCGAGCCTCGACGTCGAGTTCATCCCATCGCATGCCCGCGATCTCTTCGCGCCGCTGACCCGTGAGCAGGGCGAGCGTGAAGAACTCCCGCCATGGCCATTCCAGCCGCCGGAGCGCCAAGACGAGAAGCCGAAGCTCGGCGTCGGTGAGCACTCGCTCGCGCGACATCTCGGCTTTCGGCGGCCTGATGCGCTCGCACGGCGAGGCTTCGAGCAGGCCACGGTCGACGCACCAGTTGAAGAAGGCCCGTAGGTTCGCAAGTGTGCGGTTGGCGGTCGTTCCGGCCCCGCGTTCGGCGATGTCGTCAATCAGCTTGAGGACGTCCTTGCGGCCGATCTCAGCGACGAGGCGACCCCGCCACGGCGCCTTGACCTCCTTCTCGAAGAGCCGCTTGACCTCGTGGGCCGACTTCAGGCGTTCGACATGCCGAGCAACGTACCGGTCGACGACATTCTCGATCAGGTCCTCGTCGCGCCGTGCAGCGGCCTCGGCGGCTTTGCGTTCAGCCTCAATGCGGGCCGCCTCCGCGGCGCGTGCGGCTTTGCGCTCGGCGACCGGGTCTCGGCCCGCCACAAGGCATTTGCGGGCCTTCCCGGCCTCCTCCCGTGCCTCGGCGAGGGTCAGTGCCCCCGCGCCCGCCGCAGGGCCGAGCGTGAGCTTTACGGCCCGTCCGCCGTGCTCGTACCGGAAGACCCACGACTTCGAGCCCGAGGGCTGGATGACGAGCCGTAGACCAGGTGTCGCCCCGTCGGTGATCTCGATCCGGCGGCTGGCGTCAGGCTTCGCGTTCGCAACGGCGACTGCGGTCAGGGGACGAGGCATCTGAGCTTCTCGGGGTACGGCGCGGGGTACGGCAAAACCGTGGGAGGGAGGGACACGGAGTGTGACTCACACTCCCTCACGCTAGACGAAACCCCTTGAGAAACCTACAGGAAATCCGCGCTCACCGTGCCGGACTGTTATGCTCTGATATGCGCTGACACCAGACTACGAATCTGGGGGTCAGAGGTTCGAATCCTTTCGGGCGCGCCACCACTTCCCTCTGCGAAATCAGTCCCGTCATCCGTAGCGGTGCCGACCGGCCGCGCACCGTGCGACGCCTCCAGGTTTGGCAGACCCGGCCTTGGCTCCGTGTCAGGAGGCCCTGGTGCGATGCCTGACGAGGATCACGGCCACCGCAGGCGTGGAGGATGAGGCGACCTCAGAGCCGCGGGCGAGCCTGGAGCACCCACTGATCCGCCTGAGCGTTGGCCCGGCCATGCGAGGCCGACCGGCTCCCCTCCGCGCGGATTGCGGCGCGGCATCGGCGTGGGTGGCCGTGGCAGCGCGGTGGAGACCATCCTGCACGGGTTCGTGCAAGCTCCGTCGCACATGCAGCTGACCGAGAACCTGCGTAGCCCGCACCAACGGCAACGACCATCCGTGAAGAGGCCATAATCTGCCGACATACGGTCACGCTCAAGATTCGAATGCGAATTCCACCGCGGCATCTCCATTATGATATTCAACTTTGATTACCAGACAGTCGACCACCTGAGGATGCTCACCGAGCTCGATCAGGTCGCCAAGTGAAAGGCGGCTCTATCCCTTTTCAATCCGTCCTAGCCCTTTTGCCTCTCTGTCCGAGTGAAGAGAACTGGTTCAGTCTTACTGCACAGCTATCACGGTCTTGTTATGGCCGTGCCTTGGGCGAGTGCCTCGGGAGTAGCGCATCGGGGATGGGTCAATGCTCCGGGAGACTGAGAGATCAGCCGACATGGGTCGCGCCGCCGGCGCCTTGTTTCCTGGCGACAGACTGGAGCCGGCGGCCCACCTCACGCTCGGTCAAGCGATCGGTCGGCATGCGGCCCGGTTCCCGCATCAGCCCGCCATCGTCACTCCCGTCTTTGCGACTCTGACCTACCACGACCTGCAATGCCAACTGACCAGGCTTCGCCGGCACTTGCGTCAAGCGGGCTTCGATCGCAGCGCCCGGGTCGGGGTGTTGATGCCGACCGGTCCGGAAGCGGTTCTCGCCCTGGTGGCGGTCGCCTGCAGCTGCGTCGCCGTTCCGCTGGATCCGCGACTGACCCCGGCGGAGATCGATCAGCGCCTCGGCCTGCTGCGCTTGAGCGCTCTTCTCCTGCCGCGCGGCGGCATGGCGGCCGCCCGCCGGATCGCCGCGCGGCGGACAATCGCCGTCATCGACGCCGAGCCGATCGGACAGGGGCGTCTCGGGCTCGACATCGCCGCGCCCGCCTCCGGCCCGCCCGCCATCGAGGCCGAGCCGGACCCGTCCGCGCCGGCCTTCATCCTGCCCACCTCGGGCACAACGGCGCAGCCCAAACTGATTCCCTTCAGTCACGCCAACATGCTGGCGGCGGCGGCACGGCTTCAGGCGTGGTTCGGCCTTGGGCCCGGGGACCGATGCCTGAGCGCATCCCCGCCCTACTACTCTCACGGCCTGAAGGTGACGGTGTTCACGCCCCTGCTCACCGGCGGCAGCATCGCCATTCCGACCAACGCCGCCGCCATCGATCTGAGTGAGTGGTTCGAGGCCCTCCGCCCAACGTGGTATTCCGCAGGACCGACGCTCCACCATGCCGTCCTGGACAAGGCCAGACCGACCGCGGATGTCGCGGCACGGCATGCCCTGCGGTTCATCATCTCGGGAGGCGCGCCGCTCCCCCCGGCATTGCGCGAGGAGTTGCAGGCGATCCTGAGGGTGCCGGTTCTGGAGCATTACGGCTCCAGCGAAGCGGCCCAGATCGCCGCCAACCTCCCCCGACCCGGGCCGAACAAGCCCGGGACGTGCGGCAGACCCTGGCCGGGAACCGTGCGGGTCGTCGATGACGCGGGCTGCCCGCTGCCGCATGGCCGACAGGGTGAGATCCAGGTGCGTGGACCCACGGTGATGGCCGGCTATCTCGGCAATCCTGAACTCAACCAACGCGTGTGGGTCGACGGCTGGCTGCGAACCGGCGACCTCGGAAGCCTCGACAGGGACGGCTTCCTGACCCTGCACGGACGCCTCACGGACGCGATCAATCGCGGTGGCGAGAAGGTCTCCCCCGTCGAGGTCGATGCCGCGCTCCTCCGCCACCCGGCCGTGGCCCAGGCTGCGGCCTTCGCGGTGCCCCATCCCCGCTACGGCGAGGATGTCGCGGCAGCCGTCGTTCTTCGGTCCGGAGCCTCCGTGACGCCCGCAGACCTCCGCCGGTTCCTCCGCGATTGTCTGACGCCGTTCAAGATTCCGCGCCACATCCTCGTTCAGGACCACCTGCCGACAGGCCTCACGGGCAAGGTCCAGCGCCGGCAGCTGACCAGCAGCTTCGTCGCGAGGGCGAACAGAATCGATTGCTTGCGCACATCTCCTTCGGATGAGGCAATCCACACGCTCCACCTTGAGCTTCTTGCGATATGGCGAAGGCTGCTCAAATCCGAGAATGTGACGATCGATGATGACTTCTTCGAGAGCGGCGGCGACTCTTTGTTGGTCACCGAGATGCTGCTCGAGGTTGAGCGGCTTGTCGGGCTTGCGCTCCCGGCCGGTCTCCTGCTTCAGGCCGGAACGATCCGCTGTCTCGCCCAGCGCATCGCCACGCAGGCGGGCGTCCCGCTCGGCGTCTGCGCCGATCTCCACCGCGACGGCAGCCAGCGTCCCCTGTTCTTCTTCCTGGCCGATGATCTCGATGTCAGCAGCCCGTTGCTCAGCAAATTCGTACGCCTTCTCCCACCGGATCAACCCATCGTCCTGATCGAACCTCATGGATCGCGCGGCGAGCCCGTTCCTGCCTCGATCGAGCAGATGGCGATGGACCGATTGCAGGTGGTCCTCGACCGGGACCCCGAAGGACCCTACCGGATCATGGGCTTCTGCAAGGGAGCACTCGTCGCGTTCGAAGTGGCTCATCGTCTCACGCGCGCCGGCAAGAGCGTCGAGTTCATGGGCTTGGTCGATCCACCGACCATCGGTGCGCGCCCGTCGATGTGGCTCGCGCTCTCGCTCGTCAGACGCCTGGGACCGCCTGCCGGATTGGCCTGGACCTATCAGCAGTTGAGCCGGTATGAAAGACTGCGAAAGATGTCCTGGAAGCAAAATCTGTCCAGGACGAAATTCCTTCTCGGCAATAAGATGGGCTATAGAGGCAGAGAACTATCGCCCTTGTACAATTTATACACTCCCATCATGGCAAATTATCGGCCAAGACATCTGGATCTGCCCCTGGTGTTCTATTCCTCGGAGTTCCGAGGAAGCAAGTGGCGGCGTCTTGGCCGCGATCTCACCGTCGTGGAACTGCCGGGCGATCACAATTCCTGCATCGCGATCGGCGCCGAGGTGCTGGCCCGCGATGTGCGCCAGCGGTTCGGCCATGCCGATGTCTCAGGAGCTCCCGTCCGCCGCACGCTGCAGGGCTGCGACGTCGAGCTTGATCATGGACTGCATGGCGGCGAACACCCGCGCCGCGACCGCTGAATCGGCATCCGCGAGCAGGCGCGGCAAGGCTTCCGGAACGATCTGCCACGGCACGCCCCAGCGGTCGCGCAGCCAGCCGCACATGATCTCCGATCCTCCGTCCCGGATCAGCGCGTCCCACACGCGGTCGACCTCGGCCTGATCCGTGCAGGAGACGGAGATCGAGGCCGCCATGCCGTAATCGGCCGGCACGCCGCCGTTCAGAGCCTGGAAGCTCTGCCCACCGAGCGTGAAGGTCAGCAGGATCACGTCTCCCGGCTCCCCGCCGGGCCAGGGCCCCGGTGCGCGCAGGATCTGGCCGAGGCTGGAGTTGGGCACGAGCGAGACGTAGAAGTGCACCGCCTCCTCGGCGTCCCGGGCAAACCAGAGACAGGTGCTGGCCTTCGGCATGGGGTCGCTCCTCGTGGTGTGGGCGGCCGCGACGGCTCGCTCCCGGAGATCGTCCGCGGTGTGAGACTGGCCGGGCACGCCGGCCCTCCCACGGACATCCATCGCCTCGCTGCGCGGCCCGACCCGCACCGTCCGGGGCAACGCGCAGGCGGTGCGGCGGGCGGAACCGGCCGTCGCGCCAACGCCCCCGTCCGGCGGCGTCATGCGGGCGGCGGACCGTCCGCACGGGACCACCCGTTCTACACCGATTCGACGATGCGGATGTCGCGCTCGGCTCCGCCGGCCAGCACGGCCAGGGCGTCCTGATAGGCCGGGCTGTCATGCGCCGCCCGGGCCTGCTCCACGCTGTCGAATTCGATCAGCACGGTGCGCTGCGGAAGCCCGGCCTCGTAGACATGCGCCGGCAGCCCGCGCGCCAGGATGCGGCCGCCCGCAGCCGCGATGGCCGGGCCGCTGAGCTTGGCGTAGGCGGCGAGCGCATCGGGGTTGCTGATCGTCCGGTATGTCGCGACCCAGTAGGCTTTTGCCATCGAGACCGTCTCCTCCGTCGCGCCGGGCAAGCCCTCGCTGCAGCGGCCCGCGCGCCGCACGAGCCTCGCGCGTCCCGGATAGCGAGCGCAAGGGGCTCCTCATCATGGCTCCGCGCCGTCCTCGAGCCCGCGCACCACGGCGCCGCGCGCGACGCCGTCCGGCGTGCGCAGCAGCTCGGCGATGACGTCCCGCTTGGAGGCGCCTTCGCCGTAAAGGCGATGCAGGTAGTGCGCCATGCCGGCCGCATCCGCCTGCTTGCCGAGCAGCCGCCGGTAGCAGGTCTCGACGAAGGCCTCACCCTCGCCGCGGGACAGGGCCGCATAGGTGAGGCCGTCGCGGGCCGTCGCGTGCCGCAGCGCGTCCGCGAGGAAGCCGGGATCCACCCGGTAGTCCCGGTCGATCCAGCGGCTCGCCGGCGCCTCCGGCCCCGGCTGGCCGATCACCGGGGTGATCAGGAACTCGTAGGTCAGGCCCAGAGCCTCGCAGAGGTACTTCAGCCCGACATGGAGCGACATGTCGATGCTGTACTGGCTTTCGATCACCACGACGGGCGTGCCCGGCCGGCAGAACAGCAGGTTGGAGAGATCGGATCCGTGCGCTCCAACGACCAGCTCGGCCCCGCGGAACAACCGCGCCTGCTCGACCGCCGGCATGTCGCCGAGAGAGGCCACGGTGAGCGAGGCCTGCGCCAGGACCGGCTCGATCTCGGAAAAATTCGCGATGCGCCGCTTGGGCGCGGCCAGCGCTTGGCGGCTGGCAAAGACGCCGCCGTGGCGGGGAACCTCCTCGAGGCCCCAGGCGCGCACCAGATGGGTGCGGAAAGAGCGGATGAGATCGGGAAACAGCTTCTCCTCGTCCAGGAACGAGACCAGATGAGCGGTTTCGAGCCGGTAATCCTTCGCCGGGTCGACCGCGAAGAGGCGGTCCGCGGCGATGCCGAACGTATCGAGGACGGACCGGAACGGCTCGCGCAACGCGAGGGGATGCACGACGAAGCGCAGGTCGGGCCGATCGAACAGTTCAGGGTGCAGCACCCGCAGCAGCAGCAGGCGGGGGCACCAGTTGAACAGCCAGTGGTACCACGCGCCGTCCACCGGCCCGCCGACGACGACGTAGCGCCCGGAGCAGGCCACGGGCTGCGACTCGAGGGCGTAGCGGCCGTCTCCGAACCGGAACCGCATCGGAAAATCCCGCGCCGCCTGCGCGTAGGTCTGGTTGAAGAACATCCGCCGACGGGCGAGGTCGACCGGAATGAACCAGTTCGTCAGCAGCACGTCGTCGACCGCGAAGCTGACGAGGGTATCGATGGACCATTCCCGCGCCGGCCACAGGCGCAGCGCGCGCATCGGCAGGCTGCGCATCTCGGCGTAATCGCGGAACACCGCGTCGTCGCGGACGATCTCGCCCTCGGACCTCAGAAGCGCGCCCGGCTCATGGCGCATCGGCGGGACTCACCTGCCGGAGCGGCGCGGTGTCGGCCTGACGCAGGCCGTCGAGCAGCGTCGCGACCACGCGCTCCTGCTCGGCGGGGGTGATGTGACTGTCGAGCGGGAGCCGGATGAGCCCGTCGCCCGCCTCCTCGGACACGGTCAGAGAGCCGACCGCGCGGCCATGCCGCGCGGCCGCCGGCGAGGCATGCAGCGGCCGGTAATGCGTGCGGGTCTCGATGCCGCGCTCCGCGAGGAACGCCATGACGCGATCGCGTCGCGCGCGCCCGCCGACCCGGACGGCGAAGATGTGCCCGTTGTGGCGCGCCGGAGCCGGCACGTCGAGCATCCGCACCGATGCCCCCTCCGCGTCGGGCGCCAGGAGCCGGGCGTAGGTCTCCCACGCGGCGCAGCGCCGCGCGGTGAGCGCATCGGCGATCTCGAACTGCTTCTCGAGAATGGCGGCCGTCACCTCCGACGGCAGGAACGAGGAGCCGATATCGACCCAATCGTAGTGGGGGCGGCCATTCCGGGCGTAATCGAGCCGGTTGGTCCCCTTCTCCCACAGGATCTCGGCCCTCGTCACCAGATCGGGGCGGTTGACGAGCAGCGCCCCGCCCTCGCCGCAGCCGACGTTCTTGGTGCCATGAAAGCTGAAGGCGCCGAGATCGCCCCAGCCGCCGAGCGGCCTGCCGCGCCACGTCGATCCGAAGGCTTGCGCGGCATCCTCGATCAGGGCGAGGCCGCGGGCCGTGCAGAGGTCCCGGAGGTCGTCCATCCGGCAGGCGATGCCCGCGTAGTGCACGCACAGCACCGCGCGGGTGCGGGGCGTGAGGGCCTCCGGGATCCGGGCCGGATCGATGTTCAGGGTGCCGGGTTCGACATCGACGAAGACCGGCACGCCGCCGCGGAGCAGAACCGCATTGGCGCAGGACGAGAAGGTCCACGACGGCATCACCACCTCGTCCCCCGGCCGGATCTCCAGGAGGAGGACGGCCATCTCCAGGGCGTCGGTGCAGGAGGTCGTCAGGAAGGGGACGGTGTCCGGGAGCCTGCCGCGGAGGAGAGCGTGGCATGCCGCCGTCCGCGCCCCTCCCCCGGTCAAAGCACCGAGCGACAGAACCTCCCTGACGGCCTCGAAGGCCGCTGCCGCGAGCGTAGGCCGGTGAAATGGCACTCTGTCGTGGGGCTGCATGGTGAAGACCCGCCGGGATGTGCTCACCGCCCGACCGCGTCGGAAGCGCGGCGGTTGGTGGAATCGCCGACGGGCAACAGGCATCGGCGGGCGCGGGCGGCGGCCTCGGGGTCCACCAGCTCGGCCTGGAGGTACAGGCGGGCGATGTCGAGGCCGCCCTCCGGCCCGTGCTCGATCACGAGGTTGCCGAAACCGAGCCGGGGCAGGATTGCGCTCAGGATGGGTGCGTCGATCCAGTGGAACCGGGTGCAGGGCGCGGCGTCGAAGGCGGAATGCCGCCCGACGTCCCGCAGCATGCGGTCGAGACCGCTCACCGTGCCGCCATCCGCGAAGGTCGCGACAAACCGGCCGCCTCGGCGCAGCATCGCGGCGGCCGAGATCAGGTAGACCAGCGCCGACTGAAAATCCATCATCATCAGAACGTCGATGGCAAAGCAGACATCTGCCGATCCGATCCTGCAATCGTAATCGCGCAACAATCCTTCGTTGTCGGCCCAGTCGATCTTGCGGATTCCGAGCCTTCCCTGACTGACCTCGGCGGCGAAGCGCTGCTCCAGGATCTCGATGAAGGCGGAACTGATCTCGTAAGCGGTGACCTGCGCCGGCGTCCGGGCGAGGGCCATCGCGGTGTATTTCCCGGCCCCCGGGCCGAACTCGACGATCTCGGTCCAGCGGGAAGGCTCGCCCGTCCCGGCAATGCGAAGCCACGTTGCCTCGCGCAGTCGCTCGTCGGCCCATTCGTCGCCCGGCCACGGCCACTCGGCCCGAGCCTGCGCCCGTCTCTCGGGGAAGACGTGCCGGACATACTCATCGAAGAACGCGGCCATGGTCGTCGGTTCGGATCCGTCGATTCTTCCCATAGTTCCAGTCTCGACGATCCAGTCGGCAATGCGTGCGTAACGTCCCTACAGCATACCACCGCGCCGCACCAGTGGAGAGCGATTCAACCGTGAATGAGGCTTATACACCGAAGAGGTGCATGAGTTCTTCCTGCAACAATCGAGCGCAGGACCAGCAAGAGCAACACGCTCCCGGCTTGGTTCCAACTCAGGATCGCGAATGCCATGACGCAGGCTGCGCACGCGAACCGGCATGCTTCGACAGGTCTTCTCAACCGGCGATATGCCGCAGGTATGGGTGAGGACAGGGCGCAGAGTGTCATTGACGCGACGTGGAATATCCTGGACGGCCAGATGGAAACCGGATGCCGAGGCGCACCTGGCTGCAGGCCTCTCCGAAGCCAAGCATCGTGGCTGCGCGGTGCGGATCGGCCGTATGCGGAGTCCAGGCCGTCAGCCTGCGCAGTCCTCTTCGTCGATCGCTCGGCCTGAGGCGGCGTCCGCCGTCCGGGCGCCCGCCCTCCCCTCTCCGCTGCGTATCCTGAACGCAGAAAACCCCCGGCCGCGTGTGCGCCGGGGGTCTTCTGGACTGATGGGTTGGTCTGATCTGGTTGCGGGGACAGGATTTGAACCTGTGACCTTCAGGTTATGAGCCTGACGAGCTACCGGGCTGCTCCACCCCGCGCCGGGCCGTGCCGTGGCACGGCGGGTGCCGGGATCCGGGTTGGATCCGGCCGTTGCCTGAT